>NZ_CP113866.1:1057500-1706250 GCF_026914305.1 Caldicellulosiruptor acetigenus | reverse complement strand
CCATTCAGCACTACCAAAAATATCCGTGGCTGGCTCTTAGAACTGCCATGGTACCTGTTGTGAATATAGGGTCGAATTTGGCTTTTCCGCTTATTTTGATAGGGCTTTTACTGAAGAATGGAGATATATTTATAAATCTTGGAATTTTGCTTTTCAGTTTAGCAGTTGTGTTTACCTTGATTACACTGCCTGTTGAGTTAAATGCCAGCAAAAGGGCTGTAGAGGCGTTAAAAGTATCAGGCGTTATACTTCCTGACGAAGAGATAGCAGTAAAGAAAGTGCTTGGTGCGGCTGCTATGACATATGTTGCAGCAGTATCTGTTGCTATACTTCAGCTTTTATATTATATTAGTTTAGTTCAACGAAGAAGGGATGATTAAAAATTAATACGAGAGAAGCAGCTTTTCTCCTACTGTTTGAGGTTGAAAAGAAAAAGTTTTCTGGTATGGACTCTTTGATGGAAAAATTCCATCAAAAATTAAAAAATGAAAAGGACAGGGCTTTGTTTGTTGAGCTGGTTCATGGTGTTTTGAGATACAAAAACCTTATTGATTACTATATTAATTTTGTTGCAAAAAAAGGAGTAAAGGATAGAAGGATATTAAACATTTTAAGAGTTGCAACATACGAACTTCTTTTTCTTGAAAAGATTCCAGAATATGCAACAGTGAACGAGGCATGTGAAATTGCAAGCAAAATAAGTCCACATTTAAAGGCTTTTGTGAATGCAATTTTGAGAAATATAATCAGAAACAAAAACCAAATAGAAGAGTCATTGGAAAGAATTAAGGATGTGAACTATAAAAGTTATGTCTCAATAAAGCTTTCTTATCCCAGGTTTTTAATAGATTATTTAGAAGAAAGTTATGGACTTGAAAAAACTTTGAAAATTTTGGAATTTTTAAATACGAAACCTTCTCAGAGTATAAAGATAAATACTAAAAAAACCGATGTAAATACTTTAACACAGGAGCTTGAAAAAAACGGATTTAAGTATGAGATTAATTCTCATAACAATGAAATAATCCATGTTTTGAAGGGTAACATAAAGGAAACAGAACTTTATAAGGAAGGCTATTTCTATTTTCAGGATTTGGCATCTTCTCTTGTTGTAAAGTTTAACCAAGAAGATTTTAAAAGAGCAAAGAAAGTGATAGACCTGTGTGCCGCACCAGGTGGAAAGACTTTTAACTGCGCAGAGGTTATAGATGGGTTTGTTGTTGCATGTGATATAAACGAACATAAGCTTGATGTATTGCGAGAAAACATTTTGCGGCTTGGTTTTGATAATATCATTGTTGCAAAAAGTGACGCTGAGGTTTTTAACCCTGATTTTGCCGAAAAATTTGACATTGTGATTGCCGACCTTCCATGTACGGGTTTTGGTGCAATTAGGAAAAAGCCTGATATCAAATGGAACAAAAGTTATCAGGATATTGAGAATCTTCATGAGCTGCAGGTAAGAATACTTGACAATGCCGCAGGCTATTTAAAAAAAGGAGGACTTCTTTTTTATTCTACATGCACCCTGTCAAGAAAAGAAAATGAAGAGACAGTTTTAAAGTTTTTAGACAAGCACAGAGATTTTTCATTGGTATCCCAAATAACCATTTTCCCTGATGAGTTTAAATGTGATGGATTTTTTATAGCTAAACTTAGAAAAGAGGGCGAAAAATAAGGAACATGAAAAGGCTTATAAAGGACTTAACAATAGATGAGTTTAAGATCTGGCTTGAAAGTGTTGGCGAAAAGCCTTTTAGAGCAACCCAGGTTTTTGAGTGGCTTTACAAGAAAAATGCTACTGATGTAATGCAATTTACAAATCTTCCCCTTGAACTTCGAAAAAAGATTGAGGATGAGTTTTTGATAAACTCTTTACAGATTTTGAAATATCAAAGTGATGGAGAGAGTATAAAATTCCTGTTTGAACTTTGCGATAAAAATGGAGTTGAAAGCGTGTTTCTACCTTATCGGTATGGGAATGCAATATGCGTCTCAACACAAGTTGGATGCAAAATGAACTGCAGGTTTTGTGCCTCTACCATAGGCGGGTTTGTAAGAAACCTTTCGCCAGGAGAGATGGTTGACCAGATAATCAATGCAGAAAACTTTACAGGCAAAAGAATAACAAATGTGGTTCTGATGGGAAGTGGCGAGCCATTTGACAACATTGAAAATGTGTTTAAATTTATTGAGATAATAAACTCAAAAGAGGGGAAGAACATAGGGGCAAGGCATATCACCATTTCCACAGTTGGCATAGTTGAAGGAATTTATAGGCTCTGTGATTTTCCAAAACAAGTAAACCTTGCAATATCTCTGCATGCCCCAAATAATAGCCTGAGAGACAAGCTTGTTCCGATAAACAAAAAGTATCCTGTTGAAGATATTATGAAAGCAGTTGATTACTACATTAAAAGGACTAATAGAAGAGTTACTTTTGAGTACGCCCTGATAGATGGGGTAAATGATTCTATTGAATGTGCTCAAGAGCTTGGCAAGATGCTAAAAGGTAAGCTTGTACATGTAAACTTGATTCCTGTAAACCCTGTTGAAGAAAAAGGCTTCAGAAGACCTTCAAAGGAAAAAATAAAAGCATTTTTTGAAACCTTAAGATCATATCAGATTCAAGTTACAATCAGAAGAGAGCTTGGCAGTAGTATATCTGCAGCGTGCGGACAGCTGAGAAGACGATATTTTAACATTTCAGAAAAGTAGGAGATGAAATGCGTGAGATACGTTGCACTCACAGAAAAAGGAAATGTAAGGGCAAACAATGAGGATTATTATATTGTTTACACAGGGGAAGATGGTTTGAATATTTTCTTGATAGCTGATGGGATGGGTGGACACAGTGCAGGTGAGGTGGCAAGTAGCCTTGCCTGCCAGTATGTACTTGACTATATTTTATTGAATCAGAAAATGTTAGAATATTCTCTGAAAGAGACTATAAAAGAAGCTTACAGGTATGCAAACCAAAAGATTATAAACCATCAGATAAAAAATCCCCTTTTGTATGGAATGGGGACCACTTTAGCGGGACTATTTTGCTATAAAGATAAGATACTTGTGAGCAACATCGGAGACTCAAGAGTCTACATTATAGATAGTAATGAAATTAGACAAATTACAGAGGACCATTCTCTGGTTTATGAAATGTTCAAAGATGGGAAAATTACAAAAGAAGAAATTTATACCCATCCCAAGAAAAACATTATAACAAAAGCAGTTGGAATTGAAGAAGAGCTGGAAGTTGATATTTACGAGTTTGCACGAGAAAAAGGTAAGGATTACTGCTTTTTGCTGTGTACAGATGGACTTACCAACATGGTTTTTGAGACATACATACACAAGATATTTAAGGAAAACAGTTTTGATGAAATAGGGAAAAGATTAATAGAAAAAGCTCTTGAAGCAGGCGGAATTGACAATATAACCGTTGTCTACCTTTTGGTATGAATTAAAAATAAGAGATGTTGTGAGGGTGATGATGTCGAATGGATGAGTTTGTAATAGGCAACAGATATAAAGTTGAGGAGAAGTTAGGAAGCGGTGGAATGTCGGTTGTGTACAAAGCCAAAGATGCAATTTTGAATAGATATGTTGCCATAAAAGTTTTAAGGTCGGAATTTGCAACAGACGAGGAATTTTTGCAACGGTTCAGAACAGAAGCACTGGCAGCTGCATCTCTTTCGCATCCCAACATTGTATCAATCTATGATGTTGGTGAGCAGGACGGGATGTACTACATAGTTATGGAATATGTAAATGGCAAAACTCTAAAAGAGTTTATGAAAGAAACGGGCAGGCTCAGTCCAAAAGATGCAACAACCATTGCTATACAGGTTTTGAGAGCTTTGGACCATGCCCACAAAAAAGGTATTGTGCACAGGGATATAAAACCTCAAAATATTTTGATTGATGAAAATGGAATTATCAAAGTAACAGATTTTGGAATTGCACGGGCAGTTTCAACAGGCACCATTATAAACACAAATCTCACCATTGGTTCTGTCCACTATTTTTCACCAGAACAGGCAAGAGGAGGATATGTGGACAGCAGGTCTGACCTGTACTCTCTTGGAGTTGTTCTTTATGAAATGGTGACAGGAGTTTTGCCATTTGATGGAGATACTCCGATTTCTATTGCGCTAAAACACCTGCAAGAACAGCCAATAAAACCCACACTTTACAACCCCAATATACCAAAAAGCTTAGAAGCAATAATCTTAAAGGCAATGCAAAAAGATATTTTGCTGAGGTATCAATCAGCCAGTGAGATGATTCAAGATTTGAAAAATTCGCTCATTGAACCAGAGGGTGATTTTGTCAAGATAGAGTCGCATGAAAATGCTGCTACCAAACAGTTTCAGCTTGAAAAGATAAAATCAGATAATACCGTAGTAGACCCAAAAAAAGAGTCAAAAGAAAAAAGAAAAGATTGGATTTATGTTGTAGCAGGGATT
This sequence comes from Caldicellulosiruptor acetigenus, assembly GCF_026914305.1. NCBI lineage: Bacteria > Bacillati > Bacillota > Caldicellulosiruptorales > Caldicellulosiruptoraceae > Caldicellulosiruptor > Caldicellulosiruptor acetigenus. Next base: position 1,701,784 of record NZ_CP113866.1, on the reverse strand, counting down.
TTAACTGCGCTTATTATTGTTGCAATAGGTTGGCTAATATTTTATAATGCTATTGGGAAAAGCTTGACTTATCAAGAAGATAATATAACAATGCCAGACCTTGTAGGTTTTTCGATTGATGATGCGAAGGCAAAACTTGATGAGCTGGGGCTAAAATATTCGGTTGAAGAGCAAAACGACCCGGCTGAGAAAGGTACAGTCATCAATCAAGACCCTGCTGCAGGCATCAAGGTAAAAAAAGATATTACTGTAAAGCTCACTGTAAGCAAAGGACCAGAAATGGTCAAAGTACCTGATGTGGTTGGGCTCAATATCAAAGATGCCCAGATAGAGCTTGATAACAGTGGCTTGAGCGTTGAGATAAAGAGAGATTATTCTGACAAGCCAGTGGATACGGTTATTGAGCAGCAGCCTTCTGCAAACCAGCTCATAGAAAAAAATGGTACTGTAATTTTGACTGTAAGCTTAGGGCCAAAAATAGAAAAAGTAGTAGTTCCAGACGTTACAGGAATGAATATAGTTGATGCCAAGGATGTTTTACAAAAAAACGGACTTAACGTCGGGAACATAACTTATAAAGAGGTCACAGACAGAGAGTCTGATATTGTTATCAGCCAATCACCATCTTATGGGCAGCAGGTTGTAAAAGGAAGCACTGTTGATTTAATAGTGACCAAAAAGGTTGAGCCAAAAACCACTACTAAGATAATCATAAAGACGGTAATTTTACCTTCTGATTTAGAAGAAGCAAATGTTAAAATAGTGGTTAGCTCAAACGGAAATGAGAGCATTGTATTTGATAGAATAGTGAAAAAAGAAGAGACTCCTTTGCAGGTGAAAATTCCTATTACTGGACCATCTACAATCAGGATGTATATAAATGACCAATTATCAACAGAGGAGACGGTGGAGTAGCCATGCAAATAAATGGGGTGATTGGAAAACTAATTGCTGGATTTTATTATGTCTATGACCATGATGGAAATGTATATGAATGCAGAGCACGAGGGGTTTTTAGGAAGGATGACATAGTTCCGCTTGTTGGTGACAATGTTGTTATTATTGAGAAAAGCAAGGGTGCGTATGTTATAGATAAGATTCTACCACGAAAAAATCAGCTTGTCCGGCCACCAATTGCAAATGTGGATATTGCCATTGTAGTGGTTGCGTCAGTGTCGCCGGAGGTATCTTTAATCGCACTGGATAAACTTTTGGTAAATGTGTTAAAAGAAAAGGTAAAGCCTGTAATTTGTGTAAATAAAATTGATTTGGATGATGGAAAAACATTTGAGATGATAAAACAACAGTACAGTGTGTTTGATGTGATAGGTGTGTCTGCGAAGACTGGAGAAGGTATTGATAAACTCAAAGAATACATCCAGGGAAGAATCTCTGTTTTTGCTGGTCAGTCTGGTGTTGGAAAAAGTTCTATACTTAACTGTCTAATTCCAGGAGCTAACTTGAAAGTGGGTGAAATTTCTAAAAAAATTGAAAGAGGAAGACATACAACAAGGGTAGTAGAACTTTTGCGTGCAGGGGAAGATACCTACATTGCAGACACGCCAGGTTTTAGTTCAATTGAGATAATAGGACTTTTAAGACATGAGCTAAAATATTATTACCCGGAATTTTATGATTTTGAAGGGTGCAAGTTTCCAGGGTGCAACCACATATTTGAACCAGAATGTCTGGTAAAAGCTGCAGTTACCGAGAAAAAAATAAATTTTGAAAGGTATGAAAGGTACAAACAGATATTTATGCAACTTCCTGCACAAAAAGAGTATGATTAAAGGAGAGGATTAAAAGTTGCAGATAAAGATTGCGCCGTCTATTCTGTCTTCTGATTTTGCAGACCTGAAAAGTGAGCTTAAAAAACTCGAGTTGGCTGGAGCTGATTTAGTTCATATAGATGTTATGGACGGGAACTTTGTAGACAGTATCACAATTGGTGCACCGGTTGTAAGAAGTCTGAGAAAGAATTCTGATCTTTTTTTTGATGTGCATCTAATGGTTTTACATCCTGAAAAGCATATTGAAAAATTTGTCCAAAGCGGTGCTGACAATATTACAGTTCACGCAGAGGCGACCTACCACTTAGATGCCCTCATCAGCAAAATAAAAAGTTTTGGCAAAAAAGCAAGTGTTGCGCTAAATCCTGCAACGCCTGTATACATGATAGAAAATGTTCTTGGCATTGTTGATATGGTTTTAGTTATGACTGTAAATCCCGGATATGGAGGGCAAAAGTTTATACCATATACTTTAAAAAAGATTGAAATGTTGGCTAACCTTAGAGAAAAGGAAGGACTTTCGTTTGAGATAGAAGTTGACGGTGGTATTAATGAAGAAACAATTGTTGATTGTGTAAATGCGGGTGCAAATGTGATAGTTGCAGGTTCATATGTATTTGACAGCGGTGATGTTTCAAAATCTATTGAAATTTTGAGAAGTAAGGTCAAAAGTTTGATGTAATAATTTTTGCGCTTCTTGTTAAAATAAAATTAAGGTGGTATAATATTTATAATCAGAGGTGCTGACATAAAGTGAATTAGCATGAGAGTGGGTATCCCCCACTCTTTAATATTGTTTATGGAGTTTTTAGGAAGTAAAAAGCTTTAATCGAAGGGAGAAGGGTATTTCTCATGTCAAAGATAACAAAGAAAGTGGAAGAGCTTGTAAAACCTATTTTAGAAAAGTATGGCTTTGACTTGGTGGATATAGAATTTAAAAAAGAAGGTAGAAGTTATTTTTTGAGGGTATATATAGACAAACCCGGTGGAATTACAATAGATGATTGCCAGCTTGTCAGTGAAGAACTTTCTGAAAAGCTTGACATTGTTGACCCTATTCCATTTAGTTATTATTTAGAAGTTTCATCACCGGGTGTTGACAGACCCCTTGTCACTGACAGGGATTTTATAAGAAACAGGGGAAGAGTTGTTGATGTGTTTTTGAATCAGCCTTTTTTAAACCGCACAAAGATTACAGGAGAGCTTGTGGAAAAAAATGAAAAATCCTTAATTTTGATTGTGGATAAAGAGAAGATAGATATACCTGTGGAAAACATAAAAAAGGTAAAGCTTGCGATAAGATTTTAACTAAAGAATAGAAGGGGGATTTCAGAAAAATGCCAAAAAAAGAACAAACTTTAGATTTTCAAGAGCTGTTTTCAGCAATTGATGAGCTTGAAAGGGAGTATAAGATAGAAAAAGATTATGTATACTCAGTGTTAGAATCAGCTCTTTTGACAGCTTATAAGCAGGTAAAAGGAATAAAAGACAAAAATCTTTCTAACGTTAAAGTTTCCATTGACCCAGAAAAGGGAAGTGTTAAAATTTATGAGTACAGAAAAGTTGTCGAAAATGTAAAAGATAGAAAAAGCGAAATTTCACTTGAGGATGCACAAAAAATTGATAAGCGATATAAAGTTGGGGATATTGTAGCGATAGAGGTTCCTATTTCGCAGTTTAGTAGAAAGGCAGCAATGACAGTCAGGCAGACAGTTATAGGGAAGATACGAGAGAAAAGAAGAAGTATTATCTTTGAAAACTACTCGTCGAAAATTGACAATATAGTAACGGGTGTTATACAAAGAATAGATAAGAAAAACGTTATTGTAGAGATTGAAGGCGGGAAAGTTGAAGCCATCCTTCCTATGGAAGAGCAAATACCTGGTGAAGAGTACAAGCCAGGAACAATGATGAAGTTTTATATTACTGATGTTAAAATTCCGCCTAAAGAAAAAGAACCTATTGTTTATCTTTCAAGGACTCATCCTAATTTGATAAAAAGACTTATGGAGAATGAGGTGCCTGAGATACAAGAGGGTATAATTGAAATAAAAGCAATTGCAAGAGAGGCAGGTTCAAGGTCAAAAGTAGCAGTTTATTCTAACAGCTTGAAGGTTGACCCTGTTGGAGCTTGTATAGGTGAAAAGGGGATACGAATTCAGAATGTGCTAAAACATTTGAATGGTGAGAAGATTGACATTGTAAAGTGGAGCAGTGACATTGGCGAGTTTATAAAAAACGCTCTCAGCCCTGCGGAGGTTGTTCATATTGATTTGAATCTAATCGAGAAAAAGGCGTTTGTCCTTGTTCCAAACAGCCAATTGTCTCTTGCAATTGGCAAGGGTGGACAAAACGCTCGGCTTGCAGCAAAACTAACTGGTTGGAAAATAGACATAAAGGGTAAAGATTGATTGGGGTGAAAATGTGCAAGAGTATATTCCTCATAGAAAATGCGTCGGTTGTATGAGCATAAAACCAAAAAGAGATCTTTTGAGAGTGGTCAAAACGGATGAAGGTGTTTTTATTGACCCAAAACAGAAAATGCCAGGAAGAGGAGCATATATTTGCAAAGATTTAGAGTGTTTAAAACTTGCTATGAAGAAAAAAGGATTAGAAAGGTCACTAAAAGTGAATATTCCAAAGGGTTTTTATGAGGAACTTGAAGAATTTTTAAAAGATAGGCAATAAAAAGTTTTGATGCGGAGGTGTGGGAATGACTAATAAGCTTAGGATATATGAATTTGCAAAGCTTCTTGAAATGCAAAATAAAGATTTAATGGATTTACTTAACAAGTTGAACATTGAGCACAAAAATCATATGAGTGCTCTTGAAGAGAATGATATAAATCTTGTACTTGAATATATTTTGCAAGAGAAGGACAAGCAGCAAGCAGAAAGAAGAGCAGAAAGAAGACCTGTTTCAAAAGATATGCAGGTGCAAGAAAAGAGGCAAAAACTAGAAGACAGAAAACCACGTAAGTTTGATGAAAAGCCTCGTCATGAAAGAAAGGGAGAAGAAAGAGAGCGAGGCAGACAGCTGCGTGATGAAAGACAGAAGGATGAGAGATATAAAAAAGAAGATAAAGCAGCAAAGTCTGAGGCAAGAAACAAAACAGCAGTGCAAGAGAGTAGAAAAACTGCAGAGATTAGTCTTCAGCAGGAAGTAGAGAAAAAACAGGTTTCCAAGCCAAAGTACGAGGTTTCAAAAGAACAAAAAATAGAGAAGAAGTTTCAGGATAAGGCTCAAACAAAACAGAAACAGGAAAAGGCTCCTAAACATAGAAAACAGGCTTTTGCTATTGAGGAAGAACATCATGAAGAAGTGATATTGGACAGAGAAGAACTTGAAAAGGTTGACAGAGAAGTTGAAGATACTCTTTTAGAAGAAGAATACTTACAAGAAAAGCATGTCAGACGCGGCAGAAAAGAAAAACTTAAGAAGAAATCAAAAGAGCAAAAAGAGGTTTTGAAACTGCAGACAAAGCCAGCTCAAGAGGAGAAAAAAGAAGAGGTAATAAAGATTCCAGAAAAGATTATAGTTGGCGAGTTTGCAAACTTGATAGGAAAACCTGCGGCAGAAATTATCAAAAAGCTTATAATGCTTGGTGTGATGGCAAATATCAATCAGGAAATAGACTTTGATGTTGCATCTTTAATAGCAGAAGACTATGGATTTAAAGTAGAAAAAGAGATTATAAAAACTGAAGAAGAGATTCTTTTGGAGGACCAGGAGGACCCACCAGAAAGCCTTGTTCCACGACCGCCTGTTGTGGTTGTAATGGGTCACGTTGACCATGGAAAGACATCCTTACTTGATGCTATAAGAAAAACAAATGTAACAGAAAAAGAAGCAGGCGGAATCACACAGCACATTGGTGCTTCTGTTGTTGAGGTAAATGGCAGAAAGATAACATTTTTAGACACACCTGGGCATGAAGCGTTTACTGCTATGAGAGCAAGAGGTGCTCAGGTCACTGATATAGCAGTGCTTGTTGTTGCAGCTGATGATGGTGTCATGCCACAGACAGTAGAGGCTATCAACCACGCGAAAGCAGCAAATGTTACTATCATAGTTGCAATAAACAAAATCGATAAGCCAGAGGCAAATCCCGAAAGAGTAAAGCAGCAGCTATCCGAATATGGACTTATTCCAGAAGAGTGGGGCGGAGATACTGTCTTTGTAAATGTCTCTGCAAAGAAAAAGATAGGTATTGACCATCTGCTTGAAATGATTTTGCTTGTTGCAGACCTTATGGAGCTCAAAGCAAATCCAAACAGACCTGCACGCGGCAGGGTAATTGAAGCTAAACTTGATAAAGGTAGAGGACCTGTCGCAACAGTCTTGATTCAGAAAGGAACATTAAAAGTAGGGGATTATGTTGTTGTTGGAAACACTTGGGGTAAAGTCAGAGCGATGATGGACGACAAAGGTCAGAGAATAAAGGAAGCAGGTCCTTCCATGCCTGTTGAAATTTTAGGGCTTGAAGATGTGCCTGTTGCAGGTGACGAGCTTGTATGTGTGAAGGATGAAAAGACAGCAAAGACGGTTGCACAGATTAGGCAGGAAAAACTCAAAGAAGAAAAGATGCAAAGTACAAAGATATCGCTTGATGAGCTTTTTGAAAGAATTCAAAAAGGCCAGTTGAAAGAATTAAGGGTTATAATAAAAGCTGACGTTCAAGGGTCGGTGGAAGCCTTAAAATCTGCTGTTGAAAGACTTTCAAACGACAAGGTTACTGTCAAGGTCATACATGCCGCTGTTGGTGCAATTACCGAATCAGATGTTACCTTGGCTTCTGCATCTGATGCTATAATAATAGGATTTAATGTCAGACCAGAGGTTGGTGCAATGTCACTTGCTGAAAAAGAAAAGGTTGATGTGAGGATGTACAGGATAATTTATGATGTTATAAATGACATTGAAGCTGCCATGAAAGGATTGCTTGAACCTGTCTATAAAGAAGTAGTAATAGGACATGCAGAAGTAAGGCAAATATTCAAATCATCTGCAGTTGGCACAATTGCAGGATGTTATGTTCTGGACGGTAAGATAACAAGGACAGCAAACGCTAGAATTATTCGTGACGGTGTTGTTGTATATGAAGGAAAACTTGCATCGCTCAAGCGTTTCAAGGATGATGTCAGAGAAGTTGCAGCCGGATATGAATGTGGTATGACCTTTGAAAAGTTTAACGATATAAAGGAAGGGGATATTGTGGAAGCATATGAGATGCAGAAAGTGGAAAACTAAAATTATAAAAGAGGTGAGGGAGAAAGTATGCAGTTTGAAAGATCAGATAGGGTCTCTGAAGAAATAAAAAAGGAACTGAGCGATATAATTCAACATGATCTCAAAGATCCTCGCCTTTGTGCAGAGCTTATAAGCATTGTAAAGGTGAATATGAGCAAGGATTTGAGGCATGCAAAGGTTTATGTTAGCATATTTGACAAGGACAAAGAAAAGGTTGAAAGTACAATGAAAGCGTTAGAAAATGCAAAACCATATATTAGAAGGGAAATATCAAAAAGGATAAGTTTAAGGTTTACCCCAGAGATAACATTTGAACTTGACAATTCCATTGAGTATGGAGCGCGAATTTCCCAGATTTTGAATCAACTAAATATTTCAAAAGAAGATGAAAACATTGAGGAAAGTGAAGGTGAAGAAGAAAATTGATAGAGAGCAAGATTATTCAGCAGCTTTTAGAATCAGGTTCGATTGCTATTGTCTCGCACGAAAATCCTGATGGGGATTGTATCGGTTCTATGCTTGCACTTTATCTTGCACTTAAAAGAAAAGGTAAAAATGCAAGAATGTTCTTGAAAAATAATGTTCCAAAGAATTTGAGGTTTTTGCCTGCAGCAGAAAAAATAGAGGTGGTAGGCAGAATTGATGAAAAATTTGATGTTCTTGTCCTGCTTGATACAGGCGAACTTGAGAGGACAGGGATTGAGAATATAGAAAATTGCTATTCAAAGCTAATAAATATAGACCATCATGTGACAAGTGAAGGAATTGGGGATTTGTATTATATAAACTCTTCTTCTGCTGCAACAGGTGAGATTATATACCAGATTGTCAAACTGATGGGCATTGACAACGACAGGGAAATTGCAACCTGTCTTTATACAAGTATTTTTACTGACACAGGAGGATTTAAATATTCAAACACTACTTCAATAACCCATCAGATTGCAGGTGATTTAATAAATACTGGGATTGACTTTGTGTATATCATTAACAAGGTATTTGATGAGATGAGCCTTTCAAAGTTCAATCTTTTGAAAGATGTTTTGCAGACTTTAGAGCTTTTTGAGGGAAACAAGATTGCCTTTTTGACAGTGACAAGAGAGATGCTAAAGAAAAATGGTGCATCTCGAGATGAGACAGAAAACATTATAAATTTTGCAAGAAACATCGAAGATGTTGAAGTAGCTGCAATATTTATTGAAGAAGAAGACAAAATAAAAGTGAGTTTAAGGTCCAAATACTATTTTGATTGTGCCCAGATTGCCAAGGAATTTGGCGGAGGCGGACATGTCAGGGCAGCTGGGTTTTCAAGTAAAAATGCTTCTTTAGAGGCGGTAAAGGAAAACCTGCTAAAAAGATTAAAAAGGGATCTGAGATGAATGGAGTTTTGCTTGTTGACAAACCAGTAGGTATTACCTCACATGATGTTGTTGAATTTGTAAGAAAAGTATTCAATGTAAAAGCTGGGCATGCAGGAACACTCGACCCGTTTGCAACAGGGCTTTTGGTCATTTTGCTGGGGGAGGCTACAAAGCTTTCTTCTCTCTTTACAAGCCAGGAAAAAACATATATAGCAACAATGCAGTTTGGTATAAGGACTGATACGCTTGATATAACTGGTAAAATCAAAGAAAAAAATAATGTGATTGTTGAAAAAAAAGAAATAGAAGAATGTTTTAAAAATTTAAAAGGAGAAATTGAGCTTGATGTTCCAATTTTTTCTGCAAAGAAACTGAGAGGTAAAAAACTCTATGAGTATGCACGAAAAGGAATAAATATTGAAATTCCAAAGGTGAAGAGTATCATATATAATATAGAGATAATCAACTTTTCATATCCGTATCTTGAATTTAAAGTTCAGTGCAGCCACGGAACGTATATAAGAAGTTTGGCTGAAAAGATTGCAGAAAGTCTTTCTACTGTAGGTCTGCTTTCTGAACTAAGAAGGATAAGAAGCGGTTTTTTTGATTTAAAAGATGCAGTGTTACTTAGTGATATTAGGGCAGAAAGTATAATTCCTTTGTGCAGGCTATTTAAAAATGAGATAAAAGTAGGCAGAAAAACATATAAGAAGGTTTTAAATGGAAATCCACTTGTAAACCAGGACATAGAAGATATTATAGATATTGACACTGCATTTGCAGACTTTTATAAAATTTGGGTTGATAAGGCTGTCTTTATCTACAAAAGAGAAAAGGATGTATTCAAATATATTTTAAAGGTGGAAACTGCAGATGAATGTTTATGAGATTGTAGAAAAAAGATACGATAGCCCTGCTGTTGCCCTTGGATTTTTTGACGGCTTTCATATAGGTCATAAAAAACTGTTTGAGGTTTTAAATGCAAATGCCAGCGGTATAAAAAAAGTTGTTTTTACTTTTAAAAATCATCCTGACAACCTTCTTGGTTTTGATACAAAGTATATACTTACAAATGAGGAAAGATTAGAATTTTTCAGAAATTATGGCATAGATGATGTGTATTTTATAGAATTTAATAAAAAGATAATGCAGATGGATAAAGATAGGTTTATTGAGGAAATTCTAATTGATAAGTTAAATGTATCAGTGGTAGTTGTAGGGTATGACTTTACGTTCGGATACATGGCAGAGGGAGATAGCAAGTATCTGTGTGAAAAACTTCACCAGTTTGGTCGAAAGTGTATAGTGATTGACCCGGTGATGTACCAAGAGCACATTGTGAGCAGCACTCTTATTCGAAGGTTAATACTTGAGGGGAACATAAAACTTGCAAATTGCATGCTTGGCTTTCACTTTTTCATTAGTGGTACTGTAAAAAGAGGTAACAGGTTAGGGAAAAAGATGGGTTTTCCAACCATTAACATAAAATTTGATAAAGAAAAGATAGTGCCAAAAAAAGGTGTATATGTCACAAATACAATTATTGATGATAAGAGGTATCTTTCCATAACCAATGTGGGCACAAACCCAACTGTTTCGGCCTCAGAAAATATAAAGATAGAGACACACGTATTGGGTGTTGATAAGGACTTGTATGGCAAGCAAGTTAAAATAGAATTTATCGATTTTGTACGTGAAGAGAAAAAATTTTCGAATATAAATGAGCTCAAAAACCAAATAGCGCAAGATGTTGAGTACGTAAAAGCTTTATTTTGCAAAGCAAGTATATAGACATAAGCGAAGATTTTTGCTACAATATGCTATGTGCTAACCTGAGTCATTGTCAAAGGATGCTCCCAGCCTTTGACAAAGATTCAGGCATTTTTGGAGGAAAGGGAGGTGTAAAAAGATGCTCACAAAACAGCAGAAAGAAGAAATAATCAAAAAGTATCAGCTTCATGAATCTGATACGGGTTCTCCAGAGGTACAGATTGCGCTTTTGACAGAAAGAATTAACAGGCTCAATGAACACCTTCAGGTTCATAAAAAGGACTTCCATTCAAGAAGAGGTCTTTTGAAGATGGTAGGTCAGAGAAGGAAACTTCTCAATTACCTCAAAGAGTATGACATCAACAGGTATCGTGAGCTTATAGAAAAGTTAGGACTGAGAAAATAATTGGCAGAATAAGTGGAGCGGTATTATTCCGCTCCATTATTTTAGAAAGAGGTGGTAAGGATTGGAGAGTAAAATTTACAAAATGGAACTTGCGGGAAGAGAGCTCAGCTTTGAGATTGGAAAATACGCTCTTTTGGCAAACGGGGCTGTGCTTGCAAGATATGGTGACACAGCTGTGCTTGTCACTGCATGTGCTTCTGAAAAACCCAGAGAAGGTATAAACTTTTTCCCGCTCACAGTTGACTATGAAGAAAGGTTGTACTCTGTTGGTAAAATTCCAGGTGGATTTATAAAAAGAGAAGGCAAACCCTCTGAAAAAGCAATTCTTTCTGCAAGGCTAATAGACAGACCTATAAGACCGCTTTTCCCGAAGGATTTTTATCATGATGTCTCTGTTATAGCCACAGTATTGTCAGTTGATCCTGACAATCCACCGGATGTTCTCGCAATGCTTGGTTCATCTGTTGCACTGTCAATCTCTGATATACCATTTGAAGGACCGACTGGTTCTGTGCTTGTTGGGTATGTGGATGGGAAGATTGTCATAAATCCGACGGCAAAAGAAAGAGAAGTGAGCAAGCTTCACCTTGTTGTATCGGGGACAAAAGACAGAGTGATGATGATAGAAGCTGGTGCGAAAGAAGTTCCCGAAGATATAATGCTTGAGGCTATCATGACAGCACAGGAAGAGATAAAGAAGATTGTTGAGTTTATTGAGGGAATAGTAAGAGAAGTTGGAAAACCTAAGATGGAATATCAAAAGAGGATTGTGCCTGATGAGATAAAACAAAAGGTACGTGAGATTGCATACGACAAGGTTTACCAGTATGTGCAGATACCCGACAAGATTGAGAGGGATAAGAAGCTTGATGAGCTCAAAGAAGAAGTGTTCAAGGCTTTTGAAGGTGAGACAGAAGAAACTCTTTTACTTGTAGATGATGCTCTTTATAACCTTGAAAAAGAGATTGTCAGAAAAATGATTGCAGAGGAAGGAAAACGCCCTGATGGCAGAAAGTTTGACGAGATAAGACCTCTTTATGCTGAGGTTGGTATTTTGCCAAGAACACATGGTTCTGCGCTGTTCAAAAGAGGTTACACTCAGGTTTTGACAGTTGCTACTCTTGGTACAAAAGGTGAGATGCAATTTTTAGACGGTCTTGAAGAAGAAGAGGCAAAAAGGTATATGCATCATTATAACTTTCCACCATTTTCTACAGGTGAATCAAAACCTGTAAGAGGTCCAGGAAGAAGAGAGATAGGACATGGGGCACTAGCTGAAAGAGCACTTGAACCTGTTATTCCTTCGGAGGATGAATTCCCTTACACCATTCGACTTGTATCTGAGGTTTTGACATCTAACGGTTCAACGTCACAGGCAAGTGTATGCGGCAGTACTCTTGCGCTTATGGATGCTGGTGTGCCAATTAAAGCGCCTGTTGCAGGAATTTCTATCGGCCTTATTACAAAAGACGACGGCAGTTTTATTTTACTTACTGACATTCAAGGTATAGAAGACTTCTTTGGAGATATGGACTTTAAAGTGGCAGGAACCAGAGAAGGTATTACTGCCATCCAGCTTGACATAAAAATCCATGGACTTACAAAAGAAATTATCGAAAAGGCACTCTACCAGGCAAGAGAAGCAAGGCTTAAAATTTTGGATTTTATGCAAACTGTAATTGACAAGCCAAGAAACGAGCTTTCACCTTATGCTCCAAAGATATTCAAAACTACAGTTGACCCTGAAAAGATTAGAGATATAATTGGACCTGGTGGAAAGATGATAAATAAAATCATCGCTGAAACAAACGTAAAGATTGATATAGAACCCGATGGAAGAATATTTGTTGCAGCACCTGATGATATCTCTGGTAACAGGGCAATAAGCATGATTGAGGGAATTGGTCGAGAGATTGAGGTTGGTCAGTTTTTCCTTGGCAAGGTAACAAGAACTGCATCGTATGGTGCATTTGTTGAAATATATCCTGGAAAAGAAGGACTTGTGCATATATCTCAGTTAGATGAGAGAAGATTAAAGTCTGTAGACGAGGTTGTAAAAGTTGGTGATTTGGTGCTTGTAAAGGTAATAGGGATTGACAAGCTTGGCAGACTTTCACTTTCACGAAAAGAAGCACTGAACGTCACATACTCAAGAAAAGCAAAATAAAAGAAAGCATAAACCATTTGCAAGTGGCTTATGCTTTCTTTTATTTTTATTTATAAGTTTATGATTTTCTTTGAAAGGCCTTGAACACCCAGTTAAAAGATGTTACAATCATTATCGCAACTGCAATTGAACCTGCAATCAAAAGGGTTTGCATGCCCGTCTTGATAGCAAGTTCAAACTGGCTTTTGAGAAGTGCTATCATTGTATTGTACATGCCAGCACCTGGTACAAGCGGTATCAGTCCCGGGATAAGAAAAATTGGTACAGGATTTTTGAGAAATCTTGCAAATATTTCTGACAGCACATTTATGGCAAGTGCTGCGAAGAAAACGGATAAAATTTGAGAAAATCCAAATCGCAGCAGAAGTAAATTGACAAGCCAGCCACACATTCCATTTATTCCACAGTATAGCAAACTTTTGCGTGGGGAATTTGTAAGGATGGCAAAAGAAAAACTTATAATGAATGCTGAAGTTAGCTGTAACAACAAACTTCTTTCCAACATTTTTCCTCCTTTTGGTGTTTATCTAAAAAGACTGAGTGCAATACCAGCTCCTGTTGCAATAAACACGGCTATCAAAAAAGCTTCAACTCCTCTTGCAACACCGGATAGAAGGTCACCTGCAATTGTGTCTCTTATTGCGTTAGTAATTGCGACACCTGGTGTCATTATCATCACAGAACCAATGATTATTTTATCTAAATGAACACCTATATTGAAATTTACTGTTATGATAGCTATCGAGGCAGTTATAGCTCCTCCAATGATGTAAGAGATAAAATAAGAAAAATTTCTGGAATTCATAAAATTCAAAATGGTTTGAGTGACAAAACCTACAAAAAAAGCTGAAATTGCATCTCTAAGTTTCCCTCCAAACAAAATTGTTGAAAAACAACACACAAGCGCTGCTGCAAATGGTAGCAAATGAGAAGAATATCCTTTTTTATTTTTAATCTTGTTCAAGATTTCAATTGCTTGTTCATAAGTGTATTCATGGGTTTGAAAATCGCGGGAAAACTGATTTACAAGTGAAATTTTATTAAGGTCAATTGTTCTGCTTTTAATTCTTTTTGATACGGTAATTAGATTATTATTTTCATCTGCAACTGTTGCAACAATTACTGTTGGTATTACAAAACTTTCGGCAAGTTTTAATTTTCCTTTTAAGCATATCCGAACCATTGTATCTTCCACTCTGTGCGTTTCAGCACCGTTTGTGAGCATTATCTCACCTGCTAAGAGCGCAATTTCTATAAGCTGCTTTGAGTTCATCATTTCTGAAAGATAGCCCCCATCCTCTTGATTTTTCACAGTAAGATTATATAGTATTTGTGTCAATATGTGAACATTTAACTTTGTGCACAAATATGTTCAAATGGTTGACTTTTAAAATTAGGCTAAAATATAATATACACAAAGAAGAAATTGATGTATAATCATAAGGTATGAACGTTCGACTACCTTTACAATAAAATATTCGGAAAGGGAGATGAAAATGTATTTTTACAATTTAGTAAAAAACACAGACCCAGAAATAGCTGAGGCAATAAAGAGTGAGCTTAAAAGACAGCAGAATAAAATTGAACTTATTGCATCTGAGAACTTTGTTTCAATTGCAGTAATGGCAGCAATGGGTTCACCTTTGACAAATAAATATGCAGAAGGATATCCAGGAAAAAGATATTATGGTGGCTGCGAATATATCGATATTGTTGAGTCTATCGCAATTGAAAGAGCTAAAAAGCTGTTTGGAGCTGAACATGCCAATGTCCAGCCACACTCAGGTGCACAGGCGAACATGGCTGTGTATTTTGCAGTATTAAATCCGGGCGATACCATTCTTGGAATGAATCTTTCGCATGGTGGACATCTGACTCATGGTAGTCCTGTGAATTTTTCCGGAAAGCTTTACAATATTGTATCATATGGGGTTGACCCTGAAACAGAGACAATTAATTATGATGAAGTTTTAAGACTTGCAAAGGAGCACAGACCAAAACTTATCTTGGCAGGAGCATCGGCGTATCCAAGAGTAATCGATTTTAAGAAGTTTAGAGAGATAGCTGACGAGGTTGGAGCTTATTTGATGGTAGATATGGCTCATATTGCTGGACTTGTTGCTGCAGGGCTTCATCCATCACCTGTTGAATATGCTGATTTTGTTACAACCACAACACACAAAACCCTCAGAGGTCCACGTGGTGGTCTTATTCTTTGCAAAGAGAAGTATGCAAAACTGATTGACAAGACTATTTTCCCTGGCATTCAAGGTGGACCGCTTGAACATGTAATAGCTGCAAAAGCTGTTGCGCTCAAAGAAGCTATGACAGAAGAGTTCAAAAACTACCAGGTTCAAATATTAAAAAATGCAAAGGCTCTGAGCACAAGACTTATCGAAAGAGGATTCAGGCTTGTAAGCGGTGGAACAGACAATCATTTGATGCTGGTAGACTTGAGAAATAAAGGCATCACAGGGAAAGATGCCGAAAAGATATTGGATGAGCACAATATAACATGTAACAAAAACGCAATTCCTTTTGATACTCAAAGTCCAATGATAACAAGCGGGATAAGACTTGGAACACCGGCTGTCACAACCCGAGGGTTTAAAGAGGAAGATATGATTGAAGTTGCAGATATCATCCATGATGCCCTGACAAATTCTGATACCAAAGAGAATATTTTGAGTAGGGTGAAAGCTCTTTGCGAAAAACATCCTTTGTATAAAGAATTTGATGAATAAGCTTAGGTGAATTAAAATGGACTTTTTCCAATATCTTGGTGAAAAGAGGTTGAAGAAAGAATCACCTCTTGCTTACAAGCTCAGACCTAAACGTCTTGAGGAAATTGTAGGACAGGGACATATTTTAAGCCCGGGTAAACCTCTTTATAACTTAATTAAAAACGATAGACTTACTTCAATAATTCTCTATGGGCCGCCTGGGACTGGGAAAACTACAATTGCACATGTGATTGCTAACGCTACAGGCAAGACTTTCAAAACCATAAATGCTACAATTGCAGGTGTAAACGATATAAAGAAGATTATAGAAGAAGCCAAGATTGAGTTTTCTCAAACAGGTAGAAAGACTATTCTTTTTATTGACGAGATACACAGGTTTAACAAACTTCAGCAGGATGCACTTTTGCCTTCTGTAGAAGAAGGAATAATAATCTTGATTGGGGCAACAACCGAAAATCCTTTTTATGAAGTCAATAAAGCGCTTGTGTCAAGGTCTTTGGTATTTGAGCTTTTTCCACTTAAAGAGGAAGATATATTAAAGATTATTGAAAGAGCAATTTCGGATAAAGAAAATGGACTTGGTGAGCTGAATATCCAAATAGAAGAGGATGCTAAAAAGCTCATAGCAAAGCTCTCAGGTGGAGATGCAAGAGTTGCTTTGAACATCTTAGAAGCTGTGGTGTATTCTTCGCAAGCTCGCGATGACGGCAAGATTTATATTTCCCAGGAATCTGTCATAAATCTTTCAAATAGGAAAACGGCTATTTATGATGCCACAGGAGATATGCACTATGACACCATTTCTGCCTTTATAAAAAGTGTGAGAGGTTCTGACCCGGATGCAGCGCTGTTTTATTTGGCAAAGATGCTTGACAGTGGAGAGGATATAAAGTTTATCGCAAGAAGACTTATAATATTGGCAGCAGAAGACATTGGCTTGGCAGACCCGATGGCACTCACAATCGCAGTTTCTGCAGCAACGGCATGCGAATTTGTGGGAATGCCCGAGGCAAGAATTATCTTGGCTGAGGCAACAATATATCTTGCATGCAGCCCGAAAAGCAACTCCGCATATCTGGCAATTGAAAAAGCATTGGAAGATGCTAAGAATGTGAGTATAAAAAGCATTCCCATGCATCTTAGAATGGCAGCACATGGAGAAGAAAAGCTCGGACATGGCATTGGGTACTTGTATCCTCATGACTATAAAAATCACTGGGTTTTGCAGCAATATCTACCTGATGAGCTTGTTGGCAGAAAATACTATTTTCCAACCGAGATGGGAAAGGAAAAGATTATAGCTGAATATATTAAAAAGTTGAGAGAACAGCTTGATAGCTAAAAAATTTAGAGTTTGTATCCACAAAAAGAATGTGAGAGGAGAAAATAAAAGAATGGACATAAAAACGCTTGCACTGCAGCTTCACAGAAAGCATAGGGGAAAGATTGCCCTCAAAAGCAAAGTTAGTGTAGATAATCAGCACGACCTCAGTATATACTATACACCTGGTGTTGCAGAACCTTGCAGAGAGATTGCAAAGGATAAATCTCTTGTGTATGAGTATACATCTAAGTCCAACTGGGTTGCAGTGGTAACAAATGGCACGGCTGTTTTGGGTTTGGGAGACATCGGTGTACATGCTTCTTTGCCTGTTATGGAAGGCAAGGCAATTTTGTTTAAACAGTTTGGCGGAGTTGATGCATTCCCCATATGTATAGCTTCAAAGGATGTTGATGAGATTGTAAAGACTGTAAAGCTTATTGAAACATCATTTGGAGGAATAAACTTAGAGGATATAGGTGCACCGGCGTGCTTTGAGATTGAAGAAAGACTTATAGAAAGTCTTGATATTCCTGTGTTTCATGACGACCAGCATGGAACTGCTGTAGTAGCCTTAGCTGCTTTGATAAATTCTCTTAAAATTGTAGGAAAAAGAATATCAGAGGTCAAAATAGTCATAAACGGTGCTGGTGCTGCTGGAATTGCCACTGCAAAGCTTTTGTTAAAGTATGGAGCAAAAAATATTGTTGTTTGCGATAAGCACGGTGCCATATATGAAGGAAGAGAAGAAGATATGAACAAGTATAAAGAAGAAATAGCAAAGATTACTAATAGAGAAGGAATAAATGGTTCTCTTAAAAAAGCAATTGAAGGTGCTGATGTGTTTATTGGTCTTTCTGTTGCAAATGTCCTGAGTGAAGATGATGTTAAGAAAATGTCAAGCAATGCAATTGTGATGGCAATGGCAAATCCGATACCAGAGATTATGCCAGATATTGCAAAAAAGGCAGGAGCGAGAATTGTTTGCACAGGAAGGTCTGATTTTAACAACCAGGTCAACAATGTATTGGCATTTCCAGGTATTTTTAGAGGAGCGCTTGATGTCATGGCAACAAGGATAACAGATGAGATGAAGATAGCAGCTGCAGAGGCTATAGCTAAGATTGCAGAGGAAGAACTTTCAGAAGATTATGTAATTCCAAAGCCTTTTAACAAAAGAGTGGCTTTTGAAGTGGCTTTAGCAGTTGCAAAAAAGGCAATGGAACAAAAGGTTGCGCGGCTGTATCTGAATGATGATGAGCTTACATCAAGGATTTTGTCTATGTTAAGTATGTAAAGGGTCAAGAGCAGAGTTAGGTAAAATTTTACTGCCTAACTCTGATTTTTTATTTTCTCATTCTCACTGTTGAAATCTGAAGCTTTATTTTCTGTTAACAATGTCACTATTGACAAAGTAGTGTTGGACTTTTAAAATAAAAGGTGTCAGGTTAAACGTCATCTCTTGCAATTAACTTCCCCAGACAGAAGTTAATAGAATATAAGTGCAAGAAATGAGAAATTAGTGTACAAGGAGGGAAAAGAGTGCCTGGGTCACTTGATGAGTTTTTAAAGGGAAAGTCTATTATTGAACTTAGAGAAATAGCAAAAAGTCTGGGTATTCAAAAATATTCTCTGCTCAAAAAAGGTGAATTGATGGAAGCTATTAAAAATTTTCTGGGAAGTTCAGAAGAAGATGCGACAGTTCTTGAGGACATAGGTAAAAAAGAAAAAGGAAGAAGAGGAAGAAAAAAGAAATCAGAAACTGCAGAAGTTCAGCAGACTTTTGAATTAAAGAGCGAGGAGCAAGAATCAAAGCTTGAAGAGACTGAGGAAAAGGAAGAGCTAAAACCAAGTGAAATGGAAAATAAAGAAGAAGATAACATAAAAGTGCAAACTTTGTCGCAGGACACACAAAAAGACACACAAAAAGAAGAAGAAAAAACTGAAAAGCCTGCAGATGTTAGTTTGAATGAGGAGAAAAAAGAAGAGAGTAAGGTAATAGAATTAAAACCTAAAAAAGAAGAAAAAAGAGAGGATAAGATGCAGATAGAAATTCCACCAGAATTAAAAGAACTTGAAGGTAAAGTGGAGATAGGCGGCATAGGAGAAGGAGTTTTGGAAATAATTTATGAGCCTGGTGGCGGTGGCGGTTACGGATTTTTGCGCGACGATTCGTTTGTACCTGGCCCAAACGACATATATGTTTCACCATCTCAAATCAGAAAATTCAATCTCAAAACGGGTGATAAGATTAGAGGTCCCATTAGACTTCCAAAAGAAAATGAAAAGTTTGCGGGACTTTTGTATGTTCAGAGCGTCAACGATATGAAACCAGAAGAAGTTGCAAAACGCACTCCTTTTGAAGACCTTACCCCTATTTTCCCAAACAAAAGAATAATTTTGGAAAATAAAAATGAGCCTAAGGATTTAGCGGTAAGACTCATAGACCTTATTGCGCCAATTGGAAGAGGCCAGAGAGGATTAATTGTAGCACCGCCAAAAGCAGGTAAAACTACACTATTAAAGAAGATAGCAAATAGTATTCTGACAAACTATGATGATTTGCATTTGATTGTACTGCTCATCGATGAAAGACCTGAAGAGGTCACTGATATGCAGGATTCAATAAAAGCAGAGATACATTACTCAACATTTGACGAAACTCCAGAACACCACATAAAGGTTGCTGAAATGGTTTTAGAAAGGGCTATGAGACTTGTTGAGTGTAAAAAAGATGTTGTCATATTGCTGGATAGTTTGACAAGGCTTGCACGTGCTTATAACTTGGTTGAACCACCTTCTGGCAGAACACTTTCTGGCGGTCTTGACCCGAACGCTCTTCACAAACCTAAAAAGTTTTTTGGTGCTGCAAGAAACCTTAAAGAAGGTGGTAGTCTTACTATCCTTGCAACAGCATTGATTGAAACAGGGTCACGAATGGATGATGTTATATTTGAAGAGTTCAAGGGTACTGGCAACATGGAGTTGCACCTTGACAGAAAACTTTCTGAAAAACGAATATTCCCAGCTATTGATATAAACAAGTCAGGGACGCGAAGAGAAGAACTTTTGCTGTCTGAAGAAGAAAAAGCAGCTGTTGATGCTATCAGAAGAGCACTTTCTAACTTTGGAACAGCAGAAACCACAGAGAGAATTATAAGTATGCTTTCCCAAACAAAGTCAAATGAAGAATTTATAAGAAAAATATTACAAAATTTAAGATAAAAAATAGAAAGCAATTTTAAAAGAAATTGAGATTTGGACAAATCGAATTGATATTTTGAAGAAAGTAGCTGCTATTTTGAGCAAAATAGCAGCTACTTTTTTATTTCTGAGCGTTTTTTTGAATTTCACAAATATGCGGAATTTGGAATACACTGATTTTGAGGAGGTGAAAAGGATGAAAGTATGTGTAGACCCAGGTCATGGCGGGAAAGACCCCGGAGCAATAGGGAAAAACAACACCAGAGAAAAAGATATAACACTTGCAATTGCTAAGAAGTTAAAATTCATCTTGGAAGATGGAACAAGTGCCAAAGTGATTTTGACAAGAGACTCTGATATTTTGCCGTGGGGAGAAAAAGGTGTTAAAGAGGACTTAAAAGCAAGGTGTGATATAGCAAACAAGAATTTAGTGGACATTTTTGTCAGCATTCATTGCAACAGCAGTAAAAATGAATCTGCAAGAGGTTTAGAGACTTTTTATTACAAAACCAGCCAGAGAGGATTTTTGCTGGCCACTGAGATACAAAAAAGCATAGTTGAGTCAATTAAAACCATAAATCGCGGAATTAAGTTTGCGGACTTTTATGTGTTAAGAGCTACCAAAATGCCTGCAATCTTAATAGAGTGCGGTTTTTTGAGCAATCCTGAAGAAGAAAAGATGCTAAATAATCAAAATTACCAGACTCAAATTGCTTTAGCAATTGCAAAGGGAATTGTGAATTATCAAAAAAATATTGATAAAGCATAAAAAATGCTGTATTCTTATAATTAAAAATAGAGCCAAGAATAAGTTGGCTCTTTTTGTTTTACAACATAAATAGTTGGAAAGGAATGAATTTTTTTTGAACATAAAAGAGTATACTGATTTTCTTCGCATAAGTGGAGTAGAGATTAATTTTGACGCAACATTTTTTAGCGGACAGTGTTTTAGATGGAAAAAGGTAGATGGTGGATACATAGGAGTTGTAAATAGAAAAATAGTTTTAGTATATCCGCAGGATAACAATACTTTTGATATATACAACTGTTCACCTGACGAGTTTAAAAAATTTTTTTACTGGTATTTTGACTTGGACAAAGACTATGATTTGATTTTGAAAGAGCTTTCTGAGCATGATGAGATTTTGAAAAAAGCAGTTGAGAAGTACAGAGGGATGAGACTTTTAAATCAAGAACCTTTTGAATGTATGATTTCTTTTATTATATCTCAGAATAACAACATAAAAAGAATTCAAATTCTGGTGGAAAGACTTTGCCAGGCTTATGGAGAAAAAATAGAATACAAAGGTTTTTCCTCTTGGACATTTCCAGAAATTGAGGATTTAAAAAAGGTCTCAATAGAAGAATTAAAATGCTTAGGGTTAGGTTATAGGGCAGAGTATATCAAAGATGCAATTGCTAAATTAGAAGAAGGTAAAATAGACTTTGAAAGTCTTGCATCTTTGAAAAGCGATGAAGCAAGGAAAATTTTAAAAACGGTAAAAGGGATAGGAGACAAGGTTGCTGATTGCATATTGCTTTACTCACTGCAAAAGTATGATGTGTTCCCTGTGGATGTGTGGGTAAAGCGTGCCTTGAGAGAATATTATGGAATTGAAAATATAAAACAGCTGAGGCAATTTATAAAGTCGTTTGGAGAACTTGCCGGGTATGCTCAGCTTTTTTTATTTCACTATATTAGAAATAGCAATAAATAAACTCAAGGGAACAAATGGAGGTAAATTGCTGTGACGCTTTACAAACTGATTATTTTGAGCATAGCTCCATCTTTGTTCATAGCTCTTTATATCTATTTTAGAGACAAATTTGAGAAAGAGCCTCTTCATCTTCTTTTAAAAACCTTTGTATGGGGGATACTGATTAGCTCTATTGTTGTGCCAATTGAATATTTTTTGATGGCATATGGGAGTATTTCTGCCTCAAGCAGACTCTCATTTATTGCATTTGAAGCATTTATTGTTGCAGGCCTTACAGAAGAGTATTTCAAAAGGCTTGTTGTGCTAAGAACAGCTTTTGATAGTCCTCATTTTAACCAACCATTTGACGGAATAGTTTACTGTGTATTCTCTGCAGTTGGGTTTGCTGCAATAGAGAATGTAGGGTATGTGTATCAAGCTTTTCAAGCCTCTTATGATGCTGCTATTTCTGTCCTTGTTCTAAGAGGTGTGATGGCAGTACCTGCACATGCCATGTTTGGAATTGTAATGGGATATTATTTGGGCTTTGCAAAATTTGCGCCCGAGAGTAGAAGTTATTGGTATTTCAAGGCTTCTTTAATTATCCCTATGCTTTTGCATGGATTTTATGATTTTGTGCTCATGTTAAATGTCTATGGAGCGCTTGCCATTGTTGGCATTTATGAGATTATATTGTTTGCTTATTGCCTAAAGTTAATTAAAAGAAGTCAAGAAATTTCAAGATTATACTTTTAAAACTTGTAGGATTTTATTTAAGGAGATGAGCCTAAAAGTGACATCTGAAGACCAAGAACGGGAACTTAAAAGACTTGAGGTTTTTGCCTATAAAAATTTAAAGAGAAATTCTATCATTTCGATTGCAGATGGAGCAGTATTTGCAATAGGAAGCGGTATGCTTCCAGTTTCTACTGTGATAGTTTATTTTATTTCAAACTATGTCCATTCAAATACACTGATTGGACTTTTGACCACTTTAAATGTACTTTTGTCAAACTCTCCGCAGATTCTTGTTGCTAAAAAATTGGAGATGCTTGAGAGCTACAAAGAGTATTTTATTAAAGTTGCCTTGCTTATGAGACTTATGTGGTTTTTGCTGGCAATTGATGTGTTTGTGTTTGCCACCACAAATGAGCTTTTATTTGTAATTCTCTTTTACCTCATTTTTAGCCTTCAAGGGTTTTTTGCTTCATTTGCCAATATAACATGGTTCAATCTAATATTAAAGCTTGTACCTGAACGGCAGAGAAGCAAGTTTTTTGGTATAAGGTCCTCGATAGGGGGACTGTGTGAGACATTTGGAGCCTTTTTGATGGGAAGAATATTGAGGCTTTTACACTTTCCTTATAACTATGGTCTTTTATTTTTAATTTCGTTTTTGATAATGATGATCTCATTGTACATAGCTTCTATGATGATAGAGATGCCTATCAAAAAACCCAAAAAGGAAGTTGACAACAAGCATTATTTTAGGAACATGTTTTTGATATTAAAGGAGGATAGGAATTTTACATATTATCTTCTCTCAGTTCTATTTATTGGTGCACTGGGCAAAATGCCTTTTGGGTTTCAAACCATATTTGCAAAAAATAGCCTGAGTATTTCAACACAACATGTTGCAATTGCAACCACAATATTGCTTTTTTCTCAAACAGTAGGATATATGCTATGGGGATTAATCGGTTCAAAGTATGGCTTTAAAAGTACCCTTTTGATTTCTGCATTGATATTTTTGCCTGCAATATATTTTACATACCTTATGAGTTCTGTAAGCATTTATTATCTTTCTGTTGCCTTATTCGGAGTTGCTCAAAGTGCAAGGAACGTAAACGAAAGCAATATGGCTGCAAAACTTTGCAAAGACCCTCTAAAGCAGCCATCTTATATTGGTCTTAGAAACTTTTTAATGGGACCATTTTTTGCTTTTAATTCTATAATAGCTGGAGGTATAATTGATACTCTTGGTAAAAACATTCTCTTTTTAATTTCGTTTAGCTGTATGGTACTTGGATTTTTTATTCTGTGTTTTTTAGTTAGAGAGGATTAGTCTTTTAACTCCGATTTTGAAAAAACTCTTGTAAAAGGGGAATAACTGTTGTAAAATATTTTTGCACCTTTATGGGTATGAACAAGTTATTGATTTTGGGAAACAACAAAAATTTGTATAAATTTTGCAGGAGGTGAAAGCAATGAAGGAAGGAATTCATCCAACATATTACCATGATGCAGTTGTCAGATGCGCATGCGGTGAGACATTTATCACTGGTTCAACCAAAAAAGAAATCCATGTGGAAATTTGCTCAAAGTGCCATCCATTCTTTACAGGTAAACAAAAATTTGTTGATACAACAGGTAGGGTAGAAAGGTTTATGAAAAAATATGGACTTGAACAGAAATAGAAAAAGAGTGCTACTTCTGAAGAGGATTAGCCTGTGCTAATCCTTTTTATTTTATAAATTAACAAAGATAGGAAGATGAGTATGAAAAAAACTACTATCGGTGGAATGGCTCTGATAGAAGGTATAATGATGAAAGGACCCAAGAAAATTTCAATTGTTATAAGAAAACCGAATGGAGAGCTTTACAAAGAGGTAAAAGATTTAACCATTGATGATACAAACAAACTTAAAAAGATTCCTTTTGTAAGAGGAGTATTTATCTTATTTGAGCAGATGGTTCTTGGAACAAAAGCTTTGATGAAATCTGCTGACATTGCATTAGAAGAGTTGCCAGATGAAGAAAAAGAAAAACAGAAAGATTTTGTGGACAGACTATTTGAAAAAAAGTTTTTCCAAAAGCTTGGTATCACCGATATAGCTATTTATTTTTCTGTAGTAGTATCCTTGCTTCTCGGAATCCTTCTATTTTTTTATATACCTACTTGGTCTGTGGAAATATTCAAAAGCTTTGAACTAAATAGTTTTTGGAAAAACATGATAGAGGGGATAGTAAGAGTAATAATTTTTATTCTTTATCTTTTATTTGCATCCCAGATGAAAGAGATAAAAAGGGTTTTTGAGTATCACGGGGCAGAACACAAAACAATCTTTGCATATGAAAATGGTGAAGAGCTGACTATTGAGAGTATAAAAAAATATTCTACACATCATCCAAGATGCGGAACAAGCTTTTTGTTCATTGTGATAATTATCAGTATAATTATTTTTACTATTTCCGGCTGGCAATCTGTTGTTATGAGAACTCTAATACGACTTTTACTTCTTCCTGTAATTGTTGGTATATCATATGAGATAATAAGATGGGCTGGGAAAAGTGAAAGTATTTTAGCGAAGATAATCTCATATCCTGGGCTTTGGCTTCAGAACATTACAACAAAAGAACCTGACGAAAAGCAGATAGAAGTTGCAATTGAGGCATTAAAAGAGGTAGTTCCGGAGGATAAAAAGCTTGATGAGTGGTAGGTTAAAGACCATTGGCGAGGTTTTGAATGAAGCTGCTTTAATGTTAAGAGATTATTGTGAAAAGAAAGAAGAAGACTATAAGAAGATTGCTCTTATGATGGTTTCGCAGATACTTGGTATTGATAAAGCAGAAGTTATTCTAAATAAAGGTTTACCGGTAAGACAAGACAAATATGAAAAGATTGTAAATGCTATTTCCAGATATTTGCAAGGCTATCCTCTTCAGTATTGTACAAATAAAGCTTTCTTTATGGGTTTTGAATTTTATGTTGATGAGAATGTTTTGATTCCGCGATTTGACACAGAGGTTTTGGTAGAGGTTGCTATAGAAATCTTTAAAGGTAGGAAGAATCTATACTTTTTAGATATTGGCACGGGTAGTGGCTGCATTGCAGTGGCTCTTTGCAAATTTTTAGATTGCAATGTTTTAGCTGTTGATATTTCAGAAAGAGCGCTTGAGGTTGCAAGGAAGAATGCTAAATTAAATGGTGTAGAAAATAAGATTTCGTTCATAAGAAGCAACTTATTTGAGAATATTCCTCAAAATCTTAAATTTGATGCCATCCTTAGCAATCCGCCTTATATCTCTAAGGATGAAATTTTTGAACTTGACCAACGGGTTTTAAAAGAACCGCATATAGCTCTGTTTTCCGAAGAGGATGGATTTTGGTTTTTCAAAGAGATTGCAAACAAAGCAAAGCTATATCTCAAAGATAGCGGTTATATTATTTTTGAAGTTGGATTTTCACAGGCTAAAGAAGTTAAAAGAATTTTAGAGCAAAACGGTTATAAGAATATAAAGTCAAGAAATGATTTGAATAATATTGAAAGATGTATCTTTGCACTAAATGGGTAAAAATATATTGGATGGGGTGATTGAATGATAGAGAAGCTTCAAGTAATCGAGGAAAAATATTTAGAGCTTGAGAAAAAGATTGCAGACCCTGAGATAATAAGCCAACCACAAGAGTGGCAAAAACTCATGAAAGAACACAGCAATCTTCAGCCAATTGTGGAAAAGTTCAGAGAATACAAGAGAATTTTAAATACCATTAAAGAGGCTGAAGAGCTTTTAGATACAGACCTTGACGAGGATTTTGAAAAACTTGTGAAAGAAGAGCTAAATCATGCAAAAGAACAGAAAGAGATTGTTGAAACACAGCTCAAGATTCTCCTTTTGCCCAAGGACCCAAACGACGAAAAAAATGTTATAATGGAGATAAGAGCAGGTGCAGGTGGCGAGGAAGCAGCACTTTTTGCAGCCGAGCTTTTCAGGATGTATTCAAGATATGCAGAGAGGAAAAACTGGAAGGTAGAAGTGATGTCAACAAGTGAGAGTGATTTGGACGGGTTTAAAGAAGTGATTTTCATGATAAGCGGAAAAGGTGCATATAGCAGGCTAAAATATGAAAGTGGTGTTCACAGGGTTCAGAGAGTACCTGTGACAGAATCAGGCGGAAGAATTCATACATCAACAGCAACTGTTGCGGTTTTGCCAGAAGTTGAGGATGTTGAAGTGGAGATAAGAGAAGAGGACCTTGAGATAGACACCTTCAGGGCAGGCGGTGCAGGAGGTCAGCATGTAAACAAGACAGAGTCGGCTGTCAGGATTGTTCACAAGCCAACAGGAATTGTTGTAACCTGCCAGGACGAAAGGTCGCAGCATGCAAACAGGGACAGGGCAATGAAGATACTAAGAGCAAGGCTTTATGACTATTATCAGAGCATTCAGCAAAAAGAAATAGAAAGTCAAAGAAGAAGCCAGGTTGGAACGGGTGACAGAAGTGAAAGAATAAGAACATATAACTTTCCTCAGGGACGTGTTACAGACCACAGGATTGGACTTACTTTGTACAAGCTTGAGCAGGTTTTAGACGGTGAGCTTGATGAGATTATCGATGCGCTGATTACTCATTTTCAGACAGAGAGATTAAAAGAAGTAGGCTAAAATGCCGATAAATTATATAATTAAGCGCGCAAAATTATAACCAGAAAAGGGATGATGATAAAAGATGGATATTCTTTCAATTGGCGGGTTGATATTGGGATTTGGTTCTCTTTTGACTGCATTTATTATTGAGAAAGGTAATCCTGCAAAACTTTTACAGATTTCAGCTGCGTTGATTGTTTTTGGTGGGACAATTGCAGCAGTGCTTGTATCATTTCCAATGTCACAGATAAAAACTGCTGTGAAGCATCTTAAAATGGTTTTTATGGACAAGAAGATTGACTTTGCAAGTGTTGTTGAACAGCTTGTCCAGCTTTCTGACAGAGCACGAAAAGAAGGACTTTTGGCTTTGGAGCAGGAGATTCCCAACATTCAAAATCCGCTTTTGAAAAAGGGTTTGGGGCTTGTTGTTGATGGTATTGAAGGTGAAGTGATTAGAGATATTTTGGACAGGGAAGTTTACCTTGCTGAAGATGAGCTTAAAGAGGCTGCTGAGGTATTTGAGGCAGCAGGTGGATATGCTCCTACAATGGGTATCATCGGTACTGTTATGGGTCTTATTTCTGTGCTTTCAAACTTAACAAATCCAGATGAGCTTGGCCCAGCTATAGCTGTTGCATTTGTTGCAACTTTGTATGGTGTTTCATCTGCTAACCTTATCTGGCTCAACTTTGGTAAAAAGATAAAGACAAAAGCTAAGCAGGAGAGAATGTTAAATGAGATAATTGTGGAAGGACTTTTGTCAATCCAGGCTGGTGAAAACCCAAGAATACTCAGAGAAAAGATTGGTGGAATGCTAAAAGAAGCTGGTCAGAAACAAAGCCAAGCTCAAGAGCCAGCAGGCGCAACTGTTGGGGGGTAAAAAGTAAATGGCAAGAAAGCGTATGGAAGAACCAGCCCATGAGAACCATGAACGATGGCTTATTACCTATGCAGATTTGATTACACTTCTGCTCATATATTTTATTGTCATGTATTCCATGAGCAAGCTTGACATGGACAAATTTAAGAACTTCACAGAATCCCTAACATCTGTTTTGAAAGGTACAGCCTATATTTTTGAAAACTCTGGTCCCTCTATATTGGAAGGATTATCTGGAAAGAATGTCAAAGGAACAAACACTGATGTTGGCGGGGCAACAAAAAATAAGCAGATGACTGAGGAAGAACTCATAAATGACATACAGAAACAGGTTTTAGGGCTTATAAAAGAACATGGTATTGAGGGCAAAGTTCTTGTGATACAGGAAGAGAGAGGATTATCAATCTTACTTAAAGATGTGTTATTCGACACAGGTTCTGCAAAGCTTACACCCCAGGCAAAGGAAGTTGTGCATGAGATTGCAAAGATTTTAGAGAAAGTTCCAAATAACAATATCAGAATTGAGGGACACACAGACAACGTCCCTATTCATAACAAATACTTTTATTCTAACTGGGAACTTTCAACAGCAAGAGCTACATCTGTTTTGCAGGAAATTTTAAGAGTTTCAAAGGTAAGGCCCGAGAGATTTTCTGTTGTTGGCTATGGTGAGTACAGACCAATTGCTTCTAATAAGACACCAGAAGGAAGAGCGCTCAACAGAAGAGTTACAATTGTGATACTGAGAACGGTATACAGCAAAGCAGAACCTGTAAGATAAGAGGATTTGCTAAGACATGTGCTTGAAGTGTTTATAAAAGGGATAAAATTCTCATAATATTTAAATGAAATTGGTTAATTTTAAAGTTGCTTTGTTGAAAATAGATTTTTTGTTTTTCAACCTTTTTGCTTTTTTTTGTGGAATAGCTGGAGCATTTGTTGGTGCTCTGGCGGGTTTGGTCTTGCCTTTAAATGATGAGAATATTAAAGACTCTTTAATTGGCTTTACATCAGGACTTATGCTTGGTTTAATTTGCTTTGGGCTTATCCCTGAAGCTGTGAGTATTTCAAATTTGCTCTTATGTATTTTAGTATTGATTGCTTCATATTTTTTGATTGGGATATTGGAAAGAGCATTGACAATGAAATATTCACTTTCACAGAACAGATATCTCAAAAGTGGAATACTTATTTTAGTTGCTCTCTCTCTTCACAACTTTCCTGAAGGATTAGCGATAGGAAGTAGCTTTGCTGTAGAAAAGAGTTTTGGGATTTTAGTAGGAATTATGATAATAATTCACGATATTCCAGAAGGATTTGCTCTTTCGCTACCTTTGAAGATGGCTAAGCAGAGTAAAATAAAAATATTAAGATATGCAATATTGTCAGGAGTTCCAACAGGTATTGGGTGTTTGGTTGGAAGTGTGATAAGCTATATTAACAAGTATGTGGTAGCAGGCTGTCTTGCTTGTGCAGCAGGTGCAATGTTGTATGTTGTGATGAATGAGCTTATTCCAGAATATAGTCGAAAAGAAAATATTAAAATGGCAACAATCTCAAACATGATAGGCATTATTATAGCATTATTACTTTTGGAGTGGTTGGAATTATGACAATTATCATTGATGCAAAAGAAGGTATAGATTATAAAAAGCTTGAAAAAGCAGCTTTGATATTGAGAGAAGGTGGGCTTGTTGCCTTTCCAACAGAAACTGTTTATGGTCTTGGAGCAAATGCTCTCTTAAAAGACGCGGTGGATAAGATTTTTTGGGCTAAAGGAAGACCTCAGGACAATCCACTGATTGTTCATGTATCTTCAAAAGATATGTTTGAGATGTGTGCTGAAATTACAGATGAAAGGGTTTATATGCTCATAGAAAGATTTTGGCCAGGACCGCTTACAATTGTTCTGCCCAAAAAAGATGTTATACCAGAGAATGTCACTGCAGGTCTTTCAACGGTTGGTGTTAGAATGCCTGCAAATAAAATCGCGCTTGAACTTATACGACTTTCCGGCATACCAGTGGCAGCACCGTCAGCAAACGTCTCTGGAAAACCAAGTCCGACAGAAGCCAAGCATGTGATAGAGGACCTGATGGGTAAGGTGGATGTCATAATAGATGGAGGCAAATGTTCTTTTGGACTTGAATCAACTGTAGTAGATTTGAGCGGGGAAAAAGCTGTGATTTTAAGACCTGGCGCTATTTCGTATTTTGCTTTGAAAGAGGTGCTTGGCGATATAGAGTATAGCAAAGCGGTGGTGGAAGGACTAACTGGAACTGTGCCAAGGTCGCCTGGCATGAAGTACAAGCACTATGCACCTGATGCCAAGCTCATAATAGTAAAAGGAAGAATTGATAAGAGGATTGACAAGATAAATGAGATGAAAAAGAAGTTAGAGTTTAAAGGCTACAATGTTGGGATTTTGTGCTTTTATGAGACAGCTCACAATTTTGATTCGCAGTACAAACTCATTTTAGGGAGCATGTTTGATGCAGAAGAGTGTGGGAGAAATCTTTTTTCGATACTCAGAAAATTCAATCAACTTGGTGTTGATTATATACTTTGTGAGTGGGGAGATTTTGACTTAGAATTTCTTGCTTTGGAAAATAGACTTTACAAAGCAGCCGCAAACAATATTGTTGAGGTGTTGTGATATTGAAAAAGAAAATACTTTTTGTGTGCACAGGTAATACCTGCAGAAGTCCAATGGCAGAGCATCTTTTAAAGGAAAAACTAAAAAAGATGAACATTGATAACATTGAAGTTGAATCAGCAGGGCTTTCTGCATTTTTCCCACAGAAGGCTTCAAAAAATGCTATATTAGTGATGAGTGAACTTGGTATTGACATTTCATCGCATGTGTCAAGACTTATAAATGAGGAGATGATAAAAGAAAGCACTCTTATCTTGACAATGGAAAGGTATCATAAAGAAGTAATTACAAAGATGTACCCCGGTGTTATGGACAAGGTGTTTACTCTAAAAGAATATGTCTTGGATGACAAAAAAGAATTGGATGTTGTCGACCCGTATGGTGGGAATATAGAAGAGTACAGAAGGTGCAGAGATGAACTGAGTTATCTTATTGACAAACTTTTGTCGAAAGTGGATGATATATGATAAGAATAATCAGTGTTGGAACAATAAAAGAGAAGTATTTTCTACAGGCATGTGAAGAGTACAAAAAAAGACTTTCGCGGTGGGTAAAAGTCGAAGAAATAGAGATAAAAGAAGAAGATGAAAATAAATATTCCAATATAGAAACGCTTTTAGAAAAAGAAGCTGATAAGATTTTAAAGCATATAAAGAAAGACGAATTTATAATTGCGTGTGATGTTAATGGAATTGAGTTTTCATCAGAAGAATTTTCTGAGATTCTAAGGAAAAACATGAATAGAAGTAAGGATATTACTTTTATCATTGGCAGTTCCAACGGTCTTTCAAATGAAGTGAAAAGAAGAGCTGATTTGCTTCTCTCATTTTCAAAACTCACTTTTCCTCATCAGCTTTTTAGAGTCTTACTTTATGAACAGATTTACAGAGGATTGTCAATTATTTATGGGACAAAGTACCATAAATAAACGGGGCTGTAGTCAAAGAAGGATAAAGCCCCGTTTGTTTATAACTGACAAACAAAATTTTCACAGATGAATCATTGTTCCAATGCCTTTATCTGTGAATATCTCAAGCAAAATACAGTGGGGAATTCTTCCATCAAGAATGTGTGTGCGATTGACACCGTGCTTTAGTGCATCAATGCATCCTAAAACCTTTGGAATCATCCCGCCATCAATCTTGCCTTCATCAATCATCTTTAAAACTTCGTCTGCACTTATTGCTGAAATTATTTCCTTGCTGTTTTTATCATACTTTAATCCTTCCACATCTGTCATAAACATTAACTTTTCAGCCTTTATTGCCTTTGCAATCTCAGCAGCAACAGTATCTGCATTAATGTTGTAGCTTGTGCCATCTTCCCCAACACCAATTGGTGCAACAACAGGTATGTATTCATCCTTGGCAAGCATTTCTAAAACCTTTGCGTTTATTGACACAACCTCTCCAACGTAACCTAAGTCAACTTTTTCACCATTTACATACTCATAGTGTTTTCGTGCTTGAATTAAATTTCCATCAATTCCGCAAATACCTATTGCCTTTCCCCCTTTTTGGTTTAGCATTGATACAAGTTCTTTGTTTGTCTTTCCTACCAGAACCATTTGAGCAACTTCCATGGTTTGCATATCTGTTACTCTGAGCCCATTGACAAACTGACTTTCAACATTGAGCTTCTTGAGGACTGAATTTATGTCTGGTCCACCGCCATGAACAACTATTGGATTTACACCAATGTATTTGAGCAAAGTTATATCTTCCATAACCCAGTTTTTAAGCTTTTCATTTATCATAGCATTCCCGCCATATTTTATCACAACAGTCTTACCATAGAGCTTTTGTATGTAGGGAAGAGCTTCTATTAATATGCTTGCTTTTTCAATCAGAGTGTCCATTTCTTCGTACATGTCCCTTCATCCCTTCATTCTAATTATTTTTAAAAATATTCTCCCACCATTACAAGTCCCGTTTTTTCATCAAGAGAGAATCTTATATTCATATTCTGAATTGCCTGGCCGGCAGCACCTTTTATGAGATTGTCAATGCATGAGATTATAATAACTCTATTTGTCTTCTTATCAATCTCAAATCCAATGTCTACAAAGTTTGTTCCTCTTACGTACTTTAGTTCAGGTAGCTCATCTTCAAAAATACGAACAAAGTATTGATCTTTGTAGAATTCATTATAAATTTCGACAAGATCTCTTTTATCAATATTCTTAACAACAGTAGCATATATAGTTGATAGTATTCCTCTTTTTACAGGCAGAAGATGTGGTGTAAATGATAAATTCAAATCTTCACCAAATAGCAAACTGCATTTCTCTTCAATTTCGCTTGTATGTCTGTGTTTTGCAACCGAATATGCTTTGAAATTTTCATCAAGTTCGCAAAAACTATATGCAAAGTCAGATTTTTTACCTGCACCAGAAACGCCTGACTTTGAGTCTATTATTATACTATTTTTGTCTATGAGCTTGCTTTTCAAAAGAGGAGCAAGGCCAAGTATTGCACTTGTTGGATAACATCCTGGATTTCCAATGATCTGAGCGTTTTTAATCTCCCCCCTGTTTATTTCACAAAGTCCATATGCGCTTTTTTGCAAAAGTTCGGGGTATTTGTGCTCAGTATAATCTTTTGCATATCTTTGCAAATCTTTGTATCTAAAATCAGCACTTAAATCAATCACAACCTTGCCAAGGTCATATCCTATTTTGACATATTCCTGTGAAATACCGTGCGGCAAGGCACAAAATATTACATCTGCCTCTTCTATAGCTTCTATTTTAAATTCCTCAAATACAAGGTTTGAAACCTTTTTAAACTGAGGGTTTGTTTTATCAATAGAAAGCTGGTTGCTACTTGATGATATGATGGATGCAATTTCAACTTCAGGGTGTCTTAACAAAAGTCGAATGAGCTCTAATCCCACATATCCTGATGCACCTATGATACTTGCTTTTATCAACTTGGTCATCTCCTCTTTGTTATTTAAGATGTTATCTGTAACTATGCAAATAATTATACAACACCGTGCATAAAAATACAATACGTTGGCAAATATTTAAATTGATTTGTTCGACAAAATGGGGTATTATATACCTATAAATTACATTTTCTGCGGGGTAGGTTCTGGGATGAAAAAAATAAAAGTTCTGGTAGCTGCAATAACAGTTTTCATATTGATTTTTGTATCTGCTTTTGCTGCCACCTCGTACAAGCTCTATGTCGAAGGAAAGCTCATCTCTTCTATTAAAACCTTAGAGAGCAAAGGCAATGTTTACGTGACGCTGGCTGATTTTTTCAAGTTAAAAGGGTTTAGCCTTTCTTACGATTCAAAATCTAAATCTATCTTGGTTAAAAAGGCGAAAGATACATATCAGTTCTATGTTGATAAGGCATATTACTACTATAACAAAAACAAAAAAAATCTTTCAGCTAAGATTTTCGTAAGTGGTGGTAAGTCATACATCTTAGTAAAAGATATAGCTTCTATTTTTGGCTATTCTTGTTATATTGATAAAACAAAAAAGCTTGTAAATTTGAATGTTAACAAGCCAAAAACTGCGACGTTGCCTTCCAAACAAAGTCAGCAAAAAAATACTCTTGCTTCGAGAAATGGTTTGCCAAAAGGAGCGCAAGACCCAATCTACATCACTGATATAAAGTACAGTGTAGAGAGTGGTAAGTTTGTGCTGAATATTTCAGCTACCAAAAATGTATCTTTCAAGGACTACAAGCTTTCCAATCCTGATAGGATAGTTTTAGATATTTCAAATAGTATTGATAATGTACAAAATAACAAAATAGAAATAAACAAAGGTGGCATCTTCAGAATAAGACATGCCCAAAACAAGGATACAAATGGTAGTCTATTTACACGCATTGTAATTGATTATGATTCAACTCTTATAAAGGATTACAAAGTAACCAATCTGGGCAGTCAAATAAAGATTGAAATAGAGCTGCCAATAAATTTACCGGTATACACAAATGTTGACAGCAGTGAAGATTTTCAAAATCAAGATGCACAGAATTCAACTATAACCCCTTCTCCAGTATATGTAATTCAGAAAATAGATATTATACCTTCGGATGGTTTTACAGTTGCACAACTTGATGTTTTTCCAACAGTTGTAAGCGATATTTACCGTGCAGACCAGTCGTTTATAGTTTTGAATTTGAAGGGGGCTCAAGCATCCAGTCAGCTAAGTAATTTTTATCAGGTAAACGATAGTAAAGTGGATTATTATGTAGTATCAAATGTTGACCAGAACAATGTTCAAATTGTCTTTTCTTCCAGGGCAAAGGTCTTTGTTTTAAACAAACTGGATGGAAAGTTAGAAGTAGTGTTTGCTGACCAGTATTCAAGCTTAAAAGTAAATCCGCCATCCAGCCTTGTTTTGAGTTCGCCTTTTGTCTCTCAGATAAACTATTTTTACGACCAAAGTAGCAACACCATAAGACTTGAAAGCCAATATCCTATCACCATTGCAGACGATGTGTATTCTTTACAAGGCTCAGTTGTGACAACTGTATATTCTGTTTATCAGCAGGACAAGTGCATTGTTTACATTCAAATTAATCCTAACTACATAGCAAACATAAGCAAAGGTGGAAGTAATATCACAATAAGTTTTTCACAAAAATTACAAAAACCTCAGAAGAGATTGAAGATATTCATTGACCCAGGTCATGGGGGTTCGGACCCAGGTGCTATATACACCAAAGTAGTAGATGGCAAAAAGGTAACTTATTATGAGAAAGATTTTAATTTAGATATTTCATTAAGACTTAAGGAAAAGCTCAAAAACCGTGGCTATGAAGTTTATATGTCGCGTGAAAAAGATGAGTTTGTGGATCTTTATGACAGAACAAAGATGGCAAATAGTTTAAATGCAGATTTGTTTATTTCCATTCACAACAACGCAATTGATAATTCATCTGTGCGTGGGACAATGGTTTTGTATAAAGAGAAACAGCAAAATGGAATCATTCCAGACAAGCAGTTTGCCCAGATAGTACTTGACAGCATAGTCAAACAGGTTGGCACACAGAACAAGGGTATTATGGAAAGACCCAACTTGGCTGTGCTGAGAACTTCCTCTATGCCAGCTGTGTTGGTTGAGGTTGCATTTGGGACAAACCCTCAAGATTTGGACCTTCTTCTGAGCGATAGTTTTAAAGATGCCGTTGCAAAGGCTATAGCTGATGCTGTGGAGTATATAAATGAAAATTACAATAAATAGAGGCTCAGAAAATATAAAAAGGGATGGGCGGTTCATAGTTTACCCATCCCTTTTAATTATGAACCTTTCAATAGCTTCAGCAACTGCACCTTCATTATTTGTTCTGGAGGTTACAAACTTTGCAGCTTTTTTTACTTCCTCCGGTGCATTTGCAACTGCCACGCTTATACCAGAGATTTTGAACATTCCGACGTCGTTGAAGTTATCACCAATTGACATTAAGTTTTCAGGTGAAATATTTATATAGCTCATAAATTGCAAAAGGGCTTTTTCTTTTGATGCATCTTTGCTCAAGACTTCTAAAAAAGCATATTCTTTGTTGTCTGATGCATAGTAAAGAATAATATTGCAATTGAGCTCAAGGGTTTTAAGGATTTCTTTAATCTCTTTAAGTTTTTCATATTTGCCCACAATTCCAATATGGCTAATAGGGTACTCTAAAAACTTTGAAAGCTTCTCCGCCGGATATGTAGGTTTAAATTGTTTGCGGCCATTTACAAAGCTTAGAAAATAGCTATCATAATTGGTTCTCTTTTTATAAATCATCTGAAAATCTTGCTCATATCCCAGTACGATATAGTAGTCTATTTCAAAATGATTATTATCAAGAAATCCAATTAATGCTTTCTTCTGAGCTTCTGTGAGATAATTTTTTATAATAGGTGGAAAATTAGGATTTTCGAAGACATAAACACCATTTGCCGAGATTAATGAACATGGCAGCTCTAAATCTTTTGCAATTTTAAAGGCTGAAGCGCCTCTTCCCGTGCAAAGTACTATTCTGACTTTATGCTTTTGAGCAGCAATTTTTAAAAACTCTTTGTTTATTTGAGGAATACAACCTCTATCGTCTAAAAGTGTTCCATCAATATCCAGTGCAATTAATTTTATCAAGACTTCTCACCTTCTTTTAAAATGTTGAACAAAAAATAGTAAGAATTTCACCTGTATTCTGGAGTTTGTTAACAAATTAACTTTTGCATACTGTATACAAGACAAAGATTATATGCTATAATCTTTAATAGCAATAGTTTATCATCACAAATAGAAAGGGGCAAGAAAGAAACAGATGGCGAGCATCTATTTACTCCTAATTTTTCTACCCATGATAGCAGCACTTTTTATTCTTCTTATTAACAATAGCAGTTTTAGAAAAGCTATTGTTTTTTTGATGTCTGCAATATTAATTGTTGTAGCTTTATACTCTATTTCACAGGGTGATAAATCAATCAAACTTTCTCATTCTTTAAATTCTGTACTTGAGTATCTTATAACATTTGCTGACTATTTTCTGTTAGCAATAATCTTTTTAATTGCTACAAACCTTAAGAACAAGCTTATAAGCCTTCTTGCCATTTTGCAATTTGTTTTAATGTTCGTGTTTGAATTTAAAGTAGGAAAATTAGAGGTTGAAAATGTATTTTTTGTTGACCACTTGAGCCTTATTATGCTTCTTTTGATAAACATAATAGGGCCGCTGATTGCAATATTTGCACTTTCTTATATGGATGAGCATGAGAAACACCTTCATCTTGAAAAGAGCAGACAAAACATATTTTTTGCAATAATCATGCTCTTTTTAGGTGCAATGAACGGTCTTGTGATTTCAAACAACATATTGTGGGTATACTTTTTCTGGGAAATTACCACACTCTGTTCGTTCCTGCTAATTTCTCATGACCAGAATGAAGAGAGCATCAAAAATGCAACAAGAGCTCTTCTTTTAAATTCGATAGGTGGGCTTAGCTTTGTTATAGGTATAATATTTATGTACTATAAATCTGGCACAGTTGCTTTGAATGAGATTATATCTTCACAAGACAGCAGTATTTTGATGATACCAATTGCATTTTTATCTTTGGCAGCATTTACAAAGTCTGCGCAGATGCCATTCCAGAGCTGGCTACTTGGTGCTATGGTGGCACCAACACCTGTGTCTGCTCTGCTTCACTCAAGCACAATGGTAAAAGCAGGTGTTTACTTAGTTTTGAGATTATCACCGGTATTTATTGATACATGGCTGGGAGGAATAGTTGCAGTGGCAGGCGCTTTTACTTTTGTGTCAGCAGCGCTTTTGGCTATCTTCCAGTCAAATGCAAAAAGAGTGTTGGCGTACTCCACAATTTCTAACCTGGGTCTTATAATTGCGTTGTCATCAATAGCACACAGATATGCGATATATGCAGCTGCACTTTTGATAGTTTTGCATGGTGTGTCTAAAGCGCTTTTGTTCTTGTGCGTTGGCTCAATAGAACAGGGTATAGGTTCCCGAAACATAGAGGATATGGACGGAATCAAGTACAAAATGCCAATTGTAGCTTTCTTGACTCTTTTAGGAAGTGTGTCAATGCTGCTTCCGCCATTTGGCGTTTTAATTACAAAATGGATTGCTATTGAGGTGTCAACTCAAAATATAGTTGCAATGCTTGAGATAATCTTGGGAAGTGCTTTTACAGTGGTTTTCTGGACTAAATTCATAGGCAAGGTTCTTTCTGATGGCAAAGAGAAAAACAAGGTTGAAAAATTTGAATTTTTAAGACATATTCCTTTAATGGTTATATCAGCACTTGTAGTTTTGGTAAGCATCTTTTTGACCCAGTTTACCAACAAATTTGTTGTACCGTTTTTCAAGTCTTCTTTTGCAAGGTATTCAGGGGTAAGCAGCAGCAATATAAAAGATTTGTATGTGAAAGATTTCTTTGGATTTAATCCTCTTGTATTTTTTGGTGTGCTGGTAGCAGCAGTTGTTCTGGGAGCTCTAATATATAGGTTGTTTAAGCCAAAAAGATATGTACCTGTGTATATGTCATGTGAAAACTCGGACAATTTTGCTTTCAGAGGTGAAAAAGATAAAGTTGTGCCGTTTGAATTCAAAAATTATTATTTTGAAACACTGACAAATGAGAAAACAGTAACGCTTGTTGTAAATGTTCTTTCAATTGCATTAATCGCAATAATGTTTGGGGTGATTTTAAAGTGAATCAGGTTTTGATTACACTTGCAGCTGTGGTACTTTCGCCTATAGTTGGCGGACTTTTAACTGGGATTGACCGCAAAATAACAGCAAGAATGCAAAACAGGTTTGGACCGCCTATCTTGCAGCCTTTTTACGACCTTTTTAAACTATTTTCAAAAGAGACCATTGTTGTTTCGAACACTCAGATTTTATATGCATTTTTGTTTCTAATGTTTAACATTGTTGCAGTTGTGATGTTTGTGCTCAAGATGGACCTTCTTTTGATTTTATTTATTCTTGCATTTGCTACAACAGCGCTCATTCTTGGAGCAATGGCAACAAATTCGCCATATTCAAGGATAGGCGCTCACAGGGAATTGATATCTGTACTTGCATATGAGCCTGTTTTAATTGCTATGATAGTAGCAATTTACTTTGTGACTGGGAGTTTCAATATAGAAGATATTTTGAAACACAGAAGCCTTTTGATATTAGATTTGCCATTTATCTTCATAGCATTCAGCTATGTTTTGACTATTAAGCTGCGAAAATCTCCGTTTGATTTATCAACTTCACACCATGGTCATCAGGAACTTGTAAAGGGCATTACAACAGAGTTTGCAGGCCCTGTTCTTGGCTTGATTGAGCTTGGTCACTGGTACGAGCTTGTGCTTTTACTTCTTTTTGTGTGGCTATTTTTTGCAAAAAACATCTTTGTCGCGATAGTAGCAATTTTAATTTGCTACTTTTTAGAGATTGTAATTGACAATATCTCAGCAAGGCTTACATGGAAGATAATGCTACGGCTTACTTGGTCAGTAGCATTTGGTTTTGCGCTTGTCAATCTTATTTGGGTATATATAAAGTATAGGTTATTATAAAAAACAGGGGTGAAAATAAAAAGTGTTATTCAGAAAGGCATTGAAAAAGTCTCCATGGATTGTTCACTATGATTGTAACAGCTGCAATGGCTGTGATATAGAAATACTGGCAACGTTAACACCTGTATATGACGTTGAGAGATTTGGAATTATAAATGTAGGTAATCCCAAACATGCTGATATATTAGTTGTATCAGGATCTGTCAACCACAGAAACGCAAGAGTTTTAAAGACAATCTATGAACAGATGCCGCATCCAAAAGCTGTTGTAGCAATTGGAGCATGTGCGTGCTCTGGCGGGATATTCAAAGAATGTTACAATACCCTTGGCGGTGCTGATACAGTTGTTCCTGTTGATGTGTATGTTCCTGGGTGTGCGCCACGGCCGGAGGCTATCATGGAAGGAATATTAAAGGCTGCACAGCTTTTAGAAGAGAAGAAAAAGAATATGAAAAAGGGTGAGATTTTGAATGTTGCAAAATCTTAAAGAACTTCAGAAAGAGGATTTGAGGAAAGAAGTTTTAGCCTTAAAAGCAGATGGGTATAGATTTGTTACTGCAACATGTGTTGATTTGGGCGATGGAAGGTTTGATATAATCTATCATTTTGATAAGGATTACCAAGTAACAAATATAAGAGTTACTATAGCATCTGAAGAAAAAGTTCCTTCTATTTCGGACATATATTTTGCAGCTGTGTTTGTTGAAAATGAGATAAAAGATTTGTTTGGCATAGAATTTGAAAATCTTTTGATTGATTACGAAGGAAAGTTCATGATAACAGAAGATTTAGAATCTCCTATGCGCAAAAAGCCAGTGGTAAAAGTGAAGAAAGGAGAGTAAGAAGGCTTTGGGGAAAAGAACAATAGTTCCGTTTGGTCCACAGCATCCTGTTTTGCCGGAACCTCTGCAGCTTAGGCTTGTTTTAGAGGACGAAAAAGTTGTTGAAGCGATACCTGCAATAGGTTATGTTCATAGAGGACTTGAAAAACTTGCTGAGGAAAAGGATATAAATCAGAACATATATGTAGTTGAAAGAGTTTGTGGTATATGCAGTTTTCAGCAGGCTTTGGCTTATTGCCAGGGAATTGAAGAGCTAATGGGCATTGAAGTGCCCGACAGAGCAAGGTATTTGCGAGTTATTTGGGCAGAGCTTCACAGGCTTCACAGCCACCATTTGTGGCTTGGGCTATTGGCTGACGCTTTTGGTTTTGAAAGTCTTTTTATGCAGTGCTGGAGAAATAGAGAGCTTGTGATGGATCTTATGGAAGCAACAGCAGGTTCAAGAGTTATAATTTCCACAAATATAATTGGTGGGGTTAGAAGAGATATAGACCTTGATAAGCAAAAGTTCATTTTAAATAACCTTGCAAAATTGGAAGAGGAGCTAAAGAAGATAGAAGGTTCGTTTTTGAACGATTATACAGTCAAGAAAAGACTTGTAGGTGTTGGAGTTCTGAGCAAGCAAGAAGCTTACGAGCTTGGCTGTGTAGGACCAATGGCAAGGGCAAGCGGAATTAGTATGGACCTACGAACCCTTGGATATGCAGCATATGGAGAGCTTGACTTTGAACCTGTTGTGGAAAATGACGGAGACTGCTATGCAAGACTGAAAGTGAGACTTCGCGAGTGCTATCAGTCAATTGACCTTATTCGTCAGGCTATATCTAAGATGCCAGAAGGTGAGATTTCAACGCCGGTCAAAGGATTTCCAAACGGTGAGGTTATTTCAAGGGTTGAACAGCCACGAGGAGAAGATGTATATTATATAAAGGCAAACGGGACAAAGAACTTAGAAAGGCTCAGAATCAGAACACCAACATTTGCAAATATTCCTGCGCTTGTGAAGATGCTTCAGGGTGTGGATTTTGCAGATGTTCCAATGCTTGTTTTGACAATCGACCCATGTATTTCGTGTACCGAAAGGTAAAAAAGTTTTTGTAAAAGAGGGATGGTAAAATGTTTGGGATGCTTAGAAATGTTTTTGATAACCTGTTTTCAAAGCCTGCAACAAGGCTTTATCCGAAGGAAAAGAGGCCATTTTTTAAAGATACAAGAGGAAGCCTTGAGATAGAGATAGAGAAATGTATCTTTTGTGGTATTTGCCAGAGAAAATGTCCTTCAAATGCGATAGTGGTGGATAGAAACTCAAGGACATGGCAGCTAAATCAGTACAAGTGCGTGCTCTGCAATGTATGTGTTGAGTCCTGTCCTAAAAAGTGTTTAATTTCAAAAGAGCAATTTAACGTTCCAACCACTTATAAAGAGTTTTACATCAAAAAGCAGGAAGTAAAAGATGAAGTGCAGCCAAAGGCGCAGGCTGCTGCAACTAATAGTTAAATAGGAGACTTTGGCTAAAGCTTAAAGCAGAAGTGGAAGGAAAATGGTAAAATGCATGAGTATTTTGTTACACAGCAGCTTGTAAAGATTGCAGAAGAGGAGCTGAAAAATATCGACTTTAAAAAGGTTACAGAGATTAAAGTTGTAGTTGGGGAGCTTAGCGGAATTATTGACGAGTCGCTAAAATTTTATTTTGATATCCTAACAAAAGGAACAATCTTAGAAGGTGCAGAGCTCAAAATAATTACCAAAAAGGCTCTTTTGTACTGTCAAAAATGCAGTGAATATTTTGAAAGAACAAAAGATTTTACGTGTCCAAAATGTTTGTCATTAGG
This sequence comes from Caldicellulosiruptor acetigenus, assembly GCF_026914305.1. Classification (NCBI taxonomy): domain Bacteria; kingdom Bacillati; phylum Bacillota; order Caldicellulosiruptorales; family Caldicellulosiruptoraceae; genus Caldicellulosiruptor; species Caldicellulosiruptor acetigenus. Next base: position 1,659,444 of record NZ_CP113866.1, on the reverse strand, counting down.
CAAGCTTACAGAACATGGTAAGGAATTTTACATTGAGTCTATAGAGGTAGATGATTGAGATGGAAATAAAGGTAATAAAAAATATTTTAGAGCGAAATCAAAATGCAGCCGACAATATAAGAAGGTTAGCAGATGAAAATAAATGGTATATTGTAAATGTGATGGGGTCACCTGGTGCAGGTAAGACATCTTTTATTAAGTGTATGATAGAAAATCTCAAAGATGTATTTAACATTGCAGTAATCGAAGGTGATGTTGCTTCAACAATTGATGCCGAGCAAATTGCAAACTACGGAGTTAAAGTTTTGCAGATAAACACAGGCGGTGCCTGCCATTTAGTTGCAGATAGTATTGCAGAAGCAATAGATACTCTTAACCTTTTACCTAAAATGGTAATCTTTGTTGAAAATATTGGCAATCTTATCTGTCCATCGTCGTTTGATTTAGGAGAAAACATGAGAGTTGTTGTATCTTCTGCTGCAGAGGGTGATGACAAGCCATATAAATATCCTATAATGTTTGAAAAAGCTGACGTTATTGTTCTGTCAAAGATTGATATAGTGGATGCCATTGGTTTTGATATGCAAAGATACAAAAAGGGTTTAGAAGCTATAAAAGACAAAGATTTAAAACTGTTTGAGGTATCGTTCAGGACAAAAGAAGGTGTGGAAAGCCTCGTTAATTACTTTTATACTCTTTTAGATTCATATTTCAAAAAGTAGGGGAAAATGCTTATGAAAAGGTACAGGTTTATATTTAAAGGGCTTGTGCAAGGGGTCGGTTTCCGACCCTTTATTTATAGTATTGCAAGAAAACTTGGACTTACTGGGTTTGTAAAAAATACTGGTGAAGGTGTTTTGGCTGAGTTTCAAGGGGATACAACTTCAGAGCAAATAACACAGCATATTATAACTAATCTTCCTAAAAATGCTATTTTAGAGAAAATTGAAGTTTATGAGATTGAACCGGTAGAGAGTGAAAAAGAGTTTTGTATTGTTGAGAGTGAAAAAAATAGGATTTCAACAGTCCTTCCTTATGACTTAGGGATATGTGAGGATTGCAAAAGAGAGTTTTATGACAAATCTCACAGACATTATCACAACGTATTTATTAGCTGTACAAACTGCGGACCAAGATACACAATTATTGAAACTTTACCATATGATAGAGAAAATACATCTATGAAGCAATTTAAGTTTTGCAGTGATTGCGAAAAAGAATACTTTACTGCGGACAACAGAAGATTCAATGCGCAGTCAACAACGTGCCCTGTGTGTGGACCAAGACTTTTTCTTTTTTCATTTGCTGAAAAAAAACATATCCATGGAGAGGCAATTGAACTTTTAGATTTTGTTTCTCAAAAAATTGAAGAGGGATATATAGTCGCAATAAAAGGGATAGGCGGCTTTCACTTGGTGTGTGACCCATACAATGAAATTGTGGTAAAAAGACTATTTGAAAGCAAGAGACGAGAAGGCAAGCCCTTAGCACTTGTTGCTCGGGACATTGAAGTAGTAAAAAAATATTGCCATGTCAATAAGATGGAAGAAGATATTTTTTCTTCTCCACGATGTCCTATAATTCTTTTTGAAAAAAAGACTGAGCATTTTTCACACGTGAATAGCAATCTTCACACCCTTGGCATAATGAGGGCGTACACCCCTATTTTGGACTATATCCTGAGCAAAACAGGCAGAGACTTTTTAATTGCAACCTCTGCCAACCTCTCAGGAATTCCAATGATTATTGACGAAAGCGATGCTATTCAAAAACTTGATGGTACCTGTGACTATGTGCTCTATCACAACAGAAAAATAGTTCGAAGATGCGATGATAGCGTTGCTTTTGTTGTAAAAGATAAGTTTGTACTGACAAGACCAGGAAGAGGTTTTGCTCCTCTGAGACTAAAACTTTCTTCAACACAATTTGTAGAGAAAAATATCTTAGCATTAGGAGGTCATGAGAAGGCTACAGTTGCTTTAAAAAAAGACGATGAGGTTATTGTGAGCCAATACCTGGGTGACCTTGACACAAAAGAGTATATAGACTTTTACAGGTCTGCACTAAGTGACCTTCTTTTTCTTTACAACTTAGAATATGATTATATTGCCTGTGATTTGCACAAAAACTATTTTTCAACCGCCCTTGCTGAGGAGATTGCTCAAAAAAATAACAAAAAAATTGTGTATGTTCAGCATCATGTAGCTCATGTGTTTTCGTGCATGCTTGAAAATAATTTAGATAGCTGTATAGGCTTTGCATTTGACGGTACAGGCTTGGGATTGGATGGGAACATATGGGGAAGTGAAGGATTTATAATTGATAAAAGCAATGTGAAAAGAGCATTTCATCTAAAGTACTATCCTTTAGTGGGCGGAGAAAAATCTATAAAAGAACCTGTGAGACTGGCATACTATTTTGCGTATGAAATTGATAAAAACTTTGCGGAGGAATATTTTGCAAATTCTAATTTTCTTTCGAAAATTGTAAAGGCAGCAAGGTTACTGAATTACCCTCTTTGCTCAAGTTTTGGAAGGATATTTGATGTTGTTGGTGTGCTTTTAAGGTGTGGTGAGAAAAACAATTTTGAAGCCCAGATTCCAATGGTTTTAGAAAGTATTGCTGATAAGACCGAAGAAGGGTTTTATGATTTTGTTATGAATTTTGAACATGAAACTGAAATAGATATTGTGCATATACTACAACAAATTATTAATGATATTAAAAGAAAGGCTGACAGAAGCTTGATTTCTGCGAAATTTCACAACACCGTTGCAAAAATAGTTGTTGAAGTGGCAAAGAGGTTGAGAGAAAATTATAATAAAGACATTGTAGTACTATCTGGTGGAGTGTTCCAAAACAGGCTTTTGCTTGAAAAGACAGTATCTTTGCTTGAGAAAGAAGGTTTTAAAGTGTATTTTAATTCTTTTTTCCCTATAAACGATGGGGGAATTTCAGCTGGACAAGTATATTATACAATCCAATTATTAAAAAATTGTTAAGGGAGTTTTAAAAATATGTGTTTAGGGTATCCTGCAAAGGTAGTCGAAATTTTAGAAGATGGCAAGAAAGCTATTGTTGACTATTTAGGTTTGAAGAAAACTGTAAATGTGTCTCTAATAAAAGAAGTGGCTGTGGGTGATTATTTACTTATTCACTCAGGAGTTGCAATTGAAAAAATAGATGAAAAAGAAGCCGAGGAAATAGAAAAACTTTTTGGTGAGGTAAGAGATGCAAACTCTTGAAAAGGCAAATGCTATTGTTAACACGATAAAAAACAACATTGAAAAGATTGGCAGGCAGCTAAGAATAATTGAGGTGTGTGGTACCCATACTGTTTCAATTTACCGAAACGGTTTTCATACTCTTTTTAAAGGATATATAGATTTTATTTCAGGTCCTGGCTGCCCAGTTTGCGTAACTCATGAAGGGTATATAGACAATCTCATTGAGCTTGCAAAAATGAACTATACTATCTACACTTTTGGAGACCTACTGAAAGTTCCAGGAAAGAGTATGTCTTTAGCTGAGGCAAAAGCAGAAGGTGCCAAGATTAAAATTATGTATTCACCGGTTGATGCTGCTGAGAATATAGCCGAAGATGAAGAAGCAATAATTGCTGCAGTGGGGTTTGAGACAACAGTTCCAGCATTTGCTCTAAGCCTAGAAAAGGTATTGGAAAAGGGTTTGAAGAATGTCAAATTTGCATGTGAGCTTAAAACCATTGACCAGCCGCTAAAAGTTCTTTTAAAAGACCACATAAAAGTGGACGGGCTTATCCTGCCAGGACATGTTGCGACAATCTTGGGTGTTGATGGATTTAGGTTTGTTGAGGAGTTTAAACTTCCTTCTGTAATATCTGGATTTGAAAAGTATGATATTTTGCTTTCTTTGCTGAGTTTGACACAAAGTATCTTAAATAATGATTTTACTGTAAAAAATGAGTACAAGAGAGTGGTAAAAAAAGAAGGTAACACAGTTGCTAAAAGGTATATAGAGAGGTTTTTTGAAAGAACTGATGCGTATTTTAGAGGACTTGGCTTGATTGAGGGGGGTGGGTTGAGACTTAAAAGTGAGTATTCTGCCTTTTCAGTCCAGCTTAAATATGAATATGAAAGTCTTTCTAATTCTGCGTGCAGATGTACAGATGTGCTCACAGGCAAATTAAAGCCTTTTGAATGTCCTCTTTTTGAAAAGGTGTGCACACCTCAGACACCAAAAGGTGCGTGTATGGTATCACAAGAAGGTTCTTGCAATGCATACTTTAGATTCGGGAAGTGGAAATGATGAGGACTATTCGCAAGGAACATGGCAATGGCGGGAAACAGACATATGAGCTGATTGACGGCCTTTTCAAGCCAATATTTGGTTCTGAAATATTGAAAAGTGCCGATGATTCAACAATATTTTCCTTAAACGATATGAAAGTTGGAATATCAACAGATTCATTTGTAGTAAAGCCATATTTTTTTAAAGGAGGAGATATTGGGAAGCTTGCTGTATGTGGTACGGTAAATGACTTAGCTGTTGCAGGACTTGAACCAAAGTATATTACCGTTTCTTTTATAATTGAAGAAGGATTTTCCATGGATGATTTAGAGAGGATTACAATGTCAATAAAGAAATATGCAGATTTGGCAAGAGTTGAGGTTGTTGCAGGGGATACAAAGGTTGTGGAAAAGGGTGCGGCAGATGGAATATTCATAAATACAACCGGTTTGGGTGTTGCAAGAGATACCAAAAAAATGCCTTCCATTTCAAAAATAGAAAGTAATCAAGTTGTGATTGTCAGTGGGGATATAGGAAGACACGGAGCATGCATATATTCTCACAATGAAGACCTTGGGTTTGAAGAAAGGATAGAATCCGACTGTGGGCTTTTGTTAGATGTCATTTCAGAGCTGATGCAAGAAGTAGATGTTGCGTATATGAAAGACCTTACAAGAGGTGGGCTTGCCACAGCTTTAAATGAGATTGTCCAAAAGTCTGGATTTGATATAAAGGTTGAGGAAGAAAAGATACCTGTGGCAGATGAGGTAAAAGCTCTGTGCGATATCCTGGGGCTTGATAGCTATTATCTTGCCTGTGAAGGTAGGTTTGTTGCAATTGTAAATAGGGATGAAAAAGAGAAAGCTATTGAGATTTTGAGAAAATACAATGGGTTTGCATGCGAGATTGGGACAGTGGAGGAAAGTAGGGAAAAGAGAGTATATCTGTCAACCACCTTTGGCGGCACGAGAATTTTGGACATGCTTTATTATGAGATGTTACCAAGGATTTGCTAAGAAGAATTTGTGACGGGGATGAGGGTGAAAAGAATGTGCATGACAGTACCTTTGAGTTTTGTCAACAGGAAAACAAACATCTTTGTTGGGACGGCGGGAAGTGGCAAGAGTGAGATAGCATTAAATGTTTCTTTGGAGCTTGGGGAGTTTTTCCATGTGAATTTAATTGATGCGGATGTAATAAATTTTTATTATAACCTGAGAAGTATTAAGCATATTATTGAGAATAAAAACATAAATTTTATTTCCACACACTTTGAGGACAAAAGTATAGATCTTCCGGTTCTTTCTGGCAGGGTTTTTGAAGCACTGAGCAACTCAAACGGAGTCAACATAATAGATGTAGGTGGAGATGAGCTTGGCAGTAGAATTGTTGGCCAGTTCAAAGAGCTGCTTGATAAAAAAGGATACAGTCTTTTTTATGTTGCCAACATATACAGACCGTTTAATTCAAACGAGGAAGAAATCTTGCAGAACATGCAGGAAATTGAGAGCATTCTGGGAATGAATATTACAGCTATTATAAATAATTCTCATCTTCTTTCAGAAACAAAGCCAGAAGTATTATAAGAAGCCTTAAAATTATCCAAAACGTAGCTGACAAAAAAGATATTCCCTATATTCTTACTGTAGTTGAAGAGAATCTATTTGAAGAGGAGCTTTTAGAAGAGATAAAAAAATATTCTCTTGTATATGCCATTAAAAGGTATATAATAAGATAAGAAGCCATTTTGGAGGTTGATAAGTTGAAGCTCAAAATCGAGTATGATAAGTGCAAAAGTTGTGGACTTTGCGTGGAAATCTGCCCAAAGAAAATCTTGTATATTGACAGGAGCAGAATAAACAAAAAAGGGTATAATCCTGTTGAAGTAAAAGACCAAAACTCATGTATTGGCTGTGGAAGCTGCTATAAGGTTTGTCCTGATATAGTGTTTGAGGTAGGTGAGTAGACTTTGAAAATTCTTATGAAAGGAAATGAAGCCATTGCTGAGGCAGCACTGAGGGCTGGCTGTGAATGTTTTTTTGGGTATCCAATCACCCCTCAGACAGAACTTCTGCAGTATATGGCTAAAAAGCTTTTAAAAAATGGCGGTGTATTTATTCAGGCAGAGAGCGAAGTTGGAGCAATTAACATGGCATATGGTGCATCGAGCTGTGGCAAGCGGGTTATGACATCATCATCTGGTCCAGGAATAAGCCTTAAACAAGAGGGTATATCATATTTAGCAGGTGCAGAACTTCCATGCGTGATTGTCAACATTATGAGAGGTGGACCAGGGCTTGGCAATATAAATGCTGCCCAGTCTGATTATCTTCAGGCTACAAAAGGTGGCGGACATGGAGATTATAAGGTGATTGTACTTGCTCCATCTTCTGTGCAAGAAGCAGTGGAACTTACAATAAAGGCGTTTGACCTTGCAGACAAGTACCGAAACCCTGTTATGATTTTGGGTGATGGAATGCTTGGACAGATGATGGAGGTTGTTGAGTTCGACGAAAACTATCAACCACAAAAGGTAGAAAAACTATGGGCGGTGACAGGCGAGAGAAATAGAGAAAAAAGAGTGACAAACTCTCTTTATATTGTTCCAGAAGAGCTTGAAAAACATAATTTAAAGCTAAAGGAAAAGTACAAAAAAATAAAGGAAAATGAGGTAATGGTCGAAGAATACTTAGCAGATGATGCAAAGGTTATTTTTGTCTCATTTGGAATGTGTGCAAGGATTGTAAAAAGTGCTGTAAACAGATTAAGACAAGCTGGTGAGAAGGTTGGGCTTGTAAGACCAATTACGCTTTGGCCATTTCCAGAAAATGAGCTAAAAAGTTATGCATTAAAAGAGGAAGTAGAATTTTTTATTGACGTTGAGATGAATTTAGGACAGATGCTTGAGGATGTTAAGCTTTCTTTGGAAGGGAAAAAAGAAGTACACTTTTATGGAAGAACAGGCGGCATGGTTCCCACAATTCAAGAAATAATGGACTTTTATTATTCCCTTAAAAAGTAGCAAATGGGGCTCATCAAATTTGAGAGGAAGATGATAGGATGAAATTCAAAAGACCAGAGTGTTTGACAAAAGAGAGTATGCATTATTGCCCAGGGTGCGGTCACGGAATCATTCACAGACTGATTGCTGAGGTTATTGACGAGGATTACAAAGAGAGTAAAATAATAGGTGTCGCACCTGTTGGCTGTGCAGTTTTTATATATGACTATTTTAATTTTGACTTTGTGGCAGCAGCTCATGGGAGAGCCACAGCCGCTGCAACAGGTGTAAAAAGAAGTATTCCAGATGCTCTTGTGTTTTCATATCAAGGTGACGGTGATATTGCGGCAATTGGAACATCTGAGGTCATACATGCAGCAACCCGCGGTGAAAACTTTACAGCTATATTTGTTAACAACGGAGTTTATGCTATGACAGGTGGTCAGATGGCACCGACAACAATTCCTGGACAGGTGACAGTTTCATCTCCATACGGACGTGACCCAAAGGTGCAAGGTTATCATATAAAGCTTTGTGAAATGCTTGTGCCACTTGATGGTGTTGCCTTTGTTGCAAGAACTTCAATACATAACTTAAAAAATATTGAGTTCACAAAAAAGGCAATAAGAAGAGCTTTTGAAGTTCAGATGAACAATGAAGGCTTTTCTATTATAGAAGTGCTTTCAAACTGCCCTACAAACTGGGGACTTTCGCCGAGTGAGAGCATGAAGAGAATAGAAAATGAGGTGCTAAAATACTACAGTTTGGGAATTTTCAAGGATAAAGGTAGGGGAATTTGAAGATGACAGAGGAGATTTTAATTGCAGGATTTGGTGGCCAGGGTGTTCTTTTTTTAGGCCAGGTATTTGCCCATCTTGGAATGAAAAAGGGGTTTAATGTGTCATGGCTTCCGTCGTACGGACCTGAAATGAGGGGTGGGACAGCAAACTGCAGTGTTATAATCTCAAGTGATATGATTGGTTCTCCTGTTGTGTTTAATCCCGATACATTATTTGTTTTAAACAAGCCTTCGCTTGAAAAATTTGAACATGCAATAAAAAAAAGTGGACTTTTACTTGTAAACAGTTCTCTTGTGGATACTTCTGCAAATAGAAATGATGTAAATGTTCATTATATTCCGGCAACTGAGATTGCTTCAAGAGTAGGGAATGTTCGAGTTGCAAACATCGTAATGTTTGGCGCATATTTGGCAATAAAGCAGAACTTTTCAGTTGACGAGGCAAAAGATGTTTTAAGAGAGTTTTCAAAAACAGAAGAAATTTATAATTTAAACTGTTTGGCTCTTGAAAAGGGCTTTGAAGCAATTGCTGGACGGGGGTAAATTTTGAGGTGAGAAGGTATATATTAATTGGGATTGTAGTAGTGCTTTTGATAGCAAGCACAGTTTTGGGATATACTCTTTATAACAATGTTACAAAAGTTCTTGACACAGATAGGATTTATAAGGGTGTTTATGTTGAGGGTGTCCATTTGGGTGGACTTACCACAGAGCAGGCTCTTGAGCTTTTAAAAAAGACATATTTTGAGCCGCTGCAGAACAAAAAAATTGAAGTTATAGTTGAAGGCAAAAGTTATTTTCTTGAGTATTCTTCTCTTGGAATAAAGATGGATATAGACAAGGCAGTAGAAAAGGCATATTCAATTGGCAGAAAGGGCAACCTTGCAACACGGTTTAAAGAGATAAAAAAGGTTTATGAAAATCCAGTTATAATAAGACTTAATTTTGAGTATGATCAAGATAAACTCAAAAAGTTTGTAGATGAGCTTTTCAACACACACTATCAATCGCCTGTTAATGCAAGTATCAAAAAAGTAGGAGACCAGTTTGTTATAACTTCAGAGAGAGTAGGGAAAAAACTTGATTATGCCTATCTTTTGAATAAATTAAAAGATATGATTAAAAACAAGCAAGAAGGCAAGGTTTATGCAAGATTTTTAAAAGTAATGCCGCGAATCACAGCAAGTGAGCTGTCAAAAATAAAAGAAATAATAGGTTCGTTTACCACAAAGTTTGATAGTTCAAATGTTGCAAGAAGCGAAAATATAAGGGTGGCTGCGCAAAAGATAAATGGTAGCTTAGTGATGCCGGGCGAAGTATTTTCACTGTCAAAGGCAATTGGACCTGTAACGGTTGAGAATGGTTTTAAAATTGCCAAAGTAATTGTCAATAACGAGTTTGTAGACGGTGTTGGTGGTGGACTTTGTCAAATAGCAACCACTATGTACAATGCAGTTTTGATGGCTCAGCTGAAGGTTGTGGAAAGAGCACCTCATTCAGCTCTAATTTCGTACGTGCCACCTGGCAGGGATGCAACAATTGCTTCAGGTTCAATAGATTTTAAATTCAAGAACACAACAAGTGCACCTATCTATGTTGAAAGTTATACTTCCCAAAATACTGTGACGGTTAACCTTTATGGTAAAAATAATCACAAGGGTGAAGTGGTTAAGTTCGAATCGGAAGTAATCGAAAGAGTACCATATAAAAAGGTTTACAAGAATGACCCAACACTTCCGCAAGGAGTAGAAAAGCTTTCCAATAAACCCCAAAACGGCTTGAAAGTAAAGACTTATATGCTTGTTTATAAAGATGGCAAGTTAATAGAAAGAAAGCTTCTGTCCTATGACTATTATAAACCTGTAAATGCTGTAATACTGGTTGGAACAAAAGCAAAAGAGACTGTCTCTTCATCTGTCTATGATTAAGGGGAGAGGATAAGAAAAATGGACATTTATGAAAAAACATTAGAGTGCCCTGTATGCGGCAGCCCAATCAAAGCACCGTTTGTGAAAAGTTCAGCAATTTTTATAGAGAGCAGGGATACTGACCTTTGTGTTTACTACAAGGGCGTCAATCCTCTTTTGTATGATGTTATTGTCTGCGGGGAATGTGGTTATGCAGCTCTCAGCAAAAATTTTGGGAAACTTACAAAATGGGATGTAGAATCATTAAAAGAAAAGGTTGCTTCAAAGTGGGTAAAAAGAGAGATTCCTTTTGAAAGAACAGTAGATGATGCTGTTACATTGTACAAGTTGGCTTTGATTACAGCAACATCTAAGAGAAAAGTCAACAAATATGAGGTTGCAGGGATTTTGCTGAGAATTTCATGGCTCTACAGGCTAAGTCAAGATAAAGAAAAAGAGCTTGAATTTCAAAAACTTGCCCTCCAAACATATAAGGATGCTTTTGAACATGAAGAAGGGTCAGGAGATGAAATAGATTTGGCAACGGTCATGTACTTGATAGGTGAGCTTTCGAGACGAGTAGGTGAAATTGACGAGGCAAGAAAATGGTTTTCAAGGCTTATATCAAGCAAAGAAGCTCGAAACAATCCTCACATTCTTGAACTTGCAAGAGACCAGATTCAGGTTATAAAAGATATGGAATAAAAATACAGAAAAATTGGTAAAAGAATTATGATATAATCTTTCTATCTATAAAATTTGAAATTTAGGAGGCAAAAAATGCCAGAAAGTGATGTTTTGCAAGCTATATTTTCATCTCTCGAAAAAATTAATGGGCGACTTGATGCTATTGAGAAAAGATTAGATAAGATTGAGCAGAGGCTTGATAGAGTTGAGCAGAGGCTTGATAGAGTTGAGCAGAGGCTTGACAAGGTTGAGCAGAGGCTTGACGTTGTTGAAATGAGATTAGACATGCTTGAACAGAGAGTTACTAAGTTAGAGGAAGATGTTCAGACTATTAAGCAGGACATTGTTATATTAAAAGAAAATGACAAAGAGCTGACAAGAAGAATGAACGCTGTATATGACCAGGTTGCGTTCTTGACAGAGTTCCGAACAGAGATGATTATGTTCAGAGATGAGGTGTACAAAAGATTTGACAATTTAGAGCAGCAAACAGGAAGATTAAAAGAAGGGTTTGAATATTTGCGTGACATGACAGTTGAGCATGAAATTGATATTCGATTTTTAAAAAGAGTTGTGAGAGCTTCATAGTTTACATAGAAAGTAATTAAAAGCTTGAGAGCTCGAAAGAGGGGAACATTCCCCTCTTTTGTTTTATACTTCCTCATAAAATATTCGGAACTTTATATCCTGGTCATAGTTTCCAAAGTGCCTTCCAAATAGTGTAACTCCTCCAATGTTTTTTGCATGATCAGGCACAGCAACTCTGAACCTTATTTCATTTTTGGACTCTATGTCAATATCTTTTATGGTGACATTGGAAATTTTAAATCCGTCTATATATGTCCCATCTTCAGAAACAGAAAGAAGTTTTAAAAGCCCATATTGGTTCCAGTTAGGAAACCACCAATCAGGTGTAAAAATTCCTTTGACATCTCCACCAAAATCCCCTGGGCTTGTCCAGTAACCAAGTTCAACTCCATTTAAGTAAAAGTATATATCTGAAGGCCAGTTTTCACTAACACCTGGGGCTTCTGAAGAAATTTCAAATGAAATTTGAATTTCAACAGCTCTTTGATTTTGGCGCAGAAAATTAGGGATTATATATTCTACATAGCCCTTTGTAAACCAGATAATATCACAGTTAACATGTTCTGGATGAGCAAAGTATTTGGGGTCATCCACCTCTCCAATTAATTTGTCTTTTGTAGCAAGTCCGCAGGTTGGATAAACCTCAAAGATAGAGTAATTTCCCACTTTGATTTCGCACTCATATAATTTTTGAGGATGCTTTGTTACAATGTTAATAATTATCTTGTCTTCAACAAGACGGCAAATCTTTTGATTGCCATGTTTTCCTGCAGCTGCACTGATTGTAACAATCCCAGCAGCAATTAGCTTTTTCATGTGCTGAGTAACTGCGCCATTCGTAAGCCCAAGTTTTTGTGCAATTTCATTCATGTTCATTTCGCGATGCTTACTCAGGAGATTGATAATCTCTAATCTTGCATCAGATGCTAAAGCTTCAAAGAGAATTTTTGCTTCTTTGAGATTGTCTATTTGTTTCATGATTTTTATTCCACCCTTTTTTTATAGATTTGAACATTTTTATTTTAGCTGGTTTTAAAATAATTTGCAAGATAGAATATGAAGTATTTTCAGTTTTATTCAAATAAATTTTTAAAAAACTAAATATATTTGCTATTTAGTTACTTGTACATGTACAAGTTCTATAATTTTTTTTGAAATATGCTTGACAAAATTTAAAAAAGTTTATATAATGTAATTACAAAGTTGAAATTAAAATCAAATATTTTAGAAAATACTAAAACAAAATAAGGAGGTATAAAATGATATAAGGCAAAAAACACATAATACAAGAAGAGAATCTTAATTAAAAAGTAAGGAAGGTGGGATTAAAGTGAATTCCCATTCAATAAGACAAATTAGAAGCGACAAGATCTTTGATGTTTTCAATTATTGTATAATGCTATTAGTCTTAATAATAGTTGGATATCCGATGTATTTTGTTATAATAGCTTCATTTAGTGATCCTGACTTAGTGAACAGAGGAGAAGTGCTGTTTTGGCCTAAAGGGTTTACTCTTCTGGGATATCAAAGATTATTCCACTATCCACAAATTGTGACAGGATATAAAAATACAATTATTTATACTATTGTGGGTACAGTTGTTGGTGTTTTTTTAACATTATCAGCTGGGTATGCAATTTCGCGTCGAGACTTGTTCGGTAGAAGGTTTATAATTTTGATGTTTACATTTACTCTTTTCTTTAATGGGGGTTTGATTCCTACATATCTTTTAGTCAAAAGTCTTGGTTTGTTAGATACATTCTGGGTGATGATAATTCCAACTGCCGTATCAGTTTTTAACGTAATTATTGCAAAGTCATTTTATGAAGGCAGTTGGATTGATGAACTTATTGAAGCAGCTCGGATTGACGGATGTGGTGACTTAAGGTTTTTCTTCATGATTGCTCTTCCGCTATCAGTTCCTCTTATAGCAGTTATGACTTTATTTTATGCTGTTGGCAAATGGAATTCTTTCTTTGACGCTCTAATTTATTTAAAATCTCCAGAAAAGTATCCACTGCAGCTTGTTCTGAGAGACATTTTAATTTCTAATCAGGTAACGATGGGAGGTGCTATGCAAGATGTAAGTGATATAACACAGCGTCTCAAAACTGCACAACTTGTTAAATATTCTATAATGATTATTTCAAGTTTACCAATTTTGGTGTTTTATCCTTTTGTTCAAAAGTATTTTGTAAAGGGTATTATGTTGGGAGCTATTAAAGGTTAAAAAGAGGAGGAGGTTTAGGAAATGAGAAGGAAAAAGTTTTTAAAGAGATTATCATGGTGTGTAATTGTTTGCTTTGTTGTTTCTATAATTGCTGTCTCCACAATGATGCTTGTTAATGCATCGTCCAATTTCAACAAAACTGGCTTCCCGATAGTTAAAAACAAAGTAACGCTTACAATTTTAGTAAACAATTACAGTGCAGATATGCCCAAGGATTATAATGAGTACAATCAATTCAAAAGATTAGAGAAACTAACAAATGTGCATATTAAATGGATTATGCCAGGTAGCCAATTTGCTGAGAAAAAGAGCTTAATGTTAGCAAGCGGAGACTTACCAGATATTATATTTGGTTGCACGGATTTTGAGTTAGCGAAGTATGGTGGAATGGGTGTTTTTAAACCATTGGAAAAATTGATTGATCAATATACTACTAACCTAAAAAATATATTCAAAAAACATCCGGCAACGAAAGCATTAGTAACTGCACCTGACGGACACATATATACAACTCCTCGCGTAAATGAGGGTCCATGGATGTATCGAGAAGGGATGGGTGTTGGTGTTATTAACGTAAAATGGCTCAAAGATTTAGGGTTAAAAATGCCTACAAATATAGACGAGTTTGAAAAAGTAATGATTGCTTTCAAAACAAAAGATCCAAACAAGAATGGTAAAGCTGATGAAATCCCAATTACAGCAATAGGTGACCCCATGACTATGCATGGTTTAGGTTACTTAATGGATTCGTTTGGAATAAGTGCACGATGGTATTTCGCTGATGTAAGAAATGGAAAAGTTGTATTTTTAGGAACATTGCCAGAATACAAAGAGGCTATTAAATGGTTGAGCAAACTTTGGAAAGAGGGACTTATTGATAAAGAATGGTTTACCCAAGATTATGCTAAGAAAGCTTCAAAATTAAACGCTCAGCCTTATATTGTTGGATATGCTGATTTATGGGATATAAATGATGATTTTTCTACAAAAACTGCTCATGAATACTATGACTATATGCCGCCACTAAAAGGGCCAAATGGAAGAAAACCAGTTATGTATCACGCTGCATATCCAGGATATGATAGATGGGGTGCCGTAATAACAAGAGCTTGTAAGATGCCTGAAGTTGCGATTAGATACATTGACACGATGTATGATGAGAAGATGTCAGTTGAACTTATTGAGGGTGAATTTGGAGTAAGACTTAAGAAAAGTCCAGAAGGGTGGTACTATATTCCTGATCCACCAGCTGGTATGAATCAACAACAATGGCGTTGTAAAGTATCCCCTGCACACAGCGTTCCTTGGGCAGTTTTTGAAGATCCGGGTTATACAAAGATCTTGAGACTCACCTATACTGATCAGAAAGTTAACTTTATGAAGAAATATGTAGCACCATATGCAGATCCTGATCCATGGCCACCAGTATTCTATTCAGCAGATGAAGCTGACAAAATGAATCAGATTCAAACCAACTTGATTAATTACGCAAATAGAAAAGCTGCTGAATGGATAATGAAAGGTACAATCGATAAAGAATGGAATGCATATATTAAAGAACTAAATAAGATGAAATTGCAAGAATGGCTGAAAATAAATCAAGCCGCATATGAAAGATTTATGAAGAATCTTAAAGCATTCTCTTCTGGTAAATAATAAAGTAACAATTTACAGTGGTTAGATAATAATAGAGAGAGGCTGTCTTATCCAGTTTTGAGACAGCCTCTCTTAAGCAAATATGTACATTTTTTGCTTAGTCAGTTGATGAAGAGAGGGGAATACTAAATGTCTGATACAACCATTCCAACAAAAGGCGCTTTTGAAATAAAGCAAAAGAAAAAAAGAATTGCATTGAAAGAATTTAAAAATAGTTTGGGATTATATATTTTGCTGTTGCCAACTTTAATTTATGTAGTTGTCTTTCTATATATTCCTATGTATGGTGTAATTATTGCTTTTAAAGATTATAACCCTTTGATAGGGATAATTAAAAGTAAATGGGTTGGTTTAAAATATTTCTATGATTTTATTACTGCATATAATTTTGGTCAGTTGTTATTCAATACATTGACTCTAAGTGTTTATGGTTTTATTGTAGGTTTTCCTCTTACCATAGCATTTGCACTACTTTTGCATTATTTACCTAATAAACCACTTCAGAAAGTGGTGCAAAATGTTACATTTGCTCCTCATTTTATTTCGACAGTTGTAATGGTAGGAATTTTGCAAGTTTTTTTAACAGATCAAACTGGTATAGTAAATTTGCTTTTAAAAAAGATAGGACTTGAATCTATTAATTTTTTGGGTAGTGCTGCGCTTTTTAAACATGTTTATGTATGGTCAGATATTTGGCAGCATATAGGCTGGAATGCGATCATCTATTTGGCTGCCTTGACAAATGTAGACCCTGAGCTTCATGAGGCTGCAATAATTGATGGAGCAACAAAACTACAAAGAATTAGATATATTGATTTACCAGCAATAATGCCAACGGTAATTACTTTGCTATTACTTGGAATAGGAAATATTATGTCTGTTGGTTTTGAAAAGGCATACTTGATGCAGAACAATTTAAATATTGAATCTTCTGAAATTATTGCTACATATGTTTACAAACTTGGTTTAATGGGAGCTCAATGGAGTTTTTCAACTGCAGTAGGCTTATTCAATTCTGTTATTAATTTTGTATTGTTGATAAGTGCAAATATAATATCTAAGAAAACGTTGGGTCATGGGATATGGTAAAAATTCTCATGTGAGGTGCAAGATGAGCAATGAAATTAAGAAGAAATTTAATTTTTTTTGTTTTGATAATTTTTTTGATTTCTATTTTAGTAGGAGGATATTGGATGCAGCAAGAGAGCGTAGCATCTGAAAGATCATCAAGTAGTAATATTTTCCAGGAATCGATATCAATAGATGTAAACAAAAAAGGTATTGCTATTAGTCCAATGCTCTATGGTGCCTTTTTCGAAGATATAAACTCAGGTGCTGATGGAGGGCTTTATGCAGAACTTGTTCAAAATAGGTCATTTGAGTTTCCAGACGGTCTTCAAAGTTGGGATATAAGCGCAATAGGAAATGATAAAGTTGAGTTTTCTGTAGAGGACAAAGGTAGTATTAGCAGTAAAAATCCACATTATCTTCGAGTGCAGGTAAATAAAATTGACAAAGGCGTAAAAATAGTTAACTATGGTTACAATGGTATAACTATTAAATCAGGAGAATCCTATAGGTTATCTTTATATGCAAGAACTCCAAATAACAAAATCAATACCATTATAGCAACCATTGAAGATGACAATGGAAAGATAGGGGCAAAGGTTGAAGTAAAGGGAATCACAAATGCTTGGAAACAATATGAGCTGACCTTTAAAGCGGCTAATACAATTTCAGATGGTCAACTTGTGATAAAAGTAGCTAAAGAAGGAATATTAGATTTGGACATGGTATCTCTATTTCCTCAGAAAACATGGAAGAATAGAAAAAATGGATTAAGATATGATATCGCAAAGCTTATTGCAGATTTGAAGCCAGCTTTTTTAAGATTCCCCGGTGGTTGCATAGTAGAAGGAAGGACAATGGCAACCGCATATAGGTGGAAGAATACTATAGGGGATATTTCAGAGCGTCCGACAATAGAAAACTTATGGGGATACTATCAGTCGTTTGGTTTAGGATTTTATGAATATTTTCAGTTTTGTGAGGATATAGGTGCAGAACCTGTGCCAGTTATAAACTGCGGTATGGCTTGTCAAGCAAGAAATGGTGATATGGTAGATATAAATAGACTGGATGAGTACATTCAGGATGCTTTAGATTTAATCGAGTTTGCAAATGGGGATGTAAAAACAAAATGGGGTTCTGTGAGAGCAAAGTTAGGGCATCCAAAACCATTTAACTTGAAATTCATAGCCATAGGAAATGAACAATGGGGGACAGATTATTATATCAGATATGAAAAGTTCTATGATGCAATTAAAAAGAAATATCCTAACATAAAGGTAATTTTTGCAGCTGGACCTGCTCCAAGTGGAAAGATATTTGATGATGCATGGGCATGGGCTAAAATGACGAAGAAGGCAGATATAATTGATGAGCATTATTACATGGCACCCGAATGGTTTTTGATGAATACGGACAGATACTCAACATATGACAGAAAAGGCCCAAAGGTATTTGTGGGGGAATATGCTGCGCATGGACTTGGGAGGAGAAATAATTTAGAAGCTGCACTTGCAGAAGCTGCTTATTTATTGGGTTTAGAGAAAAATTCAGATGTTGTATTGATGGCATCTTACGCCCCACTTTTAGCAAAACAATATGCAACACAATGGGAACCAACTCTTATTAAGTTTAATAATGAAATGGCTTATGCAACACCAAATTATTATGTTCAAAAAATTTTCAATGAAAATAAGGGAAAATATATATTACCAATTACTCTCAAAACCACATCATCTAATAAATCAGCAAATATTACTGGCATGGTCGGGCTTGGTACATGGATTACAGAAGCCGAGTTTAAAGACTTTAAGGTTATAGACAATAAAACTAAAAGAACGCTTTTTGTTGATAATTTTAAAGACTCATATGGCAAATGGCAAATCATAAGAGGAATGTGGAATATAGAAAATGGGATATTTTCACAGACAAGTAATGCTGAAAACTGCTACGCTGTTGCTGGAGATTCAAATTGGAGTAATTATACCATTCAAGTTAAGGCAAGAAAAGTAAGCGGTAATGAAGGATTCTTGATTATATTCGGATTAAAGGATTCAAACAATTATTATTGGTGGAACATTGGAGGATGGGGAAATACAACAACAGCCATTGAAAGATGTGTAAATGGTACAAAGTATATTGTTGGAAAATCAGCAAATGTTACAGTTATGCCCAACAAATGGTATGATATCAAAATTGAATTGAATGGTAATAGAATTAAATGCTATCTTGATGGGAAATTGATTCATGATGTAGTTGACAACATGATTATCAAAGACATTTATGCAAATGCCTCAATAGATTCAAACAATGACATTATAATAAAAGTGGTCAATATATCTTCCTCAAATAGAAAAGTTAGAATTAATCTAAATGGGATTGCTCAAGACAAGATTAATCCAGAAGGTACAGCAATAGTACTAACATCCTCTAATTTGGAAGATGAAAATAGCTTTGAGCAACCAAATTTAATAACTCCCAAGACAAAGAAAATAAAGGGAATAAGTAATAGTTTTGACTATACTTTTGATAAATATTCGGTTACAGTTTTAAGAATTAAGACGAAAAAGTGATGGAGAGGATTAAAATGAGTGTGGGAAATAAAAATTTGATTTTAAAAGGTGGACTTTTAATTCTTCTTTGTGTAATAGTTGTTTTAGTAAATGTATTAGTCTTTGCCTCAGCAGGTAAAAAAGATATTAGCGTTTCATCAACCAAGAATATTAAAGTAACTTACCCCAAAGCACCTCCAAAAATAACCTTATATGATCTGTCAATTATAAACGATGAAAAGAAGTGGACGGTCAACAATGTTCATGACCCTGCAATTATCAAAGCTGATAACGGATGGTACTATATATACTCTACTGATGTAAAAGTTGGTGGTGTGCCAAAACCAGGAATACAAATTCGAAAATCAAAAGATTTGATTAACTGGCAGTTTGTTGGATATGTATTCAATGGAAAAGATTATGTTTATGGTGGTATTCCAAAAGGCGCTTATGAATGGACCCAGGCAACAAATCTTTGGGCTCCAGATATAAAAAAGATGAATGGAAAATACTACCTTTATTATGCTGCGTCTCAATTTGGAAAGAATCAATCGTATATTGGTTTAGCCACAGCTACAAATCCAGAAGGGCCATGGAAAGACGAAGGTGAGGTTATAAAAACAAAACAGGGAGATGTTGTCAACGCAATTGACCCGTGCCTTACATTTGATGCAAATGGTCAGCCCTGGCTCGTGTATGGTTCTTTCTTTGGGGGAATATATATAATCAAAATTGATAAAAAAACAGGCAAGCCCGCTGAAAAAGGGTTTGGTAAGTTAATTGCAAGAAGAGATATGAGTGTTCAAGATGCAATCGAAGGACCGTATATCATTTACAATCCAAAATTTAAAAAATATTATCTTTTTGTCTCATATGATTCGCTGTTTAACGATTACAATGTTCGTGTAGGAAGGTCAGACAAAATTACTGGACCTTATGTGGATTACAATGGCAAACTTATGACTGATATTGAATCTCCCCCTTCTGAAGTTGGAACTAAGATTTTGGGCGGTTATCATTTCGAAAATGATGATGGTTGGATTGCACCAGGACACAACTCTGTACTGATAGATGGGAATGATTATTATATAATCCATCATGCAAGAGGAGCTTTGGATAAAAACTGGCCTTATCTACATGTGCGAAAAATCCTGTGGACAGATGATGGATGGCCTGTTGTATCACCTGAGAGGTATGCAGGTGAAAAAGAACAGGTTCTGTCTAAAGACCTGGTTGTTGGCAGTTGGGAAAGGATAGTGCTTGACCCGTATGATTATCTCCAGTCAGAGCCAGTAAAAATTACTCTTCTTAAGAGTGGAAAGATAAATTCTGAAAATAGTAGTGACTTTTGGACATTTGTTTCACCAAATACGATAAAACTAAACTGGTGCAAAGATAAAACCAAAAAGGTTTATGAAGTTGAAACTGTCAAGGTCATCCCTGCATGGGATTGGGAGAACTGGAAGCCCACCTTGGTCTTCACTGGTCTTAGCAACAAAGGAATTGCGGTTTGGGGGAAAAAAGTAAAATAAAGAGCTTGTAAAGAGTCATACAAGTTTAAAAATTTGCGGGGTATGACTCTTTGAAAATAAATATCGAACAATAATTTAAAATCATTACTAACTTTGAGGGAGGATGAAAAGAAACATGAAAAAAGCAAAAGTCATCTACGATAAGGAGTTTGTGATTGGGCAAGTAGACAAGAGAATCTATGGTTCATTTTTGGAACACATGGGAAGAGCAATATACACAGGAATCTATGAACCAGACCATCCACAGGCTGATGAAATGGGGTTTAGAAAGGATGTTTTAGAACTTGTTCGGCAGTTGAATGTTCCTATTGTAAGATATCCTGGCGGCAATTTTGTGTCGGGGTATAACTGGGAAGATGGTATTGGTCCAAAAGAAAAAAGACCGCGAAGACTTGAGCTTGCGTGGAGAGCCATCGAGACAAATGAGGTTGGTGTAAACGAATTTGTTGAATGGGCAAAAAGAGCAAACACCTCTGTTATGATGACAGTAAACCTTGGCACACGTGGAATTGACGCTGCAAGAAACTTAGTTGAGTATTGCAACTTCCCAGGCGGCACATACTACAGTGATTTGAGACGTCAGCATGGTTATGAACAGCCACACAACATAAAAGTATGGTGTCTTGGGAACGAGATGGATGGTGACTGGCAGATAGGTCACAAAACAGCCCATGAGTATGGCAGAATTGCAAGAGAGACAGCAAAGGTTATGAAGTGGATAGATCCCACTATAGAGCTTGTTGCAGCGGGAAGCTCAGGTCCCAAAATGCCAACATTTCCTGAGTGGGAAGCAATTGTTTTAGACCACACATATGACCTTGTAGATTATGTGTCGCTACATGTGTACTATGGAAATCCTGAAAAGGACACAAAGAACTTTGTTGCAAAATCGCTTGAAATGGAAGAGTTTATTAAAACAGTTATATCAACAATTGACTATGTAAAGGCTAAAAAGAGAAGCAAAAAGGTTGTCAATATCTCATTTGACGAATGGAATGTATGGTACCATGCTCATCTTGAGGGAAAAGACCAAAAAGCAGAGCCTTGGGCTCAAATTCGTGCTATTGCTGAAGAAGATTATGTGTTCGAGGATGCAATTTTGGTGGGATGTATGCTGATTGCGCTTTTGAAACACTGTGATAGAGTCAAGATGGCGTGCATGGCACAGCTTGTAAATGTAATTGCCCCAATTACCACTGTAAAGGGTGGAATTGCTTACAGACAGGTAATCTATTATCCTTTCATGCATGCTGCAAACTTTGGACATGGAGTTGCACTGCTTCCCAAGGTAAATTCTCCTAAATATGATTCAAAAGACTTTACTGATGTTCCATACATTGAAACAGTTGCAACTTACAATGAGGAAAAGGGTGAAATAACAGTCTTTGCAGTCAACAGAGATTTAGAAGAGGAGATGCAAGTCGAATTTAAGCTTGATGGTTTTGAAGGCTTTGAGGTTGTGGAGCACATTGTATATGAAAGTGATGATATTTACAAAGGAAACACTGCAGAAAATCCTGACAATGTTGTGCCCCACAAAGGTGGAAATTCAAAGATAGAAGGCAATATTTTAACATCCATATTGCCCAAATTCTCATGGAATGTAATCAGGTTAAAGAAGAAAGAAAATTAATTGTATTCACCTTATGAGCAAGACAGCTTCTTGAAAAGTGCTAAATTGAGAAGCTGTCTTGTTTGTTTTATAAAATCTAAATTATTAGATTTAAATACAGCGGCCGAAAGGTTAAAATAAAAGATATATTCATATGGAAGGAGATGAGGGTATGCTCAAAATAGCTATCATAGGGGCGGGAAGTGGAGTTTTCACAAGGAACTTGGTAAGAGACATTTTGTCGTATCCAGAGCTAAGAGACTCTACAATAGCGCTTATGGACATTGACAGTATAAGGCTTGAATTTATGAGAAAAGCTCTGCAAAAACTCATTGACCAGGAGAAGTATTCTACCCGGCTTGAAGCCACAACTGATAGAAAAGAGGCTTTAAAAGGTGCAAAATATGTGATTGTCACAATACAAGTCGGAGGTTTAAAACCTTACGAATATGACATTTACATTCCTCTAAAATACGGTGTAAAACAGGCAGTTGGTGATACAATAGGTCCAGGTGGAGTTTTTAGGGCTCTTAGAACAATACCGGTTTTGCTTGACATTGCAAAGGACATGGAAGAGCTTTGTCCAGATGCTCTTCTTCTTAACTATGTAAATCCAATGGCAATGAATTGCTGGGCGTTGAATAAAGCTACGAACATAAAAAATGTAGGGCTTTGTCATAGTGTTCAAGGAACTGCTGAATTTTTAGCAAAAATTATTGGGGCAAAAATGGAAGAAATTTCATACTTATGCGCAGGTATAAACCATATGGCATGGTTTTTAAAATTTGAGTGGAATGGGAAAGATGCATATCCTCTTATAAGGGAAAAAGCAAATGACCCTGAAATCTATACACAGGATGTTACAAAATTCGAGATACTAAAACATTTTGGATATTATGTAACAGAGTCAAGTTTTCACATGTCTGAATATGTTCCCTATTTTAGAAAGAGCGACGATTGGATAAATAAAATACATAGAACACATTCATGGCATAAAGAACATTACAATGGCATGTATCTGCACTGCTGTTTAGATGCTGCGAAAACTTTGCTTGAAGACCTGAAGAAAATGGCAGAGGCAGACTACATCGACCCCAAGAGAAGTAACGAATACTGTGCAACTATCATCCATTCCATAGAGACAAACAGTCCGAGTGTAATAAATGGTAATGTTGAAAACAAAGGTTTGATAACAAATTTACCTGAAGGATGCTGCGTTGAAGTGCCATGTCTGGTTGACAAAAATGGTATTCAGCCAACTTATGTTGGGAATCTACCACCACAGCTTGCAGCTTTGAACAGGACAAATATAAACGTTCAAGAGCTTGCCGTAATTGCTGCTTTGACAGGTGATAGGGAAGCAGTTTATCATGCAATTATGATGGACCCTCTCACAAGTGCTGTTTTGGATTTAGACCAAATACGCCAGATGGTAGATGAGATGTTTGAAACTGTAAAAGAATGGCTGCCAGAAAAGTTTTATAGGTAATTTTGATTAAGATAGAAATTAAAATCAAAAAGGGCTTTGCACGCACAAGAAGCTCAAAATTCCCATGTTACAATGAGCTTTGCAAAGCCCTTTAGTTTTCTTCATCATATTCTTTACACAAAAGTGCTCTAATATACCCATTTTCATTTGATGTTGATACAATGTAAAAGCCTCTTGCATAATAAAATCGAACAAGGTCGCGAACTTTTGACGCTGTGTGAAGATAAACCTTTTTGACCCCAAGTTCTTTTAATCTTTCATCCACAACCTTCATAAGAGCTTTTCCAACACCGTTATTTTGATAGTTGAGTCTTACTCCAAATCTACTTATATACGCCGTCTTGTCAGGAAATATCTCCACTCTAATAGTGCCCACAATTATTCCATCCATAAAAGCAACATAAACCTCTTTTGTGTCAATATCCCTTTTTATATCCTCTTCTGTTTCGTTTACAGCTGCATTTTTGGCAGGGTCAATACCTGCAAGCTCACAATACTTTGTAAACGCCTCTTTTGTTATCTCTTTTATAGCCTTTACATCATCATAAGTTGCTCTTCGAACAACAAATTCCATTATCCTTTCCTCCTTCAATGCATAATTATAAATTAAAAAGAATAAAAATGCAAGCATATATTATGTGGATAAAAAAATTAAATTGTGCTAAAATGAATAAAGAATCAATGTTTGTATGGTTTAAAAATTCGAAATACAAAGAAAGGACTTGAGAGAAGTTGCGAGTGCTTGGTATTGACCCTGGAATTGCGCTGACTGGTTATGGAATTGTAGAGTCTAAAAATGGTTCAGAGTTTAAGGTAATCGACTATGGCAGAATAGAAACTTCAAGCAGCCTTAAAAAGTCGATGAGATTTTTACATCTTTATACTGAGCTTTGTAGCATAATTTCGCTGTACCAGCCTGATGTTGTTGCAATTGAAGAGCTTTTTTTCAACAAAAACTCAAAAACTGCTATCACAATTGGTGAGGCAAGAGGTGTGATTATTCTCACATGTATTCAAAATAACCTGAGCATTTACGAATATACCCCCCTGCAAGTTAAACAATCCATAACTGGATATGGTAGAGCAGATAAAACTCAAATACAAAAAATGGTAAAAAGCTTGCTGAGTCTTCCTGAGATTCCCAAACCAGATGATGTTGCGGATGCTTTGGCTGTTGCAATGTGTCATATACTGTCAAGCTCTTCGGTACTTTATCAGGAGGATGAAGTATGATAGATTCTATTGTGGGAATAATTCAAGAGGTATTTAGTAACTATGTTATCTTCAATTATAACAATATATACATAAAAATATTTTGCAATGGCACAAAATTCTCTGAATTTTTAGGCAAAGAAAAGAAAGTGTATGTTAGCCTAAAGTTTAACGAAAACTTATCAGAGCTTGAATGTTATGGTTTTTTGACAAGAGAGGAAAGAGAGCTTTTTTTAAAGCTTCAAAAGGTAACCGGTGTTGGCAGCAAATTAGCTCTTCAGATTCTTTCTTCAATAGACTTTCAAGAACTTATTGTTGAGATTGCAAAGGGAAATGTGGCAAGACTTGAGAAGGTAAAAGGAATTGGGAAAAAAACTGCAAGTAGGATAATTCTTGAGCTCAAAGAGACACTCAAAAAAGAGTTCAAAGTGGCTGCCACTACAGGTAAAGAAGAAAAAGCTTACGAAAAACTTGAAGAAATATCTTTAGCACTTTTATCCTTGGGGTATGACATTGATGAAGTCAACCAGGTTCTTTCATCCGAAGATTTTTCTGAACTTTCTTTGGAAGATGGAATAAAACTTGCTTTGAAAAAGTTATCAAAGATTTGAGAAAAAATAAATCCAAAGAGGAATGAAATAAAATGGAGAGATTACTGGATAATAAGTTTTCTGTTGAGGATGTTCATGAGGAGTCATTAAGGCCAAAGACACTTGAAGATTATATTGGCCAGCAAAAAGTGAAAGAAAAAATAAAAATTTTTATTGAAGCTGCCAAAAAAAGAAAAGAACCGCTTGACCACGTACTCTTGTATGGTCCACCCGGTCTTGGAAAAACAACATTGGCAAACATCATTGCAAATGAGATGGGAGTTGATATAAAAGTAACATCTGGCCCTGCAATAGAAAGAGCAGGCGACCTTGTTGCTATTCTTACAAATATTGGTGAAAATAATATTCTATTCATTGATGAAATTCACAGATTAAACAGGACAATCGAAGAGGTTTTATATCCCGCAATGGAAGACAAAAAGGTTGACATTGTGATTGGCAAAGGTCCGTCCGCGAAGACCATAAGATTGACTTTGCCACCTTTTACACTCATTGGAGCAACAACAAGGGCAGGTCTTTTATCATCGCCGCTGAGAGACAGGTTTGGAATAATAGAAAGGCTTGACTACTACACAGTTGAAGAGCTGAGCCAAATTGTTATGAGGTCTGCCAGCATTTTAAAGTGCGATATAGAAAAGGAAGCATGCATAGAGATTGCAAAGCGCTCAAGAGGAACTCCAAGAGTTGCAAACAGGCTACTTAGAAGACTTAGAGATTATGCTATGGTAAAGCACACAGGAAGTATAACATATGAAGTTGCAAAAAGTGGTCTTGAGATGTTTGAGGTGGACGAATATGGACTTGACCTTGTTGACAGAAACATTTTAGAAGCGATAGTTTACAAGTTTGGCGGAGGACCTGTTGGACTTTCTACAATTGCAGCTGCCATTGGCGAAGATGAAGGGACAATTGAAGATATTTACGAACCTTATTTGATTCAGGAAGGTTTTTTAGTAAAAACTGCGCGAGGAAGAGTTGCAACTCAAAAAGCCATAAATCACATAGCAAAGATAAAGTTTAGGGTCAAAGAGAGCGGTGATAAAAGATGAGATTACTTATGCACACATGTTGTGGTCCTTGCAGTGTGTATCCTTTGGAAAAGCTAAGTGAAGAAGGGCATGAAGTTTTTGGGCTTTTTTTCAATCCAAACATTCATCCTTATACAGAGTTTAAAAACAGATTAGATTCAGCAAAGCTTTTTTATGACCTGCGGGGTAAAAAACTTATTGTGATAGAAGAGTACCCTTTGGAAGAGTTTTTGCGAAACTGTGCTTTTAGAGAAAATGCAAGGTGTATTTATTGTTATTCTGTAAGGTTAGAAAGAACTGCTTCAGTTGCTAAAAAAAGTGGGTTTGATGCCTTTACAACCTCTCTTTTGGTAAGTCCTTATCAAAAGCATGAGCTTATAAAAGAACTTGGAGAAGCAATTTCAAAAAAATATGAAATTGAATTTTATTATAGAGATTTCAGGGAAGGATTTAGAGAAGGAAGGCAAAAAGCAAGAGAAATAGGACTTTATATGCAAAAGTATTGCGGCTGCATTTACAGTGAAAAAGAGAGGTTTTACAAAGAAACAAAATGATAAAGACACAAAGGGTTTTGAGGAAAATTTGCTATTGTAATGGGCAATATTCAATGCTATAATATTGAATGTTGTTTTGTGAGCGCTCGCAAAGGGCAAATTGCTCCCGTAGCGGCGTGCAGGCAGAATTTGAAAAATTTCTTAAAAGCAGGAGGTATGGAAAAGAAGATGTATGCAATAATTGAAACAGGTGGAAAGCAATATAAGGTGCAGGAAGGCGATGTTTTAAAGGTTGAAAAATTAAAAGCTGATGTTGATTCTGTAGTAAAGATTGACAAGGTGTTGGCAATTTCGTCTGACGACGGTTTTGTTGTTGGAAAGCCATATGTAGATGGCGCATATGTTGAAGCGAAGGTTTTGGAACATGCAAAAGACAAAAAAATCATAGTATTTACTTACAAATCAAAAACAGGTTACCACAGAAAGCTTGGACATCGCCAGTGGTATACAAAGATTCAGATAACAAAAATAGCAAAATAAGCAAATTAAATTATTAACCATGATTGAAGCTACTTTTTTAAAATCACAAAAGAAAGGGTATTATAAAATAGTTGTCAAAGGGCACAGCCATTTTGCCCCAAAAGGTAAAGACATAGTGTGCAGTGCAGTCTCTTCAATAGTACTTGCAAACGTAAATGGCTGTATAGAGATATTGAAAGCTGAGCACTTTTTAGAACAAAAAGAAGGCTATTTGGAATTTGAAGTGCTAAATAACAATGAAGAAGTAACAAAAGGCTGTTCGCTTCTTCTTCAAACAGCATATTTAGCGTTAAAAGAGTTAGAATCTCAGTATCCCAAATATGTTAAAGTGGAGGTGAAAGAAGATGAAGCTAATATTTGACATTCAGCTTTTTGCACACAAGAAAGCTGGTGGTTCAACAAGAAACGGAAGAGACAGCGAGTCAAAGAGACTTGGTGTTAAAAGGTCAGATGGTCAGTTTGTTTTGGCAGGAAACATCTTGGTAAGACAGAGAGGAACTAAATTCCACCCAGGCAAAAATGTCGGTCGTGGTGGAGATGACACCCTCTTTGCTTTGGTTACAGGGTATGTAAAGTTTGAAAACAAGAGAGGAAGAAAAGTTGTGTCTGTTATTCCAGCTGAAGAGATGGTTGCTGTTCAATAAAAATCTATGATGGTTTAACGCTTTTCAAAAAGAGGCAAACTGACAAAAGAGGTTTGTCTCTTTTTTTGTATCTTTTAGTTGTTCTTAAAAGAGGTGAGATTTTCATGTTTGTGGACATAGCAAAGATTTATGTCAAAGCAGGGGACGGTGGAGATGGCATAGTTGCATTCAGGCGTGAAAAGTACGTTCCAGCAGGTGGTCCTGCAGGTGGCGATGGCGGGAAAGGCGGAGATGTTATATTTGTTGCTGACAGAGAGCTGAACACCTTGCTTGATTTTAAATACAAAAGACATTACAAGGCACAAAATGGTGAGCGTGGCGGACCTAACAATATGCACGGCAAAGACGGTGAGGATTTGATAATAAAGGTTCCTGTTGGAACTGTAATAAAAGATGCTGAAACTGGTGAGATAATTGCTGACCTGTCAAGAGAAGGCGACAGAGCAATTGTTGCGCACGGTGGACGAGGTGGTAGAGGCAACGCCCACTTTGCAACATCAACCCGTCAAGTGCCAAGATTTGCTGAAGTGGGGGAAAAAGGTGATGAACTTTGGGTGATATTGGAGCTCAAAGTTTTAGCAGATGTTGGGCTCATCGGCTATCCAAATGTTGGGAAGTCAACCTTCTTATCCGTTGCAACAAACGCAAGACCTGAGATAGCAAACTATCCATTTACAACAAAGTATCCAAACCTTGGAATTGTATATATCAGCGAGGGTGAGAGTTTTGTATTAGCAGACATACCAGGGCTTATTGAAGGGGCAAGTGAAGGAGCTGGTTTGGGACATCAGTTTTTGCGACATGTTGAAAGAACAAAGGTTTTGATTCATATTGTTGATGTGTCGGGAAGTGAAGGAAGAGAGCCTGTTGAGGATTTTATAAAAATCAATGAGGAGCTTAAAAAATACAGTCCAGAGCTTGCCCAAAAACCGCAGATTGTTGCAGCAAACAAGATGGACCTTCCTGATGCCCAGGCGTATTTTGAACTTTTCAAAGAAGAAATTGAAAAGATGGGGTATGAAGTGTATCCTGTCTCTGCTGCAACTGGTATGGGTGTAAGAGAGGTTTTAAAAAGGGCTTATGAACTTTTGAAGCAGCAAAAAGCAGCCGAAAATGTCGAAGAGGATACAAAGCCACGGACTTTTGTGTACTACAAGAAAAAGGATGTAAAGCCATTGACTATCAGAAAAGAAAATGGTGTATATATTGTAGAAGGAACAGTTGTGGAGAAGGTTGCAAGAAACATAGTTTTAAATGACCATGACTCATTCAGGTATTTTCAAAATTTCTTAAACAAGCTTGGGGTCTTTGACAAGCTAAGAGAAATGGGAATCCAGGATGGCGACATTGTGAGGATACTTGATGTTGAGTTTGAATATTATGAATAAGTTTTAGATTTATCATAAAAATGGATATAGACAAAACAGTGAAAATGGGTTAAAATAATTGACAAGCAAAAACAAATTCTTAAAAGGTTTGGAGGTTATCTTTTCTAAATGGAGTGCATCAATTGTGGGAACTGCAAGGTAGGTAATACCACATACTTTTGTTTTAAGGAAAACGGGTTTGTTGTGGATGTATCAAAACAAAAGGTGGTTGAGAAGGTAAGAAGCGGTTGGAAAAAGGGGGATCCGGAGTACGAGAAGCAGCGGCGCAGGTCTCGAAAAGAAGTAGAGGTCTAAAAAATAAAAAAACGCCGGCAGAAAGGCAAGTTCCTTTCTGCCGTTTTAGTTTATAAATCGAAAATTAAATTCATAAAAGAGGTGAAAAATATCTTGCTAACATCCAAACAAAGAGCAAAACTCAGGGGCATGGCAAACACAATGAATGCAATTATTCGAATTGGCAAGGAAGGGATTACAGAAAGGGTGCTCAAACAAATAGATGAAGCACTCACCGCAAGAGAGCTTATAAAAATTACCCTTGAGAAGAACTGCGATAAGAATCCAAAAGAAGCGATGGCTTATATCTGCGAAAAACTAAACGCAGAGCCTGTGCAGGTGATTGGCAGAAAAATTGTAATTTACAGAATGTCTGAAGAAAATCCAAGAATTCAGATTTAAAAAGTAGAGTATTGACCAATGTATTTTTAAATGGTATAATCAAAACAACAAAATTGAATATCGAAAAATTACTTCTTATCAAGAGTGGCGGAGGGACTGGCCCAATGAAGCCCGGCAACCGGAAAAAGGTAGGCTATAGCCCTTTTTCTTGGTGCCAATTCCAGCAGGTATTTTTTTAAAATACCTGGCAGATAAGAAGTAAGAAGATTTGAAAAAAAGTCTTCTTGTAGCTTATCTGCAGGAAGACTATTTTTTTATCTTTTTTAAAAACCAAGATATTATAAAATTAACGAAAGGGGAAAAGACATGATGGAAAGAAAATATGGTTTTGATACTCTTCAACTTCATGCAGGGCAGTTTGTTGACAAAGAGACAAAATCAAGAGCTGTCCCAATTTACCAGACAACCTCTTACATTTTCGAGACACCTGAAGAAGCAGCAGACCTGTTTGCACTCAAAAAAGCAGGAAATATCTATACAAGAATAGGAAATCCGACAACAGATGTTTTAGAAAAAAGAATTGCAGCATTGGACGGTGGTGTTGGAGCTGTTGCTACCTCTTCAGGGCAGGCTGCCATCACTTATGCGATTTTAAACATCACAAGAAGCGGTGATGAGGTTGTTGCGGCATCCACTTTGTACGGTGGGACATACACCCTTTTTGCTCATACTCTTAGAAAACTTGGCGTTGTGGTGAAGTTTGTCAATCCCGATTATCCAGAAGAATTCGAAAAGGCAATCACAGACAAGACAAAGGCTGTATTTGTAGAAACTCTTGGAAATCCCAATATAAACATACCTGATTTTGAAGCAATAGCTGAGATTGCCCACAGGCATGGGATTCCATTTATTGTTGACAACACATTTGCAACACCGTATCTATTTCGTCCTATTGAACATGGAGCAGATATTGTTGTATATTCAATGACAAAGTTTTTGGGCGGGCATGGAACATCAATTGCAGGGATTGTTGTTGACTCTGGCAAATTTGAGTGGAATGAAAAATTCCCAGATTTGATTCAGCCAGACCCAAGCTACCATGGACTTGTTTACACAAAAGAGTTTGGGAACGCTGCATACATTGCAAAGCTAAGACTTACGCTTCTTAGAGACATTGGCGCATGCATCTCGCCATTTAATTCGTTCTTGATACTGCTTGGTGTTGAGACGCTCTCTTTGAGAATGCAAAAACATGTTGACAATGCAATAAAACTTGCCAAGTTTTTAAATGACCATCCAAAGGTTGAGTGGGTGAACTATCCAGCTTTAGAAGGCAACAAGTATTATGAGCTTTACAAGAAGTATCTTCCAAAAGGACCGGGTGCTATCTTCACATTTGGACCAAAAGGCGGCTACAGTGCTGCAAAGAAGATTATAAACAATGTAAAGCTCTTTTCACACCTTGCAAATGTTGGTGATGCAAAGTCGCTTATTATTCATCCTGCATCAACAACTCATCAGCAGCTGACAGAAGAAGAACAAAGAGCAGCCGGAGTTTTGCCAGAGATGATTAGACTCTCTGTTGGTATTGAAGATATTGAAGATTTAATATATGATATTGAGAGTGCACTCAATAAAGTGTAAAATAGTTTTTAAGCTGACATTTCAACTAGCATTGAAAGATTGCTCCAAAAATCAAGGTTTATTAAATACAAAATGGGGCAATCTTTCATTTTAATTAATCTTTTTTGGTGGGGGTAAAGGAAAGTTGGAAAAATTTGAGTTCTGGGAAGAGGGCTACAAAAAATTTGTACGATTTGCTCACAACAAGGATTTTGTATTAGAAAGTGGAAAAACATTTGGACCAATCACAGTTGCTTATGAAGTCTATGGAGAGATAAATAAAGAAAAGAATAACATCATCCTTATAACCCACGCTCTAACAGGTGACTCTCACGTTGCAAAGCATTCAGAAGATGACCCTAAGCCTGGATGGTGGGACAAGTTTGTCGGCCCTGGCAAGATGATTGACACAAACAAATATTTTGTAATATGTTCAAATGTGTTAGGAGGCTGCCAGGGAACAACTGGTCCTTCTTCTATTGACCCTGAGACAGGGAAACCTTACGGTGCACGGTTTCCTATAATAACCATAAAAGACATGGTAAATGTTCAGAAAAAGCTTTTAGAAGCACTAAGAATAGACCATATACTGTGTGTTGTTGGTGGTTCCATGGGCGGAATGCAGGCTTTGGAGTGGGCTGTGAGCTACCCGGATTTTATGGACGGGGTTATAAACATTGCATCGCCGCTCAAACTCAACGCACAGTCCATTGCTTTCAATGAAGTTATGAGAAGGGCTATCATGGCAGACCCAAACTGGCACGGTGGAGACTACTATGACAAGACAGGACCTTCTCAGGGACTTTCAATTGCCAGAATGCTTGGCATGATAACATACCAGTCTGACAAGCTCATGGATAAAAAGTTTAATCGACGAATGAAAGACCCTGTTGAGAGCTTTTTTGAGTCGTTTAACACCGAGTTTGAAGTTGAAAGTTATTTGCACTATCAGGGTATGAAACTTGTTCAGAGGTTTGATGCAAACACGTATCTTTATCTCACACGCGCAATGGACCTTTATGATTTGGGAAGGACATATGGCAGCGAGGAAGAGGCTTTAAGACGAATAAAGGCAAAATTTTTGCTCATTGCTATAACCTCGGATATACTTTTCCCGCTGTCTCAGATGAGATATATGAGAGACAAGCTTTTAGAAGCTGGGGTTGACCTTGTTTACAAAGAGATTGATTCTGATTATGGTCATGACTCCTTTTTGGTGGAAGAGGAGAAGTACAGGAATATTATCTCTGAATTTTTAGAATTACTTTATAACAAGGAGATGATAAGATGATATTAAATATCTTAGGGGCAAGAGGACCTTATCCGGCAAAGGGTGAGCCTACATCAGGGTATCTTTTGAGGACAAAAGAGGCAAATATTCTACTTGAGTGTGGAAGTGGAGTTTTGACAAGGCTTTTAAACTTTATTTCTTTTGATGAGATTTCTTTTATCATTTGCAGTCACCTTCATGCTGACCACTACAGCGATTTGGGAGTTTTGAGATACTATCTTGCATCAAGAGGAAAAGAAATAGACCTTTATATACCTTCTGAGCCAAAAGAAGAATATGATTTGATAAGAAAAGGAGTGTACAGGGTTAAGGAAATTGAAAATAATATGGAAACAAGAATAGGAAATCTTACAATCAAGTTTTTGGAAGGTCAGCACCCTTACAAAAGCTTTGCCGTAAGAATTGAAGAGGATGGTAAGGTTTTTGGATTCTCAGGTGATACAGGATTTAAAGAAGAACTTATAGAATTTTTCAAGGATGCAGATGTAATTTTGCTAAACTCAGCATACACAGACAAGGAAGTGGAGAAGATTGAACCTGAAAAGAGATTTCATATGAGTCCAAAACAGGCAGCTGAAATTGCAAAAAAAGCAAATGCAAAGCTCCTTGTTTTGACACATTTAAAGCCTGAGTGCAACGAAAAAGAACATCTTATGTCTGCAAAAGAGGTTTTTGAAAATGTTGTTCTTGCAACTGATAATGAAACAATAGAATTTTAAATGAGAGGCCAAAAATCCAACGAGCTTTGTAAAATGTTTGCCGATGCCCATAATGATACGGTGACCACCGCTTTTTCAAAAGGTGAAAATCTTTATAAAAATTCATGTCAATTTGATTTTAAAAGAGCAAATAAGCTTAATTTAAAACTTCAATACATGGCAATATGGCAAGACACACGTCAAAAAGGCATTGATTTTTTGAAAAATGCCTTTTATTTTTTGGACAAAATAAATGAGTACACAATAAACAACGTAGCTAAAAGCCAAAAAATCGAAGATGGTATGATAAACGTTTTACTTTCAATCGAGGATATATCTTTTATAAATGACACGTATGAGATAGAGCTTTTAAAACAAAGAGGGGTAAAAAGTGCAACACTTTCGTGGAATCATGAAAATAAACTTTGCGGTGGTGCATATTCAGATAGAGGTTTGACAAACACGGGACGTGAAGTTTTAAAAAAATTACTTGAAGAAAACTTTATCATAGACCTTGCACATGCATCAGAGAAAACTTTTTTTGATGTTGTAAAGCATCTAAACAAACCTTTTATAGTAAGCCATTCTAACTGTTTTAGCTTATGCCCGCACCCGCGAAACCTAACAGATGAGCAGATAAAAATTGTGAGAGATTTTGATGGCATAATAGGAATTAATTTTTATTCTCCATTTGTGAAAAATGAAGGCAGAGCTAATTTGAATGATGTTGCCAGACATATAGCATATATTGCAGAATTAATTGGTGTGCAGTACATTTCGTTTGGGTCTGATTTTGATGGAGCAGATGAATTTCCAGAAGGCTTGAGAGATGTTGAAGATTTGCCAAATATAGTGAATGAACTTGGAAAATATGGGTTTTCCGAAAAGGAGATTATGGACATTTGCTATTTTAATCTTGTAAGGTTTACTGAAAGGTTTTTAAAATGAAATTTTTACATCTGCATCTTGCGTTTTTACTTGAAAAATTCTTAGTTTTCTGTATCAGTACTATTGAAAAATGCATATAAATATGATATAGTATTGCAAAAATGAATTGAAGGAGAGAAGCGATAAAAAATGAAATATTCTCAAAAGGCACTTAACATTTCAGCATCACCGACACTTGCCATCGATAGCCTTGCAAAAAAATTAAAAGAAGCTGGCGAAAATGTAATTGGATTTGGTGCTGGTGAGCCTGATTTTGACACTCCTGATAATATTAAGTATGCTGCAGTTTCAGCTATTGTAAAAGGGTATACAAAATACACGCCGGTTGCGGGGATTAGCTGTTTAAAAGAAGCCATTGCAAAGTATTACAAAGAGAATTATGCAGTTGATTATTCTCCAGATGAAGTGGTTGTTTCAAATGGTGCAAAGCATTCACTTATGAACGTGTTTTTTGCACTTTTAAACGACGGTGATGAGGTGCTTCTGCCATCTCCATATTGGGTTACATATCCAGAGCTTATAAAGCTTGCAGGTGGGAAGGTAATAGTTGTTCCAACAACAAAAGAAAAGAACTACAAAATAACAGTATCTGACATTGAAAGGTATGCGACGTCAAAAACAAAGGCGATTGTGTTGAACACACCTTCAAATCCCACCGGTATGGTCTATACATATGATGAGCTCAAACAAATTGTTGAGTTTTGTATTGAAAGAGAGATATTTGTTATCTCTGATGAAATATATGACAAGTTGATTTATGATGGCAAAAAGCATATATCGGCAGCATCGATAAGTGAAAAGGCAAAAGAGTTTGTAATTGTTGTAAACGGTGTTTCAAAGTCATATGCGATGACAGGATGGAGAATTGGTTATACCCTTTCAAACAAGGAACTTGCAAAGATTATGTCAAACCTTCAGAGCCACACAACCTCAAACCCGAATTCAATTGCTCAGTACGCTGCATATGAAGCATTGGTAGGTCCGCAGGATAGCGTAAAAAAGATGATATGCGAATTTGAAAAAAGAAGAGACTTAATTTATAGCCTTGTAAATGATACCAAGTTTTTATCTGCACTAAAGCCCGAAGGTGCATTTTATATATGGGTTGATATATCTGCTACTGTTGGAAAGAGTTTTGAAGGCAAATTAATAGACTCGGCAAACACGTTTGCAAAACTTCTTTTGGAAGTAGAAAAGGTGGCTGTAGTTCCAAGTGAAGGATTTGGAATGGAAAATCATATAAGACTTTCATATGCAACATCTGAGAAGAATATAAGAGAAGGGCTTGAGAGGATTAAGAGGTTTGTTGAAAAGCTAAGTTAGTAGTATAATATATGGTATCAAATGCTGAAGAATTGACAGAGTGGGGATGTGAAGTAAGGTGAACGATATTTATGAGACACCGCTAAATTCAAGATATGCAAGTGATGAGATGAAAAGACTTTTTTCAAACGATACACGTTTTAAGCTTTGGAGGAAACTTTGGATTGCACTGGCAGAGGCACAAAAAGAGCTTGGTCTTGATATTACAGATGAGCAGATTGAAGAGATGAAAAGATACGCAGAGGATATAAACTATGAGGTAGCAAGACAAAAGGAAAAAGAGCTAAGGCACGACGTGATGGCGCATATCCATGCGTTTGGTGAGCAGGCAAAAAAGGCAAGACCAATAATTCATCTTGGTGCAACAAGCTGTTTTGTCACAGACAACGCAGATATTATCATTATGTATGAAGCGTTAAAACTTATCAGAAAAAAACTTGTAAACTGTATAAAGGTGTTGTCCGAGTTTGCTCTAAAGTATAAAGATATGCCTACGCTTGGATTTACGCATTTTCAGCCTGCACAGCTGACCACTGTGGGCAAAAGAGCCATGCTCTGGGTTCAGGATTTGGTGATGGATTTAGAGTTTTTGGAGTATGTTATGGAGCATACTTATCTGAGAGGAGTCAAGGGGACAACTGGTACTCAAGCAAGTTTTATGGCACTTTTTAACGGTGATGAAGAAAAGGTCAAGATGCTTGACAAGCTTGTTTGCAAAAAGATGGGGTTTGAAAAAAGTTTTCCGCTGACATCACAGACATATCCCCGAAAATATGATTTTCTGGTCTTGTCGGTTTTAGCTTCAATTGCGCAAAGCAGTTACAAGTTTGCAAATGATATAAGGCTTTTACAACACTTAAAGGAAATTGAAGAGCCGTTTGAGAAAACGCAAGTTGGTTCATCTGCGATGGCATACAAGCGAAATCCTATGAGAAGTGAAAGAATCTGTGCATTAGCAAGATATGTCATGGTGAATATTCAAAACCCGCTTTTTACAGCATCTGTTCAGTGGCTTGAAAGGACGTTAGATGACTCGGCAAACCGAAGAATATCAATTCCGGAGGCGTTTTTGGCAGTTGATGCTATTTTGAACCTTTATCACAATGTTGCAAGCGGGCTTGTTGTGTATGAGAGAATGATAGAAAGGCATATACAGCAAGAGCTTCCATTTATGGCAACAGAAAATATATTGATGGAAGCTGTAAAGCGCGGCGGTGACAGGCAGGATTTGCACGAGAGAATAAGAAGGTATTCCATGGAAGCTGGAAGAAATGTCAAAGAGTTTGGGAAAGAAAATAATCTTATAGAGCTTATTTCAAATGACCCAAGTTTTAAACTTTCAAAAGAGGAGATTGAGGCTATTTTAGACCCTAAAAAGTTTGTGGGAAGGGCACCTTCACAGGTGCAAGAGTATTACGATGAATATGTAAAACCTATATTGGAGAAGTATAAAGACGAACTTGGCTTTGAGTCTCAAGTGAACCTATAAAAAAGTAGAAAAAGGGGGCAAAAAACCCCCGCTTTTTGTTTTGGAGTTAATTTTCAATTAAATTTTTTAAATCGTTGAACAGCTCGCTCAAAATTTCTTGATAGTCTCTTTTTCCTTCTTCTACTATGTCCATAAGTTTTTCAAGCTCGCGTGTAGTTTGCTCATTCACGTATTCACCATATTTTTGTGAAAGATAAGAATATACCTTCTTACCAAGCGATGTTGACCTTATTCTTCTGAAGCTGTCTTCAAACACATACCCTCTTTTGAAAAGTGTTTCTACCATCTTTGCATATGTTGAAGGCCTTCCTATATTTTTCTGTTTCATTTCGTCAATAAGGCTTGCCTGGGTGTAAAGCTGAATGGTATGTTTTTTATAACTTCGCTTGTCAGTTATGCTATAATCCTTATTTTCAAACAAAGGGTAAATCTGCATAGGAAGAAATTCCAGCCAGCTCTCTTCTTCCACTTTCACAGGGATGTCCTTGACAATTTCAATGTCATTGATTCTAAAATGCACTTTTTGAACCAAAACCTTCGGATTTTTCATTTGGCTGCTCATAAACCTGTTGAAAATGAGCTGATAAACTTTTATGTGATTTTGTGATATACCCTGTGCATATTTTTCATAGGCAAGTTCTTTTAGCTCCTCAGGTGATATAGGTTTTACAGGTCTTATTGCTTCATGAGCACCTTCATCTCCAAAGCTTCTTGGTAAAAACAATTCTTTTTTACCCACCTTTTCTAAAAACATTCTTGCAATATTCTGTCCTGTCCCAGAAATCCTTGTTGAGTCTGTTCTGTGATAAGTGATAAAACCATGCTCAAACAAAAACTGCAAAATTTCCATTATCTGTGGTACACCCAAGTTTAGTTTCTGTGAAGCCAAAGATAGTAACGATGAGGTTGAAAATGGAGCAGGTGCAGATATTTCCTCTATTTTTTGTTCAACAATCTGTGCTTTTACTCTTTCGCATTCAATTTCACCTTCAATTTCAAGATTATATCCGTTTTCAAGTTTTAAAAGGGTAAATGTTTTCTCACTTTTTGCATATTCCTTTTCTCTTTCAACAATCCAGCCAAGGATGGTTGACTGGACCCTTCCCGCAGAAAGATTGTAACTTTTAAAGTTTTCTTGAAGCTTTGAAGAAAGCTCAAATCCTACCCATCTGTCTTCTATTCTTCGCACAATTTGAGATTTTACAAGGTTTGTGTTGAACTGTCGCGGGTTTTTCAAAGCACTGTCAAGACCATAGCGTGTAATTTCATGCATTTCAATTCTTTTGATATTACTATTTGCAGGCTTTATATACTGTGAAATGTCCCATGATATCTTTTCACCTTCAACATCAGGGTCTGTTGCAATCAATACTTCGTCAACCTCAAGTGAAAGTTCACGCAATGTTTTTAAGATTTCTTTTTTATCATCAATTGTATTAGATGCGCATTTGGGACAGCTATCAAGCTCATCTGTAAATTGAGTATTGCATTTCATGCAGCGTTTAATAGAGTTGTAATAGGGAATGAATTTTCCATCATGGTACTCAACACCGTGTAGACCCTTTTTTGTCTCAAGGTCGTACACATGCCCTTTTGATGCAGTGATAAGTAGAATTCCTTCCGGGGTTATCGATTCATATACAGAGAGTTTACCATATCTTCTTGTTGAGGCTTTTTCCAGGAACTTCGAAATGGTATCAGCTTTTGTTGGAGATTCAACTATCATAAGTCTTGACTTTGTGTCATTTTGATAAAAATCATGGTTTTGGATTTTTCTGCTCTCTTCTACCTCTTCCATAAGATTTTCAAAATCTACCTCATTTTCTTCCATCCATTCCTCATCCAGTAAAAACAAGAGTCGTGACTTTAAGCTTTCGAATATAGTATCATCTTCTTCAAAGAGGATTGAAACTCCTTTTGTCAGGCGCATTCCAAACATTCTGGATGTTCTGCCAGAACCTTGGATGTATGTTGGAACGTCAGGGATAACCAGTTTGCCATCGTCGGTTAATTTCAAGTGCGAAAATATTTCATTTACAATTTTGCTGTAATCCTCTTTAGATATATATTTTGAGACAAGTTGTCTGAGCTTTTCTGTTTGCAGACTATCAACATTTTTAAAATACTCCTTGAGCTTAGGATGATTATCAAGGTATTCAACAAAGACTCTTTCAAGTACAAATCGAGGAGCTTTATCCATGTCAATCAAAAATCTAAAACAAGGTGTTTCCCAAAAGATACAGTATTTTATGCGTAAAGGTAAGTCAATTCCTCTTATTAGTTTTCCATAGTAAGAAGAGACACCACAGATGACATTCAACTTTCCTTCTTTGAAAAGTTCAAACTCCTTCTCAAAATCATTCCATGTAGCTCCAATTTTAATACCATTTTCTAAAAGAAATTTAACAATTTCTTTTCCTTCTTCCTCAGTGTTGACAAACAGAAGTATACCATCTTTTAAGATGTTGATTATTTCAAGCAATTTTTTGTTTGATTTATTTTTGATTCTTATATTGGTTATATTTCTTATATTAAATGTAAATCTGCCAATTTCAAAACCCAAAAGTTCTCTGAAAAGAAGTGGCTTTAGTCCCTGCGGCTTTGCTGTTGCTGAGGATACTATGAGCATTCCCTTATTTTTAGAACCATTTGAAACTGTATCTTGCCCGCTTTCTTTATTTTTGCTTCTCAATCTTTCGGTTGCTTTTTCAATCTCATCTTCTGAAAAGCCTATCATCTGAAGTAATGTATCGATATTCTTTGAAGATTTCAAAATAGCGTCAACATCGTCCACAAATACAAGGTCAAAAAACATTTTAGATAGAACATCTTTTCTTTTTGAAACAAACTGAGTGGTTATTATAAGTATATCAAAGTCGCAAGATAAAAACCTTTTTTCAAACTCTTCTTTTCTACTTTTTGTCATCGAAGAGTTAAATAATAAGATTTTCACAGCGTTTGCATTTTCTAATTTTGTTTTAAACTCTTCAAGTCTTTCAAAAGACTGCTGTGCAAGTGAGATTGTAGGGAATACAAGAGCTGACTTTTTACCATTTAGCGCTAAAAAAAGGCTTGCTACAAGTCCAAATGTTGTTTTACCAACTCCTGTGGGGGCAACAAGGGTAAAGCTTTTTGAAAGCAAAAAACGTCGTGCCCATGTTCTTTGGTATCCTGTCAATGGTTTTTGAAAAATATGCTCAAAAAACTTTTCAAACGTATCAAAGTTTTGCTGAAAGTTCCAGTATATTTGATAGTCTTTCAATGTTCCCTTCTTTTTTAAAGATTCAAATATATTTTTACTTATCTGTTCTTGGCTAAGACACTGCTCACAGGGTAGTCCTTTTTCATTTCTTGTATCTGTATTTATCCCGCCACAATTTATGCAAGAGTGATAGTATTTTGCTCCTGTTGCCAATCAGCACTCCTCCTGTTTTTTTAAAGATTTTAATTAGCTCTTCTATTTTTCAATAATACTAAGTGGAAAACCAAAATTCAATACTGTCAAAAAAAAATAAGCTGCCCCAACTTCAAAGGCTGTTTTGGGCAGCGTGTGCACAAACTTACTTTAAATCAAATCTTTCTTTTATAATCTGAACAGCTTTTTCCTCGTCTTTCTGGTCAATCAAATATGATATGTCAACCTCACTTGTTGTTACCATCTTAAGCTCAACACCTGCTTCAGCTAAAGTGGTGAAAAGTGATGCTGCAACGCCGGGAATGTCTTTCATTGCTTCACCAAAAATTGAAAGCTTGCTCAAGCCAGACACGATATCAATTCTCAGGTGAGGAATCTCTTTTTTGAACTTGCTTAGTGCAGATATTGCCTTTGGCACATTTTCTTCGTCAAGACTAAATGATAAATTTATGTTTCCTTTATAAGGTGCTGTTTGGCTTATCATATCAATATTTATTCCATGGTTTGCCACTTCATTGAAGATAGATGCTATCAAGTCAATTTTATTAGGGACATTGTCAAGGGTTATCATGGCAACATTCTGGGTGACATTTAAATTTGTCACAGGCTTCAAATTCAAAACACCTCACATTGAATTAATCAAATCTTTCATATTATATATACCCGCGCCTTTGCCTATCATAAACATTGCAGCCTTGATTGCCCCGTTTGCAAAGATTTCTTTTGAGAGTGCTGTGTGCTTTATCTCGATAATCTCATCAGGGCCGGCAAAAATGACACTGTGCTCACCAACAATTGTTCCACCGCGCAAAGACGCAATTCCTATCTCGTTTTGCTGTCTTTTCTTTCTCCTTGTATGCCTGTCATAGATATACTCATAAGAATTATTTGCAACCTCGTTTATTGCATCAGCAAGCATCAGAGCTGTGCCCGAAGGTGAATCTATTTTCTGGTTATGATGTTTTTCGATGATTTCAATATCAAATGAAGGACCAAGAGCCTTATAAGCCTTTTGAATAAGCTCTGCGACAAGATTTACTCCCAAAGACATATTTGCCGACCAGAAAATAGGAATTTGTTTTGAGTATTCTAAAATTTTAGATTTCTGGTCAGATGTAAAGCCTGTTGTTGCTATTACAACTGGCTTTTGCTTCTGCTTTGCAAACTCAAGTATTTTCATTGTTGCTTCAGGAAGAGAAAAGTCAATTATGACATCAAAGTTTTCAACCACTTCCTCGGGACTTTTGTAAACAGGATAGTCAAAGTTTTTAGTTGTGTTTAAGTCAACCCCTGCAACAATTTTGATATTGTCATAGCTTTTGGCAACCTTGCTAACAACCTGGCCCATTTTACCATTGCAACCGTTAAGTAAGATGCTAATCATTTGTGTCTCACATCCAATCCTTGTTATTATTTTATTCTCATTCTTTTATCGAAATGCCATAGTCAACAAGTGCTTTTTTGAGAATTTCCCTGTTCTTTTCTGTCATAGTGGTAAGCGGCAATCTTGGTTTTCCAACATTAAATCCCATCATATTCATAGCTTCTTTTACAGGAATTGGGTTTACCTCAATAAAGAGTGCTTTGATTATAGGAAGAAGCTTTAGCTGAAGCTGTCTTGCCTTTTCAATTTCACCGTTTAAGAAATATTCAACAATATCATGCGTCTCATCAGGTAAGATATTTGCCAGCACCGAAATAACACCAATTCCACCAACTGAAAGAACAGGCACTATCTGGTCATCATTTCCAGAATAGATATCAATTTCGGGGCAGAGCATAGCAATTTCAGCAACCTGTGTGATGTTACCACTTGCTTCTTTTATCGCTTTTATGTTTGGCAGTTTTGCAAGTTCTTTCATGGTTTCAGGCAAGACATTTAACCCTGTCCTTGATGGTACATTGTAGACAATAATAGGAATTGATACAGCATCATTTATTTCTTTAAAGTGCTCAATCAATCCTTTTTGAGTTGTTTTGTTGTAGTATGGTGTTACATGCAAAAGACCATCTGCACCAAGCTCCTGTGCTTTTTTGGAAAGATAAACGGCATGTTTTGTGTGATTACTACCAACACCAGCAATAACAGGTTTTCTGCCAGCTACCCTGTCAATTACAAATCTGATTACTTCTAAATGCTCATCATCTGGCATTGTTGAAGGCTCTCCGGTTGTACCACATACAATGATTGCATCTGTCTTGTGTTCAAGGTGAAAGTCAACAAGCCTTCCAAGAGTTTCAAAGTCTACACTTTCCTCATCTTTAAATGGTGTTATTAAGGCAACACCTGAACCTTTAAAAAGAGACATAGCAAATAAACCCTCCCAATTTATTCAAACTTTAAAGTTTAGCCACTTTTCAATTAGCTAAAGAAATATTCTATTACCTTTTCAGCAATCTGAACAGCATTTGTTGCTGCTCCTTTTCTTATATTGTCAGCAACAACCCACAGATTTACTCCACTTTCAACAGATTCATCTCTTCTAATTCTTCCAACATAAACTTCATCTTTTCCGGAAACATAAATTGGCATTGGGTATAAGAGATTTGCAGGGTCGTCCTGAACAACCACGCCTGGAGCACTCTTTAGAATTTCTTTTAACTCTTCTAAATCAAACTGCTTTTCGAACTCCACATTTATTGACTCACTGTGACCGTTGAAAACAGGCACTCTCACAGTTGTTGCTGTTATCTTTATGGAATCATCATGTAAAATCTTTCTTGTCTCATTTATCATCTTCATCTCTTCTTTTGTATATCCGTTTTCTAAAAACACATCAATATGGGGAATAACATTTCCTGCAATTGGGTATGGGAACTTCTTTGGCGGAGCACCTTTTAATCCTTCTTCTAAATCCAAATATCCTTGATACCCTGCACCTGAAACTGCCTGGTATGTTGAGTATACAATCCTTTTTATTTTGTACCTATCATGCAAGGGTTTTAAAACAACAACTGCTTGGATTGTTGAACAGTTAGGATTTGCAATAATTCCCTTGTGCCATTTGATATCTTCCGGGTTGACCTCTGGTACAACAAGAGGAACATCTTTTTCCATACGCCATGCACTTGAATTGTCAATTACAACACAGCCTTTTGATGCTGCAATTGGCGCAAAGTGAAGAGATGTTGAAGCGCCGGCAGAGAACAAAGCAATGTCAATGCCCCTGTCAAATGAGTCTTCTTTTAGCTCTTCAACTGTGTATTCTCTTCCCATAAATTCAACCTTTGTCCCTGCTGACCTGCTTGATGCAAAGAGGAAATATTCTTCAACCGGAAGATTTCTCTCTTCCAAGACTTTCAAAAATGTTCTTCCAACCATGCCTGTTGCGCCAACTATTGCCATTCTGATTTTCTTTGCCACTTTACTGTAAACCTCCTCTTCAAAAATTAAAATTGTACTTTTGTGCATATACATAAAACTAAAAAAAGCTGGTTTTTGAGCCAGCTTCTGTTAATATATTGTACATCAAGCATACAATATATTAACAGATAGCGCTCCACCAATTTTTCAATTGGTGACAGTTGCATGGATATTCTCCATGCACCCAGGGAAGTTTCCAAGAAGAAAGAAACTCCCTTCGGCGTCTTTTCCTTTCAGCAGGTTTCATCTGTGTCTTCTTTCACATCCACCTGCCTACTCTTAAAAGACGCGCCTCTATCTATTAATATATTATGAGCTATTCATTTGTGGTGTTTATTTAATAATACCATTAAGATTCTTTGCATGTCAAATTTTT
The DNA here is from genome assembly GCF_026914305.1 of Caldicellulosiruptor acetigenus. NCBI lineage: Bacteria > Bacillati > Bacillota > Caldicellulosiruptorales > Caldicellulosiruptoraceae > Caldicellulosiruptor > Caldicellulosiruptor acetigenus. The sequence continues at coordinate 1,614,995 of NZ_CP113866.1, read as the reverse complement.
TTGAAGGGCTAAGAGCATTTTCATGTGATATAATTTAAGTAACGATAATGTGAATGAACAAAAAATGGAGGATGAAAAGTTTGGAAAAAATTAAAGAAAGATTTGCTAACTTTCAAAAAGCTCTTTTAAGATTGAAAGAAGCAGTGGAAGAAAGAAGTGATAATCCTCTTTTGTATGACGGTGCTATTCAAAGATTTGAATTTACCTATGAGCTTGCTTGGAAATTATTAAAGGCGTATTTGGAATATCAAGGTATAGTAAATATTTCTTCACCTAGGGCAGTTTTCAAAGAAGCATATTCAGTGGGCTTGATTGAAAATCAAGAAAAATGGCTAAGGATGATTGAAGACAGGAGCTTGGCAGTCAACAGCTATGATGAGTGTATTGCTAAAATAATATTTGATAGAATAAAAAATGATTACTTGCCATTGTTTATAGAGCTTGAGAAAGAAGTTGAAGAGTTAATTAAATGAAATTTGAGATTGAAGATGTGGTATTTGAAAGGGGAGTTTAAATCAATGTTTAAAGTAGGAATTGGTTATGATGTTCACAGATTTGCTGAGGGAAGAAAACTTATACTGGGCGGTGTTGAAATACCATTTGAAAAAGGGCTTTTGGGACATTCAGATGCGGATGTTTTGGTTCACGCTATAATTGATGCTATTCTTGGTGCTATGGGGGAAAATGATATTGGAAGGCTTTTCCCGGACAGCAGCCCAAAGTATAAAGACATTTCCAGCCTGCTTCTTTTAAAAGAAGTTGCAAAGCTTTTAGAAGAGAAAAACTTGAAAATAGTGAATATAGATTCTACAATAGTTAGCCAAAGACCCAAGATTTCACCATATACTAATGAGATGAAAAATAAAATTGCAGATTGCCTCAAGATTGAAAGTACGCAGGTAAATATCAAGGGAAAAACAACAGAAGGATTGGGGTTTGAAGGAAGAGAAGAAGGTATCTCAGCATATGCAGTTGTTTTGATTTGCGAATAAATGTTTGATAAAATGACGTACAAGGGATATAATTATAAGTATAAGAATAACTTTTGGATGTGATAAGATGTTAGACCTTTATAGTTTATCTGAACAGATAAATGAGAAGAAAGAGATTTTAGCAAAACACGAAAAAGAGCTAAAATCAAAGATAGAAGATGTGTTCGCGTTTTTAAAATCGGCAGATGAGAAGAAAATTCAAAGCATTCTTGCCAAAATTCCCAGCAAGGACGAGAAAAATGAGATTTTATTCTGCCTTCCCTACTATAGCAATTACGATGAATTTTTGAAATCTCACAGATGTCATTTGAATCTTGAGTATGAGGTCTTTGCAGTAGATGGCAGCAATACAGAAATAGATAGGCATAATCTAACACCTTACTATGTGTTAAACATTGCCTGTGTCTCTATTGCCTACGGAGAAAAAGAAAGTAGATTTTGGTACAGAACTTTTCCCTACATTTACCTCGACCAAGAATTATATTCTGACAAAGACGATGTTACTTTTAAAAATTCTTCTGAGATATCACAAGAGCGCCAACAAAAAGAATTTGAGGCGATTTTAGAGTATATAGAAAAGAGCATTCAAACAGAAAAGCTCAAAATAGTGCTTTACGACGGCAATCTCATTGACTGGTCGCAGGACAGGCAAGGCATGCGTTTTGGCAGAAAAGCAAATGCTATTCTTGAAAGGATATTCCTGCTGGCTGAGCAAAAAAGAATAGCCGTGTGCGGTTTTATTTCTGTCCCCAAAAACTCAATTATTTCTAATATTTACAGAATATATATGTGTGAAAAGCTAAGGATAAGCTGTAGAGAATGTCCAAAGGAGCAAAAAAGAGAGTGTGAAAAGGTAGGCAGAATAAAGGATGTGGTTTTATTTTCCAGCTTTAGGGAAGGAGAGTATTCAAACATCTTTTACACATTAGGTAGAGCTTTTGATGAGTTTGAAAAAACTGATATAGGCTTTGTTTATTTGAACACAGGTTACGAGATAGCACGAATAGAGTTTCCGCTCTATATAGCAAACGATAAAGACTGGTTTGAGAGTTGCTTGGGTGCTATTTACCATCAGTGTCAGCTTGGGTTTGGCTATCCCATATCTTTGACCCATGCCCATGAATTTTCTGTTATATCTAAAGACGACAAGGACGCAATAGAAAGCATGCTATATAGTTTTGAAGATGGTCTTGTGCGCTATTCTGCTAAAAAGAATAATAAAATGAAAAGAATAGTATAAAAGGAGTAGTTCTTGAGATGATAGTGGGTGAGATAATAGATATTTCTTTTACCCAACTTACCTGTGAGGCAAGGGACTTGAACAACGTACCTACACCTGGAAGGTTTATAAAATTTGAGTTAGATGATTACACGGTGGTGGGATGTGTTACAAGATACGATATCGGCAGCATATCCGAGGGAGGATATCCGAGAGCTTTGTGGAAATCACCAGAAGAGATAAGAAAGCAGTATCCACAGATTGACCAGATTTTGAAAGGTTATTTTAAATGCGTTGTTATTGGTTACATAGTAAATGAGAAGTTTGTTGTATGTCTTCCTGACAAAAGTATAAGACTTCACAGTTTGGTTGAGCTGGCAAACCAAAAAGAGATTCTTCTTGCCACTCAAAACGGTCTTTTTCTAAATTCTGTGCTGAAAGCAAAAGATATTGACATTATTGAAGTTGTCCCGTGGATGCTCTTTTTTGCATATCTTGCAAGAGGAAAAGATTATTACTATATAGAACAGATGGGGAAAAGTTTAAATGCTTATCTTAAATATGATCTCAATCTTCTTGAGCCTGTAATTGAGAGGTTAGAAAATCTAATAATGACTGTACAAGAAGGGTGATTGAGATATGGCAAGTGGTATGTATGAAGAAAGCAGGATTGGCAAAATCATAGGTGGTTCGTACTCAGAAGGTCTTGCAATAAAAGTCGAGGATGATTCTGTGGTGGAAAGTACAAGGATTGGAACAATTCTTGTGAGCGAGACTGAAAAGAGAAAGTACTACTGTATGCTTACCGACATGGTTATAGAAGGTATGAACAAGCAGGCTTTAACAGAGCTTCCGCGAGGGACATCAAACTATCTTTTAAACAGAATTACAAGAGGAACCTCTATTTACACTGTGTTCAAGGCACAGCCAGTCCTTTCCTTCGACCTTGAGGAAAGGAAAAATCAGCCTATAAGAAACATACCGCCTCATGCATCAAGCGTAAGGCGTGCAACATATAATGATATTTCTGATGTATTTGGAAGCTTTGAGAAGGACCCAAACCGATATTTTCCTGTGGGAAACATTCTTGACATGGACGAAAGCTCTACAGTTTGCATAGATATGGAAAGGTTTATTGAACGAAGCAGTGGCATTTACGGCAGAACTGGTACAGGAAAATCATTTATTGCAAGATTATTGATGGCAGGGATTATCCTTTGTGATAAGGCATCGCTTCTCATTTTTGATGCTCACTCAGACCACGGACCTGACAGCGTTGATGAGGAAAACCGGCCTGTCAAAGGGCTTAAAAGTCTTTTTGGAACCAAAGTCCAGATAATGACAATTGAAAATTCATCGTCAATGGCAGGTGTTTTGCCAATTGAGATTGATGTTAGAGATGTTGAGATTGAGGATATTCTATCAATTGCAGAAGAGCTGAACCTCAATGAGACGGCACAGCAGGTTATGATTGCGCTTAAAAACAAGCTTGATGCAGAAGGGAAACACTGGCTTGAAGAGATACTTGTAAATGGCGAAGACTTGGCAGAGAGGTTTAAAGACAGTGAAGCTGTTGTCAATAGAAGCTCTCTTTTGGCGCTTATTAGAAAACTTTCCGTATTAAAGGAATTGCCTTATCTTAGATATGATAGACGACCTGGCACAAACTCAATTGATATTATTTTAAACTATCTTCAAAAAGGTATCAGTGTTGATATAACATTTGGCAAAAGTGATAAATTACTTAACTACCTTTTTGTTACAAACGTCTTATCAAGACGTATTTACCAAAGATATATGGAGATGTACGAAAGGTATATTTCAAACAGACAAAAATATTCCCCACCAAGGCCGCTTGTGATTGCAATTGAAGAAGCACACAGATTTTTATCGCAAGATGTTGCAAAGCAGACAATATTTGGAACAATAGCAAGAGAGATGAGAAAAGCGAAGGTAAGCCTTATGTGTATAGACCAGAGACCTTCTCAGATAGACAGTGAGATTGCATCGCAAATTGGAACAAGGGTTATTTTATCTCTTTCTGATGAAGCTGACATTACAAGTGCACTTGCTGGTATGAAAAATAGTAAGCAGCTGAGGGCAATTATAGAGTCGCTTGATTCGAAACAGCAGGCATTACTGATAGGTCATGCAGTCCCTATGCCAGTTGCAATAAAGACAAAAGGATATGATAGTAGCTTTTATGATTTTATTTCAATTTATCTCAAAAAAGATGAGGTAGATGAAAAGTACGAAAAAACAATAGAGGCATCTAAGAAATGGCTTGATGAGATGGACTATTAAAAATTTTTTTAAGAGGGAGAATAAAATGGCAATAAAAGGTGTTCATACAGCAGACCTTCATTTTGGTGTGACAACTTACAGCCGCGAAACCCCAGATGGTCTTGGCTCGCGTGTACATGATTTTTTCAAGACATTTGACAGAATACTGCAGTTTATACGAGAAAATGGCATTGACCTTTTGCTAATAACAGGCGATATTTTTAAAGACAGGGAACCAAACTCTACGCTGAGGAATATGTTTTACAAGAGGGTTGTGGATATTTCAAAAGAAGGTGTTTTGGTCATAATAATTCCAGGCAATCATGATATGCATCCATTTGAGACAAAAGACCATTCTGTAAAGGTCTTTGAAATATTTGACCAGCCAAACATTGTTGTTATGGACAAACCTTTTGAAATCAAAGAATTTGAAATAAGAGGTGAAAAGCTTCGCATTGTGGCTGTGCCATACCTTTATCTTGAAAGGTTTGTGGATGAGACATTTCCTCAAAAGACAGAAGAGTTTGATATGGTAGCAGCCAATTTTTTTGAGAAGAAACTTAACCAGGTTTTGGACTCTTCAGAAGATAATATTCCAACAATTCTTGCAGGGCATTTTACTGTAGTAGAGGCGCAGATTGGCAGTGAAAGAGCAATCATGCTTGGCAAAGACATAAAAGTGCCTCTTTCTTGCCTTTTAAATCCAAAGTTAAAATTTGTTGCGCTGGGTCACATTCACAAACCTCAAATTTTGCATGCAGCAAACCCAACTGTCCTATATTGCGGGTCGCCTGACAGGATAGATTTTTCTGAGGCAAACGACAGCAAGGGGTTTGTTGTATTTGAGATAGGCAAGGACAGCTTCAGATTTGAGTTTCAACCTGTCAAGGTAAGACCTTTTTGCCAGTTGGAGATTGAGGTGTTTGAAGACCAAGTAGAAAATCTCACCAAAAAGATTCTTGACAAAATAGAAGAGAGAATACAAATGTTTGAGCAAAATACTTCAAGTAGTATTAAGGTTTCGGTTGTAAAGCTCATAATAAAAACTCAAAGTTTGATAAAAGAAAAGATTGACATTGGGCTTGTTGAAAGGTTTTTGAGAGACAGATGTTTTGTTTTAGCGCCTATCGAAATTGAGGTAGTTGATTCTAAAAAAGATTTTAGAATAGCTGAGGTTGACGAGAAGTCAGACCCTGTTTATGCCTTTGAAAAGTTTTTATCGGCAAGCCAGAAATACAGGGGTATAGAGAATAAGGATAAGGTTGTATCAGAATTTAAAAAACTTTTGTATGAAGTGCAGGAAAAATGAAAGCAAATAAAGAGGTGGGGATGAAATTTGAGACCTCTTTTTTTGAGGATTGAAAATTTCAAATCATATAAAGATACTCAAAACGAGATTGATTTTAGCAAAATAAAAGTTGCTTGTATCATAGGAAAAAATGGCAATGGAAAATCTTCAATTGCTGAGGCAATTGCCTGGGCGCTTTTTGGCGAGTTTGAAAGACTTCAAACAGGCAAGCGTGGAAAAGTTGCAGAAACAGAGTATATAAACTCACATAGGGATTATATGCAGGTTGAATTTGAATTTGAGTTGAATAAGACCATATACAAAGTTGTGAGAAGGCTTGACAGGAAAGGAAAAAAGTATCTTTCGCTCTTTGTCAGAAAAGCAGACAGCCTCATTCCTATAAATGAAGCAACTTACACCCAGACTCAAGTAAAGCTTCAGAATATTTTGGGAATAGATTTTAATGTCTTTTTGCACTCAGCCTATCTTTCTCAAAAACGAACAGAAGATTTTTTGCTGTCATCCCCTGAAGACAGGCGTGAAGTTCTTGCAAAGATATTGAACTTGAGCATATATGACAGGATAAACGAACTTGCGAAAGAAAAACGAAAAGAAATAAAGGTTTTGCTGGATGTAAAGAACAGAGAAATAGAGGAAGAACATAAAATTTTGTCAGAGGAAGAGTCTATAAAAACTTTGGTAGCTGATTTGGAAAAGAAAAAAGCCACAATGGAAGCTGAATTAAATGGTTTGAGAAATGAACTAAATGCCCTTATTTCAAAGAGGTCTGAAATAGAACAAAAACTTGGTTTATTGAGTCAGAAAAAGAATGAAATGACAGAACATCAGAGAAAAGCTGAGGAGATAAGGTATAAGATTGGAACTGCCAGAAAAGAGCTTTTAAAAATTGAAGAAAAGTTAAAGGAAGAAGATAAGATAACTGCAATGGTTAAAGAGTATGATGGAATAAAAGAAAAGGTTGAGCTCAAGAGAAAGGATTATGAAACGTATCTTGAACTTAAGAACAAAATTCTTCTTTGTGAGAGGGACATAATAAACAAACTGGAACAGAAAAAGATATTTGAAAAAAACATTGAAGAGAGTAATTTACAGCTTAATAAAGAAACTTCTGAGATTTCAAAGTATGAGGAAGAGATGAAAAAAGTGGAGATTGAAATTTCGAAGGTCGAAAATGAGCTGGATAAAGTAAAGCAGTATAAACAGGAGCAAGAGAAAAAAAGAGAGGAGATTGTAAAACATGAAAAGTTGTTAGAGGTTGTTGAGAACAAATTAAAAGAGCTTGCTTCAAGTTACAGGCTCATAGAGGCAAATCAGGGAAGGTGCCCAGTATGCTTGCGCCAAATTAATGGCCAGGAAGAAAAAGAGCATATAAAAAGTGAAATTGCAGCCCAGGGGAGAGAATTTAAACAAAGAAGAGAAAGTTTGACAAAAAAACTTGAAATTCTGAAAAAAGAGTTTTCTGAGCTTGAAGAAAAGATAAAACTTGAAGAGCTTCTTCGGGCAAGAGAAAAGAAGCTTCACGGGATGTTAGAAAATCTTAAAGCTAAGGTGGGGCAGAAAACACAAAACATTGTTAATCTACAAAATTCAATAGCCCAGATAACTCAAAGCATAAAGCTTTGTGAAGATGAAGTAGAAAGACTGAAAGAAGAGATGACAAACCTAAAGAGAGAAATTTCCATTTTAAACTTTGATGAGAATTACTACACCCAGCTTTTGCAAAGAGAAAAAGAACTTGAAATATATCAGAGACTTTTTAGCGAGCTTACTGTGAACAAGGTGAAAGCTGAAAATTTAAAAAAGGAAATACTTGGATATCAAGAACAGGAAAAAGAGATTTTGAAAAAGGTTGAAGATTTAAGCCAGGAAATAGCAAGTTTATCTTCTTTTGCACATGATATGATGCTTGAAAGGGTAAAGTCAGATATTCTGAGCTGTGAAAGTAAGATAAAAAATCTTCAAGAAAATCTCAATTCTGTTTTAAAAGAATTGGGAATCCTTGAACAGAAGCTAAATCAGATTGAAGAGGCAAAAGAGAAGCTCTCAAGGCTTGAAAGTGAAATAGAAGAGATGAAAAAAAAGATTGAAATATACGACATAATAATAGATATCACAGGACCAGATGGAATAAAAAACGAGATAATCGCAAATACACTGCCGCAGATAAGAGATGAAGCAAATGGGCTTTTAAAAATACTGACAAATGGAGCATTTTCAATAGATTTTAAAACCCAAAGAGAAACAGCATCTGGAAAAACAATTGAAACTCTTCAAATAGAAATTTCTGATGCAAACGGTACAAGAAACTATGAGCTTTTTTCGGGAGGGGAGCTTTTCAGAATAAATTTTGCTATCAGAATTGCTCTTTCAAAGGTACTTCTCAAAAGAGCAGGTGCTTCTATCAGGATGCTGATTTTAGACGAAGGTTTTGGCTCTCAAGATGAAGAGGGGAAGGACCACATTGTTGAGTGTCTGAATAGAATCAAAGACCAGTTTGACACTATACTTGTTATAACCCACATTGAGGATTTAATGGATGCATTTGACCAGCGAATTGTTGTTAAAAAAGATATGGAAGGGTCTAAAATTTTTGTTGTATAATATAAAAGTATTTCTTGAAATAAATGATGTAGCCGTTTGCAAAATAGGTGGTGATTGAAGGGAAAAGATGCCAGTATAAACAGGAAATACAATTAAAATATAAAAAGAAGAGAAGGATTGAAACCATATATTATCAATGATAACAAAAGTATTCAGGAGCAAATATACGACAAGGATTGAAAAGTTCAAAAAAGACAATAGCATCCTAAGCCTTCTAAACTCTAAGTTTTAGAAGGTTAAATAAAAAACAAAATCATAAACCTTTAGTTAGTAGGTTAACTTTAGTGGATTAATTACTCAAGAAAAATTGTAGTTTTAAGCTATAAGTTTTTTAAGTTTGCTCAGTTTTTTGATAGTTAATTTAGAACAATAGAGTTTAATGTTGTGAGCAAGGATAAATAAGAGCGAATAAGTAATAGCAGAGAGCAAGAAATCAGAGAAAATAGGAATATGATCAAGAGTTTGTGTTGTATCAGAGCCCATGTAGGATTTTAGGTGGTAAATAGTCTGCTCTACAGCGACACGTTTTTTGTAGAGGTCAAAAAACTCTTGGGAATTTCTGTTGATTCCTGGGAAAGAGCGAAAGTTATCTGGGTATGTATAGAACATTCTGCCCGATTTAGAGGTAGTACAAGGCTGAGGGCAAGAGCAGATGCGTTTGCCGTCTTTGTAACAAGACATAGGGCAAATCCATTTAAAGCGCAATGAGCGATTTTTGCCTTGACATTTGCCTTCAGGTTTAAAAGGTTTATTGAACTTTTTGCAGATTGGGACACCATCTTCAGATATAACGATATTAGGGTCTGAAGTAGGTGTAGTATTTTTAGAGGCTCTTGTATTTAGAGGGATAACAATTTTGGAGAAGTTGAAAGAATTTTTTAAAGTGGAGTAGATGTTGTGTGAATCCAAGGCACTGTCAGCGATGAAAGTAGAGAAATTTTTAGGTAGATAAGAGAATAGAGTTTCGAGTGAAGGAATTAAAGCTTTAGAGTCAGAGATAGCTTTATGTTGCAGTGGGTCTGACGAAGGAGAATCAGAGTCAAACAGAGGAACTAAAGCTAAAGGAATACCGAGAGCGTTGGTAATGACAGCAAATTTTAAAGCCCAGCAGAAATGGCCATTTACGAACATAAGGCGGATATTAGAATTAGCGTTAGCAGTTTTAGGCAAAGAAGAATAAACAAGAGAGTAGATTTTGTCAGAAGACAGCTCAGGGTTAGCTTTTGAGGTATTTTTCAAGAGTGATTGAATGAATTTAGGGTTGTTTTCACGAACCTTTGGGACAATACCGGTTGTATCGAAGATTAGGATTGAAGCAAGTTCAGGGCATTGTTGGATAGAGATATTGTGTGCATGGATAGAGATATTTTGGAAAAGTTTTTGGATTTCGCTTGCAAATATTTTTCTGAAGCGAGAGAAAGTAGAGATAGAAGGGACATTGCCATGTAGATTACAAAATGAGCGAAGTTCATATGAGTTAAGCAAGACAGCGCGAAGTTGGGTTAAGGTATTGAGTTTAAGGATTTTTTGGACAAAAAAGCAAAGAAGCATAGATTCTAAAGAGAAGTATCTATGCTTACCGAAGTATTTGTAGTAGGCTTTGTAGAAAGAAGAAGGTATGTAGTTGGACAAGTCGATGAATTTGTTGAACAAGCCCAAGAGGCTTTCAGGCTTGTAAAGAGCCGAGGCCTTTATGTGGGAATACAAGTCTAAAAATGAAAGCTGATTAGGTTTGTTTTTGAACATTTTGGACCCTCCTCATAGTAGAAAATTTGTTTTATATACACATATTTTACTACAACTATGAGGAGGGGGTCCAGACTTTTTTGATTCTATATAAAGCTTGATAACGCTCATCTTGAGCGTTTCTGCAAAAGGCTATTGAAATAAATGATGAACAAGGAGGTAAAACTTTAATGGCAAAAAATAGGTTTCCTGGGCTTGGTGGTGGCTTTAATATAAATCAATTACAGAAACAGGCAAAAAAAATGCAAGAGGAAATAGAAAAGTTGCAAGAGGAGTTAAATCAAAGGGAGATTGAGGTAAGTAGCGGCGGTGGTGCTGTCAAGGTTGTTATTAATGGCAAAAAAGAGATAAAAAGCATCCAAATATTGCCGGAGGTTGTTGACCCGGAAGATGTGGAAACTTTGCAGGATTTGATAGTTGCATGTGTAAATGAAGCTATAAGAAAGGTTGATAAGATGGTTGAAGAAGAGATGCAAAAAGTTACAGGGTTTGGAATCCCAGGTCTTTTTTAAAACGAGGTTGAGAGGAAGATGCAGCAGAAAGAAAATTCTATATCAAAACTTATTCAGCAGCTTGAAAAACTTCCTGGCATTGGTCAGAAAACTGCCCAGAGGCTTGCATTTCACATCATTAATATGAAAACTGAAGATGTCAAAGCACTTGCTGATGCTATCTTGAGTGCTAAAATCAGCACAAAACTGTGCAAAGTGTGCTGTAACTTTACAGAAGATGAAGTATGTCCTATATGCAAAGATGAGAAGAGAGATAGAAGCATTATCTGTGTTGTGGAAGAGCCACAGGATGTTGCAGCACTTGAAAGAGTAAAGGAATATAAAGGACTTTATCATGTGCTTCACGGTGCAATATCTCCGCTCAAAGGTAAATACCCTGAACAGCTTACAATTGATGTTCTGATGAAGAGACTTTCTGACCCACAAGTCAAAGAGGTTATAATTGCCACAAACCCTGACGTTGATGGTGAGGCAACAGCCTCATACTTGGCGCGGCTTATAAAACCAATGGGTATCAAGGTTACAAGAATTGCCAGAGGAATTCCAGTTGGCGGTGACATTGAGTACGCTGATGAGGTTACAATTCTCAAAGCAATAGAAGGAAGAAGAGAAATTTAGTAGTATATTAAATAAAATATTGGTGCATAATATATAAAAGAAGCTTTATAAATGAGGTTGAATGTAAATTTAAGATGAAAGTGGATATTTTAAATGTTGTCGCAGACCAATTTGCAGATAAGCTTAGCAAAGAAATGGATGAGCAAAAAAGAAGTGACTATGAGTCTTTACTTAAGTATGTAAAGGGGTTGCTCGCCTCTGCAAACACCATTTTTAATTTCGCTTCTGACCAAGACCTTATAGAAATAGCCATCTATCAGCAAATTCTTGCTGAAAAATGGTTAAACTACCTGTATAAAATCCTAAAGCAGAACCCTCACTAAAAAAGAGGGTTCTTTTTATTTTTGATTTTACATAAATTTATATTTAGAAAAGCCAAATCTGAGGTAATCCATATATGAGACTTTTTGATTTAATTATAAGATTTATTCTTACTGCATCTTTTATTATCCTTTTTAATCTCTTGTGCCAGCCGTATGGTCTTCATATTGGATTTAACATGGCAAACCTTGCAATTGGAACTTTAATAGGATTTCCCGGTTTTGCCCTGCTTTTTATTTTGGCTCTTCTTTTTAGGTAAAAGTGTATATTCAGGAAGCTTAATAAGTTCTTTCTTTTCCAATACCCCAATTAAATAACCTATCCAAGACGAAACTGGCAAAAACAAAGCAGATATCCAGTAAATTGTTACTATAACATCCACTGAATGCTTGGTTTTTGCAATCTCATCTGCGTATGAATACACACCAATAAAAGGGGAGTTCCAAAGTCTGAACGCAACATTTGCCCAGTGAGAGTTTAAAAAACCCTTATCGTTCAAAGATACATAATTTGTTGCCAGTATAGCTAAAATAATTGTGGGAAGTGAAGCTATTGCTATAGCTGCAGCACCTTCTAAAAAAGACAGCGCATCTCTTTTTTTTGCATGAAACCTGCCACTTGAAAAATTGCCATATAAGTAAAGCAGACATATAACTATGCCACTTATAAGCTGTGAAGTTACTCCTCTGAAAAGAGAAAAGTACAAATACATGAATGCTATGAATATGACCATTGTTAGAAAGTGATTTTTCAAAATGTGCAAACTATACAGAAATATCTTTTTGGTTTTCATTTTGTATTTCAAAAACCCCCTGAAGTTTAAATTTATTTCATCCTCTAATTATATCAAAGTTTGCAATTGAAATAAATTAGATATATACTTTTTCTATATACAAAATAAAAAGGAGTGCAAAGTCTATTGGCAGTTCTTGTGACAGGCGGTGCTGGCTTTATTGGGTCGCATATTGTCGACAAGCTCATTGAAAGAGGATATGATGTATGCATTGTGGACAATCTTCTTTCGGGCAATGTTTGTAATATTAATCCAAAAGCTAAGTTTTATCAACTTGACATTCGTGACAATTTAGAAAAAGTATTCGAAGAAAACAAAATTGAATATTGTATACACCAGGCAGCTCAGGTGAGTGTTGCAAAGTCTATGGAAGATGCTTATCTTGATTGCAGTATAAATGTCTTGGGCACGGTTAATCTACTTGATTACTGTGCAAAATACAAAGTGAAAAAATTTATTTTCGCATCCTCAGCAGCAGTTTATGGAGAACCTGAGTATATTCCAATTGACGAAAATCACCCGTTAAGACCAGAATCTTTTTATGGTCTGTCCAAGCTTACTTCGGAAGAATATATCAAGATGTTTGCGCACAATTTTAATTTTGAGTATATCATTTTCAGATATTCAAATGTCTATGGGCCACGGCAGGACCCGTTTGGTGAGGGCGGAGTTGTATCAATTTTTTGTGAACGTATGCAAAGCAGCAAAGATGTAATTATATTTGGAGATGGGACTCAGACAAGAGACTTTATATATGTTGAAGATGTTGCTGAGGCAAACTGCGTTGCACTTGAAACTTCTGTGTCAGGAACATTTAATCTTAGCACTGGCAAAAATGTGTCAGTAAATGAACTGTTTGAGATTCTCTCAGGCTTGACAGGATACAAAAAAAGTCCTGTGTATCAGCCAAAACGCCCCGGCGATATAGCACACAGCTGTCTTTCAAATAATCTTTTAAAAAGTGTATTAGGATTTTCACCACAGTTTTCACTTTTGGAAGGGTTGAAAAAAACAGTCGAATATTTTATTGATAGGTCTGTTTAAACCCTTTTTATAGAGGGTATCATTATATCATAATAAAAAAGCATATATTTCATAATGTCATTGAAAAGGGGTTGTTTGGAATATGATAAAAAGAGGTTTTAGATATCAAACAGGCGAAATTGATGAGGTTGCAAAGCTTTTAAAAGAAGGGAATATCCCTGAGATTGATATTGACTTTGAATATGAGATTCAGGAAGTCATTAGCGACCTTGAAAGTTTTGGTTTTGAAGTTGCCTGGGAAGATGCTTACGACTATGATGCAGTTGATAAGATAGAACATCCAGATTTTATGTTCAGATTAAAGATGGTTGAAAAATCCACAGGCAAGATTTGCTATTTGGACTTTTATGAAGGACCAAAAGACCAAGAAGATGGTTATGATGAAATCTGGTGGGGATAATATATTGTAGATTAATTTGAGTGTTGACACGTGCCAATTTTTGTATTACAATAATTTATATTTTAGCCGTTTGCAAAATAGGTGGTGATTGAAGGGAAAAGATGCCAGTATAAACAGGAAATACAATTAAAATATAAAAAGAAGAGAAGGATTGAAACCATATATTATCAATGATAACAAAAGTATTCAGGAGCAAATATACGACAAGGATTGAAAAGTTCAAAAAAGACAATAGCATCCTAAGCCTTCTAAACTCTAAGTTTTAGAAGGTTAAATAAAAAACAAAATCATAAACCTTTAGTTAGTAGGTTAACTTTAGTGGATTAATTACTCAAGAAAAATTGTAGTTTTAAGCTATAAGTTTTTTAAGTTTGCTCAGTTTTTTGATAGTTAATTTAGAACAATAGAGTTTAATGTTGTGAGCAAGGATAAATAAGAGCGAATAAGTAATAGCAGAGAGCAAGAAATCAGAGAAAATAGGAATATGATCAAGAGTTTGTGTTGTATCAGAGCCCATGTAGGATTTTAGGTGGTAAATAGTCTGCTCTACAGCGACACGTTTTTTGTAGAGGTCAAAAAACTCTTGGGAATTTCTGTTGATTCCTGGGAAAGAGCGAAAGTTATCTGGGTATGTATAGAACATTCTGCCCGATTTAGAGGTAGTACAAGGCTGAGGGCAAGAGCAGATGCGTTTGCCGTCTTTGTAACAAGACATAGGGCAAATCCATTTAAAGCGCAATGAGCGATTTTTGCCTTGACATTTGCCTTCAGGTTTAAAAGGTTTATTGAACTTTTTGCAGATTGGGACACCATCTTCAGATATAACGATATTAGGGTCTGAAGTAGGTGTAGTATTTTTAGAGGCTCTTGTATTTAGAGGGATAACAATTTTGGAGAAGTTGAAAGAATTTTTTAAAGTGGAGTAGATGTTGTGTGAATCCAAGGCACTGTCAGCGATGAAAGTAGAGAAATTTTTAGGTAGATAAGAGAATAGAGTTTCGAGTGAAGGAATTAAAGCTTTAGAGTCAGAGATAGCTTTATGTTGCAGTGGGTCTGACGAAGGAGAATCAGAGTCAAACAGAGGAACTAAAGCTAAAGGAATACCGAGAGCGTTGGTAATGACAGCAAATTTTAAAGCCCAGCAGAAATGGCCATTTACGAACATAAGGCGGATATTAGAATTAGCGTTAGCAGTTTTAGGCAAAGAAGAATAAACAAGAGAGTAGATTTTGTCAGAAGACAGCTCAGGGTTAGCTTTTGAGGTATTTTTCAAGAGTGATTGAATGAATTTAGGGTTGTTTTCACGAACCTTTGGGACAATACCGGTTGTATCGAAGATTAGGATTGAAGCAAGTTCAGGGCATTGTTGGATAGAGATATTGTGTGCATGGATAGAGATATTTTGGAAAAGTTTTTGGATTTCGCTTGCAAATATTTTTCTGAAGCGAGAGAAAGTAGAGATAGAAGGGACATTGCCATGTAGATTACAAAATGAGCGAAGTTCATATGAGTTAAGCAAGACAGCGCGAAGTTGGGTTAAGGTATTGAGTTTAAGGATTTTTTGGACAAAAAAGCAAAGAAGCATAGATTCTAAAGAGAAGTATCTATGCTTACCGAAGTATTTGTAGTAGGCTTTGTAGAAAGAAGAAGGTATGTAGTTGGACAAGTCGATGAATTTGTTGAACAAGCCCAAGAGGCTTTCAGGCTTGTAAAGAGCCGAGGCCTTTATGTGGGAATACAAGTCTAAAAATGAAAGCTGATTAGGTTTGTTTTTGAACATTTTGGACCCTCCTCATAGTAGAAAATTTGTTTTATATACACATATTTTACTACAACTATGAGGAGGGGGTCCAGACTTTTTTGATTCTATATAAAGCTTGATAACGCTCATCTTGAGCGTTTCTGCAAAAGGCTATTACAATAATTTATATTTAGAAAAGAGGTGAATCCATTATGGATATGTTTGACAATGTAGTAACATTGGTAGATGAGGAAGGAAGAGAGATATCTTTTGAGATGCTTGATAAGGTCAATTACAATGGCAATGACTATATAGTACTTCTTCCTTTAGAGGAGATGGAGAAAGAAGACGAAGAGGCTGAGGTTGTAATTCTCAGAATTGAAGACAGAGACGGTGAAGAGGTATATGTGGGTGTAGAAGACGAAGAAGAGCTTGAAAATGTATTTGAAATCTTCCAGTCCAGATTTGATGAGGAAGATTTTGATATGTACGACGAGGACGAAGAGTAAGTGAGAAATAAAGCACGGCCAATTTTTGCGGGAGACTATAAATAATTTTGTGTAAAGTATAAGGACCTCCTTCTTGGTAAGAATCAGAATATAAACAAAAATATCCAAGAGGGAGGTTTTTGTTATGGAAAATGTTTTAACAAAAGAACAATTGCTCGAATTCATAAGAAAAAATAATATCCAAAGTGTAAGCGACATTTATGAAAGCTTAAAGGACCTATTTAAGGATGTGTTGCAAAGTTTTTTAGAAGCAGAGATTGAAGAAAGTTTAGGCTACGAAAAATATGATGTCAAAAACAAGCAGACAACAAATTCCCGAAATGGTTATAGTCAAAATACTGTCAAAACTAAGTTTGGTGAAATGGAACTTGATATTCCAAGGGATAGAGAAGGTAAATTTGAACCGAAGATAATTCCTAAGTATAAAAGAGACATTTCAGAGATTGAAGACAAAATTATAGCCCTGTATTCAAGAGGAATGACAACACGAGACATTCATGAGCAAATTAAAGATATTTATGGTATCGAAATATCTAGCGAAATGGTTAGCAAAATTACAGAGAAAATTATTCCTGAGATAAGAGAATGGCAAAATAGACCATTGGAAAAGATATATCCATTTATTTTCATGGACGCAATTCATTACAAGATAAAGGATGAGGGTAAAATTGTGAATAAAGCTGCCTATGTTGTTTTGGGTATTAACATTGAAGGATATAAAGATGTTTTAGGAATATGGATTGGAGAAAGTGAAAGCTCCAAGTTTTGGTTGGGTGTTTTAAATGACTTAAAAACAAGAGGAATAGAAGAGGTGTTGTTGTTTTGTGTTGATGGTCTTACAGGTTTAAAAGAAGCAATAGAAGCAGTATTTCCAAAGAGCGATATTCAAAGGTGTATTATTCATCAGCTCAGAAATTCGTTCAAGTATGTTTCATACAAGCATATAAAAGAGTTTTCGAGGGATTTTAAGAATGTATATCAAGCAGTCAATGAAGAAGAGTCGTTTGAAAATTTTTGTCAATTAAAAGAGAAATGGGGGAAACAGTATCCTTATGCGTTCAGAAGCTGGGAAAACAACTGGGATTCACTGATATCGTTTTTTAAGTTTCCCCCAGAGATAAGGAAGATAATTTATACCACAAACATCATAGAAGGAATTCACAGACAGTTTAGGAAAGTGACAAAGACAAAATCAGTGTTTCCAAATGATATAGCATTGGAGAAGATGCTTTATCTTGCAACAAAAAATGTTGTAAGAAAGTGGACACAGAGGTACAGAAATTGGGATATAATATTAAATCAGCTTTTGATAATGTATCCTGACCGTTTGAGAGAGTATATAAAGTAGATAGCAATCACCAGTTCGTATTTTAAACTGCTTCCATGGAAGCAGTTTAAAACAGCAAATAAAAAACAGAGTATTATAACCCAGTATTAAATTTTGTCCAGGATTTTAAAAATTTATGCATAAAAATTTTTAAAATGGTAATACTAAAAAATAGAAAGTAGACAAGTTAATCTGAATGATCTCTTACCAAGAAGGTTGGCCTAATTTAAATACACAAAATTATTTACAGACCCTTTTGCGGTCGTGCTTTATTTTTTTATCTCAATTTTCATCTCAAATCTGAAAGCTCACAGGATATGCTACTTTCTGCCATCTAAATTCCAATAAAAAGAAAATATACAAGTAAATAAACTCTTGCATTTGCTTAACTGTGATTATTATAATTGAATTAATACCATATCCTGAAAGTATATAAATTGTCGAATTATGTTGAATTGTGTTGAGCTATGTTCTTAGCAGTTGCTTGAGAGTGAGCTATAAATGCTTGACAATTTTGGAAAAGGAATTGAGAGTGATCTTGGGAATAATCTTTTTGTATGTAACAAACTTAAATAAAAAGACGTTTAGTTTGGATTTTTTGAGGATATAGCAAGGTTTTCCGAAGAACCCAGAAACAAAGTGGTGGTTATTACAAATGTTATAAAGAGAGGCTTTGTTGTTGATAGGTATTTTAACTGCATATAAGATTTATTATGAGAATTATTTTGTTCTTGCACTACAATATGCCAACATTCCAAGCGACAAGTACAACTTTACTTGAATTTGGTAAGTATTTATTAATTTTTAGCTGATACATGTCACAGCCGCTTTTATTTTATTATTTTTTCAGCTGTGAATATGACTCGACATTAAGTATTTTTAGATGCTTTATAACGCTCATATAGAACGTTTTTATAAAAAACAAAATCATATTTAGCCGTTTGCAAAAAGGGTGATGTTTGCAGGTAATAGGTGGGAAAACAGAAATTATGTACAAATAAGGAGTAGGAAGGCAAAGGAAAAGCTAATACAATTAATACCAATACAAACAGCAATAGCTAAATCAAATTGATGGAAATTATTAACAGCGTTTAAAAAGACAATACTATCCCATACCCTCTAAAAAAGCTTCTTTAGAGGGTTTAAGACAGGTAACTATGATATTGAGTAAAGGGTTGAAAGATTTAACCAAGAAAAAACTTAAAGTTTTAAGCAATAAGTTTTTTGAGTTTATTAAGTTTTTTAATAGTAAGCTTAGAGCAATGAAGCTTAATATTATGAGCGAGAATAAATAGCAAGAGGAAAGACACAGCAGACAAAAGGAAATCAGAAAACAGAGAAATATGGTCGCGTGTTGGCAGGATGTCAGAGCCCATGTAGGATTTAAGGTGAGCGATGGTTTGTTCAATGACGACACGTTTTTTGTAGAGGTTTAAGAATTTTTGAGAGTTTCTGTTGATGCCAGGGAAAGAACGAAGGTTATCAGGGTATGTATAAAACATTCTGCCTGATTTAGAGGAAGTACAGGGCTGAGGGCAAGAGCAGACACGTTTGCCATCTTTGTATGAAGACAAAGGGCAGACCCATTTAAAACGCTCTGAACGATTTTTACCCTGGCAAATGCCTTCTGGTTTAAAAGGCAGATTGAATTTTTGACATATGGGGATACCATCTTCTGAGATAATGATATTGGGGTCAGAGGTAGTAGAGTTTTTGTTAGCTCTTTTGTTTAGAGGGATAACGATTTTAGAGAAATTGAAAGAGTTTTTTAAAGTGGAATAAATGTTAGCAGAATCCAAGGCACTATCAGCGCTAAAAGTAGAGAAGTTATTAGGGATGTATGAAAAAAGTTTTTCAAGGCAAGGTAGCAAAGCTTTTGAATCAGAGACAGCTTTATCTTCAATAGGGTCAGAGTTTGATGAATCTATATTGAACAGAGGATGGATAGCCAGAGGAAGACCGAGAGCATTTGTAATGACAGCGAATTTGAGTGCATAACAAAAATGACCGTTTATGAACATAAGGCGGATATTAGAATTAGCGGCGGATGTTTTGGACAAAGAAGAATAAACAAGAGAGTACACCTGGTTAGTTTCGAGGTCAGGGTTAGCCTTAGAAGTTTTACGCAGTAGAGATTGAAAGAATTTAGGGTTATTTTCCCGGACTTTAGGTTCAAGGCCTGTAGTATCGAATATTAGAGTAGAAGCTAAATCTGGGCAATGCTCAAAAGCTATGTTATGAGCGAAAAGAGCGATGTTATTGAACAATTTTTCGATTTCAAGTGCAAAGAGTTTTCTAAACCTTGAGAAGGTAGAAATAGAGGGCACATTTTCAAAGTTGCAGAATGTACGAAGTTCATAAGATTTAAATAGAACAGCACGGAGCTGGGTGATAGTATTAAGTTTGAGGATTTTTTGGATGAAGAAAGCGCAGAGCATGGATTCTAAAGAGAAACTTCTGTGTTTGCCGAAATATTTGTAGTAGGCTTTGTAGAATGAGTCAGGGATGAATTGAGACAGGTCGATGAATTTATTGAACAAGCCCAAAAGGCTTTCAGGCTTGTAGAGAGCCGAAGCCTTTAGGTGGGAGAATAGATCTAGGAAAGAAAGTTGTTTAGGTTTAGTGTTGAACATTTTGCACCCTCCTCATAGTAGAAAATTTGTTTTATATAATCATATTTTACTAGAACTATGAGGAGGGTGACCAGACTTTTTTGAATCTTCCTAAAGCTTGATAACGCTCATATTGAGCGTTTCTGCAAAAGGCTAAAAACAAAATCATATTGTGAGGGAGGTTAAATTTATGAAGAGAAGATTGTTGAGCTTGTTTTGTGTTGTAATGATTTTAGTTACAAGTTTTTATTTAGTATTTGCGGCTCAAAGCAGTGCAAAATCGACATCAAAGGTTCAAACAGAAGTATTAGCTGGTGGTAAGTTTTTGTTAATTAAACCTCAATTCGATTGGGTTGGGCCTTTTTCAGAAGGTTTAGCGGCAGTTTATCTTAATGACAGATGGGGTTTTATAGATAAGACAGGTAAGTTCATAGTTAGTCCTCAATTTGATGAGGTTAAGGGTTTTAAGGAAGGATTAGCAGCAGTTAAGCAGAATGGGAAATATGGTTTTATAGATAAGGCGGGTAAGATTGTTATTAAACCTCAATTCGATTTGGTTGGGGATTTTAGTGAAGGATTAGCAGCAGTTAAGCAGAGTGGGAAATGTGGTTATATAAACAAGACAGGCAGGTTTGTTATTAAACCTCAATTTGATGATGTTGGAAATTTCAGTGAAGGTTTAGCAATAGTTAAGCAGAATGGCAAATGTGGTTATATAGACAAGACAGGTAGATATGTTATTAAACCTCAATTTAATGTTGCTTCTGGGTTTTTGGGTAGTATAGCATTAGTTTTGCAGGATGGTAAATGTGGCTTTATAGATAAGACAGGTAAGTTTGTTATTAAACCTCAATTTGATGATGTTTATTTTTGGTTCTCAGAAGGTTTAGCACCGGTTAAGCAGAATGGAAAATGGGGATATATAAATAAAACAGGCAAGATTGTTATTAAACCTCAATTCGATGAAGCTGGAGATTTTAATGAAGGTTTAGCAGTAGTTAAGAAAAATGGGAAAATGGGTTATATAGATAAAACAGGCAAATTTATTATTAAACCTCAATTCAATGAAGCTGGGACTTTTTCAGAAGGTTTAGCACCGGTTAAGCAGAATGGGAAATGGGGTTATATAGATAAAACAGGCAGGTTTGTTATTAAACCTCAATTCGATAATGCCTATTGGTTTTCAGAAGGTTTAGCAGTAGTTGAGCAGGGTGGAAAATATGGTTTTGTAGATAAGACAGGTAAAATTATTATTGAACCTCAATTTTATTATGTTAAGGATTTTAGGGAGGGTTCAGCAATTATTGGGCAAGATGACAAATATGGTTTTATAATTAAGCTTAAATAGAAGCCAAATTAATAATGGTTAACTTAATTATGATTCTATTACACTATGAGCTGAAGAGTAATAATTAAAAATTAAATATAGGGAAGTAAAGAAAGGAATCCATTAATTGTGTCTTCTATCCTACAAAGACACATAAGAAAAACAAATATATGAGGGAATGCTTGATTTAAAATGTCTCAGAGATTGTTTTGAAAATTATCATAGCATTATTTATTTTAAGACTCTCTTGGCAAGCGAGCTTCAAAGCAAATGAATTTTATCCTGCACTTCTTTGTGTTTAAAATATTTACCACAGAAAAGAATATAAATAGGAAAAGCGTTAAACATAACCAAAGAGTACGTGGTTAAGTATATTTACAACCTAATTCATTAATAAATAACAAACAAATAGTTAATAATTTGACGCTGTATGGTATCTATAATAAAATTTTACTCATAAAGGATAAAGTTTTTTAGCTGTTTGCAAAATAGGTGGTGATTGAAGGTAAGAGATGCCAGTATAAACAGGAAATACAATCGAGATGTAAAAAGAAGAGTAGAATTGCAACTAAATATTATCAATATAATCAAAATATTCAATAATAATTGTATGCTAAAAATTTACAAGCTCAAAAAAGACAATAGTATCCTAAACCTTCTAAACTCTAAGTTTAGAAGGTTAAGAAAAACAAAATCATAAATTTTTTAAAAGTTAATAATTCAATAAAAATTGTGAGTTTAAGCGATAAGTTTTTTAAGTTTGTTCAGTTTTTTAATAGTCAATTTAGAACAATAAAGCTTAATATTGTGAGCGAGAATAAATAAGAGCGAAAAAGTAATGGCAGAGAGCAAGAAATCAGAGAAAATAGAAATATGGTCATAAGTGCAGATGGTATCAGAACCCATGTAGGATTTTAGATGGTAAATAGTCTGCTCCACAGCGACACGTTTGTGGTAGAGGTCTAAAAACTCTTGAGAATTTCTGCTCAAACCTGGGAAAGACCGAAAATCGTCAGGGTAAGTGTAGAACATTCTACCTGATTTGGAGGTAGTACAAGGCTGAGGGCAAGAGCAGGTACGTTTGCCATCTTTATAAGAAGACATAGGGCAAGTCCATTTAAAACGCACAGAACGATTTTTACCCTGACATTTGCCTTCAGGTTTAAAAGGTTTATCGACCTTTTTGCAGATAGGGACACCATCTTCAGAAATAACGATGTTGGGGTCTGAAGTAGGTGTAGTATTTTTAGAGGCTCTTGTATTTAGAGGAATAACGATTTTGGAGAAGTTGAAGGTGTTTTTTAAAGTGGAGTAGATGTTATATGAATCCAAGGCGCTGTCAGCAATGAAAGTGGAGAAATTTTTGGGGATATAAGAGAATAAAATTTCGAGTGAAGGAATTAAAGCTTTAGAGTCGCAGATACTTTTATGCTCTATAGGGTCAGAAGAAGTAGAATCAGAGTCAAACAGAGGTAATAAAGCTAAGGGTATACCAAGAGCATTTGTAATGACAGCAAATTTTAAAGTCCAGCAAAAATGGCCATTTACGAACATAAGGCGGATATTAGAATTAGCATTAGCAGTTTTAGGCAAAGAGGAATAAACGAGAGAATAGATTTTGTCAGAGGACAGATCGGGGTTAGCTTTTGAGGTATTTTTCAAGAGTGATTGAATGAATTTAGGGTTGTTTTCACGAACCTTTGGGACAATACCGGTTGTATCGAAGATTAAGATTGAAGCAAGTTCAGGGCATTGTTGGATAGAGATATTGTGTGCATGGATAGAGATATTTTGGAAAAGTTTAAGTATTTCGCTGTTAAAGACTTTTCTGAAACGTGAGAAAGTAGAAATAGAAGGAACATTGCCATTTAGGTTACAGAAAGAACGAAGTTCATAGGAGTTAAGAAGAACAGCCCGAAGCTGAGTAAGGGTATTGAGTTTGAGTAATTTTTGGACAAAGAAGCACAGGAGCATAGATTCTAATGAGAAGCATCTATGCTTGCCAAAGTGTTTATAGTAAGCATTGTAGAAAGAAGAAGGTATGTAGTTTGATAAGTCGATGAATTTATTGAACAAGCCCAAAAGGCTTTCAGGCTTGTAGAGAGCCGAAGCCTTTAGGTGGGAGAATAGATCTAGGAAAGAAAGTTGTTTAGGTTTAGTGTTGAACATTTTGCACCAGGCTAAAAACAAAATCATATTGTGAGGGAGGTTAAATTTATGAAGAGAAGATTGTTGAGCTTGTTTTGTGTTGTAATGATTTTAGTTACAAGTTTTTATTTAGTATTTGCGGCTCAAAGCAGTGCAAAATCGACATCAAAGGTTCAAACAGAAGTATTAGCTGGTGGTAAGTTTTTGTTAATTAAACCTCAATTTGATAAAATTTAAAATTTATCGGAAGGTTTAGCCTGGGTTGTGCAGAATGGGAAATGTGGCTATATAGACAAAACAGGAAAGTTTGTGATTAAACCTCAATTCAATGGGGTTGGGGATTTTTCAGAAGGATTAGCAGCAGTTTTTTGTGAACAGAATGGTAAATGGGGCTATATAGACAAGACAGGTAAATTTGTTATTAAACCTCAATTCGATGATGCTGGGAATTTTTTTGAAGGTTTAGCGGCAGTTAAGCAGAATGGTAAATGGGGCTATATAGACAAGACAGGCAAATTTGTTATTAAACCTCAATTCGATGATGCTGGGGACTTTTCAGAAGGTTTAGCGGTAGTTAGGCAGAATGGGAAATATGGCTATATAGACAAAACAGGCAAGATTGTTGTTAAACCTCAGTTTGATAATGTTTGGCCTTTTTCAGAAGGATTAGCAGCAGTTCAGCAAAATGACAAATGGGGCTTTATAGACAAGACCGATAAGTTTGTAATTAAGCCTCAGTTTGATGATATTTGGTGGGTTTTTTCAGAAGGATTAGTGGCAGTTAAGCAGAACGGCAAATGGGGCTTTATAGACAAGACAGGCAAGTTTGTAATTAAACCTCAATTCGATGATATTAATGTTGTTAATCCTCCTTCTGCTAAGCATATTTATCGTTTTTCAGAAGGTTCAGCACTGGTTTATCAAAATGCCAAATGGGGCTTTATAATCAAACTCAAATAAAATCATTGCCAGTTTATATAAAAATCAGGGGCTGGCTGGAAGGTAAATGCCAGCCCTTTCAATGTTATATGTTTTTCTCTATAGTATCAGGAAATTACGGTTTCAGAATTTTATCTTTTGAGAAATTCTAAAATTAAATGACTCTATATAATTGTGCGAATTTGTTGTATAATGGAATTAAATTTTGATAAAATTTTGATAAAAAGAAGGTGACATGTAAGTGAGAAGGCTTATCAAAAAAGCAATTATTCCTGCGGCAGGACTTGGAACAAGGTTTTTGCCGGCAACAAAAGCACAGCCCAAAGAGATGCTTCCTATTGTGGACAAGCCAACAATTCAATACATAGTTGAAGAGGCGTTAGAATCGGGGATAGAGAGCATTTTGATTGTCACAGGGCGTGGCAAAAGAGCAATTGAGGACCATTTTGACAAGTCTTTTGAGCTTGAGGTTGCGCTCGAAAACAAAAAGGATTATGACAATCTTCAATTGATAAGAAAGATAGCAGATTACAATGTTCATTACATACGTCAAAAAGAGCCAAGAGGGCTTGGAGATGCAGTGTATTGTGCAAGACTTTTTATCGACAATGAACCTTTCGCAGTTTTGCTTGGAGATGACATCATCATTTCTGAAAAGCCATGTTTAAAACAGCTGATAGAGGTGTATGAAGAGTACAGGACAACCATCTTGGGTGTGCAAAAAGTACCAGAGGATGATGTTAGCAAGTACGGAATTGTTGCAGGAAAACAGATAGAAGAGAGAATTTACAAGGTAAAAGACCTTGTCGAAAAGCCAAAAAAGGAAGAAGCACCTTCGAATATTGCTGTGCTTGGAAGATATATCATAACTCCGGAGATATTAAATATTCTACAACATACAAAAGAAGGCGTTGGTGGCGAGATTCAATTGACTGATGCTTTAAGAGAGTTATCAAAAAAAGAGGCTATGTATGCTTATGAGTTTGAAGGGAAAAGATATGATGTTGGCAATAAACTTGGATTTTTGCAGGCAACAGTCGAAATTGCTCTTTCAAGGGAAGACATTGGCAAAGATTTTTATAACTATCTTGTTACTCTTGTAAATGCTAAGAATTATAAAGAAAAGCTGAATGAGTTAGATAAGATTTAAAAATTTTTTTGGCCACTTTCAGAAAGTGGCTTTTTTGTTATTGAAAATTAAGTCATATTTATATATAATATTGGCATAAGAATTTAATACCTGATATTAATATCAAATATTAAATCATGGTGATAAAATTATGGCAAAGCTATCAAGGAGAGAAAGACACAGGCTTTTGCTTCAAAGAATTAAAGAGAATCCTTTTATAACAGATGAAGAATTGGCGCAGGAATTTGGATGTTCTGTTCAGACAATAAGGCTTGATAGAGCAATACTGGACATTAAAGAAGTCAGAGAAAGAATAAAAGAGATGGCAAAAGAAAGCATATCTAAACTCAAGACAATCTCACCGCGAGATGTTGTGGGCGAGATTATTGACATAGAGCTTGAGAATTTTGCCATTGCAATGTTTGAACCGGAGCTTTGGATGACATTTACCAATAGTAATATGGTCAAGGGCCAGTACATCTATGCTTTTGCTGAGTCGGTTGCGATGTCTGTTATTGATGCAAAAGCAGCGTTGATTGGTGTGGCAAATATAAAGTATAAAACACCAGTTTTTGCAAATGATAGGCTTGTCGCAAGAGCTGAGCTGAAAAAGAAAAGGAACAATAAATATATAGTGTGGGTATTTATCAAGAGAAATAATGAAGAGGTTTTCAGGGGCAAATTTATTCTTGTTGCTTTAAATGAAGAGACTAATTTACCGCAATAGGAAACGGGAGTGTAGTAAAATATGAGGATTGGTATTGATGCAATGGGCGGTGACAACGCACCACATGCAGTTATAGAGGGCGTTGCACTTTATTTAAATCAAAACCAGGATGATGAAATAGTAATTTTTGGAGATAGGGACATTATTGAAAAAGAGTGTGCTCAAAAAATAAAACAGCTAAATAAAGTAGAAATAGTAGATTGCAAGGAAAAAATAGAATTTGAAGATGAGCCAGTAAAGGCAATAAGGCAAAAGAAAGGTTCTTCTATTGTAGTGGGTTTGCAGTACTTGAAAGAAGGCAAGATTGACGCTTTTGTATCAGCAGGAAGTACTGGTGCTTTAATGGCAGGTGGGCTTTTGATTGTGGGAAGAATCAAAGGGATAGACAGACCTGCGTTGACAACCCGGCTTCCTTACAAAGACGGGCAGTACCTTTTAATTGATGTTGGGTCTAACACAGACTGCAGACCAATAAATATCCTGCAGTTTGCTCAGATGGCAACAGTGTATGTAAGCAAGGTGCTTGGCAAGAAAAACCCGACAGTTGGGCTTTTGAATATAGGCACAGAAGAAAATAAAGGTAATGACCTTTCAAAACAGTCATATGAGCTTTTAAAAGGTGCAAGAAACATAAACTTTGTAGGAAATGTTGAGGCAAGAATTTTGCCATTTTCACCACCTGATATAGTTGTATGTGATGGATTTGTTGGCAATATAGTTTTGAAGCTCACAGAGGGAATGGGACTTTTGTTTTTTGATATCCTGAAAGATATTGCAAAATCAAGTTTTAGAGCAAAGATTGGAGGACTTTTGTTAAAACCATACCTCAAGAGGTTAAAAGGTAAATACGATTACAAGGAAGTAGGAGGAGCTCCTCTTTTAGGAATAGATGGAATAATAGTTAAATGTCATGGTTCATCAGACAGCCAGGCAATTTTCAGCGGAATACATCAAGCAAAGTCTTTTTATGAGAATAACATATTAGCATTACTTAAAGAAGAAATCACAGCCGAAAGCGAGGTCTAAAAAATGAAACAAAACGTCAAGATTCTTTCAACAGGGAGATTTGTGCCTGAGAAAATTCTTTCTAACTATGATTTAGAAAAGATGGTTGAAACATCTGATGAATGGATAACCCAGCGGACAGGTATAAAAGAAAGAAGAATAGTTGACGGCAGAACCTCAACCACCGATTTAGCAGTCCAGGCGGCAAGAAATGCCATGCAAAAGTCAGGAATTTCACCGGATGAGATTGAGCTTGTGATTGTTGCAACAGTAACACCCGAGATGTTTTTTCCATCAACAGCATGCCTTGTTCAAAAGGAGTTAAAGCTTAAAAATGCGTTTGCCTTTGACATATCCGCAGCATGTTCAGGTTTTATATATGGAATGGCAGTTGCTACTCAATTTATACAAAACGGCTTTTGCAAAACTGCTCTTGTGATAGGCGCAGAAGCACTCTCTAAGATAACCAACTGGTCTGACAGGTCAACCTGTGTGCTTTTTGGTGATGGAGCAGGTGCTGCAATTTTGACAGCTTCAAGCGAAGAAGGTATTTTAGGCTTTGAGCTTGGAAGTGATGGTGAAAACGGGCTTTTACTTTACTGTCATGCTTTTGGGCTCAGTGACTTGAGCTATTCTCAATTTAAAGATATGCCAAACTTCAGAAAAATCTATATGGATGGAAATGAGGTTTACAAATTTGCTGTTAAAATAATGCCATACGCAGTTGAAAAAGTTTTAGAAAAGGTTGGTCTTTCTTCTTCAGATATAGATGTTTTTATCCCGCATCAAGCAAATATAAGAATAATTGAAAGTGCTGCAAAGAGGCTCAAAATTCCGATGGAAAAGGTGTTTGTTAACCTGCACAAGTATGGTAACACATCTGCTGCATCAATCCCAATTGCACTTGATGAGGCAATAGAAGAAGGAAGGATAAAAAAAGGGGATAGGATTGTTCTTGTTGGGTTTGGTGGAGGCCTTACATGGGCATCTTGTGCTGTTAAATGGATATAGGAAGGAGATGTATAAAAAGTGGGGAAATTGGCAGTCATGTTCCCTGGTCAAGGTGCGCAGTTTGTTGGCATGGGTTATGATTTTTACCAGAATTTTGACGCTTCTAAAAGAATTTTTGATTTAGCAAATGAAGCTTTGGATTTCGATTTGAAAAACATTGTTTTCAATGGTCCGGAAGAGGAGCTAAAACTTACAAGAATAACTCAGCCTGCGATTCTTACAACCTCAGTTGCAATATATGAAGCTGTTAAAGAAAGACTTGAACCTAAAGCTGTATTTGGTCAGAGCTTAGGAGAGTACTCTGCGCTTGTTGTGTCTGGTTGTATTGATTTTAAAACTGCTGTGTGGCTTGTCTCAAAAAGAGGAGAGTATATGCAAAATGAAGTGCCTGAAGGAGTAGGAGCGATGGCAGCGATTTTAGGCTTGTCAGTAGAAGATATAAAACAAGTCTGTAGAATAGCAAAAGAGAAGGGAGTTGTTGAAATTTCAAACATCAACTCTACTGAACAGACAGTGATTTCCGGAGAAAAACAAGCTGTGTATTTTGCAATGGAGATTGCAAAGCAAAAGGGAGCAAAAAGATGTGTGGAACTTAACGTGTCTGCCCCATTTCACTGCAGCCTTATAAAAGGCGCAGGAGAGAAACTAAAAAAACACTTATTAGAAATTGATATAAAAGAACCTCAAATCCCTGTTGTATCAAATGTTACAGCAGATTATATGAAAAAAGAGGATATAGTAGACCTTTTAGAAAAACAGGTTTATACTACTGTAAACTTTCTTGGATGTGTAAACAGGCTTTTGGAAGATGGGTTTGATACGTTTGTAGAAATAGGACCTGGAACCACTTTGAGCGGTCTTGTAAAGAAAATAAAAAAGGATGTGAAAATTGTAAACATTAACAAGGTTGAAGACATGAATAATCTTTAACTTTGCGTTCATAAGATTCTGTTGTAGGAGGATTTTGAATTATGGAACTTTTGAAAGATAAAGTGGCGCTCATCACGGGTGCATCACGTGGAATTGGAAGAGCAATTGCTTTAAAGTTTGCTCAAAACGGAGCGAATGTAATTATTAACTATTCGTCGAGTCAGTCCCAAGCAGAAGAATTAAAAGAAGAGATAGAGAAAATAGGAACAAAAGCAATGATAATAAAATGTGATGTTTCAAATGCAGATGAGGTAAGTCAGATGTTCTCACAGGTGGAAAAGGAGTTTGGAAGGCTTGATATACTTGTTAACAATGCCGGAATTACAAAAGATGGACTAATTCTTAGAATGAATGAGGAAGACTTTGATAAGGTTATTGCAATAAACCTAAAAGGAGCGTTTTTGTGTGCAAGAGCAGCTGCCAAAATGATGGTAAAACAGCGATCTGGCAATATAATTAATATATCCTCTGTTGTAGGAATTGCGGGCAATATTGGTCAGGCAAATTATGCAGCGTCCAAAGCAGGAATAATAGGTCTTACAAAATCTCTTGCAAAAGAACTTGCGTCCCGAAATATCAGGGTAAATGCAATAGCACCAGGCTTTATTAAAACTGACATGACAGAGGTTTTAAGTGACAAGGTGAAAGAGGTCATGCTTTCTTCCATCCCACTGGGTAGATTTGGCGAGGCTGATGAGGTAGCAAATGTAGCACTTTTCCTTGCATCTAATCTTTCGTCCTATATTACAGGGCAAGTTATTGTTGTTGACGGTGGGATGATTATGTAATAATATTCTTATAGTGAGCGATTATTAAAAATACAAAATTTTTGGAGGTGTTTTTTGTGAATAGCGAAATTTTTGAAAAGGTAAAAAAAATCATAGCAGACAAACTTGACATTGAAGAAGACAAGATAACACCTGAATCTTCTTTCTTGGACGACCTTGGTGCAGACTCACTGGACATTGTTGAGCTTATCATGGAACTTGAAGAAGAGTTTGGCATTGAAATTCCGGATGAGGATGCAGAAAAGATTAGAACAGTTGCAGATGCGGTAAAATATATTGAAGAGCATCAATAAGAAATACTTGCCCCTGCTTTTAAAGTACAAAAGCAGGGGTAAAGTATTCAACTTTTAAGTGTTTAGGAGGTAAACTTGAATGCAAAGAAGAGTTGTAATAACTGGGCTGGGAGTTATATCCTCTTTGGGATTTGATATAGATACATTTTGGAATTCTCTCAAGAGCGGAAAGAATGGGATAAAGGTTGTAGAGAAATTTGACATCTCAAACTTTCCTACAAAGGTTGCGGCAGAGATAGTAGACTTTGACCCTACAAATTACATAGACAAAAAAGAATCGCGAAGAATGGATAGGTTCACACACTTTGCTTTAGCGGCAACAAAACTTGCACTTGAAGATAGCAAACTTGATTTAGAAAACATTGACAAGACAAAAGTTGGAGTGGTAATAGGAAGTGGCATTGGGGGAATTGAGACATTAGAAGAACAGGCAAATATCTTGAGAGAAAAAGGGCCATCGAGGGTAAGTCCGTTCTTTGTTCCAATGATGATAGCAAATATTGCAGCAGGACACATTGCAATAACGTATGGGTTCAAAGGTGTAAATGAGACAATTGTCACAGCATGTGCCTCATCTGCACATGCAATTGGAGAAGCATTTAGAATGATTCAGCGAGAGGACGCTGATGTGATAGTCACTGGCGGGTCTGAGGCAGCAATCACGCCACTTTCGTTTGCAGGTTTTTGTGCTATGAAGGCAATGTCAACAAACCCTGACCCGAATTCAGCCTGCAGACCGTTTGATAAAGACAGGGACGGTTTTGTAATGGGCGAAGGTGGAGCGATTCTCATCTTAGAAGAGCTTGAACATGCCAAAAAGCGAGGAGCTAAAATATATGCAGAGGTTGTGGGATATGGTGCATCAGATGATGCATATCACATTACAGCGCCTGATCCAGAAGGAGAAGGGCCTATGCTTGCAATGCAAAAGGCAATAAAAGATGCAGGAATTGCTCCTGAGAAAATAGATTATATAAACGCTCACGGCACATCCACACCTTACAACGATAAATTTGAAACCCTTGCAATTAAGAAGGTGTTCGGAGAACATGCATATAAACTTTCAATAAGCTCTACAAAGTCCATGACAGGTCACTGGCTTGGCGCTGCAGGTGCAGTGGAAACATTGATAACTGCATTGGCAATATATAACCAGTTTGTTCCACCAACAATTAATTATGCAACCAAAGATGAAGAGTGCGATTTGGATTATACTGTTAATCAGGGTAAAGAAAGGCCTATAGAGTATGCTATGACAAACTCTTTTGGTTTTGGAGGTCACAACGCAGTTCTTGTTTTAAAAAAATACCAAGAATAGAAAAGTAATATGCCCCAATTTTAGAAAAGAAATTGGGGCATTTTGTATTTGTTAACATAAAGAGTTTTGACGAAAGGGGAAAACAGATACTAAAATGGAAGAAATAGAGAAGGCTTTAGGATACAACTTCAAGGATAAAGATTTGTTGAGACTTGCGCTTACTCACAAGTCGGCAACACACAGCAACAAAAACTGCTATGAAAGGTTTGAATTTCTTGGTGATGCAGCTTTAGAACTTGCTGTGAGCAAGTATTTGTTTGTCCACTTTCCTGAGCTTTCTGAAGGTGAACTTACAAATATAAGAGCCGCAGTTGTGTGTAGTCAGACGTTATCTAAGGTTGCAGAAAAGCTGAATCTTAAAAATCATATAATCTTTGGAAAACGAGAAAAAATGGAAAAATTTCAAGAGAATAAATCAATTTTAGCAGATGTACTTGAAGCTATTTTTGGAGCAATTTTTATTGAATCTGGCTTTGATATAGTTGAGAAGATTATTGTTAACCTGCTTAAACCTTACATTCAAAAAGCTGTAGCAGGCAAGCTTTTTTACGATTACAAGACAAAGCTTCAAGAGATTGTACAAAGAGAAGGAAATAAAAAGATTGTGTACAAAGATTGTGAAATAATTGAAAAGAAATATTTCAAGTCAGAGCTTTTCATTGAAGGAAAAAAGGTCTCTGAAGGATACGGAACTTCAAAAAAAGAAGCTCAGCAGGATGCAGCATATAAATTCTTGCTTGAAATGGGGGAGCAAGAGGAGTGAAACATAGGATTTTACCCATATTTATTCCCCAGTATGCCTGTCCTTTTAACTGTATATTTTGCAATCAAAAAACAATATCTGGAGAAAAAGAAGAGGTAAGCTTTGATAGGATAAAAAGGCAGATTGAACAAGGACTGAAAATTAATCCAGATGAGGATGTTGAGCTTGCATATTATGGAGGAAATTTTACTGCCATAGATATAGATTTTCAAAAGAAATTGCTTGAACTTGCTAATAGTTTCGAGAGAATAAAGAGTATTCGGATTTCCACAAGGCCGGACTGTATTGATGAGGAGAGATTAAGATTATTAAAACTTTACAATGTGAAAACAATAGAACTTGGAATCCAAAGCATGTTTGACGATGTTTTAAATGCGTGTGCAAGAGGACACACCGCTCAGCATAGCAAAAATGCAATGGAAATGATAAAGAAGTTTGGGTTTTTACTCGGGGTTCAGGTTATGGTAGGGCTTCCAAAATCAACACCAGAGAAGGATATTGAAACGGCAAAAATATTGACCAGTTTTTCACCGGACATTGCAAGGATTTATCCAACTCTTGTCATAGAGGGTACTTATCTTGCAAAGATGTACCAAAAAGGAGAGTATGAGCCTCTTTCTTTATATGAGGCAGTAGTAAGATGTAGCCAGATAAAATCCATATTTATAGAAAATGGCGTAAATGTTATTAGAATTGGGCTTCAGCCAACAGAAGAGATAAATTACAATGCAAAAGTTTTGGCAGGACCTTTTCATCCTTCGTTTGGCGAGCTTGTAGACTCAGAGATAATATTCAGAAAGGTTGTAGAAAGATTACAAAACCAAAAGTTTTCTAAAATTTTGTTTATGATACATCCTAAGAACTACTCAAAGTTTGTGGGACAGAAAAAAAGCAATATTACAAGGTTTAAACAACTTTTTCCCCATGCTGAAATTAAAGTGTTATGTAGCAGTGAGCAGGTTGACAGGATAAAGATAATTACAGAATCTAATGAGACAGTAGTTGATATTAGTCGACTTTGAGATTATTTAACATAGATTTAACATTCATTTTAATTTGATTTAACATTAGTTGTGTAAAATCGTAATATATCAGAAACATAAGGGTAAAAATAATATGTAAAAAATTAAAATGGGGAGTGGAAGAATGTTCAAAAAATCTTTTGCTTTAGTAGTTGTATTATCTCTTTTGAGTTTACTTCTTTTTGGATGCAAAAATGTGGGAAATGAAGCTAAGAAATCCAAAAATTCGATTACAGTTGCGGGTTCAACCTCTGTTCAGCCATTGGCAGACGATTTGGCCAAGGCGTTTATGGAAAAACACCCAGAGACAAAAATTGAGGTCCAAGGCGGAGGTTCTGGTGTTGGGATAAAATCGGCCAGAGACGGTGTTGCTGATATTGGAACATCTTCGAGAGAGTTAAAACCAGAAGAAAAAGGTCTTCATGAATACAAGATAGCAATTGATGGAATTGCAGTTGTTGTACACCCTTCAAATCCGATTGACAACCTATCAGTTGAACAAATAAGAGATATATATGCAGGCAAAATAAAAAATTGGAAAGATGTTGGTGGCAAGGATGCACAGATTGTTGTTGTAACACGAGAAGAGGGGTCAGGAACACGAGGTGCCTTTGAAGAACTTGTAATGGGAGAAAGCTCAATTTCTGATTCTGCAGTTGTTCAGCCATCAACAGGTGCAGTAAAGCAATCTGTTTCGCAAGACCCTAATGCAATAGGATATATCTCAATGGGTGTGTTAGATTCAAGTGTAAAGGCTGTAAAAATAGAAGGAGTGGAAGCTACAGAGGATAATGTAAAAAACGGCAAGTATAAACTTCAAAGACCATTTTTATTTCTGACAAAGGATGAGCCACAGGGACTTGTAAAAGAGTTTATTGATTTTGCATTGAGCAATGAAGGACAGGCCATTGTAGAAAAGTATCATTATATTAAAGTAAAATAGTATTTTATTGTAATGGGGTGTAAGATTTATTATGCCTAAGAAGAAAAGTGCGATAGAAATTATTTTGTTTGTAGCAGCAGCACTCTCAGTAATATCTGTGTTGCTAATAACAGTTTTCATCTTCAAAGAAGGTTTTGCAATCATAAAGGAATATGGACTTTGGAACTTTATCTTAGGTAAAAAGTGGGCGCCTTTGAGTGGCAAGTTTGGAATTTTCCCGATGATTTTGGGTTCTATTTATGTGACAGTGGGAGCAATTATTATAGGTGTACCAATTGGAATTGCAACAGCAATATTTTTGGGTGAACTTGTAAATGAAAAGATATCAAGGCTTATAAGACCATTTGTTGAGCTGTTGGCAGGAATTCCATCTGTGATCTACGGTTTTTATGGTCTTGTTGTGGTGGTTCCTCTAATAAGGAAATATTTAGGAGGCTCTGGTTTTTCTATTTTGGCATCTTCTATAATTTTAGGAATTATGATTTTACCAACAATTATAAACATCTCAGAAGTTTCAATAAGGTCTGTACCAAGAGAATATAAAGAAGGGTCTTTGGCCCTTGGTGCAACTCACTGGCAAACAATAAAAGGAGTTATTTTGCCCGCTGCAAAGTCTGGAATCATTGCTTCAATAATTCTTGGTATGGGAAGGGCAATTGGCGAGACCATGGCTGTTATTATGGTAGCAGGCAACAGTCCAAAAATACCAAATAACATTTTGGACCAGGTAAGAACCTTAACAGGAAATATAGCAATTGAGATGGGGTATGCGTCTGGTAAACATGCTCAGGCGCTTTTTGCAACAGGCATAGTTCTTTTTGTAATTATTATGATTTTAAACACCATTGCAAATGTAATTGCAAGAAGAGTTGGTGAAGAGAAATGATAAGAAAGAATAAAGTTGTACAGGGTATTGTATTTTCTATAATTGGACTTTTTACGTTAATCACCATGGTAATATTAATTGTTATAGTATTTCACATTATTTCTAATGGACTAAAAGGTATAAGTTTGAGCTTTATTCTTCAGTATCCTGAGGAGATGGGCAAAAGCGGAGGAATATTTCCTGTTATTGTGGGAACTTTGTATGTGACCTTGCTTGCAGTCATAATTGCGGCACCTGTAGGGGTATTAGCAGCAATCTATTTGACTGAATATTCAAAGAAAGGAAAAGTTGTTGAACTTATAAGATTCGGCACAGAAACATTGGCTGGAATACCTTCTATAATTTATGGACTTTTCGGATTTGCATTTTTTGTAATTGCACTTGGATTTAGATGGTCCATTTTATCAGGTGCACTTACACTTTCGATAATGATTCTGCCTACTATTATACGAACTTCAGAAGAGGCTATAAAAACTGTTCCGATGTCTTTTAGGGAAGGGAGCCTTGCACTTGGTGCAACAAAGTGGCAGACAATAGCTAAGGTTGTGATTCCACCTGCAATGCCCGGGATATTGACAGGAGTTATCTTGGGAGTTGGAAGGGCAATAGGTGAGACTGCTGCAGTGCTTTTGACAGCTGGAAGTTCGCTTAATTTCCCCACAAGCATATTTAGTCCAACGCGAACCATGTCTGTGCACCTTTACATTCTTTCTTCAGAAGGACTTTCAAAATTAAATTCATATGCTACTGCGACATTGCTTATTGTAATTGTGTTCATAATAAATACATTTGCAAATTTGATAATTCGAAGATATAACAGAATTTTAGGGAGAGGATAAATTAAAGAAGGAATTTTTAAAATGGTGTAGAATTATATATAGTAGACATTTGGTTTTGTATTTAAATAAAGTCACAACGTCATATTCAGGAGGTATAAAAAAGGATGGAAGTTCTAAAAGTTGCAGCAACTTCAAAACCACAAAAAGTTGCAGGAGCTCTGACTGCAGTTATAAAAGAAAAAAGAGTTGCTGAGCTTCAGGCAGTTGGAGCAGGTGCTGTAAACCAGGCTGTCAAGGCTATTGCAATTGCAAGAGGAAAAGTAGCACCAAATGGTATTGATTTGATTGTAATTCCAGCATTTTCTGAAATTGATATTGACGGTGAAGAAAGGACTGCAATAAAGTTTATTGTTCAAGCAAGGTAAGGAAAATCAATGTTTTTCAAGATATGGCAGGTAGAAAAAACTACCTGCTTTTTTGTTGTTTTAGCAGCATTGTATTTACACAAATGATATAGCACTGTTCAATAATTTTTGCTAAAATAATGATTGTTTTTTCTTGACTTTGTCAGTTAAGAGGTGTTTTTGAGCTAACAAAAAATAACAAAGTCTTAATTTATGCGGGTTTCAAGAAGAGAAAAATAAAAAATTTTAAAAAATGTAGGGACAAATTTTAGCTTAATATATACTGAATTTGCTTGACTTTTTAAATATTTTGTGGTACAATATAACAAACTATCTTCAAGGAGTTGCCATATGTTTGTCAAAATTACTAATGCTGGCGGTTATCAGTATGTTAGGTTAGTCGAAAATTACCGTGAAAATGGTAAAGTAAAGCAAAGAGTACTATTTAACTTTGGTAGACTTGATATTCTCAAAGATGACCCCGCTTTTAAAAACATTGTAAAAAAACTATCTGATATTGTCGCTGAAACAACTACTGAGAATACAAAAGCTGTTACTATTGAATCTGAAGAAGATATTTCGGATGCAGTTGCAAAAAATTGGGGATACATTGTATACAGAAAGTTATGGGAGGAGCTTGAAATTGATAAGTTTTTAAAAGGGAAAGCAGCAAAAGAGAGAAAGATAAAATTTGATGTAAACAAAGTAAGTTTTTTAATGACCATACAGAGATTGATAGAGCCAATGAGCAAACTAAGAACTTATCATCAGAGAAGCAAATATTTTGGATTTGAAGAGGATATAGATTTGAATCAATTGTACAGGTGTTTAGATTTTCTTGACAGTGTAAAAGAAGATTTAGAGACATACCTGTATCAGAGAAATAAAGACTTATTTAAGATGGTAGTTGATGTAGTGTTTTATGATGTGACGACAATATACTTTGAGAGTTGTAGAGCGGATGAACTTAAAAATTTTGGGTTTAGCAAAGACAACAAGGTAAATGAAGTGCAAGTTGTATTAGGGCTTTTGGTGGACAAAGAAGGCAGACCGATAGGGTATGAACTTTTTCCTGGTAATACGATAGATAGCAAGACGATGGTAAAGATACTGAGGAAGCTGAAGGAAAAATTTAGTATAGATAAGATAATAATAGTAGCAGACAAAGGGCTTAACAGCAGAATAAATTTAAAGATGATAAAAGAAGCTGGGTACGACTATATAGTAGCAAGCAGATTAAAGAATGCAAGTAAAGAAATTTTAGATGAAGTTTTTAATGAAGAAGGATATAAAAGACTTGATGGCAAAAGATGTTTGAATGCTGAAGAAATTTATGGTGATGAATTCAAATATAAGGTATTGGAAAGAACAAATATTGTCAAGGATGAAGAGGGTAAAGAGTTCAAAATAGAAGAGAATTTGATAATAACGTATTCAAGCAAGAGAGCCAAGAAAGACAAAGAAGACAGAGAGAGATTGGTAAGAAAAGCCAAAGAGCTTTTAGAGAACAAAGGAAGCATAACAGCCTTAGAGAAGAAAGGTGCAAGGAAATATTTGAAGAAGAAATCAAAATCAGAAGAATATGTGCTGGATGAGGAAGCGATAAAACGAGATGAGAAATTTGACGGATATTATGCAATTCAAACGAGCAAAAAGGATATGGATGTAGAAGAGGTTTTAGGAGCATATCACGATTTATGGAAGATAGAGCAGTCATTCAGAGTAATGAAAAGCTGTTTAGAAGTGCGACCGATATATCACTTTACAGAAAGCAGAATAAAAGGACATTTTGTGATATGTTTTTTGGCATTTTTACTGCAAAGGACATTGGAATATATTTTGAGGAGAAAAGGTAAAGGAATAAGTAGTGAAAGGATAATGGAAGCAATATATTCAATGAACTTTTTTGAAATAGAGATAAAAGGGAAGAAATATTTGATAAAGCAAAGAATTGAGGGAGGAGCTGGAGATATACTGAATGTAATGAAGATAAAGGGTCCAAAAAACTTCATGACATATGAGGAAGGCTTAGAATTTATTGGTATTAGCAAATGATGTAGTGACAAAATTGACGACCAAATTTTGTCAATCCCAGTCCTCCCAAGCTTTTTGAGCTTCAAACTGACAAAGTCAAGAGCTTCAGGCAGTTGGAGCAGGTGCTGTAAACCAGGCTGTCAAGGCTATTGCAATTGCAAGAGGAAAAGTAGCACCAAATGGTATTGATTTGATTGTAATTCCAGCATTTTCTGAAATTGATATTGACGGTGAAGAAAGGACTGCAATAAAGTTTATTGTTCAAGCAAGGTAAGGAAAATCAATGTTTTTCAAGATATGGCAGGTAGAAAAAACTACCTGCTTTTTTGTTGTTTTAGCAGCATTGTATTTACACAAATGATATAGCACTGTTCAATAATTTTTGCTAAAATAATGATTGTTTTTTGAAGTGATGGGGGATATGATAATGTACATAAAATGGCTTGAAATCTATGGTTTTAAATCTTTTTGTGAAAAGACAAGAATTGAATTTCAAAAAGGAATTACAGCTATTGTTGGACCTAATGGATGTGGAAAGAGCAATATTACAGATGCAATAAGGTGGGCTTTGGGCGAGCAAAGTTTAAAAATTTTGCGTGCAGCAAAACAAGAAGACCTTATTTTTGCTGGCACTGAGAAGAGAAAATCTCAGGGTTTTGCTGAGGTTTCTATATGTTTTGACAACTCAAGCGGGGTTCTTCCCATCGATTATCAAGAAGTGGTGATAACAAGAAGGCTTTTTAGGAGTGGAGAGAGTGAGTTTTTTATAAATAAAATTCCTTGCAGATTGAAAGATGTATATGAGCTTTTTCTTGACTCTGGACTTGGAAAAGACGGATATTCTATTATATCCCAAGGTAGAGTTGATGAGATAATAAATGCAAGGCCTGTTGAGAGGTATAGGATTTTTGAAGAAGCGTGTGGGATTACAAAGTATAAGTACAGAAAAGAAGAAACAGAGAGAAAGCTTAAAGCAACAGAGGAGAACATTCAAAGACTTCAGGATGTAATTTTTGAACTTAGCACACAGCTGGAGGAAATTAAGCCTGATGTGCAAAAGGCAAAGACATATCTTCAAATAAATCAAAAACTCCAAAGTTTGAAAAAAGAAAAGTATGTTTATGAGTATAACTTGACAGGCAGAAGATATCATGATTTTCTCACAAAGGAGAAGCAATTAAATGAGGAACTTGAAAAGCTAATACAATTGAGAAGAGAACTTGAAGAAAGTATAAATCAGAACAAATTACAAATGGACCTGCTGACCCAGGAGGTAGAGAAAACAAGACTATCTTATGATGAAATAAAAAGTGAACTTACAGAAAGCACCGCTCGGCTGAAGTTTTTAAAAAAGCAGCTTGAAAGCGAACAGCAACTTAAGGACCATTTGTCAAGGCAGATTTTACAGCTTGAGGAGCAAAAAGAGGATTTAAAAAAGAGCATAGATGAATTGCAAAAGAGTCTTTCTGAAAAAGAAGAAGAGCATAGAAGAGTTTTAGAGGTTCATGCAAAGTTACAAAATCAAATTACAGCTTTAAAAGAAAGCATTATAAAAGTAGAATCAGAAATCCAAAAGAAAGAAGCAGAGTTAATTGAATGCATATCTCAGATAGAAAAGTTTAACCAAAAATTAAATGGAATTTTGCATTTGTCAGGTACTTTAGAAAATAGAAAAGTGAAAATAAATGAGCAGACAAATGCTATTTTAAGCGAATTTGAAAAACTGACCATTGCACGAGATGCAAAAAAATCACAACTAAGGGAGTTAGATGATGAAAGAAAAAAGCTTGTAATTTTACTTGAAGATTTAAACCAGCAGGTATCAAAAAAAGAGGATTATCTTGCCAACATCAAAAATTTAGTAGATGATCTTTCAAAACAGCTGATAAAAAAGCAGGAAAGATTAAGTGTTCTAAAAATGATGGAAGAAAGCTATGAAGGATACAGCAAAACAATTAAGGAAGTTTTCAAACGAGTAAAAAATCTTCCCATTTGCCTGTATGGAACGGTGGGAAGTTTGATATCTGTCAAAAGAGAATATCTAAAAGCTATTGAAACAGCACTGGGCAGTTCTTTGCAACACCTTGTTGTGAAAAATGAAAATGATGCAAAAAGGATAATAGAGATAGCAAAGAATGAGAAGCTTGGCAAGGTCACAATTATTCCTGTTGATACCGTTTCGGTTTTAAGTCAAAAAGAAGATATTAACGCAGATGGTTTTTTGGGATATGCAGATGAATTTGTTGAGACAAATGATGAGGTACAAAAAGTATCAGAATTTTTGCTTGGTCGTACTCTTGTTTTTGATACTATCGACAGAGCTATAGAGTATCAAAAAAAGGTAGGATATAAAGCAAGGTGTGTTACACTTTCGGGAGAGCTAATTTCTCCCGGTGGCGTTTTTGTTGGTGGTGAGAAGAAAGCTGATTTTTCTCTTTTGGAAAGAAAAGTGGAAAAAGAAGAACTGGAACTTGATGTAAAAAACCTTTCATCCAAGCTTGAGGAAATGGATAAATT
This sequence comes from Caldicellulosiruptor acetigenus, assembly GCF_026914305.1. Lineage (NCBI taxonomy): Bacteria > Bacillati > Bacillota > Caldicellulosiruptorales > Caldicellulosiruptoraceae > Caldicellulosiruptor > Caldicellulosiruptor acetigenus. Next base: position 1,574,005 of record NZ_CP113866.1, on the reverse strand, counting down.
GATTATAGAAAATACTAAAGTGTTGTATGATCTTAAAACTGCGAAACGAGAAGTGGAAGAAAACTTAAATGATTTATTGTCGAAAATGAGTGAGCTTGAAAGAGAAATTGAGATGTATGATTATAAAATGAAACAGCTTGTCCAAAACAAAGATGCTTTAGAAAACGAAAAGAATTTGATAGATCAACAACTCATAACACTTGAATGCGACATAAAGTCTTCCCAGGAAAACTTAGAAAATCTCAAAAAATCAAAAGAGGAGTTGGAGAAAGAGATTTCAAATCTTAAAACCATTTTGAGTAAACTAAAAGAAGATTATAATCTTTTGGATAGCAAGTTCACAAAGGCGATAGAAGAAAAGAATAAGATTGAAGCAGAGATTTCTATATTAAAACATAAGCTTGAAAGTAAAAGCTATAACATGGTTGAGATAGAGAATCAAAAAATGTACAGGTTTAATGAGAAGGCAAAATGTGAAGAGAATATAAGAGAGCTTGAGGGTCAAATTTTTCAAACTTCTGAAGAGATAGAGGAGAAAAAACAAAAAGCAGAAGAGTTTAAAAATAATTTGCAGCAGCTTGAGAAAGATTACTTTGAACTTTCTGAGCGATACAATTCTGAGCAAAAAGGGTTAAATGAAATTTCAAATAAAATTCAGGAGATAGAAAAAAAACTTGGACAAATTGCTCTTGAAAAGCATGATCTTGAAAACTACATGAAGAATATAAAAGAAAAATATTTTGAGACATTTAATGAAGAAATCCATGCTTCAAATAATGAAGTTTTTTGGACAAAAGAGAAGGAAGATGAGCTTGAAAGGTGCACTCAAGCGCTTTCTGAACTGGGGGAAGTAAAGTTATATTCAATTGATCAGGAGAAAAGACTACAGGAAAGAATGCAATTTTTGCAAAAACAGATTGAAGATTTGCAGAAGACAACAGATGAGTTAAAAAGACTTATTAGTCATCTTGAAAAAAATATGAAAGAGATATTTTTAGAAAACTTTGAAAAGATAAAGAGTTTGTTTTCAGAGATATTTTTTGAACTTTTTGGCGGAGGAAGTTGTGATTTGAAGCTCATAGGTCAGGATGGAGAGCTTGGTGTAGATATTGATGTTAAACCTCCAGGCAAAAAGCTTCAGAATATAAATCTTCTTTCTGGTGGAGAAAAGGCTTTAGTAGCAATTGCACTTTTGTTTGCCTTTTTGACGTTTAAAGGTTCTCTTTTGTGCATATTAGACGAGATAGATTCAAGCTTGGATGAGGCAAATGTTCAAAGGTTTGCCCAGTATATAAAGAATTTGAATAACCAGAGCCAAATCATTTTCGTTACCCATAGGAAACCCACAATGGAGATTGCCGACGTTCTATATGGTGTTACAATGGAAGAACGCGGTGTTTCAAAAGTTTTGTCACTAAACATTGAAAAAATACAGAAAGGATGATAGAAGATGGGATTTTTTGATAGACTTAAAGAAGGTCTTTCGAAGACTAAAAAGAATTTTACTGAAAAAGTCGAAAGCTTATTAAAATCATTCAAGCAAGTAGACGATGAACTTTTTGAAGAGCTTGAAGAGGTTTTGGTACTCTCAGATGTTGGTGTTAAAACATCTCAAAAAATAATAGAAAATCTCAAAGAGAAGGTTAAAAAAGAAAAAATTTCTGCTACTGAAGCTGTGAAAGAGCTTTTAAAAGAAGAGATGCTTAGTATTATTAATCTAGAAAACAAATTAAGTGAAAAGTATCCCCTCATAATCCTGATGGTTGGCGTAAACGGTGTGGGTAAGACAACATCCATAGGCAAAATTGCAAATCTTTTAAAATCAAATGGTAAAAAGGTTTTAATTGCGGCAGCAGACACATTTAGAGCAGCAGCTGCAGAACAGCTTGAGATTTGGGCAAAAAGGGTTGGGTGTGACATTATAAAGCATGTTGAAGGTAGCGATCCGGCAGCTGTTGTGTTCGATGGTATCCAGGCAATGAGGGCAAGAAAGGCTGATGTTTTGATAGTCGACACGGCTGGAAGACTTCATACTAAGAAAAACTTAATTGAGGAACTTAAAAAGATTGACCGGGTGATAAATCAGCAAATGCCAGAAGCAAGCAAGGAGACTTTGCTTGTGATTGATGCAACAACTGGTCAAAATGCGCTGAATCAAGCAAAAGAGTTTAACCAGGCAGTCAATATTTCTGGAATTGTACTTACAAAGCTTGATGGTACAGCAAAAGGCGGCATCATTATTTCCATATGTGATGAGCTCAAGATTCCGGTAAAGTTTGTAGGAGTGGGAGAAAAGATAGATGATCTTCAGTATTTTAATGCAAAAGAATTTGTAGATGCTCTTTTTGAAAATTAATAAAAGTCACAAGGCTGGGTATCTGCCCAGCCTTTTATGCATCTTCGTATAAATACTCCTCTATCTTTTCCAGATCTTTGATCCAGATTTCTTTTCCCCAGAAATCAATTAGCCCTTCTTCTTTCATTTTTATGAGCTCTCTTGAAAGTGAAGGCCTTTGCACATTAAAAATTTTAGCAAGTTCTTGCTTTGTAAAATTGAGTTTTAATTTTGTAGTTTTCTGTTTTTTGTACTCTTCAATTAAAAAATTACAAATCTTTTGTCTCAAAGTAGAAAGCGTATTTTCTTTAAGTTTTGTGTTCAAAAGAAGAATTCTATCTGAAAGAAGATTTAAAAAGTTATATAAAAACTTTTCGTTTTTTTTGCACATCTTAATTATGGCATGCTTTGGAATGAATATAACTTCTGTTTTGGTCTTTGAAACAATTGTCGCAGGAAAGGTGTTTGCCGAAGAAAATATGACAGCTTCACCAAACGTATCGCCTTGTGTCAATGTAGTTATGGTATATTCTTTGCCTGAGACAGAACTTTTCTTCACTTCAATCATTCCGCTGAGTATAAGTCCTATAAAGCTGCATTCGTCACCTTCAAGTACAATCACCTGGTCTTTTTCAAAATCCTTTTTAAGAATATGAAAGGAATCCAATATCTCTTTTATTTCGCTTTGATCCATCATCTTAAACAGCTTGCTTTGACATACTCTTTCAAGATGCATCGATTTTCACCTTCTTTAAAATGCATATAAAACTGTAACATATGTTACCGCAAATATATTCTAAACCATATAAAATATAATTGCAAGTAAACAGAGAGGGATGGTTGAAAATGATAAGAAAGATTGTAAAGATCAACGAGGAAAAGTGCAATGGGTGCGGACTGTGTGTGAATGCTTGTGTTGAGGGTGCGATTGAGCTTGTAAATGGCAAGGCAAAACTTGTAAGTGAAGAATACTGTGACGGACTTGGCAACTGTCTTCCTGTTTGCCCAACAGGGGCGATTGAGATAATTGAAGCAGAAGCAAAACCATTCAATGAAAAGGCTGTGGAAGAAAGACTCAATCAGAAAAAACAGCATGAGCAGTTTTCATGTATGTGCCCTGGTTCTCAGGAGAGAGTAATTGAAAGAAGTAACATGCTCGAAGCTTCAGAGGAGAAAAATCAAAAGGTAGAAGAGAGCAAAGAAGAATTATCTCAACTTGTTAACTGGCCGGTGCAGCTAAATCTTGTTAATCCTTATGCAAAGTTTTTTGACAACGCGCATCTACTCATTGCGGCTGACTGTGTTGCATATGCATATGCGTCTTTCCACAGAGATTTTATGAAAGGAAAAGTGACAATAATAGGATGTCCAAAGCTTGACAATATTGAATACTTCTATGAAAAAATCTTAGAAATTATTCAAAGTCATAACATAAAGAGCATCACAGTTGTTAAGATGGAAGTTCCTTGTTGCAATGGTATTGCAAGCATAGTTAAAAAGGCCATGCTTCAGGCACAGAAGATTTTGCCGTATCAAGAGGTAACAATTACCACCGATGGTGGTATAAAAGAATAATTTTGGGTAAATAAAAACTGATAATATTTTGGGAGGTGCTATTTTGAGATGATCCAAACTGATATGTTTTGTTTCCAATGCGAGCAGACAGCAGGTGGAAAAGGCTGTACAAAGGTAGGTGTTTGCGGTAAAGACAGCAGAGTTGCCACACTTCAGGATTTGCTTTTGTACCAGTTAAAAGGCATTGCATACTTGGGTAGCAAAATTTTAGCTGAAGGAAAAAAGATTGACGAAGGTACAACCAAATTCATGATGGATGCTCTATTTTCTACTCTTACAAATGTGAACTTTGATGAGAAAAGATTTGTAAGGTATATTCTTGAAGCAGACAGTGTGAAAGAAAATCTAAAAAATCAAGTTTCAAACTTAGATAATCTACCGGCTGCCGTTTACTATCGACCACCAGAAGATGTTGAAAAGATGATAGCAGATGGGAAAAAGGTTGGAATTTTGGCAGATGACATTGATGATGATATCAGGTCTTTAAGAGAGCTCCTTATTTATGGCTTAAAAGGAATGGCTGCATATGCTCATCATGCATATAGGCTTGGCTACAAGGATGATGATGTGAACAATTTCTTCTTTACAGCACTTGCAAAAACGCTGGACAGCAATTTGTCAGCAGAGGAGCTTTACAACCTCTGTATGGAACTTGGAAAGAAGAATTTTAGATGTATGGAAATTTTGGACAAAGCTCACACTGAGACTTTTGGTCATCCACGGCCAACAGAAGTTTTGATTTCCAAGAAAAAAGGACCATTTATAATTGTCTCTGGGCATGATTTGAAAGACTTAAAAGATCTTTTAGAGCAAACAGAAGGAAAAGGAATAAATATCTATACACACGGTGAGATGCTTCCAGCACATGGTTATCCAGAGCTAAAGAAGTACAAACATCTTGTTGGTAACTATGGTGGTGCATGGCAGGACCAGCAGAAGGAATTTGACGGCATTCCAGGTTGTATCTTGATGACTACAAACTGTTTGCAAAAACCACGCGACAGTTACAAAGACAGAATATTTACAACGGGTGTTGTTGGGTTTGATGGTGTTGCACACATTGAAGAAGTAAATGGCAAAAAGGATTTCACACCAATTATCCAAAAGGCATTAGAGCTTGGTGGTTGGCAGGAAGACGAAGAAGAAAAGAAAATCCTTGTTGGATTTGCTCACAACACTGTGCTTGGTGTTGCAAACAAGATAATTGAGGCTGTAAAAAGTGGTCAGATCAAGCATTTCTTCCTGATTGGTGGATGTGATGGTGCAAAGCCAGGTAGAAACTACTATACAGAGTTTGCTGAAAAAACTCCAAAAGACACGCTTATTTTGACGCTTGCGTGTGGAAAGTATAGATTCAATAAGAAAGACTTTGGCTCAATTGGTGAATTTCCAAGGCTTTTAGATGTTGGCCAGTGCAACGATGCATATTCTGCAATCATCATCGCAATTGAACTTGCAAAAGCTTTTGGAGTTGATGTAAATGACTTGCCGCTTACACTTGTCCTTTCATGGTTTGAACAAAAAGCAGTAGCGATACTTTTGACACTGCTATCCCTTGGTATTAAAAACATCTATTTGGGTCCATCACTGCCAGCATTTGTTTCACCAAATATTCTGCAGGTACTTGTTGAGAGATTCAATATAAAACCTATTTCAAACCCCGAGAATGATTTGAATGAAATTTTGTCAAAAAAATAAGCGAAATAGGGTAAAAGGCGGGGTTGTGTGAGAAAAAACACAGCCCTGCCTTTTTTATATTAAGGTGCATAATGGGAAAATTAAAGTTGCAATTTATACAAAGTTGAATTTTTAAAATTAAGAAAAATCAAGAGGTTAGTAGCATGCAGGAAAAATTAATTGAAATATATTGACATCCAAATTTCATTTTGCTATACTTAAATCAAGACTTAAGTTAGACAGGGAAGGTTATTGACTGACAAAATGACAAAAGGGCAGATAGAGGCAAAAATCAGCGAGGCGGTAAGCAAGTTCGAAATAGAATACATGGGCAGAGGACCAAAGCAGATAAAAACTATAATTACAGAGGATATTATTGTTGTGAGACTAATTGGTTTTTTAAGTCCTACAGAAAAAAGGCTTGCGCAAACTAAGGAAGGCATTGAACTTATCAAAAAGGTGAGAGCAACTTTGTTTGAGAATGCAAAAGAGGATTTGGCAAACTTAATAAAACAGGTAATTGATGTTGACATTGCGGGCATATACTCAGATGTAAACACAGTAAATGGTGAAAAAGTAATTGTAATAACCCTAAATGAAAACTTAGAAAAAAAATTAAGTCAGTAAAATTTGGCAGACCAAGCAAAGGGCCAATAAATTGGCCAGTTGCAAGGTAGGCCAATATTTGCAGGGGAAAAAAGGCTTTGCAAATATTGGCCTTTTTTGATGCCCTGCAGAGGTGATGATTACAAATTAAGGAGGTATTTGTATTGTTTGCTGAAATTTATGAGGCAAACCTCTACAAGACTCAGGATTTACCGTCAAAACTGTTTACAAGAAAAACATTTTTTATACTCATAGAGAAATTTTTTAAAGAATACTGTGAGACAAATCCATTTTTGACAGGCTTCTTTTATAAATATTTTTGGGACGGAAGCTATATTGACCTGTGGGCCTTACCACTTGTTTTGTTGGATGTATTTCGCCTAAACACCAAAACTCTTAACTTTTATATAAGGAAAGATAAAAATTTTCTCAAAGACTTGAAAATTGTTGTGCAATGTTTGGAGTATTATGTTGTGGAATTTTTCAAAGAAAATGGGGAGTATTTCAGGCAAACCAAAGAAGTAATTGAAAACTACAGATATCTTCTAAAACTTTTGATTGAGAAGATTGAGTTTATTGAAAGTAACTGAAAAATTCTTCTTAATAGGAGGTATATATTGCGATGGTCAAGCTTCTAAACTTAAAGGTAAAAGATGAAGTGTATGAAATTTTAAGCAGCTGCAAAGGAATAATTATGCCAGAAAAGAGACTTGATTTTATAGATTTATCCCTTGGTGGAAAAGATAATATGGTGTTTGAGGTAAAGTATGAGGTAGAAGGTAAGGGCGAAGTGGTTGAGGCAATAGTTACAAGATGTAAAAATGGTATTGTTGTGAATTATCCTGATGTGTACATGAGAAGAAGAGACCCAGATAGCTTAATTATTGGTGATGATGGTGAAACTGATAAGCAGAGATACAAAGATATTTATGGAGACAATTTTGAAGCCGTAAGAAAAGAAACATTTGAGTGGTTAAAAAAGCAAGAATTAATAGTGTATGGCTTCTATGCTGGTGGAAAGGAACATGGTTATCCTGCTTTGGTCATAGCTCCAGCTAATGCTGCATTTTTTGGATTTGCTCTTGCTGATATTCAGGGGTTTATTCCAAAAAGCGAATTTGAAAAGATTGATGTTTTTGAACCAAAAGCAGTGATATATGTAGCTCCACCTTTTAGACATACACATTTTAACGGTAAACAAGTGGTTGTGCACAATAGGTTAAATGGCGTCCATGAAATATTTTCATATAACTTGTACCCAGGACCAAGTGCTAAAAAGGGAGTATATGGTGTACTTTTGAACATTGGCGAAATGGAAGGCTGGGTTGCAGCTCATGCTTCAACAGTCAGGATTGTTACACCATACGACAATGTGATAACAATCATGCACGAGGGAGCAAGTGGTGGCGGAAAGAGCGAAATGTGCCAGCAGATGCATAGAGAAAAAGACAATAGAGTTTTGCTTGGAGAAAATATTATAACCAAAGAAAGAATTTACCTTGAGATAAAAGAATCCTGCGAGATACATCCCGTGACAGACGATATAGCACTTGTCCATCCCAGCCTTCAAAAGGGTTCGAAAATGGTTGTAAAAGACGCTGAACAAGGTTGGTTTGTAAGGCTTGATAATATTCCACATTACGGTACAGACCCACAGCTTGAAAGGCTTTGCATTCATCCACCGGAGCCGTTAATATTCTTGAATTTAGAAGGTGTGCCTGGTTCAACCTGTCTTATATGGGAACACACAATGGATGAGCCAGGAAAACCTTGTCCTAACCCAAGAGTTATTTTGCCTCGCAGGTTTATTCCGAACATTGTGGATGAACCTGTTGAGGTTGACATACGAAGCTTTGGAGTGAGAACACCACCTTGCACTAAACAAAAGCCGACTTACGGTATTATAGGGATGTTTCACCTTTTACCACCTGCATTGGCATGGCTGTGGAGGCTTGTTAGTCCCCGCGGCCATGCAAATCCAAGCATAACACAGGCAGAAGCATTAAGTTCTGAAGGAGTTGGTTCTTACTGGCCATTTGCAACAGGACTTATGGTAAAGCAAGCAAATCTTTTGCTTGAACAGATTTTGCAGTTTACAAAGACCCAGTATATTCTCATTCCAAACCAGCACATAGGTGCGTACAAGGTTGGTTTTATGCCGCAATGGATAACAAGAGAGTATTTAGCAAAAAGAGGTAATGTAAAATTAAGACCTGACCAGCTAAAGCCTGCAAAGCTGCCGCTTTTGGGATGGGCACTTGAATACATGAAAGTTGAAGGAACTTATATACCAAAGTTTTTACTCCAGGTTGACCTTCAGCAGGAGGTTGGAGAAGAAGGCTATATGGAAGGAGCAAAGATTTTGACAGAATTCTTTAAGAAAGAGATTATAAAATTCAAAACATTGGATTTACATCCCCTTGGAAGAAAAATTATAGAATGCTGCTTAGATGATGGAAGCTTAGATGATTATGTATCTTTGATAAAATAGACAAAAACAATACCTCCCTGCAAAGAATATTTTGTGGGGAGGTCATTTATTGTTTTTTGAAGAGTTTGTGGTAAACTATATTTGGAAAGGAGAGATGAAAAGAGATATGCATCACAGCACTTTTGGTTTTCCCATAAAGAAAATTGGAATTATTGGTGGCGGACAGCTGGGTAAGATGCTTGCGCAAAAGGCAAAACAGATGGGCTTTTATGTCATCTCTTTAGACCCAAGCCCTGAGTGTCCTGCTGCTTCAGTCTCTGATGAGCTAATTGTGAGTGATTTTTACAACTCTGAAAAGTTAAAAGAGCTTGTTGAAAAAAGTGATATCACCACTTACGAGATAGAACATATCAACACTCAAGTGTTAAGAGACCTTTACGATAAGGGATATCAAATATATCCGTCGCCTTATTGTTTAGAGATTATTCAAGACAAATACAAACAAAAGCAAATGTTTAAAAACGCTAACCTCCCCGTACCAAGGTTTGAAAAGGTAACTCATTTGGATGTATCTTTTTTTGAGAAGTTTGGTTTCCCGTGTGTCCAAAAATCTTCAAAAGGCGGTTATGATGGAAGAGGTGTTGTTGTAATAAAGGACAAAGAGGATTTAAATAAAGTACTTAAGACAGAATCTTTTGTAGAAGAGTTAGTTGACATAAAAAAGGAATTGGCAGTGATGGTTGCCAGAAACAAAAGAGGAGATGTTAAAAGCTATCCTGTTGTTGAGATGGTTTTTGAGCAGTCAGCTAACATTCTTGATTTTTTAGTTGCACCTGCTAGGATTGACGAAAAGATAGCACAAAAAGCAAAAGAAATAGCAATCAAGGTGGTTGAAGTGCTGGATGGTGTTGGCGTGTTTGGAGTTGAGCTGTTTTTGACAAAGGATGACGAAATTTTAATAAATGAAGTTGCTCCAAGACCACATAACTCTGGGCATTATACAATAGAAGCATGTGTTACAAGTCAGTTTGAACAGCATATAAGAGCAATCTGCGACTTGCCACTCGGCTCTACAAGGCAACTTTCACCGGCTGTCATGATAAACCTCTTGGGCGAAAAAGATTATAAAGGAAAACCAAAGATAGAGGGCTTGGCAGAAAGTTTGTCTATAGAAGGAGTTTCGTTTCATTTCTATGGTAAGAAGATGACAGCACCTTTTAGAAAAATGGGGCATGTGACAATACTTGATGACAACTTGGAAGTAGCAATTGAAAAAGCAAAGAGGGTTAAAGAAGTACTCAAAATTAAAGCGGAGGTGTAATTTTGATGAAAAAACCACTTGTTGGAATTATTATGGGGAGCGATTCTGACCTTCCTGTTATGAAAGAGGCGGCAAAAGTTTTAGAAGATTTTGGGATAGAGTATGAGATAACAATTGTTTCCGCTCACAGAACTCCTGAGAGGATGTTCAAATATGCAAAAGAGGCAGAAGTACGGGGGATAGAAGTAATTATTGCTGGGGCTGGCGGTGCTGCACACCTTCCTGGCATGGTTGCTTCAATTTCATCTTTGCCGGTTATTGGCGTTCCAGTAAAAACTTCTTCTTTAAATGGTCTGGATTCTCTTATGTCAATTGTGCAAATGCCAGCAGGAGTGCCTGTTGCAACGGTAGCGATAAATAATGCCAAAAATGCTGGTATTTTGGCAGCTGAAATCCTTGGTATAAAGTATCCCAATATCAGACAAAAGGTGGTTGAATATAAAGAAAAAATGAGATTAGAAGTAGAAGAAAAAGCTAAAGGCTTAGAAAGTGTTGGGTATGAAGAATATCTTAAAAGGAGGCAGGATGGGTGACGAAAAATCATCCTGGGAATTTTGTAACCAACAAAAGTCGTTATGTTTACATATTATTGGGACTTATTATTAATTTATGTCTTGGTTCTGTATACTCATGGAGTGTGTTTAGAAAACCGCTGGAGCAACTGTTTAAGCTGAGTGCAACCGAAAGTAGTTTGCCATACATGATTTTTCTCGTATTTTATGCTATTTTGATGCCCCTTACGGGAAGGGTTTTAGATAAGTTTGGACCGCGGATGGTATCAATACTTGGAGGAATTTTAGTTGGTATTGGTTGGATTTTAGCAGGTTTTTCTAATGGTTTGATATATCTTATTCTGGGATATGGAATTATTGCTGGAACTGGCGTGGGAATTGCGTATGGAGTTCCGATTGCAGTTTCTGTGAAATGGTTTGAAGACAAAAGAGGATTTGCAGTTGGGTTGACTGTTTTAGGATTTGGCATGTCGCCTCTTATTACAGCACCTATTGCAAGAAAACTTATAGAGATGTATGGTCCTCTTTTAACATTTAGAATATTAGGAGTAGTTTTTCTGATTGTTATTATTTTATTATCAATTCCATTAAAATTTCCATTTAGAGAAGTAACAACTGATGAAGGGTTTAAGATCAAAAAAGATAAACTTTCTTATTCTTCTTCTGAGATGGTAAAAACAAAAACCTTCTGGGCTCTTTGGTTTTGCTTTGTTATAGGGACGCTGAGTGGGTTGATGGCAATTGGAATATCAAGCCCTGTTGGGCAGGAAATAATAAAATTATCAGCTGAAGCTGCGGCTGCGTCAGTTTCTGTCTTTGCTATTTTTAATGGAATTGGGCGACCATTTTTTGGATGGCTCACAGATAAAATTACACCGAGGTTTGCGGCAATATTTAATTTTTCTTTAATGTTTTTGGCGTCGTTCGGTATGCTTTTTGCAAAAGAGGGAATGACTCTTTTGTTTATGATAACTTTTAGTTTGTTGTGGTTGAGCTTAGGTGGTTGGCTTTCAATTGCTCCGACTGCGACTGCACAATTTTTTGGAACAATTCATTATAGTAAAAATTATGGTATTCTATTTACTGGCTATGGAGCGGGGGCTATTTTAGGAAACCTAATCTCTGGAAAGATTAGAGATATTTTTGGGAGCTATACGTTTAACTTCTATATAACAGCTATCCTCTCTATTGTTGGTATTTTGATTGCTCTTTTTTACTTAAAACCACTCATAAATCAAAAATAATTAATTTTAAGATAAAAGTTTGAAAAAATGCACCCTAGTTTTGGGTGCTATTTTTTATATCACAAAAATCTTTGATTTGGGAACAAATTTACTCAAATTTGAAATGAAGAAGTCCATCATCTCTTTTTTTAATTCAAAAGGATAAGTAAAAACACCATTTTCTTCTTCATAAGGAAATAGAGTAATTTCATTTTTGAATACTTTTTTCATTCTCTTGAGAAAATCTTTTGGAATTCTGAATACACCAACAGAAATATCTGTAATTTTAGAGGGCTGTATTTCTTCAAACACATTATTTATAAACTTTAAATATATCTCTTTCCAATTATTGGTAAACAGAAGGGGATCAAAACAAAGTCTTACATTCCACTCATTTTCAATAGCCTTTTTGATTGCATCAAGCCTTGCAGACAAACTTGGAGTTTTATGCTCAAACTCTTCTATAATTTCTTGGGGTGACAAGGTCCATGCTAAAATTACGTTCTCGGGTGGTTTTAGACTTTGCAGAACTTCATAGTTTGCAGTCTTTGTCCTGATTTCAATTGTCAAATCTTTTCTTGAAGTTGCATATTCAATAAACATGGTGCAAAAAGGAACAATTTTTTCAAATGCCATAATGTCAGTGTCATAAGACACTGATAGGTACAAGGGATGTCTTTTCAAAACCGAGTCAATCTCTTCAAAATAGTCTTCTATGTTAACAAATATTACTATATTAGCAGAAGAGTACATTCCTTTCAAGAAACAATAGTCACAGCTGAAGATGCAATTTAAAATGAGACTGGTATAATAAAAATGATTGTATCCAAAATCATGGCACAGAGGAGGACCAGGGTATAGAAATTCACCCTTCTTTTTAGCAAGTATTAGTTTTTTACTAATCTCTTGAAGTTTATAATTTTGTCTTGGTCTTGAGAAAACTTCTTTGTAGTTATCTATTTCTACTAAAACAGAGTTAGGGAATTTATCTAAAATTATTTTTGTAATCGGATGGGAAATAATCTCTCTTTCAATGTATATATGAGAAAAATGTTTAGCTAATAAGGAGTTTTTTGAGTTTTTCAAAGTATTGCTTGCCCTCCTTTTTTGAGTTTACATTTATATTAAAAAACTCTGAGATATCCTCTGGCAGATTTTCATGTCTTATTATATAACTCTTTAACAATTTCTCAAGTTGATATGTCATGGAAGTAGTAAGACGCAGACTACTTTTAAGCTTTTCAATCACTTCTCTTAATTTTTCCTCTTCGACCATAGTGGCGCAAAATTCAAGATTCACCTCAACAAGGGCATTTATAAAGTTTTCTATAAAAGGCATACTTTGTTTTACAAGATTTGTAACTTCTTGTGGTTCTATCTTCTCATATTCTAAAAAATCATAAACAATTTTAATACAATGGACATTGTGAGGGGCTAAAAAGCTTAAGGCTGCTTCAAAAAATCCTGCTCCTTCCATATCAACTATATCCCCTTCAATCTCACCAGTAAAGGTATCTTTCTTAACAGGAAATAAAAAAGTTTCAAGACAGACTTCTTTCATCTGGTGAGTTATCAGAATGTCGGGGTAAAATGCCCTTTTTGAGTGATGATTTATTATCTTGTTGCACAGCAGGACATCGCCTTTTGAAAGTTTTTTTTCCTTTGCACCACAAATTCCAATATTCAAGGCTATACATCTATCACTTGCTCCAAACTTTGTCAAAGCAAATGTGGTGGCTATTGCAGCTTGTAAAATTCCCTCTCCGCTCACTATAAGAAGAATCTCATCGCCAGAAAAAATTTGAAATTTTGATGGTTCGTATAATTTCTTGAGTCCGAAAGAGTCTATCAAAGCCTTGGCTTCAGAATAAAAGGCAGTGATGAAATATATCATTGACGGCTCTCTCCTTTATTGCTGTCATAGTTCAAAAATTTAAAAGTTATTTTAAATAATACAATACCACAAAGAAGAAGAGATGTGTACACGAAGTGAAGTTAAAAGAAGAACAATAGAAAAATTGATATTGCAGTTTGAGGTCTTCAAAAACATTAAAAAAACTATTGACATAAAAATTACCATGTATTATAATTTTAATAACCAAGTATACAGATAGAAATTTATAAGTTTGAAGTTAAAAATTTGCCTCTGCTCTTTAGTTTTTTAAGCAGAGGTAAAAAAATAACCTGAATTTGAAGTATTTCGATACAAATAGTTAATATTAGGGAGGTACATAAATGGAAATAAAAAGATATTATAAAGTGATTGCATCAATTTTATTGCCAATTGCATTGTTATTTCTCCTTTCAGGATGCTATGCAAGAAAAGAAAACAAAAATCTAAAGGTAAGAATTGCATTTTTCCCTAACATAACTCATGCCCAAGCATTGGTAGGGAAAGAACTTGGCATTTTCCAAAAGAGAATAGGTGAAGATGTAAAAGTTGAATATAAGGTTTTCAATGCAGGTCCAGCTGAGATAGAAGCATTTTTGGCAGATGAAGTTGACATAGGCTATATTGGACCTATACCTGCGATAAATGGATTTGCAAAGACAAATGGAGAAATAAAGATTATTGCAGGAGCTGCAAACGGAGGAATGATGCTGGTTTCAAGGCGCAATTTGAATATAAAGAGTTTAGGTGACTTAAAAGGGAAGAAAATTGCAGTTCCTCAATATGGGAATACTCAGGATATTGTGTTAAGGTTATTACTAAGTAAAGCTGGACTTAAAGATACTACTAAAGGTGGAAATGTTGAAATTATTCAGGCTGAAAATCCAGATATTAAAACTTTGCTTGATAGAAATCAGATAGATGCAGCGCTGGTTCCTGAGCCTTGGGGAACAAGGTTAAAAAAAGAAGTAAATAGCAATGTTGTACTTGACAGTAACCAAATAAGACGATACATAGATATTCCTACAACAGTAGTTATCACTACTTCAAAGTTTTTAAAAGAGCATTCTGATATTGTAGAAAAATTTCTCATAGCACATCTTGAGGCAACAGAATTTATTGAAAAAAATCCTGAAAAATCATGTGAAATAATAAATAACCAAATTTCTGAGATAACTTCTAAACCGCTGCCGGCGGACATCCTAAAAGAATCCTTCAAAAATATCAAACTTACAAGCGAAATACAAAGGGAATCCTTAGAAAAAGCAATTAAGTCATATTTTGAATTGGGATATTTAAGAGAAAAGCTAAATATAGAAGAGCTAGTAAATACAGAAATTTTAGATACAATTAAGAACAAAGAGGTGTATTAAAAATTGGCGTTAGCAGTTGAAAATGTAAGCAAAAAATTTCTATCAAAAAACAAAGAAATAACTGTGTTAGAAAAAATAAATTTAGAAGTACAAAAAGGGGAATTTATATGTATTCTTGGTCCCTCTGGATGTGGGAAGTCTACACTTTTGAATATAATTGCAGGACTTGAAAAACCCTCTGAGGGAAAGGTTTTTTTAAACGGCAAAGAGATTTTGTCACCCGGACCAGATAGGATTGTAATGTTCCAAGAGTCTGCTTTATTTCCATGGCTAAAAGTCATTGACAATGTTGAATTCGGCATGAAAATATGCGGTATCCCTAAGAAAGAAAGGTATGAAAAAGCGCTCAAATACTTAAGAATGGTTCACTTAACAAAGTTTAAAGACGCTTATGTTCACCAATTATCGGGTGGAATGAAACAAAGAGTTGCCTTAGCAAGAGCATTGACACTTGATTCTGAAGTTTTGCTCATGGATGAGCCTTTTGCAGCGCTTGATAGCCAAACTAAAAATATATTGTTACTTGAACTTCAACGAATTTGGTGGGAGACAAAAAAGACAATTATATTTGTCACACATAACGTAGAAGAAGCAGTTCTTTTAGCAGACAAAGTGGTGGTTATGTCTTCAAACCCGGGAAAAATCAAAAAAGTTTTTGAAATAAAACTTGCAAGACCGCGACTTCTTGACAATCCAGACATAGTTTATATGATATCTGCCATTATGAAAGAATTAAAAGATGAGGTGGAAAAGATTGCAAAAGCAGAATACGATAGCGATTGGAGTTTTGAAAAGGACACTGTTTTATATAGCTCTGATAGTAGCTTGGGAATTGGTCTATAGGATTTTTGTTGAGCTTTTTAAGATATGGAAACCTTATGTTTTTCCATCTCCTATCTCAGTGATAGAGACATTTGTGAGACTTTTAAACGACAATACTTTAACTGTGGCAATGATAGCAACAGTGAGGAGAATGCTTATAGGGTATTTGATTGCTGTTGTTATAGGGGTTGTTGTCGGACTTGCAATTGTAAAATCTGAATTTTTAGATAAGAATTTAAGGCCTCTTATTCTTGGTTTTCAAACACTGCCAAGTGTATGCTGGTTACCGTTTGCTATATTATGGTATGGTCTTTCAGAAAAAGCAATTATATTTGTTACTGCAATAGGTTCTATCTTTTCTATTACACTTGCTGTTGAGTCAGGTATTAAAAATGTCAATCCACTTTATATAAAAGCTGCAAAGACAATGGGTGCAACAGGATTAAGACTTTACCTGAATGTTATATTTCCTGCAAGCCTTCCATTTGTTATCTCAGGCATGAAGCAAGGTTGGTCATTTGCATTCAGAGCTTTGATGGCAGGTGAGATGCTTTTTGCTACAAAAGGTTTGGGGCAAGTACTCATGGTTGGAAGAGACCTTGCAGATATGAGTCAAGTCATTAGCGTGATGATAGTAACGATTGTATTTGGGCTTGTGATAGAAAAGGCAATTTTTGGCCCCTTAGAAAATCAAATAAGAATTAGATGGGGCCTTAAAAATACATGAAAAATTCCTGAGGGAGGTAGAAAAGAATGAAAATTAAAGCAAATGGAAATGAAGTACAAATTGAAAGAGAGATGACAATCTTTGAGATGTTAGATGCTTTGAATGTTTCAATGAAAGAATATGTAACAGTGCAACTCAACGGCCAAATTATCCCCAGAAGTGAATATGATAAGGTTACAGTAAAAGAAGGCGATGAGGTTGAGTTTCTATATTTCATGGGAGGGGGACTATTATGAAGCTAACAGACATCCAACTTGAAAGATACTCAAGACATATCATCCTAAACGAGGTTGGAGCTAAAGGACAACAAAAACTTTTGGAATCTAAGGTTTTGATCATTGGGACCGGGGGACTTGGTTCACCTGCTGCAATGTTTTTGGCAGCTGCCGGTGTTGGGACAATTGGACTTGTTGATTTCGACGCTGTTGAACTTTCCAATCTCCAAAGACAAATAATACATTTTACACCCGATGTAGGCAAGCCAAAGGTGTTTTCTGCAAAGGAAAAGATAAACCAAATAAATCCGGATGTGGTAGTAGTAACTTATCGTGAAATGGTAAATTCAAGCAATATTATAGATATTATCAAGGACAGAGATTATGATTTTATAATCGACGGCACAGACAACTTTCCAGCAAAATTTCTGATAAACGATGCCTGTGTGATGTTAAAAAAGCCATTTTCACATGCAGGTATCATAAGATTTGATGGGCAAACCATGACATATGTGCCAGAAAAAGGACCATGCTTTAGATGTATCTTTCAAAGCCCACCGCCACCTGATGCAGTTCCAACTTGCAAGCAGGCAGGAGTTTTAGGTGTGATGGGTGGTATAATTGGCACAATCCAGGCTACAGAAGCAATTAAATATTTGCTTGGAATTGGTGAACTTCTAACAGGATATATCCTGATTTACAATGCTTTTAAGATGGATTTTAGAAAAGTAAAGATAAACAAGAGAGAAAGCTGTGAGGTGTGCGGTGAAAATCCAACAATAAAAGAGTTAATTGACTATGAGCAGCCCCAATGTGATTTAAAAAACTAACGAGAAGAGTGCAAGAATAGATGTCTAAAAAACAGGAGGGACAAAGAAAAATTGATAATATTGCCAAAAACATTATATGAGGAGATTTTGAATCATTGTTTAAACTCCTTGCCTATAGAGGCATGCGGACTTCTGGGTGGAGTTATTGAAGATGAAAAAAGAATTGTCAAAAAGGTTTACTTGCTTACTAATGTTGACCAAAGCCCAGAGCATTTTTCAATGGACCCGCTTGAGCAGTTTGCAGCTGTAAAAGATATGAGAAAAAACGGATGGGTATTACTTGGTAATTTCCATAGCCATCCAACATCACCTTCAAGACCATCTGAAGAGGATAAGAGACTTGCTTTTGACAGGGATTTGAGCTATCTTATATTATCGCTCATGGACGAAAAAAATCCTGTTTTAAAATCATTTAGGATATATGAGAGCTATGTGGAAGAAGAAGAGATACAAATCATTTGAAAAAGCAGGGGGTATTTCAAGTGAAAGAGGTAAATTATAATGAACTGAAAAAAGGGGGGTTTATGCGCCAAGTCCAAAAAGATCATTTTTCACTAAGATTAAGAGTGGTTGGTGGAAGGTTAACATCAAGTCAGCTCAAAAAAATATACGAAGTTGCAAACAAATATGGCAAAGGATATGTTCACTTGACAGCACGCCAGGGAGTAGAGATTCCGTTTATTAAGTTACAGGATATAGAGGCAGTCAAAAAAGAGCTATCGGAAGCAGGACTTGAGCCTGGTGCATGCGGACCAAGAGTAAGAACAATTACTGCTTGCCAAGGTAGTAGCATTTGCCCAAATGGAATTATAGACACAACAGAGCTTGCCAATGAGTGCGACAAAAGATATTATGCTCAAGAACTTCCGCACAAGTTTAAAATCGGCATAACAGGTTGTGGTAATAATTGCCTTAAAGCTGAGGAAAATGATTTAGGTATAAAAGGAGCGATAGAACCTGAGTGGGAAGAGAGCAGCTGCACATTTTGTGGGCTTTGCCAGGCTGTATGTCCAGCAAAAGCAATACAAATAGATGAGAAGAACAAAAAGATTACCATAGATAGAGACAAGTGCACCTATTGCGGAAGGTGTGTAAAGTCGTGCCCGACTAATTCATGGAAAGGCAAGCCTGGCTATCTTCTCTATTTTGGTGGTATGTTTGGGAACAATGTAGCACTTGCGAAACAAATTTTGCCAATACTGTTTTCAAAAGAGGATGTTCACAAGGTCATTCAAGCTACACTCAAGTTTTACAAAAAATATGGCAAGCAAGGCGAAAGGTTTAGAAATACCTTAGAGAGAGTGGGATGGGATATATTTAAAAAAGAGTTGGAAAAAGCAATAGAAAATAAAGGGAGTGATTTTGATGAGTGATATCAAGGCTGATGTTTTTCTGGACATTACTAATCTTGTGTGTCCAATGACGTTTGTAAAAGCAAAAGCTACAATGGAGGATATGGAGGTAGGGCAAATCATAGAAATAAGAATGAACGAGGGTGAGCCCATTCAAAATGTCCCAAGAAGCTTAAAAGAAGAAGGACATGAGATTTTGAAAGTAATAAATAACAATGATGGGACATATACAATATTTGTAAAAAAGGGTGGGCTGTAATGAGGTTTAATACTTCTTTAATTCACGGAAACATTGGCCCCAAAGAAGATAAGGGAGCAACAAACATTCCAATATACCAATGTAATTCTTTCCAATACGAAACTGCACGTGAGTTGGAAGAGGTTTTTTCTGGCAAAAAGCCGGGCTTTATATATACAAGGATTAACAATCCCACAGTTGAAGCATTTGAAAGAAGAATAGCATTTTTAGAAGAAGGCATTGCTGCTGTTGCCACATCGTCTGGCATGGCAGCCGTTGCCTTAGCAATATTGAATTTAGTAAGAAATGGAGATGAAATTGTATCAGCAAGCGGGATTTTTGGTGGCACATATTCATTGTTCAGATCATTTGAAAACCTTGGTATTAAGACAAGATTTGCAGAAGATAGCAGCCTTGAGAGCTTTGAAAAGCATATAACAGACAAAACTAAAGTAATTTTTATCGAAACAATAGGAAATCCGAGACTTGATGTCCCAAATATCAGACAAATTGCTGAGCTTGCACATAAGCATGGCATTGCACTTATTGTTGATAGCACTGTCACAACACCGTATCTTGTAAAACCCATAAAACTTGGTGCTGATGTAGTGGTTCATTCAACATCAAAGTTTATTAATGGAAGCGGCAGCTGTATTGGCGGAATTGTAGTAGCAAGCGGTAACACGAAAATTGATTACGATAAGTATCCGTTGCTAAAAGATTACAAAAAGTATGGTGAATTTGCATATATCGCAAGACTTCGAAATAATCTCTTGAAGGATTTTGGTGCCTGTATATCACCTTTTAATGCATTTTTAACCACTATCGGGCTTGAGACTTTAGGTGTTCGCATGGAAAGAATATGTGAAAATGCTCTTTGCCTTGCAAAAGCTCTAAAAGAAAATAAGAAGGTTATTTCAGTAAATTACCCTGGGCTTGAAGAAAGTATATATCATCAACTTGCAACAGAGCAGTTTGGTGGCAAGTACGGAGCAATATTGACTATAAGAGTTGGAACAAAGGAGAATGCTTTTAAAGTGATAGATTCATTGAGGTATGCAATAAATTCAACCAATATAGGGGATGTAAGAACACTTGTTGTGCATCCTGCATCAACTATATATGCAAGCTTTGATGTTGAAGAAAAAGAAGCTATGGGTGTTTATGAAGATATGATAAGAATTTGTGTTGGCCTTGAGGATGTAGAAGACATAATAGAAGATTTTTACCAGGCACTTGAAAAGGTTTGATTATGATCTTTATTTTCAAGAAAGGTGAGAAAGCTCATGAATTTTGAGGTAAAGATGCTCAAAACCGACATACTCATAATTGGTGGTGGAACGGCTGGTTGCTTTGCTGCAATAACAATTGCCGAAAAAGCGTCAAATGCTAATGTTTTGATTGTAGAAAAGGCAAACATTAAGCGAAGCGGATGCCTTGCTGCAGGCGTCAATGCTCTCAATGCCTATATCACAGAAGGTGAAACTCCAGAGACATATTTGCAATATGTTAAAGAAGATTATGAAAATATTGTAAGAGAAGACTTGGTCTACACAATTGCGTTGAGATTAAACGAGGTTACTAAAAAGATTGAAGATATGGGTCTTGTCATTTTAAAAGATTCAAATGGGAAATACTTGGCAAGAGGTAAGAGAAACATAAAAATTAACGGCGAAAATATAAAACCAATTTTAGCAAAAGCAGTTGAGAGTAAAAGAAATATCAAAGTGCTAAATCATGTGAATATCATTGATTACATCGTCAAAGACAATAAAGTAATAGGGACATATGGATTCTCTATAAATAGCAATGTTTTTTACATTATCACTGCCAAGGCTGTAATCTGTGCAACAGGTGGTGCTGCGGGACTCTACAGGCCCAACAACCCTGGATTTTCAAGACACAAGATGTGGTATCCACCTTTCAATGTGGGTTCTGGGTATGCAATGGGAATTAGAGCAGGTTGTGAGATGACAAGTTATGAAGTTAGATTTATTGCGCTTCGTTGCAAGGATACGTTAGCCCCAACAGGAACAATCGCTCAAGAGGTAGGAGCAGAGTTTGTTAATTCAAAAGGTGAGTGCTATGAAAGAAAATATGGAAGACCTACCACATACAACAGAGTATTCTCAACAATTGAGGAAATAAAAGCAGGCCGAGGTCCATGTTATTTAAAAACAGTAGGGATTTCAAAAGAGGATGAGCAAAGACTGATAAAAGCTTACCTTCACATGGCACCTTCACAAACTCTTAAGTGGATCGACAGTGGCAAAGGGCCATCGGTTGAGAATGTCGAAATTGAAGGTTCAGAGCCATATATTGTTGGTGGACATTCAGCAAGTGGTTATTGGGTAGACACAAAGAGACAAACAACCCTAAAAGGCCTATTTGCAGCAGGGGATGTTGTTGGTGGGTGTCCTCACAAGTATGTGACAGGCTGTTTTGCAGAGGCTGAAATAGCTGCAAATTCTGCATTGGAGTATATAAAAGATAAAGAGTTTGAAACCTTAGATATATCCTCAATAGAGCAAAAACTCAATGAAGTGCAGAGATTTTTCAACAATACTTCTCCTTTGTACACCACAGAAGAATTAGAAGAAGCTATGCAAAAAGTAATGGATGTTTATGCTGGTGGGATTTCGACAGGTTATGCATACAATCTAAAAGGGCTACAAGTTGCAAAAGAAAGAATAGAGGAACTTCTTTCACTTGCCCAAAATTTAAGAGCAGAAAATACTTATCAGCTCATGCAAATTTATGAACTTATTGACAGACTCTATGTTTGCAAAGTTTTGCTACATCACTTAGAAGCAAGGAAAGAAACAAGATGGAGAGCGTTTCAAGAATTTGTTGATTATCCTTATAAGGATGATGAGAACTTTTTAAAGTATGTAAATTCCCGCTTTGAAGACGGCAAAGTCAAGATAATCTTTAGAAGCTTAGTAAAAAAGGATGAGGTATATGAGCATAAGGATTGACAGACAAAGATGCGTTGGATGTGGAAAATGCGCTGAAATTTGCCCAGGTAATTTAATTATCATAGATGAAAATAAAAAAGCATTTATAAGAGACCCACGGGATTGCTGGGGCTGTGCGGCATGTGTAAAGGAGTGTAGATTTCAAGCAATAAAATACTTTTTAGGAGCAGATATTGGCGGAAGAAGAACTATTATGTACGTGAAAAAAGAAAATGATTTACTTTATTGGTTTTTTGAAAAGCCAAGTGGCGAAAAAGAAGTAATTATCCAAAATCCTAATGATAACACCACATATTAGGAGGGAAGAATAAAATGGATCACTTAGATAGATTAGAAGCAGAAAGCATATACATTTTGAGAGAAGCCTATAGCAAATTTAGCAAAATAGCAATGCTATGGTCAATAGGAAAAGATTCGACAGTCCTTTTGTGGCTGGTCAAAAAAGCATTTTTTGGACATTGCCCGTTTCCATTGATTCATATAGACACCACATATAAAATTCCAGAAATGATAAAATACAGAGATAAATTGGCTAAAGAATACAACCTTGATTTAATTGTCCACATAAATGAAGAAGCACTAAAACAAGGGATGGGACCTGAAAAGGGAAGGCTTGTTTGCTGCAAGGCCCTAAAGACAGATGCGCTCCAGCAGGTAATTAATAAATACAAGTTTGAAGCTTTGATACTTGGTATCAGAAGGGATGAAGAGGGCTCAAGGTCTAAAGAGAGGTTCTTTAGCCTGAGAAATGAGGATTCTGAATGGGACTATACAAATCAGCCACCCGAGTTTTGGAACCAGTTCAATACAGATTTTCCTAAAGGAAGCCATGTAAGAGTTCATCCTTTGCTTAACTGGACAGAAATTGATATTTGGATGTACATCAAACGTGAAAACATCCCGGTCATCGATTTGTATTTTGCTAAAAATGGTAAGAGGTATAGATCTCTTGGATGTGCACCTTGCACCTTCCCTGTTGAGTCAAACGCAACAACAATTGATGATATAATCGAAGAGTTAAAAAATACCAAAATTAATGAAAGAGCAGGAAGAGCTCAAGACCAAGAAGATGCATATGCAATGCAAAAACTGAGAAAAGAAGGGTACATGTAAGACTATGCATGAGGAGGTATTTGGAGTTATGACAGCAAGAGAGCTACTTAAGATTGTAGTAGTAGGTCACGTTGACCATGGTAAATCTACAATTATCGGAAGACTTCTTTATGATACCAAATCTGTTCCTGAAGCTGCAATAGAAAGAGTAAAGAGAATATGCAAAGAAAAAGGTAGACCCTTTGAATATGCATACCTTTTAGATGCATTAGAAGAAGAGCAAAAACAAGGAATTACAATTGACACGACCCAGATAAAATTTTCAACCCCAAAAAGGGACTATTTGATTATTGATGCGCCAGGGCATAAGGAATTTCTCAAAAACATGATTTCAGGTGCTGCAAATGCAGAAGCAGCACTTCTTGTTATTGATGCTGCTGAAGGTGTGCAAGAACAGTCAAAAAGACATGCTTATATTCTATCCTTATTGGGAATACAAAAAGTGTATGTTATAGTTAATAAAATGGACATGATAGGCTTTTCAGAAGAAAAGTTCAAAGAAATCAAATACGAAATATCCAGCTTTTTGGACAAGCTCAATGTATATCCCCAAAAGTACATTCCAGTATCAGCCTTTTTAGGAGAGAACATAACAAGAAAGTCTGATAAAATGCCGTGGTACAAAGGAGAGCCTTTACTTGAGGCTTTGGACCTTTTTGAAAAAGACAAAGAATTGGAAGACAAACCTTTGAGATTTCCTATACAGGATGTGTACAAGTTTGACCAGAGGAGAATCATAGCTGGTAGACTTGAGTCTGGAAGATTAAAAGCGGGAGATGAAATAAAAATCCTGCCAGAAGGAAAGGTTAGCAAAGTTAAATCAATTGAATTTTGGCCAGAAAACAATAACAAGAATGAAGTTATGGCAGGAATGTCTGTAGGGATTACTATTGAAGATGAGTTTTTTAACAAAAGGGGAGAGATTATTGTTCATAAAGATGATAACACTTTATATGTTTCAGATACATTCAGGGCAAATCTGTTTTGGCTTGGGAAAAAGAATCTTGTAAGAAACAAAACATATAAGCTAAAGCTTGTAACACAAGAGACAGAATGCGAAATTATTTCAATAGATAAAGTTATTGACGCGACAACTCTTGAGACTATCGAAAATGCTAATGAAGTTAGAACAAACGATGTTGCAGAAGTAACTATCAAAACAAAGGAAAAGATTTGCTTTGATGAATTTAAAGCAAATTCTTCAACAGGAAGATTTGTTTTGGTAGATGGTTATGATGTTTCTGGTGGAGGGATTGTAGCAGGTTTAGCAGATTTGAAAGAAGAGGTAACTAAGCTTGTAAAAGAAGATATAGAAATGGTAGTTAGCTGCTTTGATGAGTATTACTATTTGCTACCCGAAGGTATTATCAGAAAATATTCTAATCACCCCAGAACATTCAAAGTAGGAGATGCTGTTCCTATTGAAGGTGAGACTTATTCTTATCCTGACAGCTTTGATATTATTGATTTGAACAAAAAACTTATTGCAAAAATTAGAAAAGGTTGCTTGAGTGACTTGATAAACTTGGATGGGTACACCTACAGTGAACTGCCAATTATAACAGCAGACGGTTTTTATGTGAAAGTAAATTCAGTCGAGGAATTTAAAAATTTTAAGGCCGAATTAGTTCAATTAAATGAAAAAGATAACTTCTTTTTAACCATGTTTGCCAACAACTGGTTTGATATATCTAAAAATAGAACATTCAAATTCGGAATATAGACATTATTTTATCTCTTAATAAGAAGGGGGTGGTGGATACTTTTTTTTTAATCTTATTTATTTACGGTGTAATCATAAAGGTGTTTTATAAACTCTTCAAATAAGTTTGATTTGAACTTATCTTTATGATAAATGATACTAAACTTTCTTTCAAATCTAATATTTTCAATATTAACTTTCACAAGTCTGCCATCTCTTATTTCCTTTTCCACAGCCAGCTTAGAAATGACCGAAACACCTATATTAGCTTCGACAGCCTTTTTTATTGCTTCGGTACTGTTAAGAACATATTTTATTCTGTACCTCACATTATTTTTCGCCATTGTTTCTTCAAAAACTTCCCTCGTTCCGCTTCCCTTTTCTCGCATAATTATATCTTCATTTTCAATTTCTTCGGGGCAGATAATTCCTTTCTCTGCCCATCTGTGGTTTTTTGAGGATACAAGATACAATTCATCGTCTATATATGGTATTACAATAATATCCCTTGAGTGTACTGGTCCTTCTACAATACCAAGATCTATAGCATTGTCAAGTATTAGCTTTTCTATTCCTGCTGTGTTGTCGATTGTAAAGTAAACATCCACACTGAATTTTTCTCTGAAATCACCAATTATTTTCGGAAGCAGATAAATTCCTACTGTGGTACTGGCTCCCACATTTAGTCTTCCCATCCTCATATTTCTCACATCATAAAGGATATTTTCTGCTTCCCTAACAAGATTGAGTATGCGTCTTCCGTAACTATAAAGTATTTCACCTGGGTAGGTAAGGCTAAGTTTTTTGCCTATTCTGTCAAAGAGTTTGATCTGAAATTCTCCTTCTATTTGTGATATAGCTTGACTTACAGCAGGTTGTGACATATAGAGCTTTTTTGCGGCAGCAGACATACTTTTTAGCTCACAAACAGTAACGAAAATTTCTATATCTCTAAGGGTCATACCGGTCACCTCATATAATCATAATGTTATCAAGTATAATGGTACCATATTGTTTTACTAATAACAAAGACAAAATGAACGTTTTTAGTGTTGTCTTCTTACGAGAGTGAGTTATACTTTGGACTTTTAATATGGACATGTAAAAATTGGTATTTGTAGATATATAAGAAATCATTATTAATGTTATAACCATTTCTTATTGGACTGGGATTTTTACAGGTGTTATACTTATGATAAAGTTAATTATTTGACAAAGTGATTGTAAATAACCTTTAGGTTAACACATATTGAAGGGAGAGAGAGCATGAGTTATTGTGTAAGCACTAAAAGAATGGATGAAATTTTAAAAGTATTACAAAAGGACTATAGAATATATGCACCTGTACGCTTTGAAAAGCGAGGTCGTTATTCAGACACAGATTTAATTCGATATGCAGAAATTAACTCGATTGAGGATGTAGTCTATGACGAGAAATCACATTTTTCACCAAAAGAAGTGATCTATCCGATTACCCAAGCACTATTCTACTTTACCGAAGATGAATATAGAGAAAGCAAAGTAGACGATAAAAAGATTCTAATATTTGCCCGTTCCTGTGATATAAATGGCTTTAGGCGACTTGACACTATCTTTCTCAAAAATGGGGGAGCAGAAGATATCTACTACAAGCGTTTACGAGAAAAAGTAAAGTTTATTTTGATGGAATGCAAAGAAAGTTGGGATAGTTGTTTTTGCGTCTCAATGGGTTCTAACAAAACCGACAACTACAGTTTAGCAGTTAGATTTGATGGGGACAACATATTGGTAGAAGTAAAAGACCATGAATTTATAAATTTATTTGCCAATGAAAGAGAAGTAGAATTTACACCTGAGTTTGTTACTTCTAACCCAACAAAAGTTAATATCCCTGAAATTGATAGCCAAGAGTTGTTAGAAAAAATTTACAACCTTGAGATGTGGGAAAGTTATAATTCAAGATGTATAAGCTGTGGAGCGTGCAGCGCAGTGTGTATAACCTGCAGCTGTTTTAATACCTTAGATATCATATATACCGAAAATGGCAGAGTAGGTGAAAGAAGAAGGGTTCAAACAAGCTGTATGCACGAAGATTTCACAACAATGGCGGGAGGATGGAGCTTTAGAAAAACTGCTGGAGAGCGGATGAGGTTTAGAACCCTACACAAAATCTACGACTACAAAGTTCGTTTTAAAGATGAGAATATGTGTGTTGGCTGTGGACGTTGTGAGGAAAGATGTCCTAAACTAATATCTTTTTCTTCTACTATTAATCGTTTATATGATGAAGTGGAAAAACTTAAAAAAGGAGAAGTTAGCCGAACAAGAGAACAAGCACCATCAACTGAGGAGGGAAAATAAATGAGCGAAAATATAATGCTTCCCCATCCACATAAAATAATAGACATTATTCCCGAAACAGAAGACGTATATACCTTTAGAGTAGAAACCAGCGCAAAAGTTAAACATGGGCAATTTTTTCAGGTATCTATACCTAAAATTGGAGAAGCTCCTATATCAGTAAGTTCTATGGGTGAAAATTGGGTGGAGCTTACTATAAGGAAAGTAGGAAAGCTTACCAATGAGATATTCAATTTAAAGCCCGGTGATAAGATATTTATGCGCGGACCTTACGGTAATTCATTTCCGATAGAGGAATTTAAGGGCAAACATTTGGTTGTCATTGCCGGTGGTACTGGAGTTGCTCCTGTTAGAAGTTTTTTAAAGTATTTTTACGAAAATCCAAATGAAATAAAATCCCTGTACTTTATTGCTGGATTCAGGGATGAAAAGAATATTTTGTTTAAAGAGGATCTAAAAAATTTTAGAACAAGATTTAACACGATCTATACTCTTGATAGAAATATAATAGAAGGTTTTGAAGTTGGCCTTGTTACCGAACACATTAAGAAAATACCATTCAATTCATTTGAGGACTATAATGTAGTAATCGTAGGACCTCATGTTATGATGCACTTCGCCGCTTTAGAATGTTTAAAAAACGGAGTATCTGAAGAGAAAATCTGGGTATCATTTGAAAGAAGAATGTCCTGTGGTGTTGGCAAGTGCGGTCATTGTAAGATAAATGAAACATATGTTTGTTTAGAAGGCCCTGTTTTTAATTATACCAAGGCGAAAAATTTACTGGACTGATGAGGAGGGGGAATTATAATGGGTTATGATATTGATGTAGAAAAACTTCGCAGAAACTGCTATCGTCAGTCAAAAGTAAGTGGTGAGTTTATGCTTCAAATGCGTGTTCCTGGTGGTGTAATAAGCGCTAAATATTTTCCATTGTTCAAACATATAGCGGAAACGTGGGGAAATGGTGAAATTCACTTAGGGATGAGGCAGACAATTTCAATTCCTGGTATTAAGTATGAAAATATAGAGGCGGTTAACAAATATATAAGGTCTTATATTGAGGATATAGAAGTAAAGTTATGCGGTGTTGAAATGGAAGTTAATGACAACGGATATCCGACCATAGGTGCTCGTAATATAATGGCTTGCATAGGCAATCGTCATTGCATATATGCTAACATTGACACAACCGACCTGGCCAGGAAAATAGAAAAGATTATATTCCCCAGCGATTATCACATAAAGTTAAGTATATCAGGATGCCCCAATGACTGTGGCAAAGCTCACTTTAATGATTTTGGTATAATTGGTATCACAAAAACAGAATACGATTATGAGCGCTGTATAGGGTGTAAAAAATGTGTGGAAGCATGTGCACGCCATGCAACGGGTGTTTTATCTGTTGAAAAAGGCAAAATCGTCAAAGACAATTGCTGTTGCGTCGGCTGTGGCGAATGTGTTCTTGTGTGCCCAACCGGGGCTTGGACCAGGAACCCTAAAAAATTTTACAGGGTATTGATCGGCGGCAGAACAGGAAAGCAAACACCTCGTATGGGAAAAATCTTCTTAAACTGGGTTACAGAAGATGTGGTTTTGGGTGTACTTAAAAACTGGGAGGCATTTTCTGCTTATGTGTTGAATAATAAACCTCAATATCTCCATGGCGGACACCTTATTGATAGAGTGGGATATGAGAAATTTAAAGAAATGATATTAAAAGATGTCCAACTAAACCCAGAAGCTATGGTAGCTCAAAGAGTTTTGTGGACAGAAACCGAATATAGATCTAACTTTAACTTAAAACCTGTAAACCAGCGTTAACATTCATCTTCTGAATAATCTAAAACCTATGGGCTGCTATAATAGTAGTCCACTCTTTTTTATCATCTTCTGCCCTTTGTTTTAAATATTTTACCAAAATTTTCAAGGAGGGGAGTAGTTATGGAGAAAAAGTACGTCAATAAAGGGTTTATACAGCAGTTAGATGGTAGTTACGCTGTTGTAATCCATCCTGTCAATGGGTATCTTGAACCAGAACAGCTGGAGACTATCTGGAGGCTAAGCAAACAATACGGAGGTGCGAAGCTTACAGTTACTCAGGCTATAATGATTTTTGGCATAAAGCCAGAGGATTTTGACAAGATTGCTGAAGAGTTGGAGAAGGTTCGCCTGCCTTTGGCTGATATTGGGCCAGTAGTACGAAATGTTAAAGTATGTTCTTGTGAGCATTGCAAACGTGTAATTCGCGACGTTACACCACTGGCAGCGCAAATCAATCAGTGCCTTGCAGGACTTGCGACGCCGAAAAAATTTAAGATTGCTGTAAATGGTTGCCCTAATTCATGCGTTGAGGCACAACTAAATGATTTGGGCATCATTGCAGTCAAAGACGGCTATTGGATTTATCTCGGAGGCAAAGGTGGTCGTCAGCCACAGTTAGGTACTCGGTTAGATGTGGTTATCAAGGAAGAATATCTAATCGATACAGTTAAACGTATTGTTAATGGCTATATTCAGGTTGCACAAAACGAACGATTGGCTGAGGTTATTAACCGCATGGGGTTTTTACCATTCCTTAGAATAGCATTGGCATGGAATAGTGAAGGAATCAAGACATGCATAGGTGCGCGCTATTGCAAAAATGGTGTTGGGGATGTCCATGCTATAGCTGAGCATATAGTATCCTCAGGCAATTTACAAGGAAATATAACCATCAGTGGTTGTGGTAATGCATGTGCTATGGATAAGGAAGCAGATTACAATGTTGTCGTTTTGAAAGATAGAGTATGGGTATATAATAAAAACGGCAATATGGTAGTTATCAATGGGGACCAGTTATCCGAGTATCTTAGAAAAAATGGTATTTTAAGGTGAAGTAAAAGAGGAGAGGTTTGAAAAGATATTTTTCACATTTAGCGAGGTGGCTGAAACTAAACAGAAAGTAGGTGTTTGGATGAATGGATTAAAGGTTCTCTTCCATATCAATGAGTTAAGCAGGTGGCAGATAGTACTCGGAAATATCACTAATTTTTTAAATGATGTTGGGCAAGATAATGCTAACATTGAAGTAGTGATTAATGGTGAGGCAGTTTCTATTTTTAAAAATAGATGCCAGCCAGCTGAAGGCGGTGGTTTGTGCGATGGATCAATTAATGGATCGCTTTTGGAACAGATGGAGAAATTATCAAAGGTGGGAGTAAAATTTGTAGCATGCCGGAATGCTCTCAAAGGGCAGCTTGTCGATGAAGAGAGCCTTCCCGATTTTGTCACAGTTGTACCAGCTGGCATAACAGAAATTGTCAGAAAACAGGCAGAAGGATATGCCTATATCAAGCCTTGATTTATATGTCTTAAATCTAAAATAAGGCAGGTGAATGAGATTGATGAAAGAAATTGTAGATTCTCATGTGCATGTTTCGTTACTCCCGTTCGAAGGATGGGAAAATATGTCATTAGCAGGGGTAAGGAAAATTATTGGTTGTTCCCTATTTTTTGGGGCAAAACATGCCGAAACACTCTTTGATCATTTTCATCAGATGTTAACTCTTTCTATGAATATTGCTGCTAAAAATGGTATTAAGCTTTACGTTACCATTGGAATTCACCCCATGGGAATACCGGACGATTGGACCAGAGTGATCGACGCTCTTCCAGACTACCTTAAAATGAGTGGTGTTGTTGGGCTTGGTGAGATTGGGCTGCATGAGGGAAACCAGCGGGAGCAGCAGGTCCTCCATGAACAATTGAAGATTGCCAAGGAATATGGGGTTCCAGTAATCCTTCATACTCCGCCAGACAACAGGGTTGAAATTACCGAGAAAACAATTGAGATTGCTGCTAAGGTAGGAATTGAACCCCGAAAAGTGATAATAGACCATGCTAATTTAGATATTATTGACTTAATCGAAGATTTTGGTGCTGTGCCCGGTCTTACAATTCGCCAGGATGGGCTTACTTCTCAACTGTTGCTGAATCATCTGGAACGTTTCCAACGAGGTGTACTAAATAGCGATTACAGTAATCTCAAACCCAATGATCTACTAAGTGTACCCAAGACGGTGCGGTACTTAGAATTGAATCGAGCTTACCCAGAAATTATTGATCGAATTGCAAGATACAATGCTGAGGAAATTTTTAGTATTTAAAAACCAAACTACTTAGTGGTAAATCCATAATAAAGGAGATGAAAGTATGCCGGTCAAGCATGACCAAGATGAACTTCTTGATTTAACAATCCTTGCCTACCTCAAAAAGCTTGGACCGGAATATGCAAAACTTCTGGCGATACGTCTGGGTTTATCCTTGGAGGAAAGCAGGAATCGGCTTCAAAGTCTGGAGGAGAGAGGGCTCATCAAGCGAGTGGAAAGAAGAATAGTTAAATATTACCATCGTCGACGAAAAAGTGTTGAGCATCGAAATCACACATATTATGAGCTTACCAGGGAAGGAGAACTTTTTTAAGAGAGGCTAAGAAGAAAATTGATATTAATTTGGACATCGAGTATCCTAAAAGGTAAAGTAACTCCTCTAAAGATTCTCCTCAGAAAAATAAAAACACGGTAGATTTGAAAGAAGCTTAAGCCATCAGGGAGTAACTTCAACATCTTTTTATAGTCTACAGCAACTGTGTTTACTCAAGCTTGCTGGTCCCTCAAGAGAATTGCACTAAGATGTGCAACATGATAGAATTTCTCTTGAGGGCAATTTAATATCCAAAAGAATTAAGGTTTTAACCGATGGTGGGGCTGATATATTTGGATATAAAAGAAATTAATAGCAATCATATTACACAGAGCAAAAGAATTCCAGAGATTAATCAAAGTGATAGATTGAAAAGAATAAAATAACTTATACCAAGAATCACATAGGGCTTTTTTAATAAGAACTCTTAATAATCCAAAAACCTTCGGAGATGATGTTTTGTGCTATGGGTCATTGGAATCAATCACAAAGTAGATATTGATATCAGACAAAAGTTTTCTCTGACAAAGACCAAGCTACAAGAAAAGCTTATAGACTTGAAAAAATTAGCAAACGAAGTCATAATTCTCAGTACTTGCAACAGAACAGAAATATACTTCTTTTCAGAGGAATATATTGACATAGAAGAAATATTCACTGAACTTGCCTGGGATAAGAAATATATGCCTTTATTTTATATTTACAAAGACAAAGATTGTATAAAACATCTATTTGAAGTTGTATGTGGTTTTGATTCGCTTATAGTTGGAGAAGAACAAATTGTAGCTCAAGTAAAAGAAGCAAAAGAGATTTCAGATTCAGCTGGCGGTAAAAACCCAGTCCTTGACAGACTTTTTGATTTGAGCTTAAGATGTTCGAAAGAGTTTCGAACAACGTCAAGGTTAAATGAGCATCCCATTACAATTGCATCAGTTGTTGGAAGAGTTATAAAGGAGTCAAATATCAAAAAAGTTGCTATAATTGGACTTGGAAATATTGGATTTTTATTTTGCAACTACTTTAAAAATTCAGATGTCGACAAAGTGTTTTTGATAGGACGAAAAAATGAAAAAATTGACCAATTCGTTAAGCTAAATCCTGAAAAGTTTGGGTATTATGATAAAAAGGAGGCAATCTTAGAAGCCCAGTGTCTAATATGTTCAACATCTGCCCCACATCCAGTTGTCCACAAAGATGATATACCAGAGGGAAAAAGTTTACTCATATTTGACCTTGCTGTGCCAAGAGATGTTGATGTTGAGGTATATAAACTTCCGAACGTTAAAGTGATTGATATAGACCAAGTTCATAAGATGGATACTGTTAACAAAGAATTTAGAATTTCAAAGATGCAAGAGAACTACCATATAATTGATAAATATGTTGATGAATTTATTGATTGGCTTGAGTTTAGGCAGTACAAAAACTTAATTATGGACATGAAGAAACATGCAGAGCAGCTGTGTAAAATGCAAGTGAAGAAGTTAAAAGATTTTGACAACCAAGAGAGAGAAAAAATTGAAGTGCTTTTGCTAAGGATAGCAAATTTATATATTGATAGGGCAGTTGAAGTTTTAAGAGAGGCACACAAAGAAGGAAGTGGTGAAATTTGTTCAAATCTGATGAGGAGAATATTCTTGAAGTAGATTCAAGCTTTGAAAATCTTATGCATATTGGACTTGTAGCAAATAATATTAAGGTGGGAGTTATAGGGGCAGGGAAAGCTTCTTTGATAAAAACCAAAACCTTTTTAGGAGCTGGTTGCAAGGTTGAAGTTTTATCGCCAAGGTTTGATATAGGCTTCAGAGAGTTGAAAAGTGGATATCTTAAGCTCAAAAGAGGGAAGTTTTGCAAAAGTTTTTTAAAGGATAAGCACATAGTTGTAATTGGGGTGTCAAATAGAAAGCTTGAAAAAAGAATTATCTGGCACTGCAAAAGACTAAATAAACTATATTTGGTGTGCTCAGATTACAGGCTTGGAAACTTAAGACTTGGTGCTCAAAAAAGAACTGATGAATTTGTTTTTAGCTTGTCAATAAGAAGAGGAAATCCAAAGCTATCAAAATATCTTGCCCAGAAAATTCTAAGTTATCTTCAGTTTTATTCTATATTCTCAAAGTGGGTAACTGATTTGAGAAGTAAATTGAAACATCATCCGCAAAAAGACCAAATATTGGAATTCGTTTGTTCAGATGACTTTTATTATTTTTTCAAAAAAGGATATGCTAATAAGATTATAAAATTGTTTTACGAAGATGTTTGGGATTCTGAGGTGACAAGATGAAAAAGTTAAGAATTGGCGCAAGGGACAGCAGACTCAGCAGAATTCAAGTTGATATTGTAGCAAGAAAAATCAAGCAGACTTTAGGTATTGAATGTGAATTTGTTCCTATAAAAACAAAAGGAGATATTGATAAAACAAAAAGTCTAAAAGAGTTTAAAAGCCCCGGTGTATTTGTAAAGGAGATTGAACTTGCACTTTTATCAAGAGAAATAGATTTAGCTGTGCATAGTCTAAAAGACCTGCCTTGTGAAATGGATAGCAATTTTGAGATTGTGGCAGTTGTTGAAAGAGAGGATCCCAGGGATGTACTTGTGTCAAAAGATGGTCTGGGATTCTACCAGCTAAAATCAAACGCAAAAATTGGAACAAGCAGTTTGAGAAGAGAAGTGCATTTAAAGAATTTAAGAGAGGATATACAAGTTATTAACATAAGAGGAAATATAGAGACAAGACTTTCAAAGATTCAATCAGAAGGCCTTGATGGTATCGTGCTTGCCTATGCTGCATTAAAACGATTAAAGTTAGATTCTTATGTAAGTTATATTTTTGATATAAATGAAATTACACCTTGCCCTGGTCAAGGTGCAATATGCATTGAATGCCTTAAAGATAGTCCCTATAAAAGCATCTTAAGCAAAATAAACGATGCTGATGCATATATCCAAACCCAATTTGAAAGGCTTGTTTTGAAGTTTTTGGGAGGAGGGTGTCATTCATCGATTGGCGTTTTTTGCAAAACAGACCAGAATAAAATTTATGCATTTGCTTCCCTTTTAAGAGGTGATAAATTAGTAAAAGCAAGTATTGAGGGTAACAAAGATGATTTTTTGTCTCTTGCAAATAAGCTAAGTAAGATGCTTGAAAGTTAGTTTATGGTAAGACTTGTATGAAGTTAATTTTCCAAAGGAGGTTAATATATTGAAAACTGGAAAGGTATATATTGTTGGTGCTGGTCCATACATGGAGGACTTGATAACACTAAAAGGTTTGAACGCTATAAAAACTGCTGATGTAATAATTTACGATAGGTTAGTAAATAAAAATTTGCTGAGACTTGCAAAAGATGAGGCAATTTATGTCTACTGTGGCAAAGAGCCAAAAAACCATACTCTTTCTCAGGATGAGATTATAAAACTCATGATAGACTATGCAAAAAAGGGTTTTAATGTTGTTCGGCTAAAAGGTGGTGACCCCTATATATTTGGAAGGGGTGCAGAGGAGGCAGAAAAATTATTTGAAAATAATATATCCTTTGAAGTTATTCCAGGTATTAGCTCATTTTGCTCTGCTCTTACTTTTGCAGGCATTCCTATCACATATAGAAAGCTTGCACGTGAATTTCATGTGTTTACTGGGCATACGTGCAACGATGAAGAGCTGAATTGGAATGTAATTTCTAAACTTGACGGGACTTTAGTATTTCTCATGTCAGCGGAAAGTGTTGAAAATATTTCACAAAAATTAATTTCACATGGCAAGGAACCTAAAACCCTTGCTGCAGCAGTGATTAATGCAACAACTGGTCGGCAAAAGGTAATTAGCGGGTATTTAGAAGACTTTGCAAGTGGAAAATTCAAAAATCAGGTTGCATCACCGATGGTATTTGTAATAGGTGAAGTTATAAGGTTTAGAAATAAGCTTTCCTTTTATGAAAGTTTACCTTTATATGGAAAAAGAATTTGTATCACACGTCCAAAAAGTGTTTCTGGAAATATAAAAAGTTTGCTATCAAGTCTTGGTGCAGACGTTGTTGATGGCTGCTGCTCAAGACTTGTTCACCACAAAGAGGAGATTGACAAAATTATAAGCTTTCTGCCTGAGTATGATATATTGGTGTTTACAAGTGTGAATGGTGTAGATAGTTTTTTCGATTATCTGATTGAGAAAAAGATAGATATAAGAAACATAAAAGGTGACTTTGCTGCAATTGGTAAAAAAACTGCCCTTGCACTACAAAAGAGAGGATTTGGGGTAAAATATATTCCAGATGAACATTCATCGGATGGATTAATCAGAATTTTCAAAAATGAAGTTGATAAGAGCAAAAAGATATTAACAGTTCAGTCTAAAATAGCAGGAGATTATCTTAAAAATGCCCTTACAAGTTTGGGATTTGAAGTTGACACCATCTTTGCATATTCAATGGAGTTTACTAAAAACCCAAATGATGCAGTTTATGATTCAGATATATATGTATTTACAAGTTCGGGAATGTTTAGACACTTTGTAGAATGCTATGGGACTGATATGCTTTTTAATAAAATAGTTATTTCAATAGGTGAACACACAAAAAAGACATTGGAAAGTTTCGGTATTAAAAGTATCGCTTGTGATGAGGCAAATGATGAGGGAATAGTAAATAAAATTTTAGAGGTGGTCAAAAATGGAGTTTAAAAGATTAAGAAGATTAAGACAGACAAAGGCTTTAAGAGAACTTTTTTGTGAGACAAGACTTAATAGCAAAGAGTTTATTCTTCCCTTGTTTATTGATGATGGTAAAAACGTGTTTGAAAGAATGCCGGGATTAGATGGTATAGTGAAGGTATCTGTTGACAGACTTCAAGAAGTCTTAGAAGAGGTCAAGAAAGCTGACATTGGAGGTTTAATTTTATTCGGCGTAACTTCCCAAAAGGATGAAATGGGGAGCTATGCCACAAGAGATGATGGAGCAGTCCAGCAGGCAATAAGGAGAATAAAAGAATACTCCGAAGATATATTGGTGTTTGCCGATGTATGCCTTTGCGAATACACATCACATGGACATTGTGGTATTTTGAAAGGTGATAAAATAGATAATGATAAGACAATAGAGGTTTTAAGTAGAATAGCATTATCTTATGCAAAAGCAGGGGCAGATGTAATTTGCCCATCTGATATGATGGATGGAAGAGTTGCTGCCATCCGAAAGAAACTTGACATCCATGGTTTTGAGTATGTTCCAATAATTCCTTACAGTGCAAAGTTTGCTTCCTCACTTTATGCACCATTTAGAGAGGTAGCAAACTCAAGGCCTGCTTTTGGTGACAGAAAAAGTTATCAAATGCCATATCAAAACAAAAGAGAAGCTCTGCGCGAGATAGAAGCTGACATTTTAGAAGGTGCTGATGCAGTAATTATAAAACCAGCCCTCACCTCTCTTGATGTAGTTTCTGCTGCCAGAGAAAAATTCAACATTCCAATTATAGCATATAATGTTAGTGGAGAATATGCCATGGTAAAAAGTGCAGGCAAATTAGGTTTTTTGAATGAAGAAGAGGTTGTAATTGAGATATTGACTGCAATTAAGAGGGCAGGGGCGGATGCGATTATAACATACCATGCTTTAGAGGCTGCAAAGATATTAAATCGAAAGGAGCTGTAAGCATGAGACTTGACAAAAGTAAAGAGATATTTGACAAAACCAAAAGGTATATACCTGGTGGTGTTAACAGTCCAATTCGTGCATTTAAAAATTTGAATATTACCCCACCTGTCATATCAAAAGGAAGAGGCTGCTTTATATTTGATGTGGATGGTAATAAATACATTGATTTTGTCCTGTCCTGGGGGGCAATGATATTAGGACATTGTGACCCTGATGTTGTAAATAGCATAAAAGAAGTGGTGGTGGAGCAAATAGCATTTGGAGCACCAACCGAAATAGAGTATAAGATGGCAAAGCTTGTATGTGAGACAGCCCAAATTGATATGGTCCGATTTGTTAATTCGGGAACAGAAGCTACA
Organism: Caldicellulosiruptor acetigenus; assembly: GCF_026914305.1. Classification (NCBI taxonomy): domain Bacteria; kingdom Bacillati; phylum Bacillota; order Caldicellulosiruptorales; family Caldicellulosiruptoraceae; genus Caldicellulosiruptor; species Caldicellulosiruptor acetigenus. Next base: position 1,536,273 of record NZ_CP113866.1, on the reverse strand, counting down.
ATGACTGCTGTAAGACTTGCAAAAGGCTATACTGGGAAGAAAAAAATAGTTAAGTTTGCAGGTTGTTATCATGGTCATCATGACATCTTTCTAAAAGAGGCAGGGTCAGCGATAGCTGAGCTTAAATTAAAAGGAATTGATGAAGACATTGTGCAAAATACAATAGTTGTTGAATACAACAATTTAGATTCAGTTGAAAAAGCTTTTACAGAAAACAAAGATGAGATAGCAGCTGTTATAATTGAGCCCATTGCGGGGAATATGGGTGTTGTGCCTGCAAAAAAAGAATTTTTACAGGCTTTAAGAGAAATTTGTAACCTCCATGGCAGTCTTCTGATTTTCGATGAAGTAATAACCGGTTTTAGGCTTTCATTAAAAGGTGCAAGAGCTATATATAATGTTGAACCAGACTTAGTAACTTTTGGCAAGATAATTGGTGGAGGACTTCCTTGTGGCGCGGTTGGTGGCAAGAAAGAGATTATGCAGTGTTTAGCACCACAGGGAAATGTCTTTCAAGCTGGCACAATGTCGGGCAATCCAATTGTGATGAGTGCAGGGTACGCTACTATTAAAAAGCTTAAAGAAAATCCTCATTTTTATAGTAACATGGAGATATTAGGCGAAAAGCTTGAAAGAGAGTTGACACAAGTTTTTTCTAATTCCAATTTAACTTTTTGCATCAATAGAATGGGTTCAATGCTAACAATCTTCTTTGGAGTTGAAAAGGTAGAAAATTTCAAGATGGCAAAGATGAGCGATTTAGACTTGTTCAGAAGTTTTGCAGAATATATGATAAAAAACCATATTTATGTTCCTTCCTCTCAATTTGAAGCAATGTTCTTATCTGTGGCACATAGCGAAAATGATGTAGAAAGGTTCGTTGAAATTGCTCAGGAATTTTGCTCTTCAAAAAGGAAATGATAAGCTACAAACATCTTGTAATTAATTTAAAGCATTTAAAAAGATGTTGATAGAATTAAATGATATGTGTAAAATAAATTTATACTAAATCTATCTAAATAATATAGTACAATAACATACAGGAGGGTAATTTTATGGATATCATAATAGATGAAACATTACAAGAGAAATATGAAAAATTAAAAAATTATATCAAAAGCTTAGGAAGCCTTGCAGTTGCTTATTCAGGTGGAGTTGATAGTACCTTTTTAGTCAAAGTTGCTTATGATGTTTTGGGAGATAGAGTTATTGCCGTGACTGCAACATCCTCAACCTATCCAAAAAGAGAACTCAATGATGCAATAACATTCATAAAACAAATAGGTGCAAAACATATAATTATAGAATCAGAAGAGCTTGAAATTGAGGGATTCAATAAAAATCCTGTTGATAGATGCTATTACTGCAAAAAAGAGCTATTTGAAAAGATATGGAAAGTAGCAAAGGCACATGGAATTGAGTATGTTGCGGATGGTTCAAACTTTGATGATTTGAACGATTTTAGACCTGGCATGAAGGCGGCATGTGAGCTTAACGTTGTAAGTCCACTTAAAGTTGCTGGGCTTACAAAAGAGGATATTAGGAAATTGTCAAAAGAGTTGGGCCTTCCAACATGGGATAAGCCTGCCTTTGCATGTCTTTCTTCACGCATACCTTACGGAGAAAGAATAACAAAAGAAAAATTGAGCATGATAGAAAAAGCTGAGGAGTATTTACTTGGACTTGGGTTTAAGCAGGTGAGGGTAAGGTATCATCAAGACAAACTTGCACGAATTGAAATAGGTAAGGATGAGATGGAGAAGTTCTTAAATATCAATGTGATAGAGAGTGTTAGGAATAAATTTAAGGAGTTAGGCTTTTTGTATGTTACCTTAGATTTAGATGGGTATAGAACGGGGAGTATGAATTTGAGCCTGAATTTATAGATTTTTAAAATTGTTTTTTGATATTGACATTCCCAAAGTATATGTGGTATCCTTATAGAGGTGAAAAAGAAGTAGAAGTCTATCGCTTCTCACCTTTCCGAGAAATGACTCGGAGGGTCAATAATGCTTTTTGAGCCATTTAATATGGCTCAAAAAGAGTTAAGGGAGTGGATAGGCTATGCTTCTATCCACTTTTTGTTTAAATTAGGAATTAGGGTTATTTATTTCCAGGAGGTGTTTTAATATAAATAACAAAGATTTGCTCATTAATGAGCAGATAAGAGACAAAGAGGTAAGAGTTATTGATGAGAACGGTGTTCAGCTTGGAATTATGAGCATTAAAGAGGCATTAAGAATTGCTGAGGAGAAGAAGCTTGATTTGGTTAAGATTGCTCCTCATGCTAATCCGCCTGTGTGCAAGATAATGGATTATGGCAAGTATAAGTTTGAACTTGCCAAAAAAGAGAAAGAGGCAAAGAAAAATCAGAAGGTTATTAACGTAAAGGAAATCAGGCTTACAACCACAATTGAAGAACACGACTTTAACGTAAAGGTTAAAAATGCAATAAGGTTTTTGCAGGATGGAGACAAAGTAAAAGTGTCCATTCGCTTTAGAGGTCGTGAAGTTTTGCATCCAGAAATAGGTGAAGAGATTATAAACAAGTTCATAGAAAAGATAAAAGAGTACGGAGTTGTTGAGAAAAAGCCCAAATTGGATGGTAAGAACCTTACAGCGGTCATTGCGCCAAAACAGCAATAAAAATTTTTGATGGGGAGGAGTTTTTTAATGCCGAAACTAAAAACGCATAGAGGTCTTGCAAAAAGAATTAAGATTAGCGGAAGTGGGAAATATTTGAGAAAGAAAGCAGGTAAAAGTCATCTTTTGAGCGGTAAGTCAAGAAAGAGAAAGAGAAATTTGAAAAAGACGGTGGTTGTTGATGCTACTAACGTTAAAGCAGTCAAAAAGCTTTTGCCGTACCTATAAACAACAATTTTGAGCAGGAGGTAGAGATATAAATGAGAATAAAAAATGGTGTTTGGGCAAGAAAGAGACATAAAAAATGGCTAAAACTTGCAAAGGGTTATTTTGGTGCAAAAAGCAAGATTTTTAAACAAGCGCATGTAGCTGTAATGAGGTCTTTAAGATATGCATATATAGGTAGAAGGCTTAAAAAGAGAGATTTTAGAAGGCTGTGGATAACAAGAATTAATGCAGCAGCAAGACAAAATGGTCTTTCGTACAGCAAGTTTATAAATGGGCTTAAGAAAGCAGGGATTAGTCTTAATAGGAAAGTCTTAGCAGATATGGCTGTAAATGACCAAAAAGCATTTGCTGAGCTGGTTGAAATTGCCAAAAAGCAAATAAATGCTCAGTAAAGTATTTAAATTTTGATTTTTTTTTGAACAAGGGCTATTGGTAAGATGTCCACAAAAAAAGTTGAGTTTATAAGCAGTCGAGAGAACGAATGTATAAAGAGAGTAAAAAAGCTGCATGATAAGAAGTACAGAGAAGAGTTTAGGTCTTTCATAATTGAAGGTTTAAAACTTGTAAAAGAAGCTATTGACTATCAGATTGAATGTATAAACTTGGTGATATTTTCTCAACAGGCGAAAGATAGGTATCAAGAATTTTACTGGGAGTGCAAGCGTCTTTTAGAAGATGGGAAAATAGAAAGAGTTATTGAGGTTCCTGATAAGTTATTTGAATACATTACTACAACTTCTACACCACAAGGTATTTTAGCTGAGTGCAACTTTGTTGACAAAGGCATAAATTTTATAAAAAATCTGAGAAGAGTAGTTGTAGCTAACAAGCTACAGGACCCTGGCAATTTGGGAACATTAATTAGATGTGCTGATGCATTTGGATTTGATGCTGTTGTAACAACAAAGGGAACAGTTGATATCTACAATCCCAAGACAATACGTGCCACAATGGGTTCACTTTTTCATCTGCAGATTATGAGAGAGGCTGAAGAGGGAAAATTAATCAAAATCCTAAAAGATAATAGCTTTGCAGTTTATGTAACAACGCCGTATGGTGATATTGAAATTTCAAAAATTGTTCCTGACAAAAGATTTTGTGTTGTTATTGGTAATGAGTCTGAAGGAGTTAGCGATTCTTTTGCAAAGGTGGCAACAAGAAAGATAAAAATTCCTATGGCTGGCAAAGCAGAGTCTTTAAATGCAGCGGTGGCAGCTTCAATTGTGTTGTATGAATTGAGAAAAAGATAGAATTTAAGCCTTCATCCAGAGTTAAAATTGTGGATGAGGGCTTAAAAATTAATTAAAAGGTGGTATAAGAAATGAACGATAAAACTCAACATTTCTCATTTGAAGAGAGTATGGAAAAAAAGGTTAAAGAAATATTGAGTGAGGTTTACAGTGCACTGAAAGAAAAGGGTTACAATCCAATTGCCCAGCTTGTAGGATACTTAATATCGGGCGACCCAACTTATATTACTAATCATAAGAATGCCCGCTCTATAATAAGGAGAATTGAAAGAGATGAAATATTGGAAGAAATTGTTAAGTTTTATATTGATAATAACATTGAGTAGCTTAATTTTCAGCTCAGCTTTTGCATTCAGTTTCTACAAGTTTAAAGGGGAAGAGTTTATTGATAAATATTTTTTTGCTACTGTAAAAGAAGTTATTTCAAGCAGCAAAAAAGGTTGGGCAGTGATTGTAGTTTTAAAAGATGAAGTAAGAAGTCAAAAGATTAAAGAATATCTTGAAAAAAAAGGGACAAATATTAGTAATCTATCACAGATGAAAAAGAAAAAAGAGGGACTATTTTTTTTATACAGTGGTGATGGCAGGTTAATCTTTGTGCTCAATAACCTTTCTGATGAAGGCTTTTTTACTTTCAAATCAGTTCACACTAAAAGAGCTGGGCTTGTACTGGACAGCGAGTTTATGGATATATTAGAAGGCAAGCTTAAAAAAGATGCTAAAATGTTAGTAGCAAATGACTTTTTACAATACTTGTGGAAGTTTTTTTGGATATTGAATTATCAGCTTATGTATCTTAATAGGTATTTAATAGTGCTTTTTGCTGTTATTATTATATTCTCAATTTTAGAAGCAATAATTTATTTTGGTGGTTTTAAAATAGGTTTACCAAACGCTATGCGTATGTATATTTTAAAATTATTTCCTACCACTGCGTTGCTTTCGTACCTTTTTATTATCTACTCACCGATAATAGTTCAGTTTATTGGCCATCTTTTTGTATTTTTATTACTGTTTTTTGCAACCTCGTTAATATTATCATACTTCAGTTTAGAAAAAACTCAAGCTGGAGTTGCTCTGGCTGGAATCCTCTCTATTTTGATTCAGGCTATTTTTTATGACAACTATTTGCAACTTATTTCTACTGCGGGATATCATCCTTCATTTGCAAATAGATTTTATGGCATAGGCAATGAATTTTTTGCTTATTTGTTGGGCTTTGCATTTGTATTTTCGGTTGCAACTAAAATTCCTTTAAAAAATGTTTATATAATACTTGGGGCCTTGGCTATATTTTTGGCGATTCCATATTATGGTATAAATTTTGGTGGGCTTGTTTCCATCCTCTTAGGTCTTATTTTGTTTTTAGTTATAAATTCACGAAATAAAAAAAAGATGATTTTTTTGTTGTTACCAGCTGCAATCTTGATAGTTTTTGTTATCTTCAAGAATAGCTATCTATTTAATGTTTTTTCAAACACTGATGTTTTGCTTGATACAATAAAAAGAAAAACGCTCATGAACCTTTCTTATTTTATATCCTATCCATTGACAATTTTGCTTGTTAGTTGCCTTGTGATTTTAAGTATCTTAGCTTTGACCAAAAATAAAATTTTGGTTTTGAGCTCACTTGAAAGAGAAAAGATAAAATTGTTTATTATAATCACTATGTTTGCATGGCTTTTGAACGATTCAGGTACGATAATTGCTGGTCTTTTATTAGGATTTTTAAACTTGGATATATACCTTGCAAAGCTGGTGAAAGATTATGCAAACAATTAAACTTGGAAATACATCACTTTATGTGAGCAGAATATGTTTTGGTACTCTTACCATTGGACCGCTTCAAAAAAGATTATCTATTGAAGATGGAGCAAGGCTTTTAGCGTACGCGTACCAAAAAGGCATAAATTTTGTTGATACTGCTGAGCTGTATGAGACATATGAGTATATAAGAAAGTCAATTCAGATAAGCGGGATACGACCAGTGATATCTACAAAATCATATGCTTATGATAAAAAATCAGCAGAGTTTTCTTTATATAAGGCTTTGAAAGAGCTGGATGTTGATTACATAGACCTATTTATGCTCCATGAACAGGAAGGTGAGCATACTTTCAAAGGACATTATGAAGCAGTTGAGTATTTTTTAAAAGCAAAAGAAAAAGGGTATATCAAACATTTTGGCATTTCTACCCACTATGTAAAGGCGGTAAAAGATGCCATCAAATATCCAGAAATTGAAGTTATTCATCCAATATTTAACTACAAAGGAATCGGAATTGTAGATGGTACAGTTGATGAGATGGCTGAGGCAATAAAACAAGCCTACATACAAGGCAAAGGAATTTTTGCTATGAAAATATTTGGTGGAGGCAACCTCCTTTCTAATTTCAAGCAAGCGCTTGAGTTTATATTTGACTTTCCTTATCTTCATTCTGTTGCAATTGGTATGCAAAGTATATTTGAAGTTGACCATAATATTAGATGCTTTGAAGAAAAGAAGGTTTACTTGACCAAAGAATTATTAGAGAATGTAAAAACCAAAAAGCTCCATGTTGAAAGCTGGTGTGAAGGTTGTGGAGAGTGCATTTTGCATTGCCACCAAAATGCATTGTCTGTGAAAGATGGAAAGGTAGTTGTTGACCATTCTAAGTGTCTTTGCTGTGGATACTGCAGCAGTTATTGTAAGCTTTTTGCTTTAAAAGTAATATGAAGCAAATTGGAAAGGTAGAAGGGTGGTTGCGAATTGAGAATTCTGTGTCTTGACATAGGAAACAGCAGAGTTGGTGTTGCAATTTCAGACCCACTCAAAATTACTGCTCAGCCGGTTATGACAATTGAGCTACGAAATAAAGATTTGTTTGAGGAGCTTGATAGTATATTTCAAAGATTCAGTATAGAAAAGGTTGTAATAGGCTATCCTCTTTCTAAGCTGCATCCTGATCAGAAAGATGAAAAGCTCAAAAAAATTGATGAGATTTCTGAAAAGATTAAAAGCAGATACAATGTAGAGATTGTAAAATGGGATGAGAGATTTTCAACAAAAGCTGTTGAAAGGGTAATGAATGAAGAACTGAACTGGAAAAGAAAGAAAAAGGTAATTGACAAGGTTGCAGCAGTTTATATTCTGCAAGGGTATCTTGACTTTTACAATGGAAGCTAAGAATCTTTTGTGTATGTTGATTTTGGTCTTCTTAAATGGTATATTAATGATAAAAATCTTACCAAGAAAAGCGAGTGATATTATTGAATATAGAAGTGCTTAAAAATGAAATTTACAAGCTCAAAAGAGAAAAGAACGCTTTGATAGTTGCTCACAATTACCAAATTGATGAAGTGCAGGAGATTGCTGATTTTGTGGGCGACTCTTTTTATCTTAGCAAAGTGTGTGCTGAGCGTCCTGAAGAAGTTATAGTGTTTTGTGGAGTTCACTTTATGGCTGAGAGTGCAAAGATACTTTCACCACATAAAAAGGTACTGTTGCCAGAGATAGATGCTGGATGTCCTCTTGCTGATATGGTGACTGCAGAAGATGTTGAAAATTTAAAAAAGAAATATCCTGATTATTCAATTGTGTGTTATATTAACTCTCCTGCTTCTGTCAAAGCAAAATCAGATGTTATCTGTACTTCATCAAATGCTGTGAAAATTGTAAGGGAATTTCCCAATGACAAAATAATTTTTTTGCCAGACAAAAACTTAGGAAGTTTTGTTAGAAAACAGGTGCCTGAAAAAGACATCATTTTATGGGAAGGATTCTGTATTACCCATTACAAGATAAAAAAAGAAGATGTTGAAAAAGCGAAGTCTGCGCATCCAAATGCTTTGGTTTTGGTCCATCCTGAGTGTAGACCAGAAGTGGTTGAGCTTGCTGACTTTGTCGGAAGTACAAAACAGATAATAGATTTTGCTACTGCTTCAAAAGAAAAAGAGTTTATTATCGGAACAGAGATGGGAGTGCTGTACAGTTTAAAGAAGCTGAATCCCGACAAGAAGTTTTATATTCTTCATCCAGGGATGATTTGTCCTAATATGAAGAAGAATACTTTGCAATCGGTAAGAGATGCTCTGTTGTATGAGAGATACCAGATAGAAGTTGAAGAAGAAATTATGCAAGGTGCGAAAAGAGCACTTGCTAAGATGCTTGAGATGGGTTAATTTGTAAATTGGGGATGGTTAGTTTGGCAGAGTTTAAAAGGTTTTGCATTGAATTTGACTCTGGTAGTGATGAAGTTTTAAATTTTGATGTAGTAATTATTGGAACAGGTGTTGCAGGGCTATATACGGCAGTTAATTTGGATAAAAAGCTCAAAGTGGCACTTGTCACAAAAGAAACCATGCAGGTTAGCAATACCAATTTAGCCCAAGGTGGGATTGCAGCGCCACTTAGCCATGATGACAGTCCTGACATACACTATATGGATACAATAAGAGCAGGCAGCGGTCTTTGTGATTCGCACATGGTAAGAATTTTGGTTGATGAGGCTATTGAAAATATAAATATTCTGCTTAAGATGAATATTCCGTTTGATTTAGATGACGAAGGTGAGATTGTTTTAGGTCAGGAAGGAGCACACAGTAGACGAAGGATTATCCATGCAAGTGGAGATGCAACAGGAAGAATTGTGTCTGAGCATTTAGGACTTGTAGTTAAGTCATATGAAAACGTTACAATATTTGAAAATGCTTTTCTGGTTGATATACTCACCGATGAGCAGAACACTGCCATAGGAGTTTTGCTAAAGATAAAGAATAAGAATGTCATTTTATTTGCAAAAAACATTGTTCTGGCATCTGGTGGTTATGGATATTTGTACAAATACACAACAAACCCTGAGGTGACAACAGGCGATGGCTGTGCTGCAGCTGTGAGATGTGGAGCAAAGGTTGTGGATATGGAACTTGTGCAGTTTCATCCCACTGTGCTTTATCATGAAAAGAACAAAAGTTTTTTAATATCAGAGGCAGTAAGAGGAGAAGGTGGTCTTCTTTTTAATAGTTTTGGTGAAAGGTTTATGGTAAGGTACCATCCTCTTGCAGAGCTTGCACCAAGAGATATTGTTTCTCGTAGTATATACTTTGAGCTACAAAGGACAGGCTCTGAAAACGTATTTCTCGACATTACTCATCTTGATGCTAACTTTATAAGAAAGAGATTTCCCAATATATATCAAAAATGTTTGGAACTTGGTATCGATATTACAAAACAGAGAATTCCTGTTGCACCTGCGCAGCATTATAGTATGGGCGGGGTGCTTTCTGACGAGTTTGGCAGAACCACTGTAGAAAACCTTTTTGTATGTGGTGAGGCAGCAGGGACACGTGTTCATGGAGCAAACAGGCTTGCATCAAATTCACTTTTAGAAGGTCTTGTTTTTGGAAGAAGAATAGCTCAATATATCAACAGCAGGTCACAAAAAAATGTAAAACATATAGCAATCTGCCATAGAAGTTTGAGTAAAAAGGAGTTTGATTTGAACGTAGCTACCGAGATTGAAGGTTTGAGAAGTAAAATGAGTGAACATGCAGGGATTGTGCGAACAAAAGAAGGACTTGAAAAATTGATAGATTACATTGTCTCGAGGTTAGAAATATTGAATACAATGAGACTCAGCACGCAAAAAGAGATAGAATATTATAACATGCTTATGATAGGGTACATCTTGGCAAATGCTGCACTGATGAGAAAAGAAAGCAGGGGTTCTCATTACAGAAAAGATTTCCCGTACCAGGACGATGTTAACTGGAAGAAGCATTTGGTATACTCAAACATTTATGGATGGGAGGAAATCTTTTAAATGCTGAATTTTTTGGTGATTGATAAAATTATTAAGGATGCACTTGTAGAGGATATGCCATATGGGGATGTTACAACACAGCTTTTGATTCCACAGGAAAGTATCTCAAGTGCTGTTTTTCTCAGTAAAGAGAATGGAATTTTATGTGGAATAGATGTGGCAAAGAGGGTATTTGAGATATTAGACTCAAACATAAAATTTGAAAAGTTAAAAACTGATGGAGACTATATTCAAAAAGGTGATGTTTTGGCCAAAATACAAGGAAATACACGAGCAATCTTGATGGGTGAAAGACTTGCTTTAAACCTTCTTCAAAGGATGAGCGGCATTGCAACATTTACAAATATGCTTGCACAAAAGATAAAAGGGTACAAGGCGACTGTGACTGATACTCGAAAGACCATTCCTCTTTTGAGAATGCTTGATAAATATGCTGTTTTTGTCGGTGGTGGGAAAAATCACAGATATTCTTTGTCTGATGCGGTGCTAATTAAGGATAATCACATAAAGGCTGTTGGGAGTATAACAGAGGCTGTAAAAAGGGCGAAAGAGAATGTTCCACATACAATGAAGGTTGAAGTAGAAGTGCGTAATATGCAGGAGTTTGAAGAGGCATTGCTATCGGGTGCAGATATAATTATGCTTGACCATTTTACGGTTGATGAGATGAAAAAGGCTGTTGAGAAAGCTGAAGGAAGAGTTTTAATAGAAGCATCGGGAAATATAAATATTGATAACATTGAGGAGATTGCAAAGACAGGTGTTGATATTATTTCTGTTGGTAGCATTACCCATTCAGTAAAAAGCCTTGATATTAGCCTTGACTTTGTAGATTAAAGTTTTTTGGAGGCAAACTCTTATGAAAAAAAAGACATTTTGTCCACTTGACTGTTTTGACAGTTGTGCGATTGTTGCTCAGGTTGAAGATGGGAAAGCAGTAAAGCTGTACGGTAGTAAGGACCACCCTATCACTAATGGTTTTTTGTGTCCAAAAGGTTATAGATTGCTTGAAAAGGTTTATTCAAAAGAGAGGGTAACCACTCCTCTTTTGAGGGTTAAAAACGAATTTCACCAGATTTCGTGGAACCAAGCTCTTGACATGATTGCAGAGCAAATAAAAGAGATTTTAAAAAAGTACAACTCAAGTGCCATTTTATACTATAGTGGAGATGGGTACGAAGGGTATTTAAGAAATATTGAAAGGCTATTTTTTGATTATTTGGGTGGTGCGACATACTCTGAAGGGAGTTTGTGCTGGGGAGCAGGTCTTCTTGCCCAGAAAATAGATTTTGGAAATTCGCTTTGTCATTCACCATTTGATATTTTTAATTCTAACTGGATTGTTCTTTGGGGAAGAAACGCTCTGTGGACAAATCTTCACCTTTTTTATTTTGTCCATATGGCCAAAAAACAGGGTAAAAAAGTAGTGGTGATTGACATTTACCCTACCGAAACATTCAAGGTAGCTGATATTGGTCTGATTATAAATCCTGGGTCTGACTCTCACCTTGCATATGGAGCAATAAAATATATATTGGAAAATGGGAAGGAAGACAGAGAATTTATCGAAAAGTATACCATTGGATTTGAAAAGGTAAAGGAGATTGCAAGTAGACTAACATATGAAGAGATAGAGAAAAAGTGCGGTGTGAATAAAAAAGATATAGAAAACATTGCAAATATTTACATTCAAAGACCTGTGTCAACTTTTATTGGCTATGGTCCGCAAAGATATACAAATGGAGTAAATACAATTAGGACAATTGACTATCTTGTTGCAATCTCAGGTAATGTTGGCATAAAAGGTGGAGGTTCAAACTTTGCTCACAGGTTCACTCAAAATATAGCTTCCATTTTCAAAAACGATACCAAGGCTGTGAATAAGCGTTTTTATAACAAAGCAAAACTCGGTGAATATCTAAAAGACCAGCAAAACCCGCCTGTTGAAATGGTTTATATATCTGCCGGAAATCCTGTTTCACAGTGTCCTGACTCAGATTTGGTGTTCAGAGAACTTCAAAAGAGGTTTGTAGTTGTGGTTGACATGTTTTTGACAGCAACAACACAGGCAGCAACCATTATACTTCCTGCTGCAAGTTTTCTTGAGAAAGAGGATGTGTTTGTGCCGAATATGTGGCATGATTATATTGGGGTTTCTGAGAAGGTTATTGAAAATATCGGTAAGTCAAAATCTGAGGTTGAAATAATAAACGAGCTTGCAAAAAGGCTTGATTTAGATTTTCCTATAAAATCAGAAAAAGAATGGGTAGAATATGTAAAGGCTCATTTTGAGAAAGCTTTGAACATTAAATTTGAGAAGCATTTTGTGCGTGCAACCAAAATGGAAGTTCCGTGGGAAGATAAACTATTTGCAACAAAGAGCAAAAAATTTGAATTTGAAGACGAAAAGATGGGTGTAGCTGTGCCATCTATAGATGAAGAAAGAGCGTTAAAAAACCAGCTCAGACTTGTGACCGTTCATTCTCAAAAAACATTGCATTCTCAGGAGTTTTTTGAAAGAAGACCAGTTGCTATTTTTAATATTGAGGATGCAAAGAGACTTGGAATTGGAAATGGAGATAAAGTGCTTCTTTACAATGGCTGTGGAAGTTTTGTTGCTGAAGCAGTGCTGAGACAGTGTATAAAAAGAGGGTATATAATAGTTGAAGAAGGGTTTCAGAACCAGAATATTGAGACAATAAACTCTTGCATTTTTTCCAAAACGGCAGAGATGGACAGTCAAGCAGCATTTAATTCAAATTTTGTATTTGTGAAAAAGGTGGCAACATGAAAAATCTATTTATTTTGGCGGGTGGGAAGTCAAAAAGGCTTGGATTTGACAAATTATATCTTAAGATTGGTAATCAAAGGGTTGTACAGATAATAGACAAGATTATAGGGAGCCTTTTTGACAAAAAGTTTATTGTTGTAAAAAACGGGTATATAGAGTTTGAAGGTTTTGAAGTAATAAAAGATATAATTGAAATAGATGCTCCTGTTGCAGGGGTCTTAACAAGTTTGATGGTAAGCAGAACAAACAAGAATTTTATAATAGCATGCGATATGCCGTTTGCCAAAAAAGAACTTGTAGAGTACATGCTTGGGTTTGATGGGTACGATGCAGTTGTTCCTTATTACAATGGCTATTTTGAGCCTCTTTTTTGTGTATATAGCAAAGCATTTTTGGAAAAAGCGTTGGATTTTATAGACAAGGGTATATTTTCTCTTTCTGCTATCTTACAAAGCTCAAACATAAAAAAGATTGAGCTCAACGAAATATTGAGGTTTGACCCTTGTTTTGAAAGTTTTAAAAATATAAATACTCAATCTGATTTGGAGGAGGCAAATGAAAGGTTTAGAAGAGCTCTTTCAAGCCAGGTTTGATTTAGAAAAAATACCAATTGCTTCAGATTTGATTGTAAGAGAGGTTACTGTAACAATAGAAGATAGAGAGTTCTTTGAATATGTTAAAAGCAAAATAAATGTTGATAGAATAGGTGAAGTGGTGTTTGCAATAAAAGATGGTGAAGAAGTGCTTGTTGTTAGGCAAAAAGAGTATCCTGATAAAGTTTACAGGATACCTTCTGGTGGCATCGGTCTTAACGAGGATGTGGATGAGGCTTTGAAAAGAGAAGTAAAAGAAGAGCTTGCACTGAATATTAAAGATTTTTTACTAATTGGAGCGATAAAGTATAATCTTGTCTGCTTGCAAGAACATCTCGATTTTTATTCGTTTGTATTTTTAATTGAAAAGTGTGAAAAAGATAATCTTGCAAAAACTGATGGTGAGATTTCAGAGGCAATAAAAGTATCTTTGGATGGATTAAAAAATCTTAGTGATATCTTGAAAGAACAAAAAGGTTTTTGGGGTGATTGGGGCAAGTTCAGGTATTATTCTACTTATCTTGTATATGAGTACCTTGTACGAAAGAAAATAAACTAAAAAAGAGGTGTTGTTTAGAGTATGGCAAAAGTGTTTTTGGCAAAAGGGAAAGGACTGAGAGTGGAAAGCGGTCATCCATGGGTTTTCAGGCATGAAGTACAGAAGATAGATGGGGAGTTCGAGGATGGGGATATTGTTGATGTGTTAAATTTTAAAGGAAAGTTTGTTGGAAAGGGGTTTATAAATTCCAAGTCTCAAATACTTGTAAGACTTCTTACACGAAAAAATGAGGAGATTAATATTGACTTTTTTAGAAAAAGAGTTCAAGATGCCTGGGATTACAGAAAAAGTATAGGCTATACACAAAATTGCCGGCTCATATTTGCTGAGGCTGATTTCCTGCCTGGACTTATTGTTGACAAGTTTGGCGATGTTCTTGTGATGCAGACATTGTCAAAAGGTGTTGACAGATATAAAGATAAGCTGGTAGAAATATTAGTTGAGGTTGTCAATCCCAAAGCTATATATGAGAGAAATGATGCAAGGGTAAGAGAAATTGAAGGACTTGATTTGAGAAAAGGATTTTTATATGGCAGCTCGCCTGTTGAAGTTGAGATAGAGGAAAATGGTATTAAGATGATAGTAGATATAGAAAATGGACAAAAAACAGGATATTTCTTGGACCAGAAAGAGAACAGGGTTGCAATAAGAAACTTTGTAAAGGATAAAGTGGTTTTGGACTGTTTCTGTCACACAGGAGGATTTACAATAAACGCTGCTAAGTTCGGTGCATCAAAAGTCATAGGTGTTGATATTTCAGATACAGCCATTGAACAAGCAGTAAAAAATGCTAAGTTAAACGGCGTTGAATCAAAATGTGAGTTTGTGGTTGCAAATGTTTTTGACTATCTAAATGAACTTGACGACAAGAAAGAAAAATACGATATGATAATACTTGACCCTCCTGCATTTGCAAAAAGCATACACACCTTGGAAAATGCAAAAAGGGGTTATAAAGAGATAAACTTGCGAGCTATGAAGATACTCAAAAAGGGTGGAATTCTTGTGACCTGTTCATGTTCACATTATATGAAACCAGACCTGTTTTTTGAGGTTATTAAAGATGCTGCAAAAGATGCAAAAAAGATATTAAGACTCATTGAGTACAGAACGCAGGCAAAAGACCATCCATATCTTATCAACTATGAAGAGTCTTTGTACCTCAAATGTTTTATTTTTCAGGTTTTATAAGATTTACAAGGAGGTCTAACTTTAAATTGAACTTGCCAGAAGAATTCTTGTCAAAGATGAAAGAAATTTTAAAAGAGGAGTTTGACCAGTTTATAAAAGTATACGACTTTGACAGTTATAAAGGCTTTAGGGTCAACACTGCCAAAGTTTCAGTTGAAGAGTTTATAAAGAAAATGGGAATTGAATTTGAAAAAGTTCCATGGTGCAAAGATGGTTTTTACTACACCGAAGAGATAAGGCTAAGCAAACACCCGTACTATTTTGCTGGGCTTGTGTATATACAGGAACCATCTGCCATGTTTCCGGTTGAGGCTTTGGATGTAAAAGAAGGCGAAAAAGTCTTGGACTTGTGTGCCGCACCTGGGGGAAAGAGCATTCAGATAGCAGCAAGGCTTGGTCAAAATGGCTTGCTTGTATCCAATGATGTAAAGCCATCAAGAATCAAGGCACTTGTGAAGAATGTTGAAAATCTTGGGCTCACAAATATTGTAATCCTGAACAACAAGCCGAAAGAGATAGCTGAAAGCTATGGCGCATATTTTGACAAGATTTTAGTTGACGCACCTTGTTCTGGTGAGGGAATGTTTCGCAAAGACCCGACGGCAGCTAAAAAATGGACTTCTAATCACCCTGAAAAGTATGTCAATCTGCAGAGAAGTATCATGACAGAGGTAGATGAGCTTTTAAAAGTGGATGGCGAGATAGTATATTCCACTTGTACGTTTGAAGTAGAAGAGAATGAAGGAATTATTGACTGGTTTTTAAAAAAACATAAAAACTATGAAGTTGTTGAGATAAAAAAATATGAGGGCTTTTCGGATGGGATCGAGATAAACGGCAATGAAAATTTGAAAAAAGCTGCAAGAATATACCCGCATAGGGTCAAAGGTGAAGGACATTTTATTTGCAAGCTAAAAAAGGTAAGAGAAAGCGGAGCTGAGTGGACTTTCCAGCCACAAAGATTTGAGGTGGATAGAGAGGATTTAAAAATTTTTGAAAAGTTTTGTAATAAATACTTAAACATAGACTTGAGTTACTTCAAGGATAGGGTGTTTTATAAAAAAGCAAGCAAACTATATTTGGGTTTTGAAGGACCTTTTGATAAAATAACACCGCTTCGAAATGGTCTTTTGCTTGGAGAAGTTTATAAAGGAAGATTTTATCCTTCTGCTCATTTGATTGCAAGTTTAAAGTGCGAAAATCTCAAGGTTGCTATTAACTTTTCTCAAGACGACGAAAGGCTGTGGAGGTATTTAAAAGGCGAGACGATAGAGAACAAAGAAAATCTAAATGGATTTGTAGGGATATGTGTAGATGGCTTTACTCTTGGATGGGGTAAAGCAGAGGGACATATAATAAAAAATTATTTCCCAAAAGGATGGAGATTGGAATAAAAATGAGACTTGACAAGTTTCTGACTCACTGTGGTTTTGGTTCACGAAGTCAGGTTAAAAAGTTAATAAGAGAAGGAATTGTGACTGTAAATGGGAAACGAATAGTAGAAGTTGATTTTAAGATTAATCCCGAAGAAGATGTAGTAGAAGTCGATGGCAGGGTTGCAAAGTTCAGTAGACAGATTTATATCATGATGAACAAACCGAAAGGTTATGTGTGCTCAAATGACGACCCGGCATCACTTACAGTGTTCTCACTTATTTCTGATGATTTAAAGTATCGAGATTTGCATACAGTTGGAAGGCTTGACAAAGACGCAGAAGGTCTTTTGATAATTACAGATGATGGTGAATATACGCACAGAGTTATCTCACCCAAAAAAAGAATTGAAAAAGAGTATTTAGTAAGGCTTGAAAAAGAGGTGGATGAGGAAAAGCTGAAAGAGTTTGAAAATGGTATTATTTTAGATGATGGTTATAAGACACTTCCTGCAAAATATACTATTATTGATAGTACCACAGTAAAATTGTGCATATATGAAGGTAAATATCATCAGGTTAAAAGGATGTTCGAAGCAATTGGAAATAAGGTGGTGGACTTAAAACGTCTGAGAATAGGAGGTCTTAATTTAGACCAAAATTTAAAACCGGGTGAATACAAGGTTATAGACAGAGAAGAAGCTTACTTAGTTTTTGAATAAGACAAGAAAGGAGAGCAGCTGATAAATGAAACAGGTTGAGTTAAAAAATCTTGTTAAGGTTTCAATCTTTGGTGCTTTAGCATTTGTTGTAATGCTTATAGAGTTTCCTTTAGGGATATTTCCGGACTTTTTAAAGCTTGATTTTAGTGACTGTGTAGCATTGATAATTTCGTTTGCTCTTGGACCTGTTTGGGGTGTGGGTGTTGAATTTTTGAAAAATGTACTTCATCTGTTTGTTACCAAAACGGCCGGGATAGGCGAGTTTGCTAACTTTATGATTGGCGGCTTTTTTGTGTACATTGCGGGATACATATATGGCAAGAATAGAACTAAAAAAGGTGCTGCAGTAGCTCTTATTATTTCTACCATTGCATTTTCTGTCTGGGCAGGCTTGCTAAACTATTTTGTGCTTCTTCCTCTTTACGAAAAAGCTTTAAAATTTCCAATCTCAGAGATAGTAAAAATTGCTGCGAAGGTAAATGGTCTTGTGACAGATAAGTTTACATTGATTTTGTTTTCAATAATTCCATTTAATTTGGTAAAAGGTACAGTTATTTCAGTGGTTACTTTTGTCCTTTATAAAAGGTTATCGAAGATTGTAAAAAGATAGGAGATGAAGATTATGGGCGTTTATTTTGAAAATGAATTTGGAAAGATAGAGATTACCAATGATTGCATTGCTACAATAATTGGGCTTTCGTGTATGGAAAGCTATGGTGTTGTTGGTATGGCATCAAAGAGTGTAGCAGACGGGATAGTTACACTTCTTGGCAGGGAAAATTTGCAAAAAGGCATAAAGGTTTTGGCAGAAAATGGTGTTGTTAACATTGATATTCACATAATTGTGGAGTACGGTACAAGAATTCCTGTTGTTGCTGAAAATATCAGAGAAAGAGTTTCATATGCTATTGAAAAATACACAGGTCTAAAACCGGGAGCTATAAATATCTTTGTAGATGGTATTCGTCTTTAATTAGCTGAGGAGGATTGGACTATGAAATTTTTAACTGCAGATGTGTTAAAAGATATGTTAAAAGCTGCAAATAATTATTTAAAATTGCACATAGATAAGATAAACTCTTTAAACGTCTTTCCAGTACCAGACGGTGACACAGGTACCAATATGTCTGCGACTCTTGACAGCAGCATAAAAGAGATAAACGGGAAGACTTTTGAAAATGTGGACAAACTTATGAATGCAGTTGCTTTTGGCAGTTTAAAAGGTGCACGCGGCAATTCTGGAGTTATTCTTTCTCAGCTTTTGCGCGGATTTGCCAAAGAGTTAAAAGGCAAAGATGTTATAGATATACCAACATTTGTTGCTTGTTTAAAATCTGCGTCTGCAAGTGCTTACAAAGCAGTGATGAAACCTACAGAAGGGACTATGCTCACAGTTGCACGCGGGATTGCAGAGGATGTTGAAAAAGAAGTGGCAGAAGGCATTGTGAGCGAAATAGAGGATTTGCTGGAAGTGTGCGTTTCAAGCGGAAAGAAGTGGCTTGCAAAGACACCAGAGATGCTTCATATTTTGAAAGAGGCAAATGTAGTTGACAGTGGCGGTATGGGTCTTGTCATAATTTTTGAAGGGATGTATAAATTCTTAAAAGAAGGGATGGTATTTGAAGAGCCATCACAGCAGGAAGTTTATACAGCCCTCACTTTTAAACCTGAGGATATTAGGTTTACTTACTGTACAGAGTTTTTTATTACCGGTTTGAAAAAGAATATTGAAAAAGAATTTAAGGAATATCTTGAGACAATTGGTGATTCAATTATTGTAATCCAGGATGGCGACATTCTCAAAACACACGTTCACACAAATTCACCTGGCAGGGTATTAGAGAAGGCTTTGAAGTATGGTGAGCTTATAAATATAAAGATTGATAATATGAAATATCAGCACCAGGAGTTTATAAGTAAAAGAGAAAACCCTGATACAGAAGTTCAAACACAGGCTGAAGTTATTACAAAAGAATATGGTTTTGTAGCTATATCACAGGGAGAAGGATTCAATGAAATATTAAAAGGCTTGGGTGTTGATTTTATAATTGAAGGCGGACAGACTATGAATCCAAGCGCTGAGGACTTTGTAAATGCTATAAAGAATGTACCAGCTAAAAATGTATTTATTTTCCCGAACAATAAAAACGTGATTATGTCTGCAGAGCTTTCTTTGCAGCTTATTAACACAAATAAAAATGTAGTGATTATGAAGACAACCAACATTCCTGAGTGCATTGCTGCAATGATAAAGTTTGATTTGAACAAGAGTGTTGAAGAAAATATAAAGCTCATGCAGGAAGCTATAGACTCAGTAAAGGTTGTAGAAGTTACTAAGGCAGTGAGAAATACAAAAATAAACGGGTTTGAGATTGAAGAAGGCGATTTTATAGGGATTTCCAAAAAGGAAATAATTGCATGTGACAAAGATATGTTAAAAGTAGCTTTGGCTTGTGTCGAAAAGATTGTTGATTCTACAACCCAGATTTTGAGTATCTACTATGGCAAAGATGTAGCCTTAGAAGATATAGAGGTGCTTGTTAAAAACATACAAGAAAGATACCCGAAAATTGACATTGAGAGCTATGAAAGTGGAAATGAAATTTATCAATTAATTATTGTGGCTGAGATGTGATGGTAAAATGAATGTTCTTGAAAAAGACATAAGATTCTTAAAAGGTGTTGGAGAAAACAGAGAAAAGCTATTTAAAAAGCTGGGTATAAAAAAAGCCGAGGATTTGCTCTGGCACATACCACGAAAATATCTTGATTATAGTAGGCTAAAGAAAATAAGAGAGCTTTGCGATGGAGAGATAGAGTCATTTGTTGCAAAGGTTGCTGGCAAGCCTGTGGAGATAGAGACAAGGTCAGTAAAGGTAATAAAAATTCCTGTTGAAGATAGTACAGGCGTTGTTACAACAGTATGGTTTAACCAGGACTATATAAAAAACGTTTTGAAAGAAGGAGAGATATTCTGCTTTTCTGGGAAGATAGAGAGAAAAGGCTTTTATATTGAGGTTAAAAATCCTGAATTTGAAAAATATGATCAACAACTTCTTCATACAGGCAGGATTGTTCCTGTATACAATTCTACAGAAGGTCTTTCTCAAAAGGTGATTAGAAATATTGTGAACAATCTTCTGCATCAAGTTGATGGAATGCTTATAGATATAATTCCGCCTTATATAAGACAAAAATATAATTTGAGTGATATCAATTTTGCAATAAAAAATATTCATTTTCCAGAAAACAAATTGAGCTTAGAACTTGCAAGGAAAAGGCTTGTGTTTGAGGAATTTTATCTTCTTCAGCTTTCCCTTTTGCTTTTAAAAGAAAACATAGAAAAAAATGAAGGAATAAAAATTGAAAATGCTCAAAGTAGCTTAAAAGAGTTTGAAAAGCTCCTTCCGTTTGAGTTGACCGAGGCACAAAAAAGAGTGCTGGCAGAGATTGCACAGGATTTAGAAAGTACAAAACAGATGAATAGACTCATCCAAGGCGATGTTGGCTGCGGGAAAACGGTTGTAGCTTTGGCAAGCGCATATGCAACAATAAAAGCGGGATATCAGGTTGCACTGATGGCACCAACAGAGGTTTTAGCTTTGCAGCATTATAACGAATGTAAAAAGTACTTTGGTAATAAATTCAATGTAAGACTTCTAATTGGGTCAACTCCAAAAAAAGAAAAGGAAATAATCTTAAAAGAGCTTGAACATGGACTTTGCAAAATGGTCATTGGAACCCATGCACTTATCCAAGATGAGGTAAAATTTAAAAACCTTGGCTTGGCAATCACTGATGAACAACACAGATTTGGAGTTATCCAAAGGGTAGAACTCACAAAAAAAGGAAGTTCACCGAACATTCTTGTTATGACAGCAACTCCAATACCCAGGACGTTGAGTTTGGTTTTGTATGGAGACCTTGATATTTCTATTATTGACCAGTTACCTCCCGGCAGAAAAAAGATTTTGACATACGCTGTTGATGAGAGTTTTCGCCAGCGGGTGTACAATTTCATAAAAAAACAGTTAGATGAGGGGAGACAGGTTTACTGGATATGTCCTCTGATTGAAGAGTCAGAAACTTTGAATGCAAAATCAGCAGTTGAATTTGCAAAATCTTTGAAAGAAGGATTTTTTAAAGACTACAATGTTGGTTGCTTACACGGAAAACTTTCTGCAAAAGAGAGAGACAAAATCTTAAATGATTTTAAAGATGGACACATCCATATATTAGTTTCAACCACAGTTGTTGAGGTTGGAATAAACGTTCCAAATGCCACAGTTATGGTAATTGAGAATGCTGAAAGATTTGGACTTGCTCAGCTGCATCAGCTAAGGGGGCGAGTTGGCAGAGGCGAGCACCAGTCGTACTGTATTTTGTTTAATCAAAGCGATTCAGAGATTGCCAAAAAAAGGATGATAGCTATAACCAGAAGTCAGAACGGATTTGAAATTGCTGAAATGGACCTAAAACTCCGAGGACCTGGTGATTTATTTGGGACAAAACAGCATGGTATCATGAACTTTAAAGTAGCCGATATTATAAATGATATGGATATTTTAAAGCAAGCAAGAATTGCTGCAGAAGAGACGATTAGACTCAAACTTGTTGATAACAAACTTTTAGAAAAAATTAACAAACAATTTTACAATAATATAGAAAATATTGGCCTTTAACCCTTTTCAAAAATTTCTTGTTATAATGTTTT
The DNA here is from genome assembly GCF_026914305.1 of Caldicellulosiruptor acetigenus. NCBI lineage: Bacteria > Bacillati > Bacillota > Caldicellulosiruptorales > Caldicellulosiruptoraceae > Caldicellulosiruptor > Caldicellulosiruptor acetigenus. Next base: position 1,514,408 of record NZ_CP113866.1, on the reverse strand, counting down.
TAAAAAGAGAGCATATTAAATAGTGAAAAAAGAAAAGTCTCAAACAAAAAAAGGGGGTTGAAGGCCATGGCAAGAAATAGAAAGCTTGTTCCGGAAGCAACTAAGGCTCTTGACCAGTTAAAAGCAGAGGTAGCAAGCTCAATTGGTGTTCCGTTGAAACCAGGTTACAATGGTGATTTGACAGCAAAACAGGCAGGTTCAATTGGTGGTTATATGGTAAAGAGAATGATTCAGGATTATGAAAATAGAGCAGCAGGTAAATAACCCCGCGAGGTGTTTAAAATTTACCAACAACGAAGGGACTTTTTGAGTCTCTTCGTTGTTGTTTTTTTAGAGGGATTTTTATATAATCAATATATAAACAAATTGTAAGAAGTTGCTTAAAAGATGAGGGTTATAAGCGGCCAGCAAAAGGGTAGAAGATTAAAAAGTGCAAATATTGAAGGGTTAAGACCCACATCAGATAGAGTAAAAGAGGCTATTTTTAATATGATAGCACCTTTTTTGAATGAAAAGCTTATTGTAGCTGATTTTTTTGCAGGGACAGGAAATGTGGGGATTGAGTTTTTATCAAGAGGTGTCAGAGAAGTTACATTTGTTGAAAAAGATATGAGGTGTATTAATCTAATAAAGGAAAACCTTAAAAATTTGGATTTGTTGAAAAGGGCAAGGATAATAAAAGGTGATGTATTAAAATTTTTGAAGTCTAAAAACTGTCCAGTATTTGATATTATCTTTTTAGACCCACCGTACAGGTCTGATTATGCAAAAGAGTGTATTTCTGAAATAATAGAAAATAACAGAATCAATGAAAATGGTCTTATAATTGTTGAATCTAATTTAGAGTTCCGGTATGAAGATGAAAACCTCTCTATCTTGAGAGAAAGAGAGTATGGTGATACTAAAATCACAATATTCTGTTTTGGGGGTAAGAGAAGTTGAAGATAGGAGTATATCCGGGAAGTTTTGACCCTGTTACGAATGGTCACCTTGATATAATTGAAAGGGCTTCGAAAATTTTCGATAAATTAATTGTGGCTGTTCTGGTCAATCCAAATAAAACTCCTGTGTTTGACATTGAAGAGAGGGTTGAACTTTTAAAAGAGACAACGGAGCATCTGCCAAATGTAGAGGTAAAAGCTTTTAAAGGTCTTTTAATTGATTTCATGAAACAGGAAAATGCCAAGGTTATAGTAAAGGGATTGAGGGCAGTGTCCGACTTTGAATATGAATTTCAGATGGCACTTTTGAACAAAAAACTTGAACCTTCGATTGAAACAATCTTTATGATGACAAATAGCAAATACTCATACCTCAGTTCAAGCATGGTCAAAGAAGTTGCAAGATTTGGCGGGTGTATAGAAGACTTAGTCCCTGAAAAGATTGCTAAAAAGGTAATGAAAAAATTGAATAAGAAATATGCAGAAACGGAGGAAAATAAGTGATGGGTGAGCTGAGCATATTAGAGCTTTTAGAGAGAATGGAGGAAATAATAGAAAATAGCAAATCAATACCGTTTACATCAAAGGTTATGGTGGAAAAGGATGAGCTTTTAGAGATAATAAAAGAAATAAGGCTTTTGCTGCCGCAGGAACTTTCTCAAGTCAAGTGGGCAAAAGAAGAGAGGAAGAAGATTTTAGAGAGAGCTCAAAAGGAAGCAGAAGCAATCATAAATGATGCGGAGAGCAAGGTAAAAGGTCTTGTGGATGAGACAGAGATTGTCAAATTGGCAGAGAAGAGGGCAGAGGAGATTATTCAAAAAGCAAAAGAACATGCAAAAGAATATAGACTCATGGCCCAAAGTTATACCATTGAGCTTTTAGAGCAGACAAAGAAAACTATTGAAAATATTGTAAAAGAACTGAATGATAATATTGACCAAATAAGACAGAAAAACTCATAGTTGTAAAATTATTGGAAACACACAAATGATAGCTGTAGCTAAAGCGCACTGGATCAATTTTCCAATGATATAGTGGAAAGATTGCAAACCTGCTACGCTCAAAAAGGATATAGTTTGAAAATGCACCGAAAGTCCACCCCAGGAAATAATAAGCTCAGATGCTATCAATTTTTGCCAGACAGGGAGAGAGTTTGTATTAATTTGCACACTACCGTTTGTTATTTCAAACAAGCCATATAAAAGTCCTTTTATGAGAGTATCATCTGCACCTGTAAATCTGAAGAGGCTACATATTGAATGATAAATTTTGAAATATTCGAGAACGTTATTCAAGTTGAAAAAGAGAGTTATAAAACCACCTATAATGAGTATGGACTCAACTGAGTCTTTGACTGATTTTGATAGAACCTTTCCAATGTCAAAGTTCAAAAATTTGTAAGGTGCGGAAGCTGACAGTATTTCACTTTGTGCAAATCGAGAAGTACACAAAGCTATTATCAGGCTTGCGAGTATATGAGCAAAAAATAGCATATATCCATATTTTTTGGAACCCAAAAGATTGATTCCAACCGTTCCAATGATAAAAAGAGGACCAGAGTTATTTACAAAATAAAGGAGCCTTACAGCTTCGTTTTTACTGATTAATTTTTGGCTATATAAGTTACATACCATTTTAGCGCCAACTGGATATCCTGTTAACATTCCTATTATCATTGCTAAAAACCCATTTGATGAAAGTTTGAATATCTTTTTGGAGGGCAAAAAGAAGATATTTGAGAGATAGCTTATAAGCTTTGATTCAATGAGTACATTTATAACTAAAAAATATGGGAAAATAGAAGGCAGGACTTTTTCCCACCATATGATTGCTGATTTTGTTGTTGACTGAATGATAAGTTGAGGATTTAAAAACATAGATAAAAAGTAAAGTATACATAATATTATTACGGTAAGGTTAAATATCTCTCTCAAGTACTCTGCTCCAATACATAGCTAAATGGTATTCTAATTAAAATATTATTACTGTACGGAGGTTAAAATGAAAAAAGTTTCGCTTGCGCTTGGTTCTGGTGCAATGAGAGGGTTTGCACATATAGGGGTTATAGAAGTGCTGGAAAAGGAGTTTAAATTTGAAGCTTTTTCAGGTTCAAGCATTGGTGCTGTTATAGGCGCATTTTACTGTCTTGGATATGACCTTGGTCTTATATATAAGGTAGCAAAACAAATAAGAAATGACATACTCATAGATTTTAAAGTAAGAAAAAATGCTCTCATTTCAGGTAAAAATATTGAAGAGATTTTAAAGCTTTTTTTGAGAGATAAAAGGTTTTCTGATTTGAAATATCCGTTTTATGTTGTTGCAACAGACCTTTTAAAGGGTGAGCAGGTGGTCTTCAGCGAGGGAAGTTTATATGATGCTGTAAGAAGCAGCATATCTATTCCTGGTGTTCTTCCACCATATAAAATAGGGGATACTGTGCTGGTTGATGGAGCGGTAGTAGACAAAGTACCGGGAAAGGTTTTAAAAGAAAATGGTTGCGAGTTTGTAGTTGGTGTGGACGTTTCAGGTAAAAGTTCGCTCAAAGAACCTAAAAATATCTTTGAAATGATAATGACTACCATTGATATCATGGGTGAAGAGATACTCAGACTTAAGCATGGGTACTTTGATTATCTCATAAAAATTAATCTTGAGGATATAAATCCATATACCCTTGCTGATGTGGAAAAGGCGTATCAAAGAGGAAAGAAAAGGGCAGAAGAGGAGTTAGAAAACTTAAAGAATTTAGCTTCTTGAACTGATATAGATAGGAGATGATTTAAATTCTGTCTGCAGATATTTGTGAAAATCTCTATATTGCAGGGCATGCAGCATTGAAGACCTTATTTCAAGTTCAAGAAGCTCTTTGTATTGAGGGTTTTTTAACCACTGCTGATTTAGTTTTGTGATATACTCAATTTTGTCTTTTATCTTATTTAAATATTCTTTTCCTTTTTGGTTGAATCCCAAAACTCTTACATAAGGTGTAATGGAAAGAAGAGTTTTTTGGTCAAAATTGTTTCTTACAATAGCGTGTATGAATATTCTCTGAAGTCTTGTAAGGGTATATCTTTTAGTTTTTACATTCTCAAGAAGATTTTTAGCTGATGGAGAATTGAAAATGTACTTTTCAAATCTATTTTCAAGCCCTTCTTTGACATCAATTTTGTTTTTCAAAAAATCTGGTACAACGATGGCGTTGTAGATAAAGAGCTTAAAGTAATCCTCAAGGAATACAGGTCCTCTTCCGCTTTCAAATTCTTCTATCAGTATTTCATAAGAAGCAGATGGCATTTTGTTTTTGATTGCCTGCAGGTTATTTATGTTTCTTCTTATAGCAGTAGCTGAAGCGTATGTGTCTTGTGTGAGGTTGGGGTCATTGTAAGATGCACCTATCCTCTTTATAGTCAATGGTTCAATCTTTGAACTTAACCTGTAAATCCATTTGATATATTCAATTCCAAGTATGTTGTTAGAAGAAAACTCAATATTGGTTTTACATGTTTTGATAAGAGCAAGTTCACGAGCTTTTGGGAAGGAATACCCTTCTTTCAAATAACTTTTCAAACTTGACTTGAAATCATCTTCTTCAAATGCCAAGTGTTTAGCAGTTTCTTTAAGCTTATCTATATCACCACATTCTGAGCCAAAAACAATAAAGTCAACGCCGAGCTGGTTTAAAATGGATATTGCACCGTATGCAAATATTTCGGCACTGTTGCAGGCATATGCAAACGGCAGTTCAAAAATGACATCTACCCCGTTTAAAATGGCCATCTTTGTCCTTGCCCATTTGTTTACAATTGCAGGTTCTCCTCTTTGAATAAAGTTACCGCTCATTACGCCCACAACTATGTCTGCATTTGTTATTTCTCTTGTTTTTTGCAGATGGTACAGGTGGCCATTGTGAAAAGGGTTGTATTCCACTACTATTCCAGCAACCTTCATTTTGTGGTCCTTCCCCAGGACAGTTTTTTTATATGAAGTATGATATCAAAAAATAATCACGCAATACAACAATTATTGTTACAAAATAGTCACATTAATGAAAAATATTTATGGTTGTTTGACAATAGAGAATTTCATCTGATAAACTATGAAGAAGGATACTGAAAAAGTAGGGGGCGAATTTTTAAGGTGGAATATTTTTTAAGCGAAGAACAGAAGATTATAAAGAAACTTGCAAAGAGGATTTCAGATGAATACGTGTCAAAGGTTGCAATAAAATATGACAAAGAAGGCATATTCCCAAAAGATATATTGGACCTTTTAGCATACACAGAGCTCACTGGTGTATACATTCCTAAAGAGTACGGTGGGTTTGGTGGCGGTGTTATGGAAATGTGCCTTGTTGTAGAAGAGCTTTCAAGAAATTGTGCAGGTGTTGCAGTATCATACGCTGCAACAGCTCTGGGTGCATATCCTATAATTCTTTATGGTAAAGAGGAACAAAAGAAAAAGTATTTACCTAAGATAGCAAAAGGAGAGTTGATAGCCGCGTTTGCATTGACAGAAGCTGATGCTGGAAGTGATGTGAGCAGCATAAAGACAACTGCAGAGAAAAAAGGAGATTATTATATTTTAAACGGAAGCAAGCACTGGATAACAAACGGCGGTGAAGCTGACGTGTATGTAGTATTTGCAGTAACCGACAAATCAAAAGGACCACGCGGAATTTCGGCTTTCATTGTAGAAAAGGGATATGAAGGGTTTTATTGTGGCAAAAAAGAGGACAAGATGGGCATAAGAGCATCTTCTACTACAGAACTTATATTTGAAGATTGTAAAGTTCCCAAAGAAAATCTTTTAGGTCGTGAGGGTACAGGATTTATTGTTGCAATGAAGACGTTTGACAGGACACGGCCTGGGGTGGCTGCAATGGCTGTTGGGATTGCCCAAGGTGCATATGAGCACGCAGTCAGGTATGCAAAAGAAAGAGTCCAGTTTGGACAGCCTCTTTCATCCTTTCAGGCAATCCAGCATATGCTGGCTGACATGTACATAAACATCGAAGCTGCAAGAGCTATGCTTTATTCAACATGTAGGATGATAGACAGTGGTGCAAAGGATTTTTCAAAGGAGTCTTCAGCGTGCAAGGTTTTTGCTTCTGATGTTGCTATGAAGGTTACCACTGATGCTGTTCAGATTATGGGCGGAAATGGATATGTTAAAGACTATCCGGTTGAAAAAATGATGAGGGATGCTAAAGTAACTCAGATATTTGAAGGTGCAAATCAAATTCAGAGAAATATTATCGCGTCTGAAATCATAAAAGAGTATTAAATTTTTAAGACTTTAGGGGGAGTTTTTGAAAGATGAAAATTCTTGTGTGTATAAAACAAGTAGTAGACCCGGAAAAAGTGGAGTATAATGCTCAGACTAAAACAATAAAGAGAAATGCTCAATATTTGATGAACAATCCTGCAGACCTTAGCGCTTTAGAATTTGCTCTTAGAATAAAAGATGTTTATAAAGATGTTCATATCACAACCCTTTCAATGGGGCCTGCTGAGTGTGAAAGCAAAATAAAAGAACTTATAGAGGTTGGTTGTGACAGCTGTGTGCTTTTGAGCGATAAAAGACTTGCTGGTTCTGATGCGTATTCTACTGCGTATGCACTGGCAAAGGCTATTGAAAAGCTTGGCAATTTTGACTTGATACTGTGTGGTGAGTCCTCCTTAGATGGTGAGACATCTATTGTCCCACCTCAGATAGCAGAATATCTCAATATTCCTCACATAGCATTTGCAAGTAATATAAAGGTTTTGAATATTGAGCGCATTGAAGTTGAAAGAAAATTAAAAAATCTACTATTTAGGTTTGAGGTAAAACTGCCTGCGCTGATTTCTGTCAAGAAAGATAGCGCTTTTCTTAGGCTTCCAAAACTAAGCTTCATGATAAAAGCTCTTTCATATACTCCTCAAATTTTAAGTGTGGATGATTTTGAAAACTTTGATTTTGATAGGGTTGGAGCAGAAGGTTCAAAGACCTCGGTCGATAGCTTTGTTGAACAAAGCTTTGAAGATGTTAAATGTGAAATCTATGATGGGATTGAAGATGCTCAAATAGAGTGTATAGCTGACCTTGTTACGAGATTCTTATAAAAACTTCAATTTCATAAGGGGGACTAAAAAGAGAAATGGAACACGTGATATTTGTACCGGCAATTTATCATATTGATGAAATCTCACAACTTGCTTCTCTTCTTTCTTTCATTGATAGCAGAATTGCAGTTAAAGATAAAAAGATTGTTTTGTACCTATATTCGAACAGAAAAGTGGAAGATAAAGATATAAATTACTTGAGAACACTTCCATTAAGTCAAATTGTAATCTGTAAAAATGAACTTTTTTCAGACTGGGAATGGCCTTACATCGAAGCTATAACCCAGCATATAAATACAATAAAACCTCATGCCGTCATTTCAACATCAAGCGATTTTATAAAGTCAATTTTAGCAAGAGTTGCTGCACGCTTTTCATGTGGGTTTGCTGTTGATTGTACAGACCTTATTTTTGATGAGGGTACTCACAACTACAGTTTTTTGAAGCCTGCATATACAGGAAATATAAATGCTAAGATTTTGGTCAAAAATTCTTCTATTGTCTTTGCTACCTTAAAAATAAAAAACGTAGCTGAATGTTCTTTTGAGGCTGTTGATAAAAAAGTAGAGATTGTTGAAAGTCTCTTTGAAGGGCTTAAACCTTTTTCTGGCAAAATTAAGATTATTGAAAAAAATTTAGCTCAGAATATTGATAACAAACTTGAAAGTGCTAAAATAGTTATTGGTGTAGGAAGAGGAATCAAAGACAAGGAAAATTTAAAATATGCCTTTGAACTTGCAAATCTCTTAAATGGTGCGGTGGGTGTCACGCGACCGCTTGTTGACATGGGCTGGATTGACAAAGAATATCAAATTGGTCAAAGTGGCAAGGTTGTATCACCACAGATATATTTTGCTTTTGGAGTTTCGGGTGCAGCCCATCATATTTGTGGGATTGGCAGTCCAAAACTCATAATAGCAGTTAACAAAAACAAAGATGCGCAGATTTTTAAAATTGCTCATTACGGGATTGTAGCAGATGCTACCTCTGTTATGAAAAGTTTTATAAAAGCTTTTAAAAGTAGGCTCAAAGGCTGCTGATTTTTTGAGGTGTACTGGAGGAAGTTTAAGTAATGAAAAGCAAACTCTCGGTAGCTGTTGTTTTAATAACAGTTATTTTCTTTCTTTTTTTAAGTGGATGTTCGTATTTATTTCAAAATTCAAACTTTTGGGAAACAAACTCAGCACAGTTTTTAGATAAGCAAGTATGTAGTGTATTTTTTTTAGATGTAGGTCAGGGAGATAGTATACTGATAAAAACACCAGGAAATAAGTTTGTATTGATTGACTCAGGACCGAATTCTGCTGAGCAGGATGTTTTACAAACCTTAGATAGATTAAATGTCAAAAAATTGGATGTGGTAATTGCAACTCATCCGCATGAGGACCATATTGGCAATATGGACAAGATTATTTCTAAATATGACATAGAAAGATTCTATACAATTAATAAAACAACAAATACTCAGACATTTGAAGATATGCTAAACGCACTGAAGAAAAAGAACCTAAAAATTTCAATCGCAAGGCCGTTTGATAGACTGAAATTAAATGGTGTTACATTGACTTTTTTATCTCCTCTTAAAGATTATGATGATTTGAACGATTCAAGTGTGGTTGTCATGCTTGAATTTGCGGGAAAAAGGGTGTTATTTACTGGCGATATTTCAAAGAATGTAGAATATGACATAGTAAGGAATGTTCACGATATAAAGGCAGATGTTTTGAAGGTTTCTCATCATGGAAGCTATGCTGCAACTTCAAGTTTATTTTTAGAAAAGGTAAATCCTAAAGTGGCTATCATAAGTGTGGGAAAAGACAATCCATACGGTCATCCGCACTCATCCACAATAAGGAGATTGGAGAAATTTAAAGTTAAAATATTTACAACAGAACAAAATGGCAACATTGCTGCGCTGATGTTCCCAGATGGCACATTGAAACTCATCACCCAGAGATAGAAAGGAGAAAAGTTGAAAAATGATTTATATATTTAAAAAAAGGATTAAAGAAATAACAGCAATAATTATCTTATTTTTGATACTGTCGGCTGTGGTTGTACAATTTTTTACAAAAACATTGTGGACGGCTGAGACAAACCTAAGACTTGATAACAATCTTTTAAATCCGTTCAACTTCAATACTTCATCACCCAACGTTTCCAATATGGTACAGGGTTTGTATTCTAACGTGACTGCATTGGATTTGAACAAGGAATACTTAGAGATGGTAGCGCTAAACCCTCCTTTTATTGATTATGTCACAAGCAGATATGGTGAAGATGAGAGGTTTGGGGTTTTTATTGAACCTAAAGCTTCAAAGAGCGGTATAAACTATGTCGTTATAAAAGCTGTTGCAGATTCACAGACTGCTGCTCAGAATATGCTAAATGAATATCTCAAAAGTTTAGATAACCAGGTAATCTCAGATTTGAAAAGTAAGTCAGAAGCTGCTCAAAAACTTTTGGATGAGCTTTTGCTTGAAAGAAGCAAATATGAAAAGACCAGTTTGACTTCAAGTGAACAAGAACAACTAAGCCAGATTTCAGCTGCTATAAGTCTTATAAAGTGGGTAAATGAACATTACAACAAAGTGATTGATTTGAAAAGTGCTATCTATCAATATGGGAAAGTAAAGGTATACGAGTCTGCTGGCAGCAAGTTCGAAAAGGCATTGAGAGTTGTTGCTGGAATGCTGGCAGGTGTGATTGCGGCAATTTTGTATGTAATATATAGAGAGAGAAAATATATTATCCAGAATTTATAATTTTTTCTAAATATCAAAATTAGAATGGAGATGAGCACTTAAAATGATTTCGCTTATTGATTTGAAAAGACAGTACCAAAATATTTCCCAAGAAATATTAGACAGCGTAAAAGAGGTATTTGAAAGTGGACAATATATCTTAGGGCCAAAAGTTGCAGAGTTTGAGAAAAAGTGTGCTGAGTATCTGAATGTAAACCACGCGATAGGTGTTGGGAATGGAACAGATGCCCTTGTCATAGCACTTGAAAGCGTGGGTATAGGACAAGGTGATGAGGTTATAACAACTCCTTTTACCTTTTTTGCGACAGCTGAGGCAATAGTAAGAGTGGGTGCAAGACCAGTTTTTGTTGACATTGACCCTCTGTCGTACAACATAGACCCTGAAAAGATAGAAGAAAAGATTACTGAGCGCACAAAAGCTATTATTCCTGTCCATATATTTGGTCAAGTGTGCGACATGAAGAAAATAGTACAAATTGCCAAAAAGTATAACTTGTATATTATCGAAGATGCCTGCCAGGCATTTGGTGCTGAATTTGAAGGGAAAAAAGCAGGCACAATTGGAGATGTAGGATGTTTTTCGTTCTTTCCTACAAAGAACTTAGGCGGGTTTGGCGACGGTGGTCTGATTGTAACAGATTCTGACGAGATTGCCTCAAAAGCAAGGATGCTCAGACAGCATGGTTCTAAAAAGAAGTATTTCAATGAGATGATAGGATTTAACAGCAGGCTTGACGAAGTGCAGGCAGCAATACTTCTTGTTAAACTCAAATATATTGACAGTTGGAATAGAAGAAGAATAGAAATAGCTCAAAAGTTTTCTCAAGAGCTTAAGCTTGATGGACTTGTCACTCCCAAAAAGTGCAATAGTTTTGAGTTTGGACACATATATCATCTGTATATTCTCCAACATGAAAAGAGAGAAAATCTTATGGAATATTTAGCCCAGAAAGGAATTGCAACAGGTATATACTATCCTGTACCACTACATTTAACTAAAGCCTTGAGCTTTTTGGGATATAAAGAAGGCGACTTTGAAATTGCCGAAAAGCTTTGCAAAAAGTCATTTGCAATTCCAATGTTTCCTGAATTGACAGATGAAGAGATAGAGTATATAACAACTTCAATAAATCAATTTGGAGGGAGTTTACAATGAATGAGATTGCACAAAGACTTCTTGAGAAGATTGAGAACAAAACAGCAGTGATTGGAGTTGTGGGGCTTGGGTATGTAGGGCTTCCGCTTGCTGTCGAAAAGGCAAAAGCAGGATATAAAGTTATCGGATTTGATATACAGCAAAAGAGAGTTGATATGGTAAACAGAGGCCAAAATTATATAGGTGATGTTGTGGACAAAGAACTTGCTGACCTTGTAAAAGAAGGTAGAATATTTGCCACAACTGACTACAGCAAAATTGGAGATGTTGATGCTGTTGCTATATGTGTTCCCACTCCACTTGATAAATACAAACAGCCAGATATTTCGTACGTTGTAAATTCTACAAGGGAGATTGCAAAATACCTTCACAGAGGAATGTTGGTTGTTTTAGAGAGTACTACATATCCAGGGACAACAGAAGAAGTGGTAAAACCTATTTTGGAAGAAAGTGGGCTAAAATGCGGTGAGGATTTCTTCTTAGCTTTTTCACCTGAGAGAGTTGACCCGGGCAACAAGGTGTATAACACAAAGAACACACCAAAGGTTGTAGGCGGTGTGACAAAAACATGTACTGAGATAGCTGCAAGGCTTTACGAGAATGTGTTAGAAGGAGAGGTATTTAAGGTCAGCTCTCCAAGGGTTGCAGAAATGGAAAAGATTTTGGAAAACACCTTCAGAAATATAAACATTGCGCTTGTAAACGAAATGGCTATTTTGTGCGAAAGGATGAACATTGATATTTGGGAGGTCATTGAAGCAGCAAAAACAAAACCATATGGATTTATGGCATTTTATCCCGGACCTGGGCTTGGTGGTCATTGCATACCGATTGACCCATTTTATCTCACTTGGAAAGCGCGCGAATATGATTATCATACAAGGCTAATTGAAATAGCCGGTGAAATAAACAACTATATGCCAGAATATGTGGTTGAAAGAGTTATGAAAATCCTCAATAAATTCAAAAAACCTTTGAACGGCTCAAAAATTTTAATTTTAGGTGTGGCATACAAGAAGGATATTGATGATATAAGAGAGTCACCTGCATTGAAAATTATCGAGATTTTTGAAAAAGAGAATGCAGAGGTAGAATACAATGACCCATATGTACCGAGTTTTACTTATAATGGCAAACAGTATTTCTCGGTGGATTTTACAGCAGAGTCGCTCAAAAAATATGATATAGTTGTTATCACAACAGACCATTCAAAATATGATTATAACTTTATTGTAGAGAATGCAAACCTTATTTTTGATACCAGAAATGCTACAAAAGGTATAAAATCAGACAAAGTTTATAAACTATAAAAAAATTCAATATAATGGAGGATTTGTTGATGGACAAGTTAAGGATTTGCCTTGTTGGATGTGGGAGAATATCGTTCAAACATGCTGAGGCTTATGCCAACAATTATGACCAGCTTGAGGTTGTGGGATTTTGTGACTTAGATAGCCAGAAAGCTTTAAGGACAAGACAAAAGTATTATGAGCTGCTTGCGAGCAAAGGAATTGAAATAAAAAAGGATATACCCATATACACAGATTATATAAAGATGTTAAAAGAACAAGAATGTGACATAGTTGACATAGCAACATACAGCGGATGCCATGCTGAGCAGACGCTTGTTGCTTTGGATTTTAACAAGCATGTGATTGTAGAAAAGCCCATGGCACTTTCAATAGAAGATGCAGATTTGATGATTAAAAAAGCAAGAGAAAAGAAAAAGGTACTTGGTGTATGTCTGCAAAACAGGTTTAACAAGAGTGTACAAAAACTGAAGAGTACTATTGACAGTGGCAAATTTGGCAGGATACTGTATGCTGTTGCAAGTATTAGATGGAATAGGAACGATGAATACTACAGGCAAGATAGCTGGAGAGGCACATGGGAACAAGACGGTGGTGCGCTTATGAACCAGTGTACCCATAACATTGACCTTTTGCAATGGATAATAGGTTCTGAGGTTGACGAGATTTATGGTGACATAGAAACATTTTTAAGACCTATTGAAGCAGAGGATACAGGGTTTGCCATCTTGAAATTCAAAAGTGGAGCAAGAGGAATTGTTGAAGGAACTACCTGTGTTTGGCCTTCAAATTTGGAAGAGACGCTCAGCGTATTTGGTCAAACAGGCACAGCAGTGCTTGGTGGTACGTCAGTCAACAAGATTGTTGTGTGGCGTGTGCCTGATGAGGATGAAAAAGAGGCTTTAGAAAAGTTTACAGAAAATCCAGACAATGTATATGGGTTTGGTCACACTCCTCTTTTCAGGGATGTTATTGAAGCCATCAAAAGCGGAAAAGACCCGCTTGTTACAGGAGAAGAGGGGAAAAAATCACTTGAGATAATTCTTGGTATTTACAAATCGGCAATTGAAAAAAGACCAATAAAACTGCCACTTACTAACTTTTCAACAATAGACATGAAAAAGCTTTATGAAAGGCAGAGGTTGGTAAGATGAGATTTATAAGTGAGAAAGCAAAGATAGCTGAAGATGTTGAAATGGGTTATTTTGTTGTGATAGAAGATGATGTTAAGATAGGTAGCGGATGCAAAATTGGTCACAATGTAATTATAAAAAAAGGAAGCATTATAGGTGACAATGTCGAAATTTCTGATGGTACAATTATAGGAAAATCTCCTCAAAAGGCTTTTGCGAGCAAAACAACAGAAGAGATTGTTCTTCCACCTGCTAGGATTGGGAACAACGTCAAGATTGGGGCAAACAGCATAATCTACAGGGGTGCTGTAATCTCAGACAATGTCTTTATAGCCGACCTTGTGACAATAAGAGAAAATGTGACAATTGGTGAGTATACCATTATAGGTCGTGGTGTTAGCATAGAAAACAAGACAACTATTGGAAGTTATTGCAAAATAGAGACAAATGCATATATTACTGCTCTTTCAACAATTGAGGATTGGGCGTTTATTGCACCGTGTGTTGTTACCTCAAATGACAATTTTGCGGGAAGAGGTAAGGACAGGGCAAAATATTTCAAAGGTGTTACAGTAAAACGAGGTGGCAGAATTGGTGCAAATGCCACCGTGCTTCCCGGAAAAGTGATTGGAGAAGAAGGGTTTGTTGGTGCTGGCAGTGTTGTTACGAAAGATGTCATGCCAAGGAAGATTGTTGTGGGAAATCCTGCAAGGGAGATAAAAGATGTACCGGCTGATCAGTTACTTGAAAATCAATAAATATGAGCTTTTGCTTGCTGCAGGTGCTGCTGCTACTGTGCAGTTTGTTAGGTATTCGTATATTCCTGTATATTTATTTTTGTTGGCGCTATTTTTTATATCCTTTTATGTCTATAAACCAAAAATTAAATTTGACATTTTGAATTTTGTTCCTATATTTTTTTATGTGAGCCTTGCATTGATTTCTCTCTTGTTACTAAATGTCAGTTTAGCTAAGGACAAGGCGATTATAGGTGTAATAAATGCTTTTGTATTTCCAGCAATATTTTATATCTTCCTCATTTCATGTAACAAAGATTGCATTTTGAAAATAGAAAAAATATGGTTGTTTTTATTAGCAATTGCTTCAGTTGTATGTATTTTTGAATTTTTGTACTATATAGCTTTCAAAACTTTTAGAGAGAGAACTATTTCAATCTTTTTTAATCCAAACACATTTGCGTTTTTTTTAGTTATGGTTTACCCACTTGTGAGAAACAAGTTGAAAGATGAAAAGTCAAAACTCTTGATATCACTTTTAATATTTGTAGAAATCTTACTTTCTGGTTCAAGGACAGGGTTTGTAGTATATATATTTGAGTTTCTTCTCATAAATATTTACCTTATTAGAAAAAATATCTTAAAGGTTTTCTTGGCACTGGCTGGTATATTGACTATTTTTCTACCCAAGATTCTATATAGAATTCCCAAATTGGGTGATATAACAAATCCTAAAACAGCTGTAGGGCAGAGAGTTTTTGTGATTGAGTTTGTTTTGAGATATTTTTCACACAGAAGCCCGTTTGAAGGAATTGGTGCAGGCCAATTTGAGCTATTTTTTAGAAAGTTAAAAGCGCCTGGTATAGTGGCCCTTCATTCAGCACATAATTTGTTTTTAAATGCCCTTATTGAATATGGTATAATAGGATATATGATTTTAGTTTTTATAGTTTATTTTTCGGTTTTTCTTTCTGCATATAATTTTTTTAAACACAAAGAAGAATATGATAGAAATATTCTTATTGGATTTATTCTTATTACCATTTTTCAGATGTTTGATATGGCTGAAATTACAAATAGTAGGATGCTGTTAATTAACATGCTATATACATTTTATCTTTTCTTGCCTATTTGCAGATTTAAAAGGTGGAGAGCTATAGATGGAGAATGCATTTAGAGTTAAATTGAAGCAGCGGGTTATTCCAGCTATTTTGTACTTGACCTTTTTGAGTGGTTTTTTTGGGAGTACACTCGCGTATCCAAAGTTGAGCTACCTTTTTGCATATAGAATATTTTTAGCATTTTTATTTTTTCTTATTTTTATCGATTTGATGTTAAATGGGATTGAGCTGAAAAGTTTTCTTAACTTTTCGACTTTTTTTCTAATAGGATGGTGTGCCTACTCACTTTTAAGTTTTTTATGGGCTCAGGATGTAAAAAGTGCAGCAAGAGATCAGGTTTTTTTAACTATCAATATATTTGTGATACTGATATTTATGTATTACTCAAGATATCTTAGATGGGATGTATTTGAAAACATAATGTTGATTTCATTTATCATTCATCTTGCTGTAGGCTATTTAGAAGTAGTGACTGACAAACATTTGTGGACATCTAAGGTACCTTTATATAATCTTCATAGAACGCCTTCAACCTTTTTTGCAAATCCAAACGATTTTGCAACTTATTTGGTTTTATATTTGCCTTTTATTTTTGCTGTTGCGATAAACAAGAGTGATAATAATTTTTTCAAAAAGTGGGCAGCTTTTTTAGGTGCAGTTTTGGCTATCCCACTTTTGATTCTTACCACAAGCAGAGCAAATTACATAGGATTTTTAATAGCTTTGTTTGTTTATTTTCTTTTGGCTGGTAAAGACCAGAAAAAGAGTCTTCTACAGTATGGGGCTATATTTTTAGTTTTTTTAGTGTTTATAATAGGTTTTAGACTGGACTTTGGAGCGTTTAATAAGGTAGTTGAAATGATAAAGATTCAGATTTCTTCGCTTACTGATTTTTCGCAGACTTCTCTTTCATCTAATGTGCGACGAGAACTTTTGGTTGTATATGGTCTTTCATTCTTGTATGACTATCTCTTTTTTGGTGTTGGTTCAGGCAACAGCAGGGTTTTGATGGAAAAGGTAAAACAGTATACTGTAAATGTTGAACTTCATAATTGGTTTTTGGATGTTCTTGTGAGTTACGGAGCAGTAGTATTTATCTTGTATCTTGTTTGGATATTTTATCTGCTTTATAATCTTTTCAAAATAAGAGAGAAAAGTAGTACTTTAAGTCTGTCTGCAATCTCTTTAATGAGCTCTATTTCTGCCTTTTTTATATCAAGCGTAAGTTCATCAAAGATGATTGAGATGAGGGTAATGTGGTTTGTATTTGCACTTTCACTCTTTGTTTTGGCAAAGACAAAAGAAGAAAAAGGAGAGTATTGAGCTTGAAAAAGGTGCTGGTTTTGTCTTCTGCTCATCCATGGGATGACGAAAGAGTGTTTAGCAAAATAACAAAGAGTCTTTCGAAAAAGTATGAAACAGCCCTATGTGCTGTTGCAGACAAGCAATTTTTTGAAGTGGACCGAATAAAGATTTTTGGACTTCCAAAATTGCCCCGCTCAAAAAGATATAAAAATTATTTAAGAATCATAAAGATAATTAATGAGTTTAAACCTGATATCATTCACTTTCATGACCCTGACCTTTTGGTTTTGTCCTTGTACTTTAAGTTTTTTTTGAAAAAAAAAGTGATATATGACGTGCATGAGGACTATCCTTTAGCCTTCAAAGATAGAAAATATTTTCCAGAGCCGTTTAGTACATTATTTTCGATTTTTTTTAATCTTGCTGAAAAGACTATAAGCAAGCTTTTAGACGGTGTTGTAACTGTTACAGAAGACATATATTCAAAATTCAACTGCAAGAACAAGGAGGTTATCAAAAATTATCCTGTTGCTGAGACGTTTTTTGAGGAAAAAGATAGCACCATTGATGGGACATTAAACCTCATATATATAGGAAGTGTTTCGCAGAGCAGAGGAATAACAAACTTGATTTTGGCAGTGAAAAGTTTGCACGAACTTGACATAAAGTTAGACATCGTGGGACCTGCTGAAAACCAAAAATACTTTGAAGAGATAAAAAAATACGAAGATGAGAAGATAAGGATATGGGGAAGAGTGCCTAAAAAAGACATTCCTGGAATTTTAAAAAATGCGCATGTTGGGTTTGTGACGCTTTTGCCTCTTTCGCGGTATAAAACTTCACTTCCTTTGAAACTTTTTGAATACATGGCTGCAAAGGTAGCTGTCGTTGCTTCAGACTTTGAACTTTGGAGAAGAATAGTTGAAGAAGCAGACTGTGGAGTTTTAGTTGACCCTACAGATATTCAGTCTATCTGTCAAGCCATATTGTTTTTTTACAACAACAGAGACCAGATAATAAAGAAAGGTTTAAATGGTTACAAGGCATTTATGGAAAAGTACAACTGGGCAAATGAGGAGAAAAAGCTTTTTCAATTTTATGAAAGAATTGTATAGTATTGAAAAAGTGCGGGGAAGGAGAAACAAGATTGGTATGAACAGGGCAAGAAATAAAAAAATTGTGATTTCAATTATAATTTCAATTTTGCTTATATGTGTAGCTGTGGGTGGGTACATTTACAAGGTTTTTGTTATTGATGCAAAACATATTGAGAAGGTTTTCACGAAAAAATCACAGGTATCAAAAAACTCTTCTTTAAAATATCCTTTTGATGATAGTAGTGTGAACATCTTGATTGTTGGACTTGACAAGGCAAGCAACAGGACAGTGTACGATATGCACCGAACAGACACAATTTTGTTTATAAACATTAATTTCAAAGATAAAAAAGTTAGAGGAATTTCTATTCCAAGAGATACACTTACGCAAATTTACAAAGTTGAAAAATGGGACAAGATTAACAGTGCATTTGGTTATGGAGGAGGAGAGAAAAAAGAAGGTTTTATATACACAATGGAAACTGTGAGCAAGCTCTTGGGTGGGATGCCAATTGATTATTATGTTGGATTTGACCTTGATGCTATAAGAAAGGTTGTAAACATATTGGGCGGTGTTTATGTCAATGTTGAGGTGCCAGTGAGGGTAAAGACAAAGTGGGTGGACATTGATTTAAAACCGGGGTATCAGAAACTGAATGGTATAGAAACTCTCTATTATGCTCTTTGGAGAAAAACTCCTGGTGGCGACATAGACAGAATTAAAAGAGACAAAGAATTAATTCTTTCAGTTTTCCAGCAGCTTAAAGAAAGCAATAAGATAATAAAATTGCCAGAAATATATTGGAAGATAAGAAAACACTTTTTTACCAATCTTTCTCTTCAGCAGATAACATCGCTTGCTTATTTTGCCCAGAGCATGAACAAAGAAGATATAGTATTTGAGAGCATTCCTGGCACTTATTTTAACTATGCGGGAGTAAGCTACTGGAAACCAGATTATGAAGGGATAAAAAAGCTTGTAAAGGACCTACTTGGCTATGACATTGAAATAGACCTTCAGCTTCCTGACAGATTTAAATATACACCGCGGATTGTAAAACATAAAACCAGTAATTCTTCCCAAAAAACCGTGAAAAAAAATCCACAGATTATAGACCAAGAACATCAGAAAACAACAGAAGGACAAACTAAGCAAAGTAGTTCAATTGATACTTCCTTGCCTGCACAAAATTCAGAAAATCCTTCAACTGGGGATACTACTGCCCAGACCCAGCAATCTTCGCAAGCACTGGAAGGTCAGCAAACTTTGCCACCCACAAATAGTCAACAAAGCTTGTACGAAAATCAAGATCAGAATTCTTCAGTCCAAAGTGGTTTTTCATCGTCTGCAGCCTCAGATGTAAACAGCGATGTTTATAGTCAAGACAGATAGGAAGAATTTTTGACAAAAACTTTTAAATTGGATATACTTTATTTATGTAAAGTTATTGTAAGATAGCATGGGGTGGCAATGAATGTATAAGGTGGGAGATACTATAATACACCCTTTGCATGGAGCAGGCAGGATAGTTGAGATAGTTGAGGAGAAGGTTTTCGATAGTGTTCAGAAGTATTATGTGGTAAAGATATTGTACAATGGAATGAAGGTACTAGTTCCTGTCAAAAGCGCATCAGAGATTGGTATTCGGAACGTGATTTCTGAAGAGGAAGCAAACAGGGTATTTGAGCTTTTGAAAGACAACAGTTTTAAGGTTGACATAAATAGCTGCGGAAATTATAACAAGCGAATAAGAGAAAATCAGCAAAAGCTAAAGAGCGGAAATATTTACTGTGTCGTAGAAGTTTTAAAGATGCTTGCAATGAGAGAAAAGGTAAAAGGACTTTCGACAAACGAAAAGATGATGTTCAACACTGCAAAACAGATTTTAGTAAGCGAGCTTGGACTTGCGAAAGGTCTTGACATTGAAGAAGTTGAGAGGATGGTTGACAGTATTTTATTTGAGCTTGAGACGGCAGAGTAAGGGGGAAGTTTTTGGTGGCAGGATTTTTTGGATTTTTTGACTATACAAAGCCTGGTCCGGGTGTGCCGGAAAACGAGCCTCCAAAATCAAAGTTTATAGTGTTTTTTGAAGTGCTTGCAAGGAAGTTCTGGAAACTGTGCTGGCTAAATATTTTGTACTTTCTTGTTTCATTGCCGATACTGATATTGCTTTATCTTGTTATTGCAAATTATATTTATCCTATTATTCAGTCTGTAACAAAAGGAGCTGGAAATGTAAAAGATATTCAGTCACTGCAGGGTTTTTTGATGACAGCTTTTGGATTGACACTTTTAAGTGGGTTTATGGTGTTTGGCATAGGGCCAACAACTGCAGGATTTACGTATATTGTGAGAAACTTTGCAAGAGAAGAACATGCATGGGTTACAAGCGATTTTTTTGAACATACGAAAAAGAACCTCAAGGAAGGAATAATAAGTTTTGTAACAGATTTGTTGGTGTTGTGGATATTTTCTGTAGCTATACAATTTTATTCAGTTCAAAGTCTTAAATATCCCAGCGTAGAAATTATAAAATACTTTTTGGTATTTACACTTTTTATCTATTTCATGATGCACATATACATCTATCCCATGATGGTAACATACAACCTGAAAGTGAGACACATTTATAAAAATGCTTTTATCTTCACCATTTTAAAACTTCCTCATACTATTGGAATGTTTTTGTTATTGGCAACATTATGGCTACTTCCTTTCCTACTGCTTTTATTCGTGATACCTTTTATGCCACTGCTACTTCTTTATCCTTTAATATGGGTAAGCATAATTGGGCTTGCCCAGAATTTCTACACAAACTACATCTTCGGGATATATCTCAATCCCCAAAAGGAAAATGAAGAGCAGCTCGAAAGTCAAGAAAATACTGAACTTTCTTCCGACAAAGATGATGACAGCAACAGCAAAGATAGTGTATAATATATAATACTGCGCAAAAATTTAATATGCGAAGGGAGGTTGCTTCTTTATGGAACCAGTACTTGTCTACAACAGAAGGGACGTATTTACAAAGAGCAATTTAAATAAACTCAGAAAAGAAGGATATATCCCTGCTGTTGCGTATGGTGATGACATAAAGAGCCTTCCTGGATACGTTTCTAAAAAGGAGTTTGAAAAATTATATCATCAAAAAGGTTTGGCTGGTAAAATAAAGATTTCAATTGATGGGAAAGAGAGAACTGCTCTTATAAAAGAGGTTCAGACCCATTATACAAAAGGGAATATAATTCATGTGGATTTTCAGATACTTTCTGAAAACAAGCCTATTTATGTTGAGGTGCCAATTATATTTGAAAACGCAGAGATTTTGAAGTCAAGAGGACTTGTGCTGCAAAGACAAATGGACACAGTAGAGATAGAAGGGCTTCCTAAGGATATTCCTGAACACTTGGTAATTGACCTGATGGGCTATGAAAAACCAACAGCTATAAAGTTAAGAGATATAAAACTTCCAGAAGGAATTAAAATAACAGAAGACTTGGATGAAGTTGTTGCGGTAATTGATGTAAGCGAGATTACAGAAGAGCCAGAGGAGAAGCAAGAAGAGACTTCTTCAAATGCATAATCAAACAGAAAGGATTAAAAAATAGGACCTGAATGAAATTGCAAAAAAGAAAGGTGGCAACAACAAACAAATGTGCCACCTTTCTTTTTCTATGATTTTCTATTTCAAAATCAAATATTCGCTATAAGAATTTAAAGAGTTATCCTTTTCATAACTTCTCAAGAACAGGGAAGTTGCAGGTGACTCTGAGTATAGCATGATGTTATTGGAATATTCTTTCTGAACTTTGAGATATGGAATTTTGTAATATTTTAAATCTTTTAGCGAAAAGATATAAATTCCATCCTTTAAATAGTTGCCATACCATGAAAGATATCCACCAGAAATATAGGGGTCGGCGAAGGTAAAAATTGTGTTGTTTTTTGTAGGGTATAGGGAAGGGTATACAATAATTTTCCATTTGTATGGTTGTTTTGAGATGTCACATAAAACTATTTGGGTTTGAGAGTGTATACTATTTGGTAGTCGAAGGGCAACAACGTAGTTTTTATATATCCTTGGCATTACAAGCTCGCTGTTTGGCGATATTTTTCTTTTGACGTTGGTCTTTAAATTGTACAAGTATATCTCTCCATCTTCTGTTGCCATGGAATGAGTACTTACAAGTTCAGATACGCACCATACAATGTTACTATCGTAAATGGAAGGAGGGTAGATAAACCTATTTTCTCTTTCAGGGACCTTGTCAACTACAAAGTATTTTTTGGTTGCAACATCGCATACTTTTATCACTTGATAAACAATTCCATTGTTTCCTTTTTCGTATTTTACATAAACTACCTTCCCGTTATGACCAAATATATCTCTCCACATGATTGATGATTTAGCTTTCATATCTCTTGTCACAGGCAAATTTCCTTCTCCGCATGTATCAATCAAGTACTTTTTGTTGGTGGTAATATCATAAGCATACAGTGTCCATCGACAGCTTTGCTGCAAAAATCCCTTTTTTCTTTCACCCTCTATCCAGTAAAAGTATCTTCCATCCCAGTTTTCAGCTATGCTGAGAAAGTTTTTCTTTGTTATTTTGTGTATTATGGTTTTCTTGCCACTTCTCATGTCTTTGACAAAATATGCATCTTCTTCTTTTGAAAGCCCAATAAATCTGTTTGAATCGATAGCAATAATTAGATTTTCGTCCTTATTTCTTTTAAAAATTTTAAGAAGAATATCACTAAATCTTCCTTCATTTTTGGGAAAGTATTCAAACATCTCTTTACTTTGAGCAGTAGCTGATTTCAGGCTTGAAAATACTTCTTTGTTGGATATAAAAAGAGACACAACACAAATAATGATTGTTAAAATGAATATTTTGGGTGTATCAATTCTATTACTCATTGTCGCTTTCTCCTTTTTCAATTTCTACATTTTTGGATTTTCTTGCTATAACTATATACCACTAATAATATTTTGTCAACTATACTTTTGTATAGTCTTTCTTGAAAATCTAAATAGATTCTGGCTGCAAAAAACAAAAAAGGTGAGTGTCCAGCATCCACCTTGAACACCCACCTTAAATCTAATTCATTTTCAATGTATTATTCTAAGTTTTTTAAAAATTCCTTTAGATTATCAATTTGTTTTCTTACACTCTCCAGCGAAGTTCCGCCATAGCTTTTTCTCCGGTTTACACAAGTTTCAATCTTTATAAATTGATATACATCCTCTTGAATCTTCTCACAGAATCTTTTATATTCCTCTAACGATAAGTCTTCCAATGTTTTGCCGCTTTCAATACAGTGCTTTACAATGTTTCCTACAATAAAATGTGCATCTCTAAAAGCTACGCCTTTTGTCACCAAGTAATCTGCAAGGTCTGTTGCATTAATAAATCCAGATTTGCAGGAATTAGCCATATTTTCTTTGTTAATTTTGAGAGTTTTAAGTATTTCATTTATTATTATTAAGCTCATTTCTACTGTTTCGATGGAATCAAATAAAAATTCTTTGTCTTCCTGCAAATCCTTGTTGTATGAAAGAGGCAAACCCTTTAGTACTGTTAAAAGTCCAATCAAGTTTGCGTATACTCTTCCTGTCTTGCCACGTATTAGCTCTAAAGCGTCAGGATTTTTCTTTTGTGGCATGATGCTACTGCCTGAACAGAAACTATCATCAAGTTCGATAAATTTGAATTCATCAGTATTAAAAATAATAAAATCTTCTGCAAGTCGTGACAAATGCATCTGAATCATGGCAAGTGAGAATAACATATCAAGAATAAAATCCCTATCAGAGACAGCATCGATACTGTTTTCTGTCACGCTTTCAAAACAAAGTTCACTTGCCACAAAAAATCTGTCTATTTCAAATGTAGTTCCTGCCAAAGCAGCGCTGCCAAGAGGACTGTGGTTTGTCATGCTGTAGTTTTGTCTTAATCTTAACAAATCTCTTTTTAGCATTTGAGCATATGCAAGAATATAATGAGAAAAAAGTATGGGCTGAGCCTTTTGCAGATGAGTAAACCCCGGCATAATTACATCAATATTTTCTTCGGCTAAGTTTACAATGGTGTTTATTAGCGTTTTTATCAGTTCTTGAAGATACAAATTCTTTTCACGACAGAATAATCTCTCATCAAGAGCAACTTGGTCGTTTCTGCTTCTGGCTGTATGGACTTTTTTGCCAACTTCTCCTATTCTCTTTATGAGCTGTTTTTCAATCAGCATGTGTACATCTTCATCAGAAATTTCATATTCGATTTTTCCTGATTTAAAGTCTTCTAATATTTGATAGAGACTATCTATGATAAGTTTTGCCTCATCCTCAAGGATAATATTGCACTTTGCAAGCATTTTAACGTGGGCAACAGACCCAAGGATGTCGTATTCAAAGAGTTTTATATCAGTCATGATAGAAGCATTGAAAAGGTCAAAAATCTCTGCTGTAGACTTTGAGAACCTGCCTTCCCAGAGCTTCAGTTTACTTATCCTCCTTTCTGTTCACCATTCCAAATACCTTCAAAGGCAAGCCAAACAGGTTTATAAATCCTTCTGCATCCTTTTGATTGTACATCTGGTCTTCTTCAAAGGTTGCAAGGTCTTTGATATATAGCGAATTTGGTGATTTTGAACCAGCAGAGTAAATATTGCCTCTGTAAAGTACAAGTTTTACTGTGCCATTTACAACCTCTTGGGTTTTGTCAACAAATGCTGAAAGTGCTTCTCTTAACGGTGAAAACCAAAGCCCGTCATAAACAAGTTCAGCAAATCTAATTGCAACCATGTCTTTAAAATGCAAAGTAGCTCTGTCAAGGCAGAGGTATTCTAATTCCCTGTGAGCATAATAAAGAATTGTACCTCCAGGGGTTTCATACACGCCGCGCGATTTCATTCCAACAAGCCTATTTTCAACTATGTCTGCAATGCCAATTCCATGATTTGCGCCTATTTTATTCAAAGTCTTTAGAAGTTCAACTCCATTCATCTTCTGTCCGTTTACTTTCACAGGAATTCCTTTTTCAAATTCAATCTCCACAGTCTCTGGAGAATCACTGAGTGAAAGAGGATTTTTTGTAATCTTCAATACTTTATCAAAGTCAGGCATGTTCCAAGGGTCTTCTAAGTCAAGCCCTTCGTGAGAAAGATGCCATATGTTCCCGTCCATGCTGTAACTTTCTTCCTTTTTGAAAGGAATATCAATTCCTTTTTGGCCAAGATAATTTAGTTCATCTTCACGCGATTTTAAATTCCACATTCGCCAAGGAGCTATTATCTTTATTTGTGGCATAAGTGCCTTAATTGTCACTTCAAATCTTACCTGGTCGTTTCCTTTTCCTGTTGCACCATGTGCTATTGCATCAGCGTTTTCTTTTTTTGCAATATTGACAAGTTTCTTGGCAATTAAAGGTCTTGCCATTGATGTTCCAAGCAAATATTTTCCTTCGTATATAGCTCCAGCTTTCAAAGTGGGGAATATATATTCATTCACAAACTCTTCTTTGGCATCTTCGATGTAAACTTTTGAAGCCCCCGTCTTGTAAGCTCTTTCTTTTATGGCTTCAAAGTCATCTTCCTGTCCTACATCAACAACCACGGCAATTACTTCACAGTCAAAGTTTTCTTTAAGCCAGGGAATAATTACTGAGGTATCAAGTCCGCCTGAATATGCCAAGACCACTTTGTTCAGTTTCATTTTCTTTATCTCCCCTCACATGATTTAATTGGCTTTATAAAATTATACACCTAAATGAATAATTATGCAATGAGCTAAATCAAATTTTCTTGAGATTTAAAGGGATTTATTTTATTATAATATCTTAGATATGAAGAATTTTTCAAGGAGTAGGTAGATGAAGATAGCTCTATTTGGTGGTACTTTTAATCCCATTCACATTGGACATCTAATTATGGCTCAGTATGTTTTGAATTTTTCGCAAGTGCAAAAGGTTATATTTGTTCCAAATGGACATCCGCCGCACAAGATTGAAGATATAGCAGATGCGAGCGACAGATTTGAAATGGTTAAGCTTTCAATAGAAGATAATCCATATTTTGATATAAGCGACTTTGAAATCAAAAAAAGTGGACCAAGCTGGACTATAGATACGCTTGAGTATTTTTCATCTATTTATGAAAGAGTATATTTTATTATTGGAAGCGACAATCTTTCAGAGATAGTAAAATGGTACAAGGCAGAAGAGATTTTAAGAAGATACCCTCTTATTGTTCTTCCACGAGAAAGAGATTTGTGTGCCATAAAAAAGGAAATAGAAATGCTTTCCTCTAAATTTGCTCAAGAGATTTCTTTGATTCAGATGCCTATTGTTGATATATCTTCAACAGAGATAAGAAAACTAATTTCTCAGGACAAAAGTATAAGATATATGGTTCATCCAAAGGTGGAAGAATATATTAAGAGAAAGGGGCTTTACAAAAGATGAAAATTGAACAGATTAAAGATAAATTAAAAGAACTTTTGGATGAGAAAAGGTATGTGCATTCGATTGGAACAATGGAGTGTGCAGTAAAGCTTGCTGAAAGGTTTGGCGAAGATGCGCAAAAAGCAATGATTGCAGGTCTTGTTCATGATGTTGCAAAGTGTCTTGATAAGCAGCAGTTGTTGAATTGTGCCTTGAAATCTGGTATAGTTATAGATAACATTATGCGAAGTCAAATAGAGCTTTTACACGGTCCTGCTGGTAGCTATTTGGCAAGAAAGCTCTTTGGAATAGAAGATGTTGACATCTTAAATGCTATTGCATATCATACAACGGGAAGAGAAAATATGTCAAAGTTAGAAAAGATAATATATGTGGCGGATTTGATTGAGCCTTCAAGACAATTTGAACGTGTAGAGAAGCTCAGAGAAAAATCATTTGAAGATTTAGAAAAAGCAGTTGTGATGGCTATGGATAATACTTTAAAGTATGTAATTGACCGTGGTGGATTAATACATCCCAATACTATTTATGCAAGAAATTGGCTTATATTACGAGAAAGCGGGGAAGTAAGGTGAAGAAGATTCGAATTAAGAAAGAAGCAAAAATGTTTTTGGCATCTTTTTTAGCTACTGTAGCAGTTATATTTTTGCTCATTGTTGCAACAGCTTTGTATTATAAAAACACAAAAACACTTCCACCAATAATAAATAATCTCATTGAAAAAGTTACAAATACTGAGACAAGCGGGCTTGAAGATAAATTGCCAATGAACATTTTAGTTCTTGGAGGAGATGAAAAAGAAGGTGGAAGGTCAGATACTATAATGCTTGTTCATATCCAAAAAGATTTCCAACCTGTTATTATTTCTATTCCAAGGGATACAAGAGTAAAGATAGAGGGTATAAGAGGATATTCAAAAATCAATGCTGCATATGCTTATGGTAAATCAAAGCTTGCTATAAAGACCGTAGAAGACCTTCTGGGCGTAAAAATTGACAGATATGTTGCCCTAAATTATGAAGCAGTCAAAAAAATTGTTGACGCAGTCGGTGGAGTAGATGTTGAAGTTCCTTTTCATTTATATTACAAAGATACAACACCGGGCAAAGAGCTTTTTATAGATATCCCTGCAGGTCTTCAACATTTGGATGGTGAAAAAGCAGTTGAGTTTTTGCGCTGGCGACACAACTCAAACGGCAAAGAGTATGGCAGAGGCGGGGATTTGGGTAGGATTGAGATGCAGAAAAAATTTGTGTTTGCTTTGATTGACAAGGTATTAAAACCACAAAATCTTATAAAACTTCCAAGTATTATCCAGACAGCAACAAAGTATGTTGACCACAATTTTACAAGAAATGAGATGGTTTGGTTTGTCCAGAATGCAGGGAAATTCAGTAGCCAAAATATAATGACAGCTGTACTACCGGGCTATCCTAAGTATATTGATAATGTTTCTTACTATATATTGGATGAAGAGAAATGCAAACAGCTTGTTGAAGATTTAAATGAGCCAGAGTTAATAAAGGAGAATTTCAGAATAAAAGTGATAGGAGAAAGTGGTAGCGAAAAGGCAGCTTTGCTTAAAAGTGAGCTTGAGTCAAAAGGATATGTAAATGTGGGGTTGGGAAGTCAAAAGAGTATTCAAAATTCTACAATTGAGCTAAAGAGGATTAACAGAAAATATCTTGAGCAATTAAGAAATGACATTGACCTTTCAACTTTTCAGGTGGTTTATTCACCGGACTATGGGGAAAAGTACGATGTTTATATTAAAGTAAAATAAAAAAAGGGGTGAAAAAAGTAAATTGGAACAGAAAATATATGAGATTGTAAAACTCCTATCTGACAAAAAAGCTCAGGATATTGTGGTTTTGGACATTTCAAAGCTAACCATAATAGCTGACTATTTTATTATATGCAGTGCATCAAATGTTCAGCACGTGAAAGCAATTGTAGATGAAATAGAGGAAAAAGAACCAGTGCATATATTGAGAGTTGAAGGAAAAGAAAGTTTCAGGTGGGTTGTTATAGATTTTGGTGATATAATTCTTCATATCTTCCACGAAAAAGAGAGAGAATTTTATAACCTTGAACGATTGTGGATAGATGCCAAAAAGGTTGAGATTGCAGCTTTATAATAGTAAGATTCATTATTTAAATGAAAAAATCATTGGGGGTAGGAGAAATGGAATACAACTTTAGAGAGATTGAGAAAAAGTGGCAGCAAAAATGGTTTTCACAGAACAAGTACAAAGTGTCAGAGGACAGTCCAAAACCAAAATATTATGTCCTTGAGATGTTTCCATATCCTTCAGGAAAACTTCATATGGGGCATGTTAGGAACTATTCGATTGGTGATGTATTTGCTCGATTTATGAGATTAAAAGGCTACAACGTTTTGCATCCGATGGGCTGGGATGCGTTTGGTCTTCCGGCTGAAAATGCTGCTATAAAGCATGGAATTCATCCTTCTGACTGGACATGGTCAAACATTGAAAATATGAAAAGGCAACTTATGGAACTTGGAATTAGCTATGATTGGGACAGAGAAGTAGCAACATGTCATCCAGATTATTATAAATGGACTCAGTGGATGTTCTTGCAGTTTTATAAAGCTGGACTTGCTTATAGAAAGAGGTCATATGTAAACTGGTGTCCATCATGTGAGACAGTACTTGCAAACGAACAGGTTGTAAACGGGAGATGTGAAAGGTGTAAATCACTTGTTGGAAAAAAAGATTTAGAGCAGTGGTTCTTCAGAATTACTAACTATGCAGAAAGACTTCTTCGTGATATAGAAAAGCTTGATGGGTGGCCAGAAAAGGTAAAGATAATGCAAAAGAACTGGATTGGAAGAAGTGAAGGTGCAGAGATTGAGTTTGAAATTGAAGGTTTGGGTAAAAAAATAAAAGTGTTTACTACAAGACCTGATACCCTTTTTGGTGTCACATACCTTGTTTTGGCTCCAGAACATCCTTTAACAAAGGAGATAATAGCAGGAAAACCTCAAGAGAGAGTGTGT
This sequence comes from Caldicellulosiruptor acetigenus, assembly GCF_026914305.1. Classification (NCBI taxonomy): domain Bacteria; kingdom Bacillati; phylum Bacillota; order Caldicellulosiruptorales; family Caldicellulosiruptoraceae; genus Caldicellulosiruptor; species Caldicellulosiruptor acetigenus. The sequence continues at coordinate 1,485,251 of NZ_CP113866.1, read as the reverse complement.
CTTGAGTTTATCGAAAAGATGCAATATCTAAATGAGATTGAAAGAACTTCTACAGAGACAGAAAAAGAAGGAAGGTTTACGGGTGGATATGCTATTCATCCCCTAACAGGTGAAAAGGTGCCAATATACATTGCAAATTATGTGCTGGTTGATTATGGAACAGGGGCTGTAATGGGTGTTCCAGCCCATGACCAGAGGGACTTTGAGTTTGCAAAAAAATATAATCTTCCTATTAAAGTTGTAATAAAAGGTGAAGGTGTTGACATTGAAAATCTTCAGAGTGCTTATGAAGACGAAGGTGTTTTGATTAATTCTGGAATTTTTGATGGGCTTAAAAACACAGATGCTATGAAAAAGATAACACAGCATCTGGAACAAAAAGGCGTTGGCAGGGCATGTGTAACGTATAAACTCAGAGACTGGTTAATATCCAGGCAACGTTATTGGGGAGCTCCAATTCCTATTGTATATTGTGATGAATGTGGGATTGTTCCTGTACCTGAGGAAGATTTGCCTGTTTTGCTACCTTACAATGTTGAGTTCAAACCAACAGGACAGTCGCCACTTTCTTACTGTGAAGAGTTTGTCAACACCACATGTCCAAAGTGCGGAAAACCTGCAAAGAGAGAAACTGATACAATGGACACATTTATATGTTCGTCATGGTATTACTTCAGATATACAGACCCAAAAAATAGCCAAAAACCTTTTGAAAAGTCGCTTGTCTCTTACTGGCTTCCTGTTGACCAGTATATTGGCGGGGTTGAACATGCTATATTGCATCTTCTATATTCGAGGTTCTTTACAAAGGTGCTATATGACCTTGGTTATGTACCTTTTGAAGAGCCTTTCAAGAACCTCTTGACGCAAGGCATGGTATTAAAAGATGGTGCAAAGATGTCTAAATCGCTTGGAAATATAGTCAGTCCTGAGGACATTGTAGAAAAGTATGGAGCTGATACAGCAAGGCTGTTTATACTCTTTGCTGCACCACCAGAGAGAGATTTGGAGTGGTCAGACCAAGGAGTTGAAGGATGTTTTAGATTTTTAAATAGGCTGTGGAGACTTTATATAGAACTTAAAAGCAAACTTGCAGATGAGAGCCTACTTGGGGAATCTGAACTTGACGATGAACTGAAATATAGATTAAACTATACAATTAAAAAGGTTACAGAGGATATAGGAGAGAGGTTTAACTTTAACACTGCTATCAGTACTATCATGGAACTTTTGAATTTCTTGTATGAGTATAAGGAGAAAGGAAAATTAAATAAAGATTTGATTATAGATACACTCAGGAATTTATTAATACTGATTTATCCATTTACACCTCACATTGCATGTGAGCTATGGGAGATTATGGGGTTTGGTGAGGACATTGAAGAGGTAAGCTGGCCGCAGTACGATGAAGCTGCTCTTGTTCGAAAGAACGTAGAGATTGCTATTCAGGTAAATGGCAAGGTAAGGTCAAGGATGAGTATCTCTGTGGATATGACAGAAGATGAAGTAAAACAGGCAGTTTTAAATGACCAGAAACTCAAATCGCTTTTGGACGGGAAAGAAATAGTGAAATTTGTGTACGTAAAAAATAGACTTGTTAACATTGTGGTGAAATAAAATAAAGAGGGCATTTTGAGATGTGCCCTCTTTATTTTAATCTTCTGTTGTGCAGGTTTGAAAAGTCTATCGTTTTTGTTGCTCTGAGCTTAAGTTTGGCTCTTCTGCGCTTAAATTTGATTATGGTTATTATTGTGAATATAAGTACAAGTAAAATAGCTCCTATCAAAAGTTCTATCACTATTTTAGTGCCCTTTATCAATCCTTTTTTTACATTCTGGAGAATTTTCTTTGCAGGCTGTATCTCATAACTTTCATATGATAACACAGGAATAGAGTTTATAAGATGCCCCTTGCTGTATATATATACATTTCCAATTACTGTATCCTTGTATATGGGGATTTTAAGGTCTTTTGAGAAGTCTACAGTATAAGTAAAATTGGATTCTGCTGGAGAATAAACATTTTGAAGAACATAGACAGGGGCTTTGAGATAGCCATCAAGCCATTTTTGGTTTGTTTTATCTATTAACACCTTTCCAACAATCTGATTTTCTGAAAAAAGTTTCTCTCTTTTGAAGTTATTAAAACCGTAGTCAAATAACTTAATTGCGTCTGAAAAAGCATCTTCAGAAGAAAGAATAACTGCAATAAGTTCTATGTCATTTTTTTTAGCTGAGGCAATTAAACATCTTTTTGCCTGGGCTGTATAGCCTGTTTTTATTCCTGTTGCGTATGGGTAATAATACTGAGAGTTTTTTCGCAAAAGCTTATTTATGTTATATATTATCTGCCAATCTGGTTTTTTATGCATTGAAGCAGTTGTTATTCTATATTCAACTGTAGAAAATATCTTTTTCAATATTTCATTTTGATAAGCCTGTCTTGCAATAAGGCTCAAATCATAAGCAGTTGTATAATGCTGAGGAGAGTGAAGTCCGTTTGGATTTACAAAATGAGAATTTTCGGCACCAATACTTTTCGCGTATTCGTTCATTTTCTCTACAAATTCGGGGATACTGCCTGCTATATTTTCAGCAATCACATTAGCTGCATCGTTTGCAGATATCAAAAGCATTGCGTAAAGAAGGTCCTGAAAAGATATAGTCTCACCTGGATTTAAATAATAACTGCTACTTCCTGGTTCTATCATTGTGGCTTTTGAAGAAACTTTAAATATCTTGCTAAGGTCATGTTCATATGATATAGCAACAAGTGCTGTGAGTACCTTGGTAGTACTTGCAGGAAAGCATCTTAAATTAGGATTTTTTTCAAATAAAATCTGTCCGGTATGTGCTTCAACTAAAATGGCTGATTTTGCACTCAAGCCAAGTTTGTCATTGGACTCTTGCTGTGAGTATGTATAAAAGGGGTATGTAAAAAGTATTACAAAAAAAAGTGCTGAGGAAGTTAGATATAAGACTGCCTTTTTTAGAAACTGAGACATTAAATACTGTCACCGCCTTTAAAAGTTTTGTGTGCATGTGATAAAATAAGTATATATTATGACCAGCTTTTATGTCAATTGCTGGGCTTCTGGCAAAACTTTTTATTTTCCTGTCAAGTACTACAACCAAAAAAAAGAAGGTGAAATAAAATGCCTGCATTTACAAAAAGAGAAAAGGTTATGATTGTGATTATTGCTGTACTTCTTATGCTCAATATATACCAGTATTTTACACACAATAGTTTTTCGGACAAAAGTACCGGAGAAGTGGTTACCATTGAGGCGCAAGAAGGCGGCAATGACATTGTGAACAATGAGAGTAGAAAAACAGCTGAAACAAATGTCCAAGATTCTCAGCAAAAATGCATTGTCTATGTGTGCGGAAACGTAAAAAATCCAGGAGTTTATGAGCTTTTGCCAGGCAGCAGAATAAACGATGCCTTGATTTTGGCGGGTGGAGCTTTGCCTGGAAGTGACCTGAATTCAATTAATCTTGCCGAGAAAATTTCTGATGGGCAAAAGATTTATATTCCAAAGATAGGTGAAGTGCAGTCGCAGGGCGTTTTGTCTTCTTCTACAGGTGGGACAAAACAAGAAACTATTTCTGCAGGTGAAGGGAAAATAAACATCAATACTGCCACAAAGGAGGAGTTGAAAACTCTTGATAGAATTGGTGATAAACTTGCTGAAAGGATAATAGAATATAGACAAAAACATGGTCCTTTTAAAAGTATCGAGGAGATTAAAAACGTAAACGGTATCGGGGAGAAGATATTCGAAAGTATTAAGGATTCCATTACAGTGCAATAAATCAATTGACAAAACTCAAATAAAAGTTTATAATACAACCGTTATGATACGAGGTGACTGTAAAGATGAGATTAGATGTATCAAAATTAAAAACAAATGGTGACTCTGAAGAATTTGAATTTTGTGAATCATGGGAAAAGCTTGAATTTAGAGGTGATATTTTATTTTTTGTTGAACCTGTCTATTTTTATGGGATTGCTACAAAGAAGGGAAATTTAATTGAGGTCAGTGGCAATGTCAAAACAAAACTAAAAACTATATGTTACAGATGTACAGATGATGCTTATGTTGAAGTTGATGTTCCTTTTTATGAAGAGTACTCCAATAGAGAAGATACTACAGATGATGAAGTAATTAGGTTTGAAGATGATGTCATTGAATTTGATGATAGCATAGTTGCAACAATTGTTCTGTATCTGCCGATGAAGTACCTGTGCAGGGAAGACTGCAAGGGGCTTTGTCCTGTGTGTGGGACAAACCTAAATGTGAGCTCATGTTCATGTGAAAAAGATGATATTGACCCGAGACTGAGCGTTTTAAAAACCCTTATCAATCAACTGGACACAGATGAGAAAAAGGAGGTGTGAAAGGAAATGGCACAACCAAAAAGAAGATGGTCAAAACAAAGAACACATAAACATAGAGCAAATTGGAAATTGGAAATTCCAAATCTTACAGAGTGTCCACAGTGTCATGAGATGAAACTTCCTCACAGGGTATGTCCAAATTGCGGGTATTATAGAAATAGAAAAGTTGTAAACCAAGACTAACAAAATAGCCCTGATTTATTTTCAGGGCTATTTTACTTTTAGTACATAAAAGGTATTTCATTTGTAATAAAAAAGTGATAAATTAATAGAAAAGGGTGATAAAAACTGGTCAAAAGAAAAATAAGGAAGATTATAGGAATCAGGCGAAAATTAGTTGAGCCAAGGAGAAAGTTATATCTTGATATATTGGTATACAGAAACCTAAAAAAACTTCTTTCAACCCTTGAGTTTCAAACCGTCTTTACTTACATGAGCCTTCCATATGAAGTTGATACCAAAAGAATTATTGAATATCTTATCAAAAAAAATAAAAAGGTCTGTATGCCTAAGGTTGTAAATAGTGCAGAAATGGTGGCGTGTGAATACAAAAAAAAGGATAAGCTTCACAGAAATAAGCTTGGTATCTTGGAGCCGTCAAGCAAGCAGCAAATACCTCCATCACAAATAGATGTCTGTATTGTACCCATTGTTGCGTTTGACAAGGATTTAAACAGGGTGGGGTTTGGTAAAGGTTACTATGATAGGTTTTTGAAAAAGGTAGCCCAACATTGTGTGAAGGTTGGGATTGCATACCATTTTCAAAAGGTAAAAAGAATCAAAGCAGATGAGCACGACGTAAAGCTTGATGTAATTGTGACTGACAGGCTTATCTTGTTGCCAAAAAATGCATATAGGGGAGAATGTGATGAGAAGGATACTACTTAAAAATGCAAAAGAGGGTATGGTGCTTGCACGGGACATATACAGTGAGGATGGAAAGGTTTTAATTGCAAGTGGCCAGAAACTCACAAATAGTGTTATAAAAAGGTTAAAAGAATTTGGAGTTTATGACATTTACATTGTAGATGACAATACCGAAATTTACATAGAGGATGTTATAACCAAAGAGATAAAAGAAGAAGCATTTGAGATTGTAAATGGTGTTTTTTCGTCAAAATATATAAATACGCAAGAGATTACTCCGGAAATAAAGGAGCTTGTTAGCAAAATAATTTCTTCTCTTTTGAACCAAAAAGAGGTTATCTTAAACCTGTGTGATATACGTACAGTTGGGAACTACACACTTTTTCATTCACTCAACACAACAGTGCTCTCAATTCTGATTGGGATAAAGCTGGGATATGATTTTGATAAACTCATGGTACTTGGTATGGGCACTTTACTTCATGATATTGGTAAGATAAAAATTCCCAGAAATATTTTGAGCAAGAGAGGACCTCTTCAGGAAAAGGAATATGAAATGATAAAGATGCACACAATTGTTGGATATGATATCTTAAGCTCTGAGTACAAATTTGAACAGAATGTTGCAGAGATTGCACTTTTCCATCACGAAAGATTAGATGGCAGTGGTTATCCTTTTGGCAAAACCAGAGATGAAATCCCGCAAATGGCTAAAATTGTAGCTGTGGCAGATGTGTTTGACGCTTTAGTTAGTGACAGAGAGTTTAGAAAGCGATTAAAACCTCACATGGCAATTGAATATCTGCTAAATTCATGTTCAACACATTTTGATAGTTATATCGTTTCCAAGTTTGTCACATTTATTTCTCTTTTTCAAATTGGAACACCGGTTGTACTCAATACTCGAGAAAAAGGAATAGTTGTGCACAACAATCCCAAGTTTCCCTCGAGGCCAATTGTTAGAATTTTTTATGATAGTGAAGGTAAAAGGCTTGCATTTCGCAAGGATATAGATTTGGCTTTGAATTTCCACTATTATATTGTTGATGTGTTAGATGATTTAGAGATATAAAACCAGGAAAGAAGAAAGGTGCAAAAGAGAAATGAGTTTTGTTCATCTTCACCTTCATACCGAGTATAGTTTGTTGGACGGGGCTTGTAGGATTGATAGGCTTTTTGAAAGGGTAAAAGAGCTAAATATGAATGCTGTGGCAATAACTGACCATGGAGTAATGTATGGTGTTATAGATTTTTATAAAGCTGCCAAGGAAAATGGTATCAAACCTATAATTGGATGTGAGATATATTTAGCTCCACGGACTCGCTTTGATAAAGAACCAAATATCGATAATGATATCCACCACCTTGTCCTTCTTGCTATGGACAATGAGGGCTATAAAAATCTTTCCAAGATAGTTTCGATTGGATTTGTTGAAGGATTTTACTATAAACCAAGGGTTGACAGAGAAGTCTTGAGCAAGTATTCAAAAGGGCTTGTGGCACTTACAAGTTGTCTTGCGGGGGAGATTCCCAAGCTGATTTTGAGAGAGCAAAAGGAAAAACTGTATGATGCAATTAGTTTTTATAAAGAGGTGTTTGGAGAGAACTTTTACTTTGAACTTCAATATCATTACATTGATGAGCAAAGATTTGTAAATAATGAACTTATGAGGCTATCAAAAAAATATCAAATTCCGATTGTGGCAACAAATGATGTTCATTATTTGAGGAGAGAAGATAGAAACCTTCATGATATCTTGCTTTGTATTCAGACAGGAAAAACCATAAGTGATTCTAACAGAATGGAATTTCCAACCGATGAATTTTATCTCAAGTCACCTGAAGAGATGCAACAGATTTTTGGTTACATTCCGGAAGCACTGAAAAACACGTTGGAGATTGCTGAAAAATGCAACGTTGAGTTTGAGTTTGGTAAGATTAACCTTCCGAAATTTCAACTGCCAGAAGGCAAAAGTGACGCATTTGAGTACCTTAAAGAGTTGGCTTTAGAAGGATTCAAGAAAAGATATTCAAAAGATGACAAAGCTGCATATGACAGGCTTATGATGGAGCTTCAAGTGATAAAAGATATGGGATTTGTCGAATATTTTTTAATAGTTCAGGACTTTATAAACTATGCTAAACAAAACAACATAATGGTAGGTCCTGGAAGAGGTTCTGCAGCTGGGAGTATTGTTGCATACTGTCTGGGTATTACAAATGTTGACCCAATAAAGTATGACCTTCTTTTTGAGAGATTTTTAAATCCAGAAAGAGTCTCTATGCCCGACATAGACATCGACTTTTGTTATCAAAGAAGACAGGAAGTGATTGACTATGTCACTCGCAAATATGGAGAGGACAGAGTAAGTCAGATAATAACATTTGGAACAATGGCAGTAAGGGCTTCAATCAGAGATGTTGGAAGGGTCCTGGGAATTCCATATTCTCAGGTGGACGAAATTGCAAAAATGATTCCGTTTTCTCCTGGGATGACCATTGACAAGGCACTTGAGATAAACCATGAGCTTAAAAAGATTTATGAACAAAATGATACGGTAAGAAAAATAATTGATACAGCAAGAAATCTTGAAGGTATGCCAAGACATGCGTCTGTTCATGCTGCCGGTGTTGTGATTTCAAGCTGTCCAATTACAGATTTGGTGCCGTTGGCAAGGACTGATGATGCTATTGTCACTCAATTTCCAATGACAACTTTAGAAGAACTTGGGCTTTTGAAGATGGATTTTCTTGGTTTGAGAACACTCACTGTCATCCAAAATACGTTGGAGCTTGTGAAAAAAAATAGAGGTATTGAGATTGATTTAGACAGGATAGACTATAATGACAAAAATGTTTATGAATTTATATCAGAAGGAAACACGAATGGTGTGTTCCAGCTTGAAAGTAGTGGCATGAAACAGTTTATGAAAGAACTCAAACCTGAAAACTTGGAGGATATTATTGCAGGAATATCTTTATTTAGGCCTGGACCAATGGACCAGATTCCAGTTTATATCCAGAACAAGAATAACAGAGAAAAAATTGAATACCTCCATCCCAGTCTTGAACCAATTTTAAATGTCACCTATGGATGTATTGTGTATCAAGAACAAGTTATGCAAATTTTCAGAACACTTGCTGGGTACTCGCTTGGAAGAGCTGACCTTGTGAGAAGAGCAATGGCAAAGAAAAAAGCCGATATACTGATGGAAGAAAAGGACAGATTCATTGAAGGAGCTATGGCAAATGGAATAGATAAAGAAACAGCTGAAAAGATTTTTGCCATTATAGAAGATTTTGCGAGTTATGCATTTAACAAATCACATGCTGCTGCATATGCTATATTAGCATATCAGACTGCATATTTGAAAAAGTATTATACCATAGAGTTTATGACAAGTTTAATTACAAGTGTTATGAACTCGAATGAGAAGGTTGGAATGTATATAGAAGAGTGCAGGAAATTTGGAATATCTATTTTGCCACCTGATATAAACAAAAGTAGTTATGACTTTACAATCGAAGGAAATAGCATAAGATTTGGACTAAGAGCTATAAAAAGCTTGGGAGAGAACGTCATTGCCCACATCTTAAAAGAGAGAGAGGAAAAAGGTGAATTTAAGGATTTGTATGATTTTATAATGAGAGTTGACACAAATACTGTAAACAAAAGAATTATTGAAAATTTGATACGCTCGGGTGCATTTGACTTTACAGGGATCAACAGAAATTCGCTTTTAGCTTCAATAGAAGATATTCTTGTGCTAAAACAAGCTAAAAAGAAGAATGCAAATCAGTTTAGTTTTTTTGAGATATCCGGCAATGAAAATGAAAGTTTTGAGTACAAAAATATGCCACAACCAACTGCTCAGGAACTCATGAAAATGGAAAAGGATACTATTGGAATATATATAAGCAGTCATCCACTTGAAAGGTATACTGAGGAAATTTCAAAATACAATGTAACTCCTCTTTCTGAAATATCTACTATGTCCGAAGAAGATGAATACAAGTTTGAGCAAATACTTGTGTGCGGGATATTAAAAGAGGTAAAAGTAAAACTTACAAAGAACAACCAGACAATGGCATTTGCAAAGTTAGAAGATTTGACAGATTCGGTTGAGGTGTTGTTTTTCCCGAGCGTTTATGAAAAGTATTCTCATCTAATAAAAGAAGATATGATTGTATTAATTGAGGCAAAGGCAACTTTCAGAGAGGACGAGGGGGTAAAAGTTATTGCTCAAAAAGTAGATAGGCTTGGCAGCGATAGACCTGAAGAAACTCAAAACAGCAGAGAAAAAGCCCTTGCAATAAGGGTAAGTGATGATACAATATTAAAGTCAAAGAAATTCTTAGCGTTTGTAAAGTTCTTTGCAGGAAAGTCTAAAATAGTTCTTTATTATAATCAAAAGAGGCTAATTTCCAAGTCAAATTTGTGTATAGAAATAAATCCTACGGTGATTGAACAGCTCAAAGAGTGGTTTGGCGAGGAAAATGTTTGGATAGAAGATATTGATTCTTGATTTTTAGACCGTTTTGTTATAATATTTGAAAAGAGGTGAGATGAAATATGGAAAATGAAAATGTATACGAATACAAAAATGGTGACTATATAGTAGTCAAGGCTCTTGAAAACGGAGTAAATGTGATAGGGCTGACAAGAGGTAAGGACACAAAACTTCATCACACAGAAAAACTTGACAGTGGTGAAGTTTTACTTGCTCAATTTACTGAGGTTACGTCGGCAATTAAGGTAAGAGGTAGGGCAGAAATCTATACAAAGTTTGGGATGATTGTTTCAGAGTCCCAGAATAAATGATGGTGTAGAAGGTGTTTTTATGTGGGAAGTTGTTTATATAACCTCAAATAGTGAGATTGCCAACAAAATTAGAGAGGAGCTTGAGAAAGTCGGGATTCTTGCAAAGGTCAAATCTATTTCTCAGGAAGGCAAAGAAGGTTATTTTGAAATAATAGTGCCAGAAACAGATGTCAATGAAGCACACAACATAATAATCGAAAAAGGATTTTAAACTCAAAAGAAAGGGGTACTAAAGATATGCCAGAAGTGAGAACTATTGGTGTTTTGACAAGTGGTGGAGACGCACCAGGAATGAACGCTGCTATACGAGCTGTTGTAAGAACTGGTATATACTACGGGTTTAGAGTGATGGGCATAAGACGTGGGTACAATGGTCTTATTGAAGGCGACATTTTTGAGATGAACCTGAGGTCTGTTTCAGATATAATCCAACGTGGTGGAACAATACTTTTGACTGCAAGGTCTCCTGAGTTCATGACAGAAAATGGGCTCAAAAAAGCTGCTTCAATGTGCAAAATCTTTAAGATTGATGCTCTTGTTGTAATTGGTGGAGATGGGTCTTTCAGGGGAGCAAGAGACCTGAGTAAGTTTGGTATAAATGTTGTTGGAATTCCTGGAACCATCGACAATGACATCGCATGTACAGACTACACTATTGGTTTTGATACAGCATTGAATACTGTACAGGATGCAATTAATAAGATAAGAGACACAGCAACCTCTCATGAAAGAGTTAGCATCCTTGAAGTAATGGGCCGTCATGCTGGATATATTGCTCTTTACAGCGGTATTGCAGGTGGTGCTGAGTCAATTGTGATTCCCGAAAAAGGTCTTGACAAAGATGAGATAATCAGAAGAATAATTGATGGCAAAAACAAAGGAAAGCTCCATAACTTGATTATATTGGCTGAGGGAATTGGTGGAGCAACAGAACTTGCAAAGGAGATTGAAGAAGCAACAGGAATAGAGACACGGGCGACAATACTTGGATATATCCAGAGAGGTGGATCGCCTACTGCATATGACAGAGTTGTTGCAAGTTTGATGGGGGCAAAAGCTGTTGAGGTTATCAAAGAAGGTAAGCAGAACAGGATAATTGCGATGAAGGATGGCAAGATTGTTGATTATGATATTGACGAAGCACTTTCTATGCAAAAGACAATTGATGAATACATGTACAACTTAGCTACTATTCTTTCTTTATAACTTTTTGTGGAGGGTTTGAGTTTGAGGAAAACAAAAATAATTTGTACATTGGGTCCAGCGACCGACTCAGAGGAGATAATAAGAAAGCTTGTTGAAAATGGAATGGATGTTGTGAGATTAAATTTTTCTCATGGTACACATGAAGAGCATAAGAAAAAGATTGACATGGTAAAAAAGATAAGAGAAGAACTTGACAAGCCTATTCCCATTTTGCTTGATACTAAAGGGCCAGAGATAAGAATAGGTTTTTTTAAGGACGGCAAAGTAGAACTAAAAGAGGGTCAGAAGTTTGTACTGACTGTGGAAGAAATCTTAGGAAATGAAGAGATTGTGAGTATAACTTATAAAGAACTTATTGAGGATGTAAAACCAGGTGATAAAATCCTGATAGATGATGGACTTATTGAGCTTATTGTTGAGGACAAGACAGAAAAGAACATAATCTGCAAGGTAAAAAATGGAGGAGTTTTGACCAACCAAAAAGGGGTAAATGTACCGGGCATACCCATAAGACTTCCTGCACTTACCCAGAAGGATAAAGAGGATATTCTGTTTGGGATAGAAAACGATGTAGATTTTATTGCAGCCTCATTTATAAGAAAGGCAAGTGACGTTGTTGAGATTAGAGAGTTTCTGAACAAAAATGGTGGAAAAGACATTTTAATAATTGCCAAGATAGAAACTCAAGAAGGTGTTGCCAACTGCGACGAAATAATAAGGGTTGCAGATGGAATTATGGTTGCAAGAGGAGATTTAGGGGTAGAACTTCCTTTTGAGGAAGTCCCCCTTGTTCAAAAAATGCTCATTGAAAAATGCTACAAAGCAGGGAAGCCTGTCATAACAGCAACACAGATGCTTGAATCTATGATACGAAATCCAAGACCTACCAGGGCAGAGGTTAGCGATATTGCCAATGCTATATTTGATGGCACGTCTGCAATAATGCTCTCTGGCGAGACGGCAATGGGCAAATACCCCGTTGAAAGTGTTGCTACAATGGCAAAGATTGCCGAGAGAGTGGAAAATCAGATTGATTATATCAAGAGATTTCAGTCTCAGGTATTTGATATGCCTGTTAACGTTACAAATGCTATTTCGCACGCAACTTGTACAACCGCACATGACCTTGGCGCAAAGGCTATTATAACTGTGACAAAGTCAGGTAACACTGCAAGAATGGTCTCAAAATTCAGACCTGCTTGTCCGATTATTGCAACCACACCTTGTGAGAAGGTAAGAAGACAGTTGAATCTGTCATGGGGTGTGTATCCATTTTTGGCAGAGTACAAGAGTTCAACCGATGATATATTTGACCATGCTGTTGAGATAGCTGTGAAATCCAAGATTGTAAAAAATGGAGATTTGGTTGTTATCACTGCCGGAGTTCCTGTTGGTGTAAGTGGAACAACAAATATACTTAAAGTTCATGTTGTAGGACATGTTCTGGTTGAAGGGCGTGGCTGGGGAAGTGGAAAGGTGACAAGCAGGGTCTGTGTTGTAAAAACCATTAATGATCTTAAACAGAATTTTGAAGATGGAGATATTATTGTTACAAATCAAACAAATAACGAGTTTATACCATATATGAAAAGAGCATCTGGTATTATCACAGAAGAAGGTGGACAGAACTCTCATGCTGTAATTGTAGGTGCTGCACTTGATATCCCTGTAATCACAGATGCTAAAAATGCATTAGAGATATTAAAAACAGGGATTGTGGTTACAATTGATACTCAAAAGGGAATAGTATTTAGTGGAGAGCAGAAGACAGAAGAATAAAAGTTTTAGGGGTAACAAATAATGATAGAAATAGAATTAACAGTAAGGTATGCTGAAACAGATAGAATGGGTATTGCACATCACTCAAATTATTTTGTGTGGTTTGAAGCAGCTCGTACAGAGCTTATAAAAAAGGTGGGAGTTTCTTATTCTCAGATTGAAAATGAGTTTGGAGTGTATCTGCCACTTGTAAGCTGCTCTTGCGATTTTAAGAGAGCTTGCTTTTACGAGGATAAAATTTTAGTGAGTGCAAGGGTTAATAATTTAACACCTACGAGAATAAAATTTTACTATGAGGTTAAGAGAGATGGAGTTTTATGTGCCACAGGTTTTACTGAACATGCTTTTGTTGACAAAAAATTTAAGCCGATAAATCTTGAGAAGAAAAACAAAGAGTTGTTTTTGAATTTTGAGAGGCTTTGGGCAGAAGACAAGTTGTAATATCTAAAACTGTTTGACATATCTTAAAAAAGTGAGTTATAATAATACCATAATCCTGAGGTAGGGTTTTTGAGCCTTGTTTGAGGGGAGGGAAATTGATGTCAGAAGTAAGAGTGGGTGAAAACGAATCACTCGATAGTGCCCTCAGAAGATTTAAAAAGAAATGTGCAGAAGCTGGGGTTTTGGCTGAGCTCAGAAAAAGAGAGCACTATGAAAGTCCAAGCGTTAGAAGGAAGAAAAAATCAGAAGCTGCACGCAGGAGAAAGCGCAGATAAGGAGTAGGAGGCGTTTTTGTTGAGTCTCAAAGATAAGCTCCTTGAAGATTATAAAACTGCTATGAAAGAAAAGGATGTTGTCAGAAAAAATGTTGTTGGTATGGTGAGAGCTGCTATATTGCAGTTTGAAAAGGACAACAAGGTGGTTCTTGACGATAGTGGAGTGTTGAATGTTATCGCGAAGGAGATTAAAAAGAGAAAAGACAGTTTACCTGAGTATATAAAAAGTGGCAGACAGGATTTGATAGATGAGTTAAATAGAGAGATTGAAATTTTAAATTCTTACCTTCCACCTATGCTCAGCGAAGAAGAAATAGAGCAGGTTGTAAAAGAAACTATAGAAATTATAAAACCTAATGGAATGAAAGATATGGGGAAGGTAATGCAAGAGGTTATGAAAAAGGTAAGTGGCAGAGCAGAAGGAAAAGTTGTAAGTGAGATTGTCAAAAAATATTTACAACAGTGAATAAAAATAATTGAAAGATAAAAAGTGGCCTTCTTGATGTAAAACAGAAGGCCATTTTTTTATTTTGGATAAGTTATAAAAAAATTTGAGGAAAAATAAAATAGAGGTGAACCTTAATTTTTTAAATAAAACCTTTATGCCAAAGAGGTCAAAGAAGGATTTAAGACAGTTTGCTTTGCTATCTCAGCTTCCCCAAGAAGTTATAACAGACCAGCCAAGAATTACTTTAATAGGTGACCAAGAAATTGTTGTTGAGAACCATAAAGGACTCATTAGCTATGAAGATGCTTTGGTTAAAGTAAACACAAACATCTCTCCTCTTGCAATTGAAGGGGATAAACTTGTAATTGAAAGAATGGACAGTGAAACAATTATTATAAGGGGAAGAATAAAGTCTGTAAAATATTTTTTTGATCCCGCGCAAGGGAGAAGTGATTAGAGAGTGTGCAGTGGAAGACTTGTTTTAAAAGTAGAAGGAGAGAATCTAAACAAATTTTTAAACATGCTTATTTTCAATAAGATTTTACTTAAACTGTATTCTAAACAAGACAATACCATTATTATAGGCATTTCGACCAAAGATTTTAAAAAAGTAACAAAGATAGCAAAAAGGACAATGTGCAAAATAAGCATTTTAGAGAAAAATGGAATGTATTTTTATTTAAAGGAGCTAACGTTATGGAAAGTAATTACAGTTGGAGTATGTATTTTTATTTTAATAGTTTTTAATCAATTTATTTTTGACATAGCTATTTTAAACCATGGTTCTGCAGACATATTGTTGGATGAAAAAATAAAAGAAAAACTTTACCAGTACAATATAAAGCCATTTATGCTGAAAAATAAAATTGACGAAAAAATACTTGAAAGAAAACTTCTTGCTGATTTGGGTGATTTGATGTGGGTAAATGTGAAAAAAGAAGGTGCTCGTTTGTTTGTGGAATATGTAAAAAGAGAAAAGGCAGAAGTTGAGAACAAGAAAGGACAGATATTTGCAGCAAGTAGCGGAGTTATTAAAAGAATAATCTTAAAATCAGGAAATTTACTTGTCAAAGAAGGTGATACTGTAGTGTGTGGACAGCTTCTTGTAGATAATAAAGTGACCTCCAAAGATGGAATTGAGTATTATGAAGATGCAAATGCCCAAATTGAAGCAATCACATTTTATACCATTCCTGCAGATTTTACTATTCCTTTATATCAAAAAGAATATATTTCAAAAGCAACAGTTCCATACATAAAAGTTGGTAATTATGAAATCAAGCTTAAAAATATAGTTACTAAAAACGAAAATTGTGATAAAATTAAAATAAAAGAGTATAAACTTTCACCTTTGGCTATTTGGGTGGGAGTGTATGAAATCAAAAGATACAAGCTGAAAAGATTTGTACCTACGCTTGCTCAAATAAAAGAAAAGGTTAAAAGAGAATGCGACCAAAAGTTTATGTCACTTACAAAAAATAAGAAGATATTAAACGTTTTGTCAGTTCGCACATATATAAAAATGATAAAGCAAAAAGGTGAAATAAGGAAAATTGAATGCCAAAGAAATTATGAATGTTTAGAAGAAATTGGCATAAAAAAATAAAATCATAGGAGGTCAGAAATATTTGGAAGAAAGACTTATTTCAACTTTAAACATTGAAGACACCCAAGAGCTTTGGAATATATTTGGTGAGTTTGATTCCAAAGTAAGGACGTTAGAAGAGCTTTTGAATGTAAATATTGTGTTTAGAGACAATGGTATAAAAATCATAGGCAGCAGTCCAGAAAATATAAGCAAGGCTGAAAAGACAATAAAAATATTACATGACATGGAGAAGAAAAAATTAGATATTGACGAACATACCATCCGTTATATAGTAGAGACTTTAGAAGATGAAGAGATAAGAAGTTTAGAAAATGATGTTATCTTTATAACTCATAGAGGTAAACAGGTAAAACCTAAAACCCTTGGCCAAAAACGATATATAAATGCAATTATGAACAATACAATTGTATTTGGCATTGGACCTGCAGGTACAGGTAAGACTTACTTGGCTATGGCAATGGCTGTTCATTACCTCAAAAAGAAAGAGGTAAGCAAGATTATTCTCACAAGACCGGCTGTTGAAGCAGGTGAAAAATTAGGGTTTTTACCTGGAGATTTGCAGACAAAGGTAGACCCATACTTGCGACCAATTTATGATGCGCTGCATGACCTAATTGGCACAGAAACCTACCAACGGTATATGGAAAGAGGAGTAATTGAGGTTGCACCGCTTGCGTACATGCGCGGAAGGACGTTAGATGATGCTTTTATAATCTTAGATGAGGCACAAAACACAACTTCAGAGCAGATGAAGATGTTTTTGACAAGGCTTGGTTTTGGTTCAAAGGCAGTGGTAACTGGTGATATCACTCAGATTGACTTGCCAAGTGGTGTTGAGTCTGGTCTTGTTCAGGTAACGAAGATACTTAGGGATATCGAGGGAATAGAATTTGTTTTTTTGACATACCAGGATGTTGTTCGTCATCAACTTGTTCAAAAGATTATTAACGCTTACAACAGGTATGAAGAAAAACGAAAGGAGAAACAAAAAGTATAGACCATGTTAAAAATTTTTGGACGATGGCATGAGAGAAAGAAGATATATTTTTATCGATTTATTCTTTTTTGCTCTTTTTTTGGGACCTCGTTGCTATTGATAGCACTGTCTAAAAGAAAAGCAACACCTATAATTTGGGATAAAATCTTTAGATTTTTTAATCCTGATATAAAATATTCTAAATTTAGAATAGCCGGTGATTTGTCAGCTGCCATTTTATTAATTTTGATACTTTCTCTCATAATGGGAGTGTACTTTTATCTTTTTGAAAGAAAATTTATAGACAGCTGCAGAGATATGGCAGCAACAAGTGCCATTATAATTTTGAATCTTCTGTTAATAAAGTTTCTTCTTCCTATACCAACATTTGCTGTGCCGGCTTTTGTAGGGGTTATTTTGATTTCTCTTTTGATTGATGTTAGAGTTTCGATTATTTTTAACATGGTACTCTCAATAGTAAACCTGCTAATTGTGGGGATGGATAACCTCAGTTTTGCTCTTCATCTTTTTGTGACAGGAAGTTTATGTGCAATTGTATCACACAGTATTCATAATAGACTACAATTTATATCTCACGGATTTTTGGCCAGTTTAATATCCTCGCTTTTTGTTTTATCAGCTGAACTGGTGTTTAAAATAAATGGAGCTGAGGTGTTGACCACTTCAGCAAACTCTTTTATTGGTACGACGCTTTCGTTTATTATTGCGTATGGAACTTTACCAGTGTGGGAGTACTTGTTTGATTTTACCACCCCGATTAGACTTATGGAGCTTTCTAATCCCAACCATCCGCTGCTAAAAAGACTTTTACTTGAAGCTCCAGGTACTTATCATCACAGTTTAATAGTTGGAAATTTGGCTGAGATTGCATGTGAGGCAGTCGGCGGCAATTACCTTCTTGCCCGCATAGGTGCTTATTATCACGACATAGGAAAGCTAAAAAGACCTTTTTATTTTAAAGAAAATCAGATTATTGAAGAAGACCCTCACAACAGGATAACTCCTACTCTTTCAGCTCTTATAATAATCTCACATACAAAAGATGGAGTGGAGATTGGGAAGGAATACAGGCTACCGAGGCAGGTACTTGACATTATAAAACAGCATCATGGTACTACTAAGGTGGCATTTTTTTATGGAAAAGCGCTAAGTCAAAATCAGCAAGTGAGCGAAGAAAAGTTTAGGTATGATGGACCAATTCCACAGAGTAAAGAAGCTGCAATTGTTATGCTGGCTGACTCTGTTGAAGCAGCTGTCAGGGCTCTTTCTTCTCCGACGCCTCAACTGATTGAAGCTACTATAAGAAATGTTATCCAAGAAAAGCTTCTGGATGGGCAGCTAAATAACAGCGATTTGACGTTTAAAGAACTTGAGATTATATCAGAAAGTTTTATCAAAGTTTTGACTGGTGTTTTTCACAAGAGGGTCAGTTATAATATATTTGAAGATTCTTCAAACAAACCAGATGAGGTGATAGTAGGAAGTGAAAATATTCATTCAAAATCAGCAGGATAAGGTTGATGTTGACCAGCACATTTCAAAGATAATTGAAGAGTCGATTGTAAATACCATTAAGGTTTTCTTGGAAGAAGAGAACTTTGAAATAAGCGTACTCATAGTTGACAACAACTTCATAAAGGAACTCAATAAAAATTATAGAAATGTCAATAAAGAAACAGATGTACTATCTTTTCCTATATTTGAATTTAAAAATGGGAAGCTTTTAGAAGATATAGTAATTATGGAGGATGAAATTCCGCTTGGTGACATTGTAATTTCAATCGAAAAGGCAGCACAGCAGGCTGAAGAATTTGGTCACTCATTGGAAAGAGAGGTTGCTTATTTGACTGTACATTCTGTTTTACATCTTTTGGGTTTTGACCACATAGAAGATGATGATAGAAAAGTAATGAGAGAGTATGAAGAGCAAATTTTACAGAGCATGGGGTTGACAAGATGAACAAAAGAAGAACCTTGCTGGAGAGCTTTGACAATGCAATAAACGGAATAATAATTGCGTTTAAGACTCAGAGAAATATGAAGATTCACTTTATAATAGCTTTTGCAATCCTTTTTTTAACTATTGTCTTTAAACTTAATAAAATTGAAACCATATTAGTACTAATTTGTATTGGCTTGGTTATTGCAACAGAGCTTATAAATACTGCAATAGAGAATGCTATAGACCTTATAGCAAAAGAGTTTGAACCAAAAGCAAAGATTGCAAAAGACGTGGCAGCAGGGGCTGTGTTGGTGTCTGCCTTGATGTCATTGACTATAGGGTATTTTCTTTTTTATGATAAAATAAAGCTGCCAATAGAGTTAACACTTAAACATATAAGAGGTATTTCTTTCCATGTAGTGTTTTTATCCCTTATAATTGTGGCAATGGTCATAATAGTTGTTAAGGCTGTTACAAATAGAACAAAGTTTATGCAGGGCGGAATGCCAAGCGGTCATACTGCTTTGGCTTTTGCTGCGGCAACTGCTATTTTAATGCTCACAAACAACCTCATAATAGTATCACTTGCTCTTTTTTTGGCTCTATTGGTACTTGAGAGCAGGATAGAAGCTAAGATTCATACAGTTTGGGAAACACTTGTAGGTGCAATTATTGGAGTTCTTGTAACCCTTTTGATATTCAAGATAAAATGAAAGAGGGACCTTTATGAAAGGCAAAAAAGGAGTTTATTTAAAAAGGATTTTATCGCTTATTATAATAGGAATGATAATTTTTTCTTTGTCAGCATGTGGCAAAAAGGAGACCAAGAATGAAATTTCAAAAACAAGTAAAACATTACAAGCACATAAAAAAGAAGGAAAAGACAATAGTCAAGCTCAGCAGTTTGACTATCTTTGCAGATTCACTGGAGATGCCATTTACCAAAAAGATGAACATCAAATAATAGCAGTTATGATTAATAATGAACCCGGTGCAATCCCTCAATCTTCGTTAAATCAGGCTGAGTACCTTTATGAAGCTTTGATTGAGGGTGGAGCAACACGAATTATGGCAATATATCACCATACATATCCTAAAAAAGTAGGTCCTATAAGAAGTGCAAGACCGTATTTTATGCAGATAGCAAAATCGCTTAATGCTTACTTTGTACACTGTGGTGGGAGTCCACAAGCTTACAGGCTTTTCAAACAGAATTTTATACCCCATATTGATGCCATATACACAGGTGGCGGAATTTTCTTCAGGACCTCAGATAGAAAAGCACCGCATAATCTCTATTCTTCTATGGAGAAGCTTACAGCTTTTTTTGATAAAAAGGGTTACAAAATGCAGAAAACTTACAAAACATATCCTTTAACAGATGAAGTTGTAAATAAATGGAATTCAGAAAACACCAAGATAAAAATTACTTTTTCAGGATGGTATTATGTTAGGTATGAATATGATGCTCAGAAAAAAGTTTACAAAAGGTTTATCAAAGAAAAACCTCATCTTGACAAAGAGACAGGTGCTGTACTGACTGCAAAAAACTTAGTAATAATATTTGCTCACTATGACACAATAAAAAACGACGACAAAGGTAGACAGGAAGTGGATTTTTCAAAAGGAAAAGGGTATGTTCTACAAATGGGAAAGACTATTCCAATCACTTATGAATTTAATATGAAAAATTCATTTATATTAAAAGATGAAAATGGGCAAGAGATTAAGCTTTTAAAAGGGAACACATGGTTTGAGATTGTACCGCAGTATGGTAAGGTTAAGTTTGAATGAGAGGAGAGGGAAAATTTGAAGATAACATTTATAGGTGGAGCTCAGAGCGTGACAGGTTCATGCTACCTTTTTGAGCTTGAAGGCAAAAAATTTCTGGTAGATTGTGGTATGTTTCAAGGTGGTTTGACTGAAGAACTGCTCAACTATGAATCATTTCCTTTTAATCTGTCAGAAATTGAATTTGTCATTCTTTCTCACGCCCATATTGACCACAGCGGAAGAATTCCCAAACTCTATAAGGATGGCTTTAGAGGAGTAATTTACACAACAGATGCGACAATGGACCTGTGTAGTATTATGTTGCCAGACAGCGCTCATATTCAGGAAAGCGAGATTGAATGGAAGAATAGAAAAAGGAAAAGAGAAGGGAAAGAGCTACTGCTGCCGCTTTATACCTTAGAAGATGCAGAAAATGTTTTAAAACATTTCAGAGGCGTGAAATATGGTCAGAAAATTCAAATAGACAAAAATTTGAGTTTTGTTTTTAAAGATGCAGGACACATGCTTGGTTCAGCTATAGTTGAACTTTATATAAAAGAAAATGGTAAGGAGTACAAACTTGTTTTTTCTGGTGATTTGGGGAACAGAAATGTTCCTATTTTGAAGGACCCTACCATAATAGATGGTTGCGATTATCTGTTCATTGAAAGCACTTACGGTAATAGGCTTCATGTAGACGTTGAAAACAAATCTAAAAAACTTATAGATATAATTAGTACAACTATTTCAAATGGCGGAAAGGTTATAATTCCATCTTTTGCAGTTGGGAGAACACAGGAAATATTATATGAGATTGCAAAAGAAATTAGCACTGATTCTGAAGAGGCTAAAATTATAAGAAATGTAGAGATTTTTGTTGACAGCCCGCTTGCAACTTCTGCAACTGCCATTTACAAAAAACATATAGATTATTTTGATGCAGAGGCAGCTATGTTCATAAAAAATGGAATATATCCTCTTGAGCCTCCTAATTTGAGGTTTATAAAATCTGTTGATGAGTCCAAGTGGTTAAATGAGTATGATAAAAGCTGTATAATAATCTCTTCAAGTGGGATGTGTGAGGCAGGAAGGATAAAACATCATCTTAAACATAATTTGTGGAATGAGAAAAATACTGTGCTTTTTGTTGGATATCAGGCGCCAAACACGCTGGGAAGAAGGCTTTTGGATGGACAGAAGAAGGTAAAGATATTTGGTGAAGAGGTGGAAGTAAGAGCAAAGATAGAGTATATCGAGGCATATTCTGGTCATGCAGATAAAAGTGGGCTTTTTTCGTGGATTGAACAGATGAGCGAAAAACCAAAGAAGATTTTTGTGGTCCATGGCGAGAAGGAAGGTCAGCTCGAATTTGCTAAGGAGCTCCAAAACAGGTTTAACACTGATGTCATTGTCCCTGCGCGTGGCGAGATGTACGAAATTACACCTGAGTATGTTGCACAAAGTGAAAGGTTGTTCTCAGAACTTCCTTCATTTATCAATCTTTCAGTACTTGCTCAGATTGAGGAGATTGAATATGAACTGGATAGACTAAAAGAAGGTATAAAAAACTCTGCTATTTCTCCAGAAAGGTTATTTGCCCTCAATTCAAATTTAGAAGAGCTGAGGTACCTTCTCAGCCTTGCGTTGAACGATTACTAAAAAGAAAGTTTATCTTATATCAACGTTTTTAAGAGTAAACAGGTTACCTGCAAATTTAAAGTAGATATTTATTGTATGAGTATCATGTGGCAAGGGCTGAAATTTAGCGTAGAATTTTGCTTTATACAACAGAGGTTGGTCTTGAGGAAAATTTTCTATCTCAAAATAAGGAATTGGATAGTATTTTTGTTTTGTGGTTGTATCTTCAATGTAAATATATTCAAAAGCAGCCTTATTAATCTTCTTTTTTTCTAAGTTCTCTATGATAAGTGTTAAACCAAAGTAACTCTGATTTCCGGTAACCTGAGAGTATGTGATATAAAATTTTTCTTTTGTCACTTTTTCAAGACTTACTTTTATATTCTGTACTATCACTGAGTATTGTGATTCTCCATAGCGGATGGATAAATTGGAAGGTTCATGGTACACGTATATATGTTTATCCGAATTTTTAATGATAAATATGCTTAAGATAATATAAACTGCTAATAATGTAAAAAGTATGCGAACAAGTCTTCTTTTCATCTTTTCTACCTACTCAAAAACGATAATGCTTAGTATATTATCATTATATTTGAGAAGAGTAATTTGTTTGATACAAAAACAAAGAAGCTGAGGTGAAACAATGAGATTTTTAGACGCTGGTGAGACACATGGAAAAGCTTTAATAGCCATAGTAGAAGGATTTCCTGCACATGTAAAAATAGACATAGAAAATATAAACCATCTTTTACAACTACGCCAGAGAGGTTATGGCAGAGGGAAACGAATGGAAATAGAAAAGGACAGAGTGACAATTTTATCAGGAGTCAGAAACTCTTTTACCACAGGAGCCCCCATTACATTGATGATTGAAAATAGAGACTATGAAAACTGGAAAAGTTTTATGGATGCAATACAGTGTGATGTAGATACCAAAAAAGTGATAGTTCCACGGCCTGGTCATGCAGATTTGGCTGGCTGTTTAAAATATGAGTTTGATGATGCAAGAAATGTATTGGAAAGAGCCAGTGCAAGAGAAACTGCTATAAGGGTAGCAGTTGGAGCTGTTTGTGAAGAACTTTTAAAAATGTTTGGCATTAAACTTTACAACCATGTTATTGAGATTGGTAGGGTACGGCTTACAAAGTCATATTCATTTGATGACACAGAGCTTTTTGAACAGGCTTTATCTTATTCAGAGCTATTTTGTATTGACAAAGAAGCTGAAATGCAGATGAAGCAGGAGATTGATATAGCAAGACAAATGGGTGACAGCGTAGGCGGGGTTGCCGAGGTTATTTGCAAAAATGTTCCATATGGTCTTGGCAGCCATGTTCACTGGGACAGAAAACTTGATGCGCAGATTGCTCAGGCTGTGATGAGTATTCAGTCTGTCAAAGGTGTTGAAATTGGTTTAGGTTTTGAAGCGGCAAGGCGGTTTGGTTCTGAAGTTCATGATGAAATTTATTATGATGATAAGAGAGGTTTTTATCGAAAAACAAACAATGCAGGTGGTATAGAAGGCGGAATTTCAAACGGCATGGATATTGTTGTTCGGGCTGCTTTCAAGCCAATTCCAACGCTCTATAAGCCTCTCAAAAGTGTGGATATGAAAACTTTTCAACCTGCTGAGGCCGCAGTGGAAAGGTCTGACACATGTGCTGTGCCGGCAGGAAGTATTGTTATGAGAGCGGCAATTGCATATGTTCTGGCAAATGCTTTAATAGAAAGATTAGGAGGAGATTCTGCCAAGACTATGTTAGAGATTTTCAAAAGAATTTATAATAAAAATTAAAAGTACATATGCCCTCACATCCATGGGTATACTAAGTAGATGTGGGGGTGTTCTTTTTGTAATGAAAGCAAGGGCATTTGTTCTTGTATTTGCGATAATAATAACTACAACATTTGGTAAGATATGCTATGCAAATGAAAAAAAGAATTTACCACAGATAAGCTCTAAATCTGCCATAGCTATTGAATGGGTAACAAGAAAGATTCTCTTTGAAAAAAACAAGGATTTAAAACTTCCGATGGCAAGCACAACCAAAATAATGACAGCAATCTTGGTGTTAGAAAACTGTGATGTAAACAAAGAAATTGAAATTCCGCCACAGGCTGTAGGAGTTCCAGGCTCATCTATGTACCTCGAAAAAGGAGAAAAACTGAAAATAATAGACCTTTTATATGGACTTATGCTTTCTTCTGGGAATGATGCTGCTGTCGCCTTGGCAATAGCAACAGCCGGTGATGTAAAAAGATTTGTCAATCTTATGAACAAGAAAGCAAAAGAGCTTGGACTTTCAAATACCGTATTTTCATCTCCACATGGCTTAGAACAAGGTGAGCACTATACAACAGCTCACGACCTGGCGAAACTTGCCGCATATGCTATGAGAAATCCAATTTTTCGGCAGATAGTAAAGACCACAGAAAAAGAAGTACCATGGACAACAAGACCTTACAATCGAATCTTGAAGAACAAAAACAAGATGTTAAGATTATATCCGGGGGCTGAAGGTGTAAAGACTGGATTTACAAAAAAGGCTGGTAGGTGTCTTGTCACTTCTGCTTGCAGAGATGATTTTAGAGTCATATGCGTAGTTTTAAATGCTCCGGATATGTGGAATGATACGCGAAAGATTCTCGACTATTGTTATAGCAATTTTAAAGTGATAAAGCTTCTACCTGGCGAAATAGGTTATGTAAAAGTTAAAAATGGGATAAATGATTGGATAAAAGTTGGAACAACATATCAAAGATACTGGGTAGTAGACTTAAATTGTCTGCCAAAAATAGAGGTACTTTTGCAGGTGGCAGAAGCACCCATTGAAAAAAACAAGGTGGTTGGTGGGTTAAATTTATATCTCAAAGGTGAAAAATGGAGTTTTCCAATTGTTGCATTACAAGAATGTCAAAGAAAATCTTTATGGGATAGAATAAAAGAAAAATTGTTTGAAAAGAGAATGAGACAAAAATAAATTTAGCGTGGACGTAAAATCCACGCTAAATTTATTTTTTCTTATTTTTCCATAAACGGTTCGAGCTCTTTGAGTAGGTCATCGCAATTGTCTGAGTGAATCTCTACCTTGATAGGTTTGCTGAGGTCTAAACTGAATATTCCCATGATAGATTTTGCGTCAACAACATACCTTCCTGATGTAAGGTCAATATCAAACGGGTACTTGCTAACAATGTTGACAAAGTTCTTGACAGCATCGATTGTGTTCAGCTTTACTGTTACTGTTTTCATTTTAAATTCCTCCCTTCACAACAAAAATAATACTCATTATTTATCATATCATGTTTATGAGCTTTAAATCAATTAACTCCTTACACATTTTCTATACCCTTTTTTCATAGAAAAATAACAATTGAAGATAAATTTTTAGCTCTTCACTAATTGGCTGCTAAATATTATAATATAACTTAAATGTGGAGGTGAACAAATTAAATTGAAGATTGCCTTTTATACACTTGGATGTAAGGTCAACCAGTATGAAACCCAAGCAGTGGCTGAACTTTTTAAAGAAAATGGGTTTGAGATTGTGGACTTTGACAGCAAGGCAGACGTGTACGTGATAAATACCTGTACAGTTACCAACATAAGCGATAGAAAGTCAAGACAGGCAATAAAAAAGGCTAAAAAACTTTCCCCGCAAAGTATTGTGGTTGTGATGGGATGCTATCCGCAAGTGTATCTCCAAGAGGTTGAAAAGATAGAAGATGTAGATATTATAATTGGCACCAAAGATAGACAAAGAATTGTAGATTATGTTAGACAATATTTGGAGGACAAAAAGAAAATTGTAGCAATAGATGGAGAATACAAAAGAGAAGCATTTGAAGAGCTCAAGATATCAGAATTTAATGAGCACAGCCGTGCTTTTATAAAGATAGAAGAAGGTTGTGACCAGTTTTGTTCTTATTGTATAATCCCATATGCAAGGGGGGCAGTTAGAAGCAGAGGTTTAAAAAGCATAGAAGAAGAGGTCAGAAGGCTTGTTCAGAAGGGATACAAAGAGTTTGTCATAACAGGAATTAACATCTCAGCTTATGGGAAGGATCTGGATGGAAAGGTAACACTTATAGATGTTATTGAGAGGGTAAATGAGATTGAAGGTGTTAAGAGAATTAGACTAAGTTCTTTAGAGCCGGTTATAATGAATGATGAGTTTATAGAGAGGTTACTTGGTTTTGATAAACTGTGCCATCATTTGCATCTTTCTCTTCAAAGTGGCAGTGATAAAATATTGAAGCTTATGAACAGGCATTACACTACAGCACAGTATCAAGGTATAGTAGATAGAATAAGAGAAAAATGGGAGGATGTAGCATTCACCACTGATATTATAGTGGGTTTTCCGGGCGAAACAGAAGAAGATTTCAATGCTACTTTAGAGTTTGTTCAGAAAATAGGTTTTTCACGAATTCATGTGTTTAGATTTTCGCCAAAAAGGGGCACTAAAGCCTATGAGATGCCAAACCAAGTAGATAGCAAAGAAAAAGAAAGACGAAGCAAGATAATGAAAGAAGTGGCAGCAAATCTTGCATATCAATTTCACAAGAAGTTTGTTGGCAATTGGTTAGAGGTTTTAATTGAACAGGATTCTGATTTTGACGGATATTATGAAGGATATTCGGGAAATTATATCCGTACGTTAGTGAGAAAAAGTCATATGATAGTACCTGGTGAAATTTACAAGGTTAAGATTACACAGGCTTATGAACAATATGTCAAAGGAGAAATAATCCAATAAAAATACAAAAAGGTGGTGTGTAATATTGAACACTGACATAGCAAATTTAAAAAGCCAATGTGTGGAAGAACTATCAAAAATCAAGAATTTGCAAGAACTTGAAGATTTTCAGATCAAATATTTAGGCAAAAAAGGTATTTTGAAAAGTAAACTGAAAGAGCTATCAAAGCTTGAACCAGAAATCCGCGCTCAAATGGGAAAAGAATTAAATAGTCTAAGAGAGTACCTTGAGGAAAACATTGCTACCCTGCGAAAAAGGTTTTTAGAGGAAGAAAAACAAAAAAGGATACAAAGTGAACGCATTGATGTTACTATACCTGGCAAAAGAGTAGAAATAGGAGCCATTCACATCCTCTCCCAGGTTCAAAATGAAATAGCAGAAATCTTTCTGAACATGGGATATGAAATTGCAGAAGGACCAGAGGTGGAACTTGATTATTATAACTTTGAAGCACTGAATATCCCAGCTGACCATCCTGCAAGAGATACACAGGATACTTTTTATATTTCTGACGATGTGCTTTTGAGGACGCATACTTCCCCTGTTCAAATCAGGGTCATGAAAAGTAAAAAACCCCCAATTAAGATAATTTCTCCGGGAAGGGTGTACAGGTCAGACGAGGTGGACAGCACACACTCTCCCATTTTTCACCAGATAGAAGGACTGTTTGTTGATAAAGGGGTTACAATGGCTGATTTGAAAGGGACACTTGAAGTGTTTGCAAAGAGATTTTTCGGTGAACAGACGAAGGTCAGGTTCAGACCGCACCATTTTCCGTTTACTGAACCGTCGGCCGAGGTTGATATTTCATGTATCTTCTGTGGTGGGAAAGGATGCAGAACGTGTAAGGGTGAAGGCTGGATAGAAATCCTTGGTGCAGGAATGGTTCACAGAAAGGTTCTTTTGAACTGTGGAATTGACCCAGATGTATATACTGGTTTTGCGTTTGGTATGGGAGTTGAGAGAATAGCGCTTTTGAGATATGAGATTGAAGATATCAGACTCTTTTACGAAAATGATTTGAGATTTTTGAAACAATTCAGATAAAAAACTTGATACAAAAGGAGTGAAAGGTATTGAAGGTTTCGTTGGAATGGTTAAAAAGTTTTGTTGATATAGAGTGTTCGGTAGATGAGCTTGTTGACAAACTTACTATGAGCGGAACAAAGGTAGAGGGATATGAAAAGAGACTTGAGAATATTAAAAATGTAGTAGTAGGTAAAGTTTTGGAAATTTCTTTGCACCCTCATAACCAAAATCTTTTTGTTTGCAAAGTAGATACAAAAGATAAAATACTTACAATAATCACTGCAGCAAAGAATGTAAAACCAAGCTCATATGTTCCTGTGGCAAAGCCAGGAGCCGTTTTGGCAAATGGCAAAACAATTGATGTTCTTGAGTTCAAGGGGATAGTATCAGAAGGAATGTTGTGTTCGCTGGAGGAGCTTGGGCTTACCCGCGGCGAGTTTTCATATGCTGATGAGAATGGCATATTTATTCTTGAAGGTATGGACAACAGCATGATAGGGACTGACATAAAGATTGCACTTGGAATAGATGATGTGATAATTGATTTTGAAATAACCTCAAACAGGCCCGACTGTTTGAGCGTTGTGGGTATTGCAAGAGAGATAGCTGCTATATTAAACAAACCCCTTAAATTTCCAAATTTGAACTTTAAAGAGGCAGATGAGCCAGTAAAAAATTATATAGATGGTATTGAAATTCAGGACAAAAAGATTTGTAGAAGATATATGGGAAGAGTGATAAAAAACGTAAAGATTGGACAGTCGCCTCTGTGGCTGAGAAGAAGACTTGTAGCTTGCGGTGTAAGGCCGATAAATAATATTGTTGATGTAACAAATTATGTAATGCTTGAGATGGGCCAGCCTCTTCACGCGTTTGACCTCAACAAGATTTGTGGCAGAAACGTTTTTGTAAGACTTGCAAACGACGGCGAAAGGATTGTAACTCTTGATGGAGCAGAGAGGGTTTTGCGCTCATCTGACATTGTTATTGCAGATGAGAAAAGGGCTATAGCAGTTGCAGGTGTGATGGGTGGATTAGATACTGAGGTTGATGAGAGTACAACACTTGTACTTTTAGAGTCTGCAACTTTTAATCCCGCAATGGTGAGAAGGACAGCACGATATTTAGGGCTTAGAACAGAGGCTTCAAACAGGTTTGAAAAAGGTTTGAGCCCATACTTTGCAGAACTTGCAATTCAAAGAGCGTGTGCTCTTATCGAACAAATAGGAGCAGGCGAGGTTGTAAAAGGAGCTGTAGATACCTATGTTGACCCATGGCAGCAAGTAGAAGTAAAAGCTGATTTTTCATATATAGAGAAGCTTCTTGGTCTTAGGATTGAAAAAGGTAAGGTCTTGAATATTCTTAGCAGGCTTGAAATAGAGTATGATAAAGAAAAAGAAGTATTTATAATACCACCTTTTAGGACTGACATTGAAGATATGGCCGACATCTCTGAAGAAGTGATAAGAATATATGGGTATGATAAACTACCTTCAAGGGTTTTCATGGGAAATGCTATATCTTCGGGGCTTACTCATAAGCAAAAAATGGTAAATAGTATAAAAAATTTCCTTGCCAATAGCGGTTATTATGAGATTTATTCGTATTCATTTGAATCGCCAAAGGTTTATGAGGTTTTAAAAGGGTATAACTTGGATGATGCTGTCAAGATTTCAAATCCACTTGGTGAAGATTTTTCGATTATGCGAATGCAGCTTTTGTCTTCCATATTAAAAACAATCTATCTCAATATATCGCGAAATATAAAAGATGTGAAAGTATTTGAGCTATCTACAGTATTTAAAAAGTCAGACGAAAAACTTCCGCAAGAAAAACTTGTTTTGGCAATAGGAAGTTCGGCTCAGGATTTTTATTCTCTAAAGGGTGTACTTGAAAATCTTTTTGACATGCTGAGAATAAAAGATGTTAAGTTTTCATCGCAACATCAAAATCCAAATTTGCATCCTACACGTTCAGCAAAGATTTATACCGAGGAAAGTTTTCTCATTGGCTACATTGGAGAAGTCCATCCGGATATATTAGAAAGGTTTGACATACCCGCAAGAGTTGTATATGCAGAGGTTTATATAGATAAGCTGCTTGATGCGGAAAAGAAAGAAAAAAGGTATGCTCCGCTTCCAAAATATCCTGCTGTTGAGAGGGACTATGCATTTGTTGTGCCAGATGATGTAGAAAGCAGGGTAATTGAAGAAATTTTCAAAAAATATAGCTCTGACATTTTAGAAGAGTTTCGTCTGTTTGACGTGTACAAAGGACAACAAATAAAGCCAGGTTTCAAAAGCTATGCCTATAAAGCAGTTTTCAGGTCAAAATCAAAAACACTTTCAGATAGTGATATTAACCAGATTCAAGAGAAAATCTTGGATGAGCTTAAAAACTACAATATAAGTTTGCGGGAGTAGAAAGAGATGGAATGGTTAAAAGAACTAAATGAGCAGCAAAAAGAGGCGGTTCTTTCAACAGAAGGGCCGCTTTTAGTATTGGCTGGTGCAGGTTCAGGGAAAACTCGTGTCATAACATATAGAATAGCATATATATTGAATATGGGGTTAGCAAATCCGGGCAATATCCTTGCAATTACTTTTACAAACAAAGCTGCTGATGAGATGAAAGAAAGGATAAAAAGGCTTGTTAGCACTCAGTCATTTTCAGAAATGTGTGTGTCTACTTTTCATGCTGCGTGTGCAAGGATTTTGAGAATGGAAGCTCATAATATAGGATTTTCAAACAACTTTGTAATATTTGATACACAGGATAGACAGCAGCTTTTAAAGGAGTGCTTTGACAAGCTAAACATCGACTCAGAAAAGCTTGATATCAGATATGTATCAAGGCAGATTAGTAATTTCAAAAATCAACTAATCGGACCTTCTGATGTATACAGATACGGTGATGTTGATGGTCGTGTTGTTGAGGTGTATAAACTTTACAATAAACTTTTAAAAGAATACAATGCGTTTGACTTTGATGACCTTCTGTATTACACTGTAGTTCTTTTTGAAACAAACCCTGACATTCTGGAAAAGTATCAGAATAAGTTTAAATACATTTTGGTAGATGAGTATCAAGATACAAACCATGCTCAGTTTTATTTTATTTATTTACTTTCACAAAAACACAGAAATGTCTGTGTTGTCGGTGATGACGACCAGAGTATATACAGTTTCAGAGGAGCAAATATAAAAAATATTTTGGAATTTGAAAAGGTTTTTAGCGATGCCAAGGTAATAAAATTAGAAAAAAACTACAGGTCTACAAAGACAATACTCTCAGCTGCAAATGAGGTTATAAAACACAACTATTATAGAAAATCTAAAAGGTTGTGGACAGACAACACCGAGGGTGAAAAGATTTTTCTATACTCAGCTTTTGATGAAGTGAATGAAGCAGAGTTTGTTGCATCAAGTGTGAAAAATCTTATTGAAAGCGGACTTTCACCTTCAGAAATAGGAGTACTCTACCGAACAAATGCTCAGTCTGTAAACTTTGAGAATGCACTTTCGGCTTATTCTGTGCCATACAAAGTTGTGGGTACTTTGCGATTTTATGAAAGAAAAGAAATAAAAGATATAATTGCTTATTTGAGACTTATCACAAATCCGCATGACGATTTGAGTCTATTTAGGATTATCAATGTCCCAAGAAGGGGTATAGGAAACAGTACAATAGAGAAAATAAAGGCTTTGAGCGAAGAATATAATGTTTCTGCGTATACCGTCTTACTCGAGCGAGCAAAGTTTGATTTTGACAAAAAGACATACGAAAAACTAAATAGCTTTATCTCGCTGATAGAGGATTTGAAAGCTGAGGCAGAGGATTTGTCTGTATCTTCAGCCATCAAACTTGTGCTTGACAAGACAGGGTATTTAGAAAGCTTGCTCAGTAGCAAAAGTGAAGAAGAGTTTCAGAGAGCCAAGAATATTGAGCAGCTTATAAGCGCTGCAGCTATTTTTGAAGAAGAAAATGAAGAGCCAACCTTGCAAAACTTTTTGAACTCTATTACTTTGAGTTCTGAAGAGGAAGATACTCAAAAAGAAGAAAAAGTTTCGCTTATGACAGTTCATGCTGCAAAAGGATTGGAATTTGAAGTTGTCTTTCTCACAGGGCTGGAAGAAGGACTGTTTCCGCTTGTTAGGGCAGAAGAACCTGTTGAGGCTGAAAAGGAACTTGAAGAAGAAAGAAGACTGTGTTACGTTGCAATTACCAGAGCAAAAAAGCTTCTTGTTCTGACATATGCTAACAATCGAAGAGTATTTGGCAGGTTTTCTTCACGGCAAAAGTCATGTTTCATTGAGGAGATTCCTCAAAAATACATTCAAGTTATTTATAGTCCTATTACTAAAACTCACCAAACATTTTCTGTCAAGATTAATCAAGCTGAAGATGTTTCTATTAGCAATCTACAGGTTGGAAACAAGGTCCAGCACGGAAAGTTTGGAGTTGGAAAAGTTATCTGGCTTTCAGATGATAGGAGAGAGGCAGTAGTAGATTTTGAAAATATTGGACAGAAAAGGCTACTTTTGTCCTATGCAAATCTTAAGAGGATTGGTTGAGGGGAAGATGAGAGAGGTTGTATTAGAGATTTTAAAGAATAAGGCGCTTGAGGTTGGTGTTGTCAGCTGGTTTGCTGCACAGTTTTTAAAGATTGTGATAGCATTTATCATGACACGAAAGCTCAACCTCAAATGGTTCATAAGCTCCGGAGGGATGCCGAGTTCTCATTCAGCGTTTGCATGTGGGCTTTCAACTGCTGTGGGGCTTATAGATGGCTTTAGCTCAACCAATTTTGCTATTTCATTAACATTCACTTTAATTGTAATGTACGATGCGGCAGGAGTAAGAAGAGAGGCTGGGAAACAGGCACAGACTTTGAACGAGATAATTGAGATTTATCTTTCACCACATTACAAGCCTCAATATAAACTAAAGGAGCTCATAGGTCACAAACCTACAGAGGTCTTTGCAGGAGCTGTAGTTGGAATATTGATTGCCACAATAATGATTTGAAGCAAAACAAAAGCTGTGATATAATATTATTCTGAAAACTGAATAATCAAGAACGTTAAAATGGGATAGGGTGATGCAGTATCCTAGTCAGAGTGGCTGCTTTCGAAGGCGGGCCTAAAAATCCGCCAAAGGGCACACCGATGAAGTTCCTGGTTTCGGCTTCTGACGCCCAGTCAGGGGTTGAAGCTGGGAGTAAGGGTTAAGGGAGTCCTGCAATGGCATGCAGGATGCAACCCTTTTCCCGTGGAGGCTAACGCACAAAAAGAAATAAGCTTTTTGTGCGTTAGTAAAACCTACCGCCAGATGCGTCCTTTTTTAAGGAAGGATGTGCTTGGGGTAGTGTAGCCTGCCTTGAGCGGAATAGACGGATGGCCGAATTTCTGGCCTTCCTAAAAATAGGGCCCGTTTTTAGGAAGGTCTTGAGGCCTGAAATCTATTTCGCAAAAGAGGCTAGAAAGCATGCCCTCTGTCGAGGAAAGCTCCTAGGCTGTGCCAAGTATTTGGCTTTACGAAGGGGATTAAAGTGCGGACTAAGTGGCGATCTGGTTGTGTGTTGGGCAACCGCACACCCAAACTTTTAAAGGGAAACCGCCTCCTGGCGACGGGAGGTAAGTTTGGGGGAAATCCTACCAGACCTTAAGCCGCAAAATTTACCCTTCGTAAAATCACCCTATCCCAATAAATTTATATATTTTTCAAATAGTATGTCTTGGGAGATGAAAAATGAAAAATAAGAAGAAAATGCAGAATAAAAAGCGAGAATATTTCAAATGGACACTAATATTGTTTATTTTATCGTTTTTACTGTCGGCTACTCTAAACTACATTTCAAGCTATGTATCAGAAAGATTACCTGTGACAATTTCATTCATACTTTTATTTTGTATAATTTTATTAGGAATAATCTTTGACATAATTGGTATTGCTACAACCGCAGCTGATGAGGTTCCTTTTCACGCAATGGCTGCAAAGAAAGTAAAAGGTGCAAAGGTGAGTGTATGGCTCATAAAAAATGCAAGCAAAGTATCTTCTATTTGCAACGATGTTATAGGAGATATATGCGGAATATTGAGTGGAGCACTTTCTGCAAGTATTGTATTTTATATAGCAAAAAATAGCAAAGCTAATCCCATTCTTCTTTCAATACTTTTGACTGCAATGGTTGCTGCTATAACAATATCTGGCAAATCAATTGGAAAATATTTTGCAATCAAAAAGAGTAATGAGATTGTAAAAATAAGCGGAAAGATTCTTGGAATATTTTTAAAAATGTAGTTTGGGAAGTGAGAAGTATTGGGTATATTAGAAAAGGTAAACTATCCTGAAGATGTAAAAAGATTGAGTATATCTGAACTTTATGAACTTGCCGAAGAAATAAGAGAATTTCTGTTATATAACATCGCCAATACAGGTGGACATTTGGCAGCAAATTTGGGAGTTGTTGAACTGACTCTTGCTCTGTTAAAAGTATTTGACCCACCAAAAGATAAAATTGTGTGGGATGTAGGACATCAATGTTATGTTTATAAGATTTTGACAGGACGAAAACAAAAATTTAATACTTTAAGGAAATTTGGTGGTTTGAGCGGTTTTCCAAAGTCAAAAGAAAGCATTTATGACTCGTTTGATACTGGACACAGTTCCACATCTATTTCTGTTGCACTGGGATTTGCAGTTGCACGTGATCTTAAAAAGGAAAACCACAATGTGATTGCGGTAATAGGAGATGGAGCTTTAACAGGGGGGCTTGCATATGAAGGACTCAATAATGCCGGCAGGTACAATGGTAAGCTTCTTGTTGTTTTGAATGACAATGACATGTCAATCTCCAAAAATGTTGGTGCGATTGCAAAATATCTATCAAAGGTACGAACAAAACCACGTTATTTTAAATTGAAAAAGGCTGCTGATAGCTTGGTAGAAGGAATCCCGGTTGTTGGAAAGAACTTGAGTAAGTTTGTGAGAAAGGTAAAAGGAAGTTTAAAATATTTTTTCTTTCCTGGGACTTTGTTTGAAGCGCTTGGATTTGAATATTATGGACCTATTGACGGTCATGACATAGAAAGGCTTTGTGAAGTATTTGAAAGTGTTAAGGATTTTGAGAGACCTGTTTTGGTCCATGTGGTTACCCAAAAGGGTAAAGGATATGAACATGCTGAAAGGTTTCCAGAAAAGTTCCATGGTGTTCCGCCATTTGACATAGAAACTGGAAATCATTTATCTGACAATACTTCAAAGACATTTTCTGAGGTTTTAGGTGATAAACTTTGCGAGCTTGCCAAGTGCAATCCAAAGATATTAGCAATCACCGCTGCAATGCCTGATGGTACTGGTCTTAGCAAGTTTGCAAAGATGTATCCTCAAAGGTTTTTTGATGTTGGAATAGCAGAGGAACATGCGGTCACTTTTGCAGGTGCCCTTGCTAAAGAGGGATTTAAACCGTTTGTTGCTATATATTCAACCTTCCTACAAAGAGCTTTTGACCAGATTATTCATGATGTGTGTCTTCAAAATTTGAATGTGGTCTTCTGTGTAGACAGAGCAGGTCTTGTTGGCGAGGATGGAGAGACACACCATGGAAGTTTTGATATATCGTATTTGAGCCTAATTCCAAACTTGACATTGATGGTGCCAAAGGATACAAAAGAATTTGAAATGATGCTGGAATTTGCAGCTTTTTATCAGGACGGACCTATTGCAATAAGATATCCGCGCGGGAGCTGCAAACAGGTAGGTCTTTATGATGAAATTAAACTTTCTGAACCAGAGATATTAAAAGAAGGAAAGAATCTGGCCATATTTTCTATTGGAAGACATGTTTCAATGTTGTATGATATTATTAGCAAAAACAAGTTGGATGTAACACTGGTAAATGTAAGATTTATAAAACCTTTGAATACCAAGATTATAAAAAGAATAATAAATACACATCAAAAGATTTTAATTGTAGAGGACAACAGTATTATCGGAGGGCTTGGTGAAAAAATAAAAAGTATTATAGCTGAAGAAAAATCACCAGAGATTAGGCACATAGCTATACCTGATAGATTTATTCCTCATGGTTCAATTTCTCAGCTTTATTTCATGCTCGGGATGGACAGAGAAAACTTAACAAAAGTAGTTATGGAGTTGATAGAGAGTTGAAAAAGAGGGCTGATATACTTCTTGTTGAAAAAGGTTTGGCAGAATCACGTGAAAAGGCAAAAGCATTAATTTTGAGTGGTAACGTATATGTGAATAATCAAAAGATAGAAAAAGCAGGAGAAATGATAGATGAAAGCAGCCAGATAATAATAAAAGAGCCACTAAAATATGTCAGCAGAGGCGGTCTTAAACTTGAAAAGGCTTTAGAGTTTTTTAGAATTTCTGTTGAAGGCAAAATAGCCCTTGACATTGGTGCTTCAACAGGAGGTTTTACAGACTGTTTGCTTCAACATGGTGCTAAAAAGGTTTACTGTGTGGATGTTGGATATGGTCAGCTTGCATGGAAGTTAAGAGAGGACCCGAGAGTAGTAAATTTTGAAAAGACTAATTTTAGGTACTTTGATAGAAAAAGTATTCAGGATAAAATTGATATTATAGTATGCGATGTCTCCTTTATTTCTTTGAACCTAATTGCAGAGAAGGTAAAAGAGTTCATGGAGAATGGTACAGAAAGCGTTTTGCTGATAAAACCCCAGTTTGAAGCAGGAAGAAAGGAGGTTGGAAAAAGAGGAGTTGTAAAGTCTAAGGAAACTCATAAAAATGTGATCAAAAAGGTAATTGATCACTATTTTTCGCTCGGAATCTCAATCAAGGGTCTGACATATTCGCCAATCACAGGGCCAGAGGGAAATATAGAATATCTCCTCTATATTAAAATGGAGGACGAGACCAAAAATAACATGGTTGACATTTCAATAGAAGAAATTGTCAACCAAGCTTTTGAAACATTAGGTGAGAAAAAGTAAAATTTTGGAGGTTTTTGTTATGAAATTAACAAAAATAAAGGAACTTCTAAATTGCAAGGTTTATTTCGAGCCGGAAGAGCTATGTAGCGAGGAATTTTTGAATGCATGTGGTTCTGACCTTATGAGCGACGTTTTGGCATTTGTGAAAGAAAAGGTGATTTTATTGACAGGTCTTGTAAATCCTCAAGTGATAAGAACTGCAGAGATGATGGATATAAAAGCTGTAATAATTGTTCGAGGCAAACAACCATCTGAAGAGATGTTAAAACTTGCAAAAGAAAAGTGTATAGCTCTTCTTGGAACCGACTATCCAATGTTTCAAGCATGTGGGATACTTTATGAAAACGGACTTGGGAAAGAAGGGTGCTGCTGAGAAAGATGCTGCTTGAGCTGGAATTTGAGATTGAACCAGGCAATTTTATATTAGCAGGTGAAGCTTCTTCTAAGATTAAAGAGACTTTAAAAAAACTTGGTGTAAAACCAGAGATACTCAAAAAAGTTGCCATTGTCTCTTATGAAGCGGAGATGAATATTGTTATACATTCTGTTGGTGGTATTTTAAAAGCCATAATTTCAAAAGATAAGATTGAAGTAATAGCTCAAGACAATGGACCTGGGATTGAAGATATAGAGCTTGCAATGAAAGAAGGGTATTCCACCGCTCCAGAAGAAATAAGAAACTTGGGATTTGGAGCGGGTATGGGTCTTCCAAACATGAAGAAGTATTCAGATTACTTTGAGATTGATTCACAAAAAGGCAAGGGTACAAGAGTATATATGATTATTTACAATAAATGACCATCTTTGAAATGTAGGGAAGTGAATTATAAATGAAAAATTTGCATTCTATAATGCTTGACAAAGAGAAATGTAAAGGTTGTACAAACTGTATTAAAAGATGTCCAACTGAAGCCATTAGAGTTCGAAACTCAAAAGCAAGGATTATTGACCAAAGGTGCATAGATTGCGGGGAATGTATAAGGACATGTCCATACCATGCAAAATATGCCATTACTGACAGTTTAGAAGAAATCAATAAATTTCAATATAAGATTGCACTGCCTGCACCTTCATTTTACGCCCAATTTGAGGTTGATGATGTAAATAAGCTACTATATGCTTTGCTTGAACTTGGATTTGATGATGTATTTGAGGTAGCAAAAGCAGCTGAAATAGTAACCTACTTCACAAAGCAGTTCATTCTATCTGAAAAAAACAAAAAACCAATAATTTCCTCTGCATGTCCGGCAGTTGTCAGGCTTATCCAGACAAAATTTCCAGACCTAATAGAGAATATCCTGCCAATTGCCTCGCCTATGGAAGTTGCTGCATATATTGCTAAGAAAAAGATACAGAGAGAAAAGGGGATTGAAGAAGACAAAATAGGAGCTTTTTTTATATCTCCATGTGCAGCAAAGATGACATATGTAAATAGTCCACTTGGTTTTGAGCGTTCATATGTTGATGGGGTAATAGCGATAAAAGATGTTTATGGACTTGTAAGAAGCAAGCTCAGAGAAATAAAAGATATAAAGCCTCTTTCAATTGCCTCAGGCAAAGGTATTGGATGGGCAGCCTCAGGCGGTGAAAGTTTAGCGTTGGAAATTGAAGAGTATGTAAATGTAGATGGTATTCACAACGTGGCAAAAGTTTTAGAGGAGATTGAAAATGGCAGACTCAAAGACATCGTATATTTTGAAGGTCTTGCTTGCAGTGGCGGGTGTGTTGGAGGGCCTCTTGCAGTAGAAAATCCGTATGTTGCCAAAAATCGTATTAAAAGATTGTCTTCCAAATTAAAAGACAAAGAAGAGAGTCTTTCAGCGTGGACAGAGGAGATTATTAATAGTTTTTCTCTCAAGCTTGAGGATGTTCTTTTTGAAAAAGAATTAGAAACAAATCCTGTGCTTGAACTTGACTCTGACATTGAAAGAGCTATGGAAAAGTTTGAAAAGGTAAATAATATACTCAGTATGTTGCCGGGACTGGACTGTGGGGCTTGTGGGTCACCTACATGCAAAACTCTTGCCGAGGATATAGTGCGTGGTTTTGCCAATGACACAGATTGTATCTTTATTCTCAGGGAAAACATAAAAGAGCTTGCAAACAAGATGGTTGAGCTTTCGAATAAACTGCCACCATCACTTGAAAGGAATGATGAGTAGTGCCAAGCATTTTGGATTTAGGCAGGTATTTTGAATTGGCAAATGGGATTGTAAAGGATGAGCAGTATGAAAATGTGTACATTGGAGATGTTTTGAGTTTCGCAATATCGCATATTAAGGACAACAGTATATGGATTACCATTCAAAACAATGTGAATGTGGTTGCCATAGCAACTCTCAGAGAAGTAAAAGCAATAATCTTAACAGAAGGAGTAAAACCCGACTCTGATATGCTTCAAAAATCAATAGAGCAGCAAATTCCAATTTTTACAACAGAACTTTCACATTTTGAAACAGCAAGGCTGCTGATTCTTAAAGAAAAGGAAGATAAAAATGAAGCTATATTATGACCTTCATATTCATTCGTTGCTTTCTCCGTGTGCAGACAATGATATGACGCCACATAATATAATAAATATGGCTAAGATAAAGGGCTTAGATGTTATTTCAGTAACAGACCATAACTCTACCTTAAACCTTGAAAGTTTTTTAGAAGTGGCAAACTTGCTTGATATCTTGTTTATACCTGGGGTTGAGATTGAAACAGAAGAGGAGATTCATGTTCTGCTGTATTTTAAGCACAAAGATGTTTCGATTATAAGAGAATTTCAGAGCATTATTGACAAACATTTGCCTTTTGTAAAGCTCAGAGAAGACATTTATGGTAATCAATACACTGTTGATACACAGGACAATATAATCGGAAGCTATGAAAAACTTCTTCTTCAACCACTTACTCTAAACTTAAAACAGATTTATGAGGTTTCTAAATTCTACAATATGATTTTTGTCCCTGCCCACATAAACAGACAGTCTTTTGGCGTAATTGGAAGGCTTGGCTTTTTGCCCGAAGAGCTAACTGATTTGACCTTTTTAGAGGTATCAAAGACCACTGAAATAGAATTTGCCAAGTTTCTTCCTCAAAACAGAGATTATATTTTTCTCCACTCCTCAGATGCTCATCATTTGTGGGAGATAAACGAAAGAGAATTTTTTATTGAAAGTGATATACTGTATACAATATTTTTCGATTAAATTCTCCAAAATTTATACTTCATTTATAACCCGTTGTATGTTACAATATTAACAGTAGTTTTAACTCAGTATGTTAAATTTCTAACAATAGAAGGGGGATGCAGATTTATGTCTTGTTGCCAGGGAAAGAATCTGACCGAAGAGAATTTTAAAAAGCTTGATGAGATTATTGAAAAGAATAAATCAAGAAGAGGAGCTTTAATTCCAGTTTTGCATGAGGCACAAGAACTTTTTGGATACTTGCCATATGAGGTTCAAAAAAGAATAGCAGAAGGACTCAATATACCTATGGCAGAGGTTTACGGTGTTGCAACATTTTATACACGCTTTACGTTAAAGCCGACAGGTGACCATAAGATAAGTGTATGCATGGGTACAGCTTGCTATGTTAAGGGTGCAGACAAGATTTTGGATAAGTTAAAAGAACTTTTAAAGATTGATGTAGGTGAAACAACAGAAGATGGTAAATTTTCAATTGAAGCGACAAGATGCTTAGGAGCTTGCGGATTGGCACCGGTTGTTGTGATTGACAATACTGTTTACGGGAAATTGAGTGTGGATGATGTTGAAGATATCTTGTCAAGATATTAACTTAACAAATTGACAACGGTGAAAAATATAAGGTGATTTAATTGAACGAGCTTTCGCTTTATATCCTTGACCTTGTGCAAAATTCGATAGAAGCAGGTGCAAGTTTGGTTAAGATTGAGATTGCCGAAGATTTGAAAGAGGATCTTTTTACCATTACAATAGAGGATAACGGCAGAGGAATTCCACAGGATGTTATTGATAAAGTAACAGATCCTTTTTACACCACAAGAAAAACGCGAAAAGTAGGACTTGGTCTTTCTTTAGCAAAACAACTTGCAATGGACTGTGAAGGAAGCTTTACTATTGAAAGGCTTGAAAAGGGCACTAAAATAGTGCTTAAGATGAAACATTCTCATATAGACAGACCTCCTCTTGGAAATATAACCGAGACCTTACTTGCACTTATAACCGGAGCACCTGATGTGGATTTTAAGTTTTGTTACAAAAAAGACCGAAACGAGTTTACTTTTGACACAAGAAGCATCCGAGACGTTCTGGGTGATGATATTCCTTTAAATACTCTGAGCGTTCTTGACTTTATTCGTGGTCAGTTAGAAAGTGGTTTATCAAATTTAACCGGAGGTGTAAATAATAAATGATTAAGTCTATTCAAGAGCTTGAAGAAATAAGGAAAAAAGCGTTAGAAGAGCTTGAGTTCAGAAAACAGCAAGGCGAAGGTATAAGAGTTGTTGTTGGAATGGCAACATGTGGAATAGCAGCAGGTGCAAGACCTGTCATGCTAAAGTTTGTTGAAGAGATACAAAAAAGGAATTTAAAAAACGTCACAGTTGTTCAAACAGGCTGTATTGGGCTTTGTAAGTATGAACCAATTGTAGAAGTGTATGAGCCAAATAAAGAAAAGGTCACATATGTCAAAATGACTCCTGAAAAGGTTTTAAAGGTTGTTGCAGAGCATTTGGTCAATGGAAAACCAGTGTATGAATACACAATTGGCTATGAAGAAAATAAAGAGGCAAATAACTAAAAGGAGGTAAGGCTAACATGCCATTGTACAGATCGCACGTTCTTGTATGCGGTGGGACAGGTTGTACATCAGGTGGGTCAGATAGAATATATGATGCATTTTTAAAAGAGATTGAAGCTCAGAATTTAAAAGATGAGATTCAGGTAATTCGTACAGGTTGTTTTGGTCTTTGTGCAGAAGGTCCAATTGTAATTGTTTATCCAGAAGGGGCATTTTATAGCAAGGTTGCAGACTCTGATGTAAAAGAGATTGTTGAAGAACATCTTTTAAAAGGAAGAATAGTAAAGAGACTTTTGTATAGAGAATCTGTAGAAGAAGGTCAGATTAAATCGTTAAATGAGGTCAAATTCTATAAAAAACAGATGCGAATTGCTCTCAGAAACTGCGGTGTTATAAATCCAGAAAATATCGAAGAATATATTGCATATGATGGATACAAGGCTTTGGCAAAGGTTCTTACAGAGATGACTCCTGAACAGGTAATTGACTGGGTAAAAAGGTCAGGTCTTAGAGGAAGAGGTGGCGGTGGTTTTCCAACAGGACTCAAATGGGAGTTTGCAGCAAAAGCTCCAGGTGATGTTAAGTATGTTGTTTGCAACGCAGACGAAGGTGACCCAGGAGCGTACATGGACAGAAGCATCTTAGAAGGTGACCCGCATTCTGTAATTGAAGCAATGGCTATCGCTGGATATGCGATTGGCTCAAAGCAAGGTTATGTGTATGTAAGAGCAGAGTATCCTTTGGCAGTAAAAAGACTTGAGATTGCTATAGAGCAGGCAAGACAGTACGGGCTTTTGGGCAAGAATATTTTGGGTACAGACTTTGAATTTGATATCGAGATAAGGCTTGGTGCTGGTGCATTTGTCTGCGGTGAGGAGACAGCGCTGATGACATCAATTGAAGGACACAGAGGAGAACCACGACCAAGACCACCATTCCCAGCTGTAAAAGGTTTGTGGGGAAAACCTACTTTACTTAATAACGTTGAGACATACGCAAACATTCCAGTAATAATTCTAAAGGGACCAGAGTGGTTTGCATCAATTGGAACAGAGAAGAGCAAAGGGACAAAAGTTTTTGCACTTGTTGGAAAGGTTAACAATACAGGTCTCATTGAGGTTCCAATGGGAACAACTGTAAGAGAGATAGTTGAGGATATTGGTGGTGGAATTCCTGGCGGCAAGAAATTTAAGGCAGTTCAAACAGGTGGACCATCAGGTGGATGTATTCCAGCATCGCTTATGGACACACCAATTGATTTTGATTCTTTGACTGCACTTGGTACAATGATGGGATCTGGCGGAATGATTGTAATGGATGAAGACACCTGTATGGTTGACATAGCAAAATTCTTCTTAGAATTTACAGTTGACGAGTCATGCGGAAAATGTCCACCATGTAGAATAGGGACAAGAAGAATGCTTGAAATTTTGCAGAAGATAACAAGCGGAAATGGCACAGAAGAGGATTTAGAAAAGTTAGAAGAGCTTGCATACTCAATAAAAGACAGTGCTCTTTGTGGACTTGGTCAGACTGCACCAAACCCTGTTTTGAGTACACTAAGATATTTTAGGGATGAATATGAGGCACATGTAAAAGAAAAGAGATGTCCAGCAGGTGCTTGCAAGGCACTGCTCAGGATTGTGATAGACAAAGAGCTTTGCAAAGGTTGTGGCATATGTGCTAAGAATTGTCCTGCAAATGCTATCACAGGCCAGATTAAAAAGCCTTTTGAGATTGATCAGAGCAAATGTATCAAATGTGGCGTTTGCATAGAGAAGTGTCCGTTTAAAGCAATCTCCAAGAAGGCATAATCAAGGGAGGGTATGACAAATGGAAATGGTGAATATAACAATAGATGGCAAGAAGATTCAGGTCCCAAAGGATTATACAGTGCTTCAGGCAGCACGCGAAGCAGGAGTTGAGATTCCAACCCTGTGTTATCTCAAAGGTATAAATGAAATTGGTGCTTGCAGAATGTGCGTTGTTGAAGTAAAAGGGGCTAGAAGCTTGCAGGCTGCTTGTGTCTACCCTGTATCAGAAGGCATGGAGGTCATCACAAACAGTGAAAGGGTAAGAAGAGCAAGAAAGGTCAATCTTGAGCTTATTCTTTCAAATCATGACAGGAGCTGCTTGACATGTGTCAGAAGCGGAAACTGTGAACTTCAAAAACTTGCAGAAGATTTAAATGTTAAGCAAATTAGATATGAAGGCGAAAATATAAGAAGACCTCTTGATGATTTTTCACCTTCTGTTGTAAGAGACCCAAATAAGTGTATACTTTGTAAAAGATGTATAAATGTTTGCAGGAATGTTCAAGAGGTTGGAGTTATTAATGCAAATTACAGAGGTTTCAGAACAGTTATATCCACTGCATTTGACAGAAGTCTAAATGATGTTGCATGTACAA
Organism: Caldicellulosiruptor acetigenus; assembly: GCF_026914305.1. Lineage (NCBI taxonomy): Bacteria > Bacillati > Bacillota > Caldicellulosiruptorales > Caldicellulosiruptoraceae > Caldicellulosiruptor > Caldicellulosiruptor acetigenus. Next base: position 1,441,099 of record NZ_CP113866.1, on the reverse strand, counting down.
TGTGCGGGCAATGTATTCAGGCTTGCCCAGTTGGAGCTTTAAGAGAGAAAGACTCAACAGACATTGTATGGAAAGCACTTGCAGATAAGAACAAATATGTGGTTGTTCAAACAGCTCCAGCTGTCAGAGTTGCACTTGGTGAAGAGTTTGGACTTCCAATTGGTACAAGAGTTACCGGCAAGATGGTAACTGCTCTCAAGATGCTTGGGTTTGACAAAGTATTTGATACAGACACAGGCGCAGACCTTACCATTATGGAAGAAGGTACAGAGCTTATCAACAGAATTAAAAACGGTGGTAAGTTACCGTTGATAACCTCATGTTCACCAGGCTGGATTAAGTTCTGTGAACACTACTTCCCAGAATTTTTAGATAATTTATCTACCTGCAAATCACCACATGAGATGTTTGGTGCTATTTTAAAGACATACTTTGCACAGAAAATGGGAATTGACCCTGCGAACATGTTTGTTGTGTCTATCATGCCATGTACTGCTAAGAAATTCGAAGCTCAAAGGGAAGAACTTGCGGCAAGTGGATATCCAGATGTTGATGCAGTATTGACGACAAGAGAGCTCGCAAGAATGATAAAAGAAGCGGGAATTGACTTTGTGAACTTGCCGGATAGCCACTTTGACGACCCAATGGGAGATGCAACAGGTGCAGGTGTCATCTTTGGAACAACAGGCGGTGTAATGGAAGCAGCACTGCGAACTGTATATGAAGTGCTAACAGGAAAAACACTTGAAAATGTCGAAATTACTCAAGTTCGTGGCCTTGAAGGAATAAGAGAGGCTGAGATTGACGTTGGGAGTATGAAGATTAAAGCAGCTGTTGCACATGGTCTTGCAAACGCTAAAAAACTTCTTGAGATGGTCAAAAACGGTGAAAAAGAGTATCACTTTATAGAAATCATGGCATGCCCTGGCGGATGCATAATGGGTGGAGGTCAGCCAATTGTTCCTGCAAAGGTCAAGGAGAAAATAGATGTTGCAAAGCTCAGAGCAAGCGCAATATACGATGAGGATAGGTCCCTGCCAATAAGAAAGTCTCATGAAAACCCTGCTGTAAAAAGATTATATGAAGAGTTCTTAGGTCATCCAAATAGCGAAAAAGCTCATCATATTTTGCATACACACTATAAGAAAAGACCACTGTACTAAGTTTAATTTAAATCTTAGAAAAAAGAAGCTGGTCCATGAATTTGCCAGCTTCTTTTTTTATCAAAAGTTATTTTTTTTGTAACATATTAATGATATAATAGAATATCAGAGAGCTTAGAAGACTACACAAAATTCACATTCAATACACAGTGTATGAAAGGGGTTATGCTTGACAAAATTGAGAAGAGTAATTCTTGCATCCTCATCACCCAGAAGAATAGAGCTTTTGAAGCAGTTTGGCATTGAGTTTGAAGTAATTCCATCAAATGTTGATGAAAGTATAGATCAAAGTCTGTCGGTTGAAGAAAATGTAATGCAGCTTGCTAAAAAGAAAGCTCAAGAGGTTTTTAATAAACTTGGGGAAGATAGTAAACAAAGTTTGGTTATTGCAGCTGACACTGTGGTGTTTGTTGAAGGAGTTATCCTGGGGAAGCCCTCAAATGAAGATGAAGCTTTCTGGATGCTCAGAAAAATAAGCGGTAAGTGGCATACTGTTTACACCGGTGTATGTATAATTGATGGACCAAGCGAGAGAATTTTGGTGGAATACGAAAAAAGTAATGTTTATATAAAGCAAATGTCCGATGAGGAGATATTAAGTTATATCTCAACAAAAGAGCCTTTTGATAAAGCAGGGGCGTATGCAATCCAAGGTTTTGGAAGCTTAATTGTTGAAAGGATAGAGGGCTGTTTTTACAATGTAGTTGGTCTTCCCTTGTACAAACTAAACATCATGCTACAAAAACTTGGATATGACTTAATGAAAGGAGAGTTGTGATGGGACTTCTAAAATCATTCTACAGAGATTTGGGAATTGATTTGGGCACTGCAAACACTCTTGTACATTTACGTGGGAAAGGCATTGTTGTGAATGAACCGTCTGTTGTGGCTGTTCAAAAAGACACTGGAAAGATTTTAGCGGTTGGAAATGAAGCAAAAGAGATGATTGGCCGAACACCTGGCAACATTGTGGCAATAAGACCATTGAAAGATGGTGTTATAGCTGATTTTTATACAACTCAAGTCATGTTAAAGTATTTTATGGAAAAAGCATATAAAAAATCATTTCTTGGGTTAAGACCAAGAGTTGTGATATGTGTTCCATCTGGTGTTACAGAAGTTGAGAGAAGGGCTGTGGAAGAATCGGCTTACAAGGCAGGAGCAAAAGAGGTTTATATAATGGAAGAACCTATGGCAGCAGCTATTGGTGCAGGACTTCCTGTTGATGAGCCGTCTGGCAGCATGGTAGTAGATATTGGTGGGGGTACGTCAGAGGTTGCTGTGATATCCTTAGGAGGAATTGTCACCAGTAAATCCCTCAGAATTGCTGGGGATGAGTTTGACGAGGCAATTTCAAACTATATAAAGAAGGAATACAACTTAATGATAGGCGATAGAACTGCAGAGGAGATAAAAATAAACATTGGCTCTGCATATCCTCTTGAAAAGGAAGAATGGTACGAAATAAAAGGAAGAGACCTTATAACAGGTCTTCCAAAAACTATAAAGGTTTCATCCACAGAAATAAGAGATGCCTTAAAAGAACCTGTTATGGCAATTGTTGATGCAATAAAACAAACTCTTGAAAAAACTCCACCAGAGCTTGCAGCAGATATTATGGAAAGAGGGATTATGTTGACAGGTGGTGGTGCGCTTTTAAAAGGGCTTGACAAACTTATAAGCAAAGAGACTGGTCTTCCTGTTCACATAGCTGAAAGACCTCTTGATTGTGTAGCACTGGGGGCTGGAAAGGCGCTGGAAGAAATTGAAACCTTACGAAATGTGATGATTAACAGGAGCTCAAGATAGTGGAGGATGAAATATTTTGAAAAGAAATATTTTATTAACCATTGTTGTTTTGTTTGCATTTTTATTTAGTATAGTTGCAACTGTAATATCCCTCAAAAACTATGATTCAAATATTGTCTCGAGAAAATTGAAAGAGGGATATATTCCTGCAAATTCCCAAGTAGTTAAGATTATCAGAGACATAAGAGAATATATAAACGGAATATTTCATCTCAACCAAATCATTGCTGAGAACAAGCGATTAAAAGAAGAGCTGAATAAGTTAAATACAGATAAAATTACCATTGAAGAGATAAAAAGTGAAAATGCAAAATTAAAAGAACTTTTGGGGCTCAAAGAACAAATTGGGTTGGCCGCAAGTTTTGAAATTGCCAGAGTTGTTCAGAGATCTCAAGAAGCCTGGCTTAGTTTTTTTATCATCGACAAAGGAGAAAAAAACGGCATAAAGAAAAACATGGTTGTTATCAACAACCAAGGACTGATAGGATATGTTGTAGATACGGGAGCAAATTGGGCAAAAGTAGTGACGCTGCTTGACCCTGATTTTTCAGCATCTGCTATGGTTGTGCGAACAAGAGAAATTGGTGTTGTAAGAGGGAGTGTCAATCTTTTGTCAAAAAGGTTATGTGAGCTGAGGTATATTTCGAAAGATTCTAAGATTAAACTTAATGATATTGTTATAACCTCTGGGATGGGAGAGATATTTCCAAAAGGAATTGCCATTGGCAAGGTTGTGCAGATAAAAAACGACAGGTTTGAGCTTACCAAAAACATTTTAATAGAACCTTTAGTTGACATCGAAAATGTAGAATATGTGATGGTAATAAAGCAGGTAAAAGATATAAATTTGTCGGTAGGTGTGAAGTAAATTGCTCAAAAATAAGCTAATTTTGCATGGGATAAACATTGTTATTGCAATTATTTTTCAAACAGTACTACAAGAAGTTATTCAAATAAAAGGAAACACTGTAATACTTTTTTTACCACTCATTGTTAGTAACGCTATATTTTTTGATTTTTCAGATGCAATAATAGCTAATCTGTTTATTATTTTTGTTTTTTGTTTTTTATTTTCAAATAGCTTTTTCTTAAACCTCTTTTTAATGGTTTTACTTGTAATTATCTCAAATAGACTTAAAGAAAAGATTTATCTGCAAAGGGTTGAGATATTTCTGTTGTTTCTTTTAATATACATCTTTTCTTTGAATTTATTACAATATATTACAATAGGTATTGCTTTTAATAGAATACCACTACCTTCAGTATTTTTGAGTAATTCTATCATTCAATTTATTCTTGACTCAGTATTTGGAATATTCATTTACTTTACTGTGTTGAGAGAAAGTAAATACTTACTGAAACTCAAAAAGGGGAGAAATTTGAAAGAAGAATGAAGATATTGTTTATAGAAAAGTTAAAAGAAAAAAACGTATTTAATAGGTGGACTTTTTTATACATACTTTTTATATGCCTTGTGTTAATTCTAACTGGGCGCTTGAGCTATTTACAGCTTGTAAAGGGAGATTATTACTATGAACTTTCTGAAAAGAAGTTGATGCAAAAAGCAAACTTGGAAGCGCCAAGGGGTATTATTTACGATAGAAATGGTAAACCACTTGCTGACAACAGGCCTGCCTATGTTCTCCAGATTATGAAAACTCAGCAGCTTCGAACTGAAAGTCAGAAAAGAGAGTTTACAAAAAAGATAATAGAGATTGTGAATATTCTAAATAAAAATGGAGACAAAATCATAAATCAATTTAAAATTGACATAAATCCTATCAGATTTAATTTTGGTATTGCAGACAAGAAACTTGCAAAAAAAGTAGAAATACAATGGAAAAAAGATAGAGACATTCCTTCGAATTTTTCTGCGCAGCAAGTTTTTGAATTTTTGAGAAAGAAATTTTATATTCCAGAAAATCTTGACCTGCAAACTACTCTTCAGGTAATGGCTATTGAAGATATGCTTTTTTATAACTATTATCAAATGTATCAACCTGTTACAATTGCAATTGACATTTCCATGAAGACTATTGCTGAGATTGAAGAAAGGCGCAGAGATTTTTCGTTTGTAAACATAGAAGCAAAGGCAGTAAGAATTTACAAGGATGCAATATACAACGCGTTCGTGGTAGGAAGGATAGGTAAAATAACTCAAGAACAATACGAAAAGTTAAAAGACAAAGGATATTCTCAGGATAGTTTAATTGGTGTTGAGGGAATAGAAAAAAAGTGCGAAGATTATTTGCGTGGCAAGGATGGACTGCAGCTCATTGAAGTTGACAAGTTTGGAAGGATAAATGATGTCAAGATAGAAAAACAACCAACAAAGGGAGCAAATGTCTATCTGACCATAGACTCTAAGCTTCAGAAAGTTGCTTATGAGTCGCTCAAAAAAGTTTTAGAAAAGATAAGAAATGGTGATTATGGTGAGAGATTCCCAAAAGCAAACAGTGGTGCTGCTGTGGTAATTGATGTAAAAACAGGCAATGTTCTTGCTCTCACAAGTTATCCTTCATACAATCCTAACATATTTATAAAAGGCATCACTACCAGTGAATGGAATAAGCTGATTAATGACCCCACAAGACCAATGTTCAACAGGGCAATTGCCGGGGTTTATCCTCCTGGTTCAACTTTTAAGATACTCTCAGCGATTGCAGGTCTTCAGGAAGGTGTCATCAAGCCAGACGAAAAAATATTGGATACAGGTAGATATATGTATTACGCAAAGTCAGGGTTTACTCCTGCATGCTGGCTGTGGAATAGATATCGAACCACGCATGGCTGGGTAAATGTTGTTGATGCTCTTAAAGTTTCTTGTAACGTATTTTTCTATGAAACCGGAAGAAGACTTGGTATAGAAAGGATTGACAGGTATGCAACACTATTTGGTCTTGGTGGGAAAACTGGGATTCAACTCGATGGTGAATCAAACGGTATACTTGCGAATGAAGAGAATAAAAAGAAAATCTTTAATCAACCTTGGTATCCTGGTGATACAGTTTTAGCAGCTATTGGTCAGTCTATAAATGCATTTACACCTATCCAGATGGCAAGTTTTATTGCAACTGTTGCAAATGGGGGGACAAGATATCAGGTGAACCTCATAGACAAGATTGTGGATGCCAATGGGAAAGTCATCTATAAGTCTGTGCCAAAAGTACTCAGCAGGGTAAAAATGTATGAATCAACAAAAAAGGCAGTTTTTGAAGGAATGAAAAGTGTTACAAGTGAAGAGGGAGGAACAGCAAGACAAGCGTTCAAGGATTTGCCGTTTACAGTGGCAGGGAAAACAGGGACATCACAGTATTCAAACTCATCGGCTGCACATGCTTGGTTTGTTGGTTTTGCACCTTATGATGACCCCCAGATTGCCTTTGCTATAGTTTTGGAAAATGGTGGGCATGGTTCATATGCTGCGTATGTTGCAAGGGATATAATAGATGCATATTTTAATTTGCCTTCGCAACAAGAAGAGAGGCCATAAAAGGGGGAGGGTTTGGTTTGAATGAACCTGTTGTGTTAAAAGGGTTTGGGAAAGGAATTGCTGTCATTTTGGATAGCAGTTGTGATTTTGAGACAATCTGTGATCATTTTAAGCAAAAAGTTATAAACGGCAAAAATTTTTTTTCAGGATATGAGATTCCTATCCAGTTCATTGGAAGGAAGCTTAACAGTTATGAGCTTCAAAAGCTAATAGAGATAATGAAGACATTTGGAGGAGTGCATGATATAATATTTCCATGGGACGAGATTAGTTTTCATAATCTTATTTCGACTTCAGAGGAACGAGTTGAAAATATAAAAGAAGAAAAGCTCAATGCAAAGGTGCACAAAGGTACTCTGCGTTCAGGACAAGTTATAACCTCAGAGTCTGATCTGATAATTATAGGGGATGTAAATCCCGGAGCAGAGGTGATATCCAAAAATAACATTATTGTCCTGGGAGCGCTCAGAGGGATTGCACATGCGGGCATTTCAGGGAACAAAAATGCTGTCGTTTTTGCGCTTGAGATGGACCCTGTTCAAATCAGGATTGCCAATATAATTGCAAGGGCACCTGATGAGGAAAATAAACGTGAAAAGTCAGTTGCTGAGATTGCTTATATAGAAAATGATACGATAGTTGTTAAGCCTGTTACGCAATTTTAAAAAAACGAAAAAAGGAGAGTTTTAGAAGATGGGAGAGGTTTATGTAATTACATCTGGTAAAGGTGGAGTTGGAAAGACAACAACCACTGCAAATGTAGGGACATATTTGAGCGTTTTGGGAAAAAGGGTGCTTTTGATTGATGCTGATATAGGTCTTAGGAATTTAGATGTTGTTATGGGACTTGAGAACAGAATTGTGTTTGACATTGTGGATGTTGTTGAAGGAAGATGCAAGCCAAAACAGGCACTAATTAAAGATAAAAGATTTGATGGGCTTTATTTGCTTCCTGCTGCTCAGTCAAAAGACAAAACTGCCGTTTCACCTGAGCAGATGAAGGCTTTGTGCGAACAGTTGAAGGACGATTTTGATTTTATCTTGATTGACTGTCCTGCGGGGATTGAGCAAGGCTTTAAAAATGCAATTGCAGGTGCACAAAAAGCAATTGTGGTGACAACCCCGGAAGTTTCTGCTGTACGTGACGCCGACAGAATTATTGGTCTTTTGGAAGCATATGAGCTTCACAACCCTAAGCTCATCATAAACAGAATAAGGTTTGATATGGTAAAGCGTGGAGATATGATGGACATTGATGATATTTTAGAAATTCTTTCAATAGAACTTCTTGGGATAATTCCTGATGATGAAAAGATTATAATCTCCACCAATAAAGGAGAACCTGTGGTAATGGACGAAAAATCAAAGGCGGGGCAAGAGTATAGGAATATTGCAAGAAGAATTCTGGGTGAGAATATTCCTATTGTGGGCGAGGAAGAAAATTCAGGTTTTTTGAGCAGGCTAAAAAGGCTTTTGGGGTTAAATAATTCGTAGGAGGAATAAAGATGTTTGAATTCTTTAACAAGTTCTTTAACAAACAATCTTCAAAAGACATTGCAAAGGAGAGGCTAAAACTTGTTATTATTCACGACAGGGCAAACGTGTCTCCAGAACTTTTAGAGATGATAAAGAATGAGATTTTGAAGGCTATACAAAAATACATAGTGATTGACGACAAACTCTTGGAAATTCAAATAACCAGAACACCGTCTGAGCAGAAAGGCGAATTTGTTCCTGCACTTATTGCCAATATTCCTATAAAATCTGTAAAGAAATCTGAGATTTTAAACAACGAGGCTGACGATTAAAATGATAGTGAAAAACAAAGAGACCATAAAAAAAAGGTTCAATGTTTTCATAACCATCTTAATGATAATTCTTTGTCTTATTGGCTTTATTTTAATTGCGAGTGCGACAAACGTTCTGGAGACAGGAAAATATAAATTGGTAATTTCGCAAGTCATCTGGTTTTGTTTGGGACTGAGCTTATACTTCGTTTTTTCATTAATTGACTATAGAATATTTGCAAACTTTTATGTTATTATTTATATGATAATGGTTATTCTGCTTTTGTATGTAGACATAAAAGGTATAAATGTACTTGGTGGTCAGAGATGGATAAAAATTGGACCATTTTCGTTTCAGCCGTCTGAGATTTCTAAATTGCTCATGGTAGTATTTTTTGCAAAAGTTGTTACAATGCAGGAAAATATTAATAAGTTTAAAACATTGGTCAAAGTATTGATTTTCACTGCAATTCCTATAGTTCTTGTTTTAAAACAGCCCGACTTGGGAACAGCTTCTGTGTTCATCGCCATAATTGCTACAATTTTATTTGTTGCAGGGCTGGACTTGAGATATTTCTACGCAGCAATTGGTGCACTTTTGGTGTTTATTCCTATTGCATGGGAATTTGTTCTTCATGAATATCAAAAAGATAGAATAAGAATATTTTTAAATCCCCAGCTTGACCCGATGGGAAAAGGATGGCAGGTAATATACTCTCAGATAGCTATAGGGTCAGGTAGAGTATTTGGCAAAGGCTTATTTATGGGAACAATCAACAGGCTTGATTATCTTCCTGTGAAAGAATCCGACTTTATATTTGGTGTGGCAGGGGAAGAACTTGGTTTTGTAGGATGTATAATTATAATAACAGTATATGCGCTGCTTATACTGAACCTTATTAGAATAGCTTCCACATGCAAAGAAAAGCTTGCATCTTACATTGTTGCTGGGGTTGCAGGTATGTTTAGTTTTCAGATGTTTGTCAATATTGCAATGACTCTTGGGATAATGCCTGTGACTGGAATTCCTCTGCCGTTTGTAAGCTATGGTGGAAGCTCGATGCTTACTTCCATGGCATCACTTGGAATTGTGCAAAGCATTTATAGGGAAAATATAAAAACTATGTTTTGAGGTGAAGAGAATGAATATAGCACTTATTGCCCATGATAAGAAAAAAGAACTTATGGTTCAATTTGCAATAGCTTATAAGTTTATATTGTCAAAACACACATTATATGCGACAGGAACTACTGGAAGGTTAATTCAGGAAGCAACAGGGCTTGAAGTTCATAGATTTCTTCCAGGTCCGCTCGGAGGGGACCAGCAGATAGGGTCTTTAATTGCATACAATCAGATTGACATGGTGATATTTTTGAGAGACCCTCTTACAGCTCAGCCTCATGAACCAGATGTGAATGCACTTTTGCGTCTTTGTGATGTCCATAATATTCCTCTTGCAACAAACATTGCAACAGCAGAACTTTTGATAAAAGCCCTTGATAGAGGAGACTTATCATGGCGTGAAATTGTAAATCCAAAACTGCAAAAAAACAAGAGTGATAAGTGATGATAAAAGGCAAGGTAAGGATTGATAGAAGGACCAAGAACTTAGTTAAAAGATTAAGACCAGGGGAGATACCTGTCATATTGCACGAGGATATTGATGAGGTAGCTGCATATTCTCTCTTAGAAAAAAAAGTAAAGGTGGTAATTAACTGTGCTAAGTCTTTTACTGGGAAGTTTCCAGCAGTTGGTGCGAAGATTCTTCTTTCACACGATGTGATTATAATTGATAATTTAGGGGAAGATGTATTTAATCGAATAAGAGAAGGGGACATTATAGAAATCAAAGATGATAAGATATTTTTAAACGGCAATTATCTGTGTGATGCAAAATATCTTTCTAAAGAAGAGTTTGAATCTTTTTATCAAAAGAGTTTCAAAGAAATGGAAAATCTTTTGGAAGATTTTATAGAAAATACCTTAGAGTATGCGAAAAAGGAAAAAGGATTTATCTTAGGACAATTTGAAATGCCTGACATTTCAACCAAAATAGCTGGAAGACATGTACTTGTTGTGACAAGAGGGAGCAGTTTTAAAAAAGATATAAAAGCAATAAAAGGCTATATTACAGAGATAAAACCGGTAGTGATTGCAGTTGATGGTGCTGCTGATGCATTGCTTGAGGAAAAGATAAGACCAAACATTATAATTGGGGATATGGATAGTGTGTCTGAAGAAAGTCTTTACAAATGTGACGAGATAATTGTTCATTCATATCCGAATGGATATGCGCCAGGGCTCAAAAGGATACAGGCTTTGGGACTTGAGGCAAAAACAATAGCATGTCCTGGCACAAGTGAAGATGTGGCTTTGCTTTTGGCTTATGAAAAGGGAGCAGAACTGATAGTTTCGGTTGGTTCTCACAGCAGTATGCTTGATTTTTTAGAGAAAGGTCGAAAAGGAATGTCAAGCACTTTTCTGGTCAGGCTAAAAATAGGTTCAAAGCTTGTGGATGCACGAGGTGTATCCAAGCTTTATACTGAAAAGGTAAGTTTCAAATATATCGGGGTTTTGTTGTTTTCTGCACTTATTCCTATACTTGCAATCCTCATGGTAACCCCACCTTTTCAGTACTTTTTCTATTTGATTCAACTAAAACTGAGAGTAATCTTGAGGTAGGAAAGAATGAATGGAGTTAGTATAAAATATTTCGTTATTACTATTGCTTCTATCTTTGTTGCTCTTGGAGTTGGGATTCTTATTGGATTTTCTGTAAATAGTGAAAAATTTGTTCAAAAACAGTTTCAGCAGCAGTTAAGCCTTATAGATAAGAATTTAGTTGAGTTAAAAAAAGAAAATGACAGGCTTTTAAAAGAGATTGATGAGTACAAATCGCAGATAAATCAACTGGGAAAAATAAATGACACTCTAGTAAATGCATATCTCAAAACATGCAAAAGTAATGCAGTTGTAAGTCTCATTGTAACATCAACAGATTATTCATACAACGACCTAATAGATTTTTTGAGAAAAAATCAAATAAAGTTAGCAAGAATTGTAAAAGTAAAAAGAACGTTTGTGGATGTTTTGAATAACAAGACAAACGATTTTTCAGAATATAAACTTCCAGAAGACATAATAAATACTCTAGCATTGTACGCGGTATTTGACATGAAGGATGAACTTTTGACAAAACTTACAGAAAAAAGATATATAGAAATAAATAGACTATCAGGAGAAATTGCCGATACAATTTTAATAGCAGGTGGAAATACTCTTCAGAACGATACTTTTAACGCAGTTGATAGAAGAGTTATTGAAAAGTTGAGAAGTATAAACGACCTCAACATTGTTGGGGTTGAGCAATCGTACAGTGAGATAAACTATTGTGAAAAGTACAAAAGCATGGGCTTGGATACAGTTGATAACGTTGATGAACTGACAGGCAAAGTTTCACTTATAGAGCTTATAAGAGGTGGAAATGGCAATTATGGAACTAAAAAAGAGGCAAACCTTTTAATGCCTAATACCTTTACAAGCATTGAGGTTTCTGAAAATTCATTGAAAAAGAGAAGAGAAGGTTTGCTTGAGCTATATCAAAATCTTCAATCTGCAAATGTTATGCCATAAAGAATTTGATTTTGCAAACTTCTCATGAGAGGAAGAAAACAATTGAATATTGTTGTGGTAATTCCTGTATACAATCCTCCACAATCTTTTAAAAAGCTTCTTCTGGACTTATCTAACATAGAGTTTATAAAAAATATACTTGTTATTGATGATGGTTCTAAGAAAAAGATTTTACTTAAGTGTGATAAGTGCATCATACTAAGACATGATAAAAACAAAGGCAAGGGTGCGGCTCTAAAAACAGCATTTGAATATCTCAAAGACAGGTCTTTTGACAGGATAATCCTTCTGGATGGTGACTTAAAGGTAAAAAAAGAAGAGTTGCAAGCATTTTGTGAAAAAGTTTTTGTTCTAAACGATAAACAAATGCTAATTGGTTATCCTATAAAAGTGAGAAAAAAAGGTTTTGGAGTTGTGAAAAAGTTTGCTAAGTTTGTGGTGAGAATTTATACCAGAAAAGAGGTTGAGCATTGTCTCAGTGGTCAGAGGATAATTCCATTTTCTGTTTTAAAAGATATCAAATACATTCCTGACAGATATGGAGTTGACATTTCAATGTTAATTGATTTTATTAATATGGGTTATGAGATAAAAGAGGTTGAGTTTGATTTTTCACACGACGAAAAGGGAAAAAGTTTGAAAGATTTATTACATAAAATTCGACAGATGAAGGATATATTTTGGGTTTTTATTACCAAATGGAGGGCGTGAAAAATCTGGTAAAGGATTATTTAATTTTTTGTGGATTCGAAATAGGGATGCTAATTCTTTCCACTTTCTATCTTAAAAAATACAATCTTTTGTTGAAAGAAAATTTTAGAGGTAAGAAAATTCCGTGTTGTATGGGTATTGTTTTGTCGCTGAGCTGGGTTATATACTTATTACAGATATTTTTTCGTACTTCAAATGCTAAATGGTTAGTTGTGGCTATTTCGATGTGGTGCATATCCTTTATAGGTTTGTTGGACGACATTTTTGGTGACAATAAAAGCAAAGGTTTTAAAGGACATGTTATAAGATTTATAAAAAATGGTGAATTTTCAACTGGACTTTTAAAGATGATATCAGTGCCAGCTGTGATTTTTATCTCAAGTATGATTTTACACAAAGAAGTAGCTCAGTCAGTTTTTTATACTATTTTGGGTTCGCTGTGTGTTAATCTCTTTAACCTGTTTGACCTTCGACCTGGCAGATGCATAAAGGTGCTATGGATATTCGGTGTAATACTTAGTTTTTTTGTGCATCTTGACAGTACAGCAGTTGTGCTTTTGACTTTAACCATTCCGTTTTTTGTAGGTGATTTGAGAGAATTTTATATGCTTGGAGATGCCGGCTCTAACGCGATTGGGTATCTGTTCTTTCTCATTTTGACAAATAGCTATTCAAAAGCCTACAATTCGTTTTTGATATGGACTGTGTTTGTAGTTGTTTTTGGACTCAATGTTTTATCTGAACACCTCTCATTTTCAAAGGTTATTGAAAAAAATACGCTTTTAAATTTTATAGACATGTTAGGACGAAAAAATTAATAACTTGAATTTATTTGTCGGATATTGTAATATATTCACTGTTGTTTAAAGTTTTCGGCAAGGAGGTAAATAGAAATTGGCTGAGATGGAACTTTGGTTTACCGAGCAACAGACTCCTGACTTGGGATTTACATGCAAGATAACAAGGACCATTTATACGGCAAAGACTCAATATCAAGACTTGGCAATACTTGAAACCAAACAGTTTGGTAGGATGCTTGTACTGGACGGCGCTGTTCAAACAACAATTGCTGATGAGTTTTGTTACCATGAGTTAATTTCTCATGTTCCTTTATTCACCCATCCAAATCCCAAAAAGGTTGCTGTCATAGGTGGGGGAGACGGAGGAGTTATCAGAGAAATTCTCAAACATGACGAGGTTGAAAAGGCATATTTAATCGAGATTGATAGAGAAGTTGTAGAAGCAAGCAAGAAATACCTTCCTGAGATAAGTTGTGCACTTGATGACGAAAGAGCAGAGGTCATAATAACCGACGGAATAAAATTTGTATCTGAGAACAAAAACATGTTTGATGTTATAATTGTGGATTCAACAGATCCTGTTGGACCAGCAGTGGGGCTTTTCCAAGATAGTTTTTATAAGGCGGTATTTGAATGCTTGAAAGAGGATGGACTTTTTGTTGCACAGACCGAGTCGCCTTTTTATGACCAGGAATTGATAAAAAATGTATTTCATGCAGTAAAGTCTATTTTCCCAATAACAAGACTTTATCTTGGATTTATTCCAACATATCCAAGCGGGCTTTGGAGTTTTACTCTTGGTTCTAAGAAGTATGATCCGCTTGAGGTGGATATTTCAAAGATAAAAAGAATTGATACAAAATATTACAATCCGGAGTTGCATAAAGCTCTATTTGCACTGCCAACTTTTGTCCAGGAAATTATAAAATAAAAAAGGAGTAAAAATGAATGGGCTTTAATCTCTACAAACCTTTTTTTCTATGTGCAACAGAAAATTATCAAGCAAGTACCATAGTTTTAGCCGGAATTCCTATGGATTTAACAGTAAGCTTTAAACCTGGCTCGCGTTTTGCACCTGCAAAGATAAGAGAAGTGTCAATAGAGCTGGAGGAGTATTCTATCTATCAAGACAAAAGCCTTTATGATAAGACCTTTTGTGATATGGGAGATTTAGAGCTTCCTTTTGGAAATATTGAAAAAAGTATTGAGACAATATATCAGTTTGCTTGTAAGCTGTTTGAAGAAAGAAAAGTTCCTATTTTCTTGGGCGGTGAACATCTGATTAGTTTTCCTCTAATAAAGGCGGCAGCAAATTCAACTGATGAAGAGTTGTATGTACTTCATTTTGATGCTCATGCTGATATGAGAGAAGAGTATCTTGGTGAAAAGTTTTCACATGCCACTGTCATGAGAAGAGTTGGTGAGCTAATAGGCTTTAAAAATATATACCAATTTGGTATAAGGTCTGGATCTAAAGAAGAAATTGAATTTGCAAAAAAGAATAGCAATCTTTATTTGGTTGACAAATGGTGTAAAATTGATGATGTAATAAAAAATTTAAAAGGCAAAAAGGTATACCTATCGATAGATATAGATGTTTTTGACCCGGCTTTTGCACCTGGTACAGGAACACCTGAGCCAGGCGGAATTCTATCTTCGGATTTTTTTGACATTTTACTTAAATTAAAGGACCTCGATATAATAGGAGCAGACATAGTGGAAGTTGCTCCATACTACGATATTTCTGACAGAACAGCACTACTTGCCGCAAAGATAGTAAGAGAGCTGATATTGATGATAGAGTAAAATTTTTGGGAGAATTTTTAAAATAAAGGGTGTGGACAATATCCAAAAAAGTACCTTTTATAAAAAGTCCACACCCTCATTTTATTTTTTCAATTTTTTCTTGCTAAAAATATTTGGATGTTATAAAATAGAAATTAGCATAATATATTAATACCAGATATTAATACTACATGATAAATCACCTTTGAGGAGGATTTTTAATGACAGACAAGCTCAAAGAGCTCAAGCAAAAGAGAGAAAGAATACTAAAACTTGGTGGAGAAGATAAAGTAAAAAAACAGCATGATAGCAAAAAACTTACTTGCAGAGAGAGGATAGAATATTTACTTGACCCTGGAAGCTTCAATGAAATAGACATGTTTGTTGAGCACAGATGTCAAGAATTTGATATGAAAGATACATTTGTCCCCTGTGATGGTGTTGTAACAGGTTATGGAACAGTCAATGGCAGAAAAGTATTTGTTTATGCTCAAGATTTTACTTCGATAGGCGGTTCACTTGGAGAGATGCATGCAAAAAAGATTTGTAAAGTTTTGGACTTAGCATTAAAATATGGTTGTCCAGTAATAGGTATAAATGATTCTGGTGGTGCAAGAATTCAAGAAGGTGTTGATGCATTAGCAGGGTATGGTGAAATCTTCTATAGAAATACCATGGCATCAGGTGTAATTCCACAAATTGCAGCTATCATGGGACCTTGTGCAGGTGGAGCTGTATACTCTCCTGCTATTATGGATTTTATTTTTATGGTGGACAAAACCAGCCAAATGTTTGTTACAGGACCTCAGGTTATAAAAGCTGTGACTGGAGAGGAGATATCCTTTGAAGAGCTTGGTGGTGCTTACACCCACAGCTCAAAAAGCGGAGTTGCTCATTTTATTGCAGAGGATGAGTATCACCTGCTTGACATGATAAAGTATTTATTGTCATTTATACCCTCAAATAACATGGAAGACCCACCTTTTATAATGTCATCTGATTCAGAAAAAAGGCTTATACCAGAGCTCGAAAGTATAATTCCGTCAGAACCAAACAAAGCTTATGATGTAAAAGAAATAATTTATAAAGTAGTAGACAATCAAGAATTTTTAGAGGTACAACCTTATTTTGCTCAAAATGCTGTTGTAGGATTTGGTAGAATAGGGGGCTTTAGCGTAGGAATTGTAGCAAATCAGCCCAAAGTGAACGCTGGAGTGCTTGATTATGATTCATCTGACAAGATAGCGCGATTTGTAAGATTTTGCGATGCTTTCAATATTCCTATAATAACATTTACAGACGTGCCTGGATTTTTGCCAGGTGTTAACCAAGAGCACAATGGAATAATTCGTCATGGAGCTAAGGTTTTGTATGCTTACTCAGAGGCGACAGTTCCCAAAATAAATGTAATTTTGAGAAAGGCATATGGTGGGGCTTACATTGCAATGAGCAGCAAACACATTGGTGCAGACTTTGTGTTTGCATGGCCAACTGCCGAGATAGCTGTTATGGGACCGGATGGCGCAGCAAATATTATATTTAGAAAAGAGATACAAAACGCTCAAAATCCCGAAGAGGAAAGAAAAAGAAGGATAGAAGAGTATACTCAAAAGTTTGCAAATCCATACATTGCAGCTGCCCGCGGGTATGTTGACGATGTGATTGAGCCACAGCTTACCCGCAACAAAATCATTGAGGCGCTCAAAATTTCCATTACAAAAAGAGAGCAAAGGCCCCCCAAAAAGCATGGCAATATTCCATTATAAAATGTATTTTTGTAAAAAAAGGAGAGTGTTTTAAAAATGTATGCTCAGGTCAGCACTATTTCAACCATTACAAAAGAAGAACTTGCTTGTATTTGTGCATGTCTGCACATTGTGATGGGTAAAGGTCAATATAAAATCACAAACATAACAAAACAGCAAAATAAGTGGGTCAAAGGTGCGAGAGAGATGATACTCAATCAGTCACAGATGTTTTATAGATGGAGGTAAAGCTTGTGATGAGAAAGTTCAAGGTAAAGATTAATGACCAAGAATTTGTTGTAGAAGTGGAAGAAATAGGAGTTGAAAATGCTACTACTGTTGTGCCAAGACCTAAGATTGGCCATTTTGAGCCAAAACAGGAAAGACATGAGGATAAAACAAAACAAAGCTCTGTACCTTCTTCTGATAAAAATTCGGTTGTTGCCCAGCTTCCGGGTACTATTGTAAGGCTGCTGAAAAGTGAAGGCGATGTTGTGGATGCAAATGAACCTGTTTTAATTCTTGAAGCCATGAAAATGGAAAATGAAATAACTGCACCTGTCAAAGGAAAAATTAAAAGAATACATGTAAAGGAAGGGCAGAAGGTAGCAAAAGGAGATTTGCTGTTTGAAATAGAGTAAGAAAAATTTTCTGGAGGTTTTAAAAATAATGGGGGTAAAAATAACAGAAACAATACTGAGAGATGCTCATCAGTCACTCATTGCAACCCGCATGACAACTGAACAGATGCTTGAGATTGCTCCTGTGCTTGACCAAGTTGGTTATTATTCGGTTGAGTGCTGGGGCGGTGCTACATTTGATGCGTGTCTGAGGTTTTTCAATGAAGACCCATGGGAAAGATTAAAAAAGCTGAGAACTGCTTTTAAAAAGACAAAGCTCCAGATGCTTCTTCGAGGACAAAATCTTGTTGGTTATAGGCATTATCCTGATGATGTTGTTGAAGAGTTTGTAAAAAAAGCTATATACTATGGCATTGATATTATAAGAATATTTGATGCGCTCAATGACATTCGGAATATTGAAATGGCTCTAAAAGTAGCAAAAAAAGAAAAAGGACATGCCCAGGTTGCCATATCATACACTGTCTCTCCTTATCATACTATTGAAAACTATGTAAATTTGGCAAAACAAATAGAAGAGCTTGGGGCAGACTCAATTTGTATAAAAGACATGGCTGGGCTTCTCTCTCCATTTGATGCTTATAAACTTGTAAAAGCGTTAAAAGAGCAGGTAAAACTTCCTATTCATCTTCACACACACTACACCACAGGATTTGGGTCAATGACATATTTGAAAGCTATCGAAGCAGGTGTGGATGGTATTGACACGGCTTTATCTCCGCTTGCACTGGGCACTTCCCAGCCGCCAACCGAAACAATTGTATATGCACTTGAAAACACAGAATATGCTCCAAAACTTGATTTAGAAAAGATAAACGAGGCAAGCGAATATTTTAAAGTACTCAGAGAAGAGTATATAAAAAAAGGGCTTCTTGACCCGAAAGTATTAAGTGTTGACATAAACGCTCTTCATTATCAAATACCTGGTGGAATGCTATCAAATCTTATTTCTCAGCTAAAAGAACAAGGGCAGGAAGACAAGTTAGATGAGGTTTTAAAAGAAGTTCCTGAGGTTCGAAAAGATTTTGGATATCCGCCACTTGTAACTCCTACAAGTCAAATTGTGGGAACACAAGCTGTTTTGAATGTTGTAGCAGGTGAGAGATACAAGCTTGTTACAAAGGAAACAAAAGCGTATTTTAAAGGTGAGTACGGAAAACCTCCAGCTCCTGTGAATGAAGAGATAAAAAGAAAAATCTTGAAAGACGAAAAAGAGATAACCTGCAGACCTGCAGATTTAATTTCGCCAGAGCTTGAAAATGCAAAAGAAAAAATCAAGGAGTATATTGAAAATGATACTGATGTGGTAACTTACTGTTTATTCCCTCAACTTGCAGAAAATTTTTTCAAGTTAAGGTTCGCAAAAAAATACAAGGTTGACGTTGACCTTGTTCAGGGTAACAAAGTGTATCCTGTGTAAAAAAGGAAGGACAAAAAATAGTGTTCTTCCTTTTTTTCTTTTAAAGATGCTCTTATAAGAACATAAGCATTGTGATATAATTAATAAAGAATAATAAAAAGAACAGGATGTGGGATATAAAAATGGAAAACGAAAAGCTTGAACTTATCTCTTCAATGGAATTTGAAGAAAATGTTCCAATCTATAAAATAATAGATTTTCTTAACAAAAGTTTGAAAGACAAAAATATTATTGTGGGGCTTTCAAGAAGCCACAATAAGATTGTTATAAGCATATACCAAACATAAGGAGAAATGCAAGATGACCCACGATTTAGAAGCCAGGATAATTGAGCTTATGCCAGAGTTTAGTAAAGGGCAGAAGAAAATTGCCCAGTTTATTTTAGAACATGGAGAAAAAGCAGCATATATGACAGCACTTGCGCTTGGCAATTCAGTTGGTGTGAGTGAATCTACAGTTGTAAGATTTGCTGAGAGGCTTGGTTTTGAGGGTTACCCTGAATTTCAGCGGGCTTTACAAGAACTCATGAAAAGCAAGCTCACATCAGTGCAGAGGGTAGAACTTTCTGCAAGCAGAATAAACGAAAAAGAGGTTTTAAAAAGTGTTCTCCTTTCTGACATGGACAAGATAAAGCAGACATTAGAGCAGATAGACGAAAATGTTTTCAACCAGGTTGTGGATGAGATAGTAAATGCAAAAAGGATATACATTATTGGAATTAGAAGTTCTGCAGCACTTGCTGATTTTTTGGGTTTTTATTTAAATATGATTTTGGACAATGTCAAGGTTATCACAACAAGTGGCATCAGTGATATTTTCGAACAGGTATTTAGAATTACAAGTGATGATTTAATAATTGGCATTAGTTTTCCGAGATATTCAAAGCGCACTTTAAAGGTTTTGCAGTACGCAAAAAAACAGGGTGCTAAGATAGTTTCGCTTACAGACAGCAAAATATCACCTCTGTGCAAGTACAGTGACTATGTTCTTATTTGCAGAAGTGATATGGTGTCATTTGCTGATTCGCTGGTAGCACCGCTGAGTGTAATAAACGCATTAATTGTTGCGACAGGTCTTAGGAAAAAAGAAGAGGTTGCAAAGACACTTGAAAAACTTGAAGAAATATGGGACGAGTTTCAGGTATATGAAAAGGAAAACAGGTGATGCAGCTTGAAAAGAATTTATTTGGTAAGACATGGTGAGACCGACTGGAATAAGCTCAACCTTGTTCAGGGTTCAATCGACACAGAACTCAACTCAACTGGTATTGAACAGGCAAAAAAGATTGCTGAGAGGCTTAAAAATAAGAAGATTGATATAATATTTTCAAGTACATTAAAGAGGGCTTATACTACGGCAAGTTATATAAAATCTTATCATCCCCAGACTTTATTTGAAACTTCTGAAAAACTCAATGAGATAAATTTTGGCGAGTGGGAAGGGTTGAGCTTTGATGAACTTGAAAAGAAATACTCTCAGACGTACTTGATGTGGAAAGACAATCCCGATAAGGCCATTTTCCCAGGTGAAGGCAATCTGGATGTTGTTATGAAAAGAGTTAAAAGTTTTTTTGATGAGATTTTGCAAAGGGATTACAGCAATATTGTAGTTGTTACTCACGGTGGGATAGTAAAACTTTCAATCATATATCTTTTGAACCTACCGCTTGATTTTTATAAAAAGTGCTGGATTGGAAATGCAAGTTTGAGTATTGTTGATATTAAAGGAGAAAGGACAATGCTCAGTCTTTTGAATGATATGTCTCATTTAACATCAGAACAAGTTCGCCCAATAATTTAAATGAAAAGTGGGGTATATAAAGTGATGGAGAAAAAGGAGTTTGGGAGCAAGGACGTCTCAAGAGCAGCTATTTTGATGGCCTTGAGCCAGAACAGACAAGAAGAAAAGAAGATTCAAGAAGATTTTTTTAAAATAGGAATAAGATGCGCAGCAGTAGATTTTGGTGGAGAATTTATAACCTCTGTTATGAAAATTGTTGAAAGAGCAGTTGTTGCTGCCAAAAGAGAAGGTGTTATAAACGAAGTACATCAAGAGGAAGGCGCTGTTGCAGGAGCAACAAGAGAAGCGATATCTCAAATTATGCAAAAAGCAATTGGCCTTAATGTGGGTGGAAAGATTGGCATTGCAAGGTTTGAAGAGCATGTTGCGGTTGCAATATTTTTTGGGATAGGTCTTTTACATTTAAATGAGGTGGCAATAGGACTTGGTCACAGGGTTATATAAAAGTTTTTGTGCAAAAGATGAAAGAATTAGTAGGGGGAATGACCTTGGTTTTTGCAATAAGAGGTGCTACAACTGTTGAGAATGATTGCAAAGAGGAGATTGTCAGATGTACTCAAGAACTTTTGAATGAAATTATGCTTAGAAACAATCTTAAA
Source organism: Caldicellulosiruptor acetigenus (assembly GCF_026914305.1). Lineage (NCBI taxonomy): Bacteria > Bacillati > Bacillota > Caldicellulosiruptorales > Caldicellulosiruptoraceae > Caldicellulosiruptor > Caldicellulosiruptor acetigenus. The sequence continues at coordinate 1,419,712 of NZ_CP113866.1, read as the reverse complement.
AAAGAGGAGATTGTTTTTATTTTGTTTACAATGACCAAAGACCTAAAATCGGCTTTTCCAGCATATGCAGCAAGACTCATGGGGTTTGTGGATATTCCTCTTATATGTGCTCAAGAGCTTGACATTGAAGGAGCGCTCACTAAATGTATTAGGCTTCTTATGCTTATTCAAAGAGATAATAGCTTTACTCCTAAACATGTTTATTTGAAAGAAGCAACAAAACTCAGGGAAGACTTAACTTGTGAGAAAGGTGAAGATTTATGAAGAAGATTAACATTGCAATTGATGGTCCTGCAGGGGCAGGAAAAAGTACAATTTCAAAGCTTTTAGCAAGCCAGCTTGGATATATTCATATTGATACAGGTGCAATGTACAGAGCTGTTGGACTCAAAGTACTTAAGAGTAATATCTCCCCGCATGACAGTAGAAAGATTGTTGAGATTTTAAACTCAACTGATATACAAATAAAACTTGTGGATGGTAAACAACTTGTCTTTTTAGATGGCGAAGATGTCACAGAAAAAATTCGCCAGCCCGAGGTTTCAATGTATGCATCTGACGTGTCAAAAATCAGAGAAGTGCGAGAAAGACTTGTAAAGATGCAGCAAGACTTAGCAAAACAAAAAGGGGTTATAATGGACGGAAGAGATATAGGAACTCATGTTTTACCAAATGCCGAGCTAAAAATCTTTTTGACAGCTACAGCTGAGGAAAGAGCAAAGAGAAGGTTTTTGGAACTGAAGCAAAAAGGCTATGATGTAGATTACTATCAACTTTTAGATGAGATAAAGAAAAGGGACCAAAATGATATGACAAGAGAGTTTGCCCCTTTGAGAGTAGCTGAGGATGCCATTGTTATAGATTCAACTTCCCTTTCAATTGAAGAGGTCTTGCAAAAGGTTTTAGAGCTTTTTTACAAGGTGGTCAAAGATGAAGTATAATTTTATTCTCAACCTTATTCGAAAGGTTGCTTTTATTATTTTAAAGTGTATCTTTTTCATAAGAGTTGAAGGAAAAGAAAATATACCAGAAGGTCCTTTTATTATCTGCGCAAATCACAGAAGTTACCTTGACCCAGTTTTGATTATACTTATATTCGACAGGCGAGTATATTTTATGGCTAAAAGTGAACTTTTTAGAATTTGGTGGCTTGCACCGATCATCAAAACGTTTGGAGCTTTTCCTGTCAAGCGTGGCAAAAGCGATATTGGAGCAATAAAAAAAGCTATAGAGGTTATAAAATCTGGCAATATTTTGGGTATTTTCCCGGAAGGAAAAAGAAACAGGACAAAAGAAATAATTTTAAAAGGTGAAAAAGGAGTTGCGACTATAATTAAAGCAACAGGTGCAAAGGTCTTACCAGTTGGTATTTCTGGAAAAATAGTTCCCTTTGGTAGGATAAGAGTGAGAATTGGAAGACCAATGGAATTTAGAGATAATAGTTTAGATAATCAAGAGATTGTAGATACAATCATGAATGAAATTAAGGAACTTATCCTAAAATAACGGAAGAGGGGAAGTAAAAAGAATGATTATTAAGGTTGCGCAAAGTGCTGGATTTTGTTTTGGTGTTCAAAGGGCAGTAGAAGGCGTTTTGGCATGGGCTAAAGCAAATAAGGGAAAATCTATAAAGGTGTATGGAATGTTAATACATAACAGTTATGTTATAGATAAATTGAAAGAGTTAGGTGTAGAAGTTGTAGAGGATATTGAGCAAATTGGGAAAGAAGATATAATTTTTATTCGTTCTCACGGTGTTTCGATGGACGAGTATGCTGAAATTGAGAAAAGAGCAGAGAAAGTTTATGATTTTACATGCCCGTATGTTAAAAAGATTCACGAAATAGTAAATGAACATTCAGAAAACGGGTATGACATAATTGTTGTTGGAGATATGAATCATCCCGAAGTAAAAGGAATTGTTGGTCATGTTAGCAATAATAGAAAATGTTTTGTTGTAGATAGTATTGAAAAAATAAAAGAAGCAATTAATCAAGTTGAAGGGCAAGCTGTGGTTGTCTGTCAGACCACATTTGACAGCAAAAAATGGAGTGAGATAAGAGAATTTTTAGAGACTCATACAAATTATAAAGTGTTCGATACCATATGCAAAGCAACAATAAACAGGCAAAAGGAAGCATCAGAACTTGCAAAGCATGTGGACATAATGTTGGTTGTTGGTGATAAAAAAAGTTCTAATACCAACAAATTGTATCAGCTTCTGAAGGAGATAAAACCCACATTTTTTATTGAAAAAGTTGAAGATTTAGATTCAATAAAATTAGATAGCCATATAAAGAGCATTGGGGTGACAGCAGGTGCTTCCACTTCTCCTGAACAGATTGAAGAGGTGGTAAAACATCTGGAAGAAAAGTTTAATGAGATGACTCTAAAAGATTTTGAGAGGCTTATTGATAGAAGCTTTTTGGCAGTGCAAAGAGGTGAAGTTGTAAAAGGCAGGATAATAAAAGTTGAGGAAGATTATCTACTTGTTGATATTGGTTACAAGGCAGAGGGTATAATTTACAAAGATGAGGTTATCAAGAATGGAAATGTAAATTTGAAGGACCTATTTAAGATAGGTGAGACAATCGAAGCAGTAGTGATAAAAGAGTCAGATGAAGAAGGAAATGTGGTTTTATCAAAATATCGGGCAGATGTACTTCACGGTTTTGAAGAGCTGCTTTCAAAGTATGAAAATAAAGAGCCGGTAAGAGCAATTGTAAAATCAATTAAAGAAAAAAGTGTGGTTTGCGATTTTAGAGGCACAAACGTGTATGTTCCAATTTCACAGTGGGGTGAAGATGTTCAAACTTCGGATATAGGAAAGATATTTGAAATAGAAATTACAGAGGTAAACAAAGAAAAAAAGATTGCTTTTGGAAGTCGAAAATCTTTGCTAAAACAAAAAGAAGAGGAGAGATTTATTAAACAGATTGATTCTTTAGATTTTTCCAAAGAATACGAGGGCACTGTAGTTGAGATAAGAGAAAAAGGCATTGTGGTAAATTTTGAGAACCTGCGAGGTTTTGTACCTGCAAGTGAAGTTGGATATTTGAAAAAAGGTGCAGAACTTAAAAAATTATTTGAAATTGGCGAAAAAGTCAAGGTGAAGATTCTTGATATAGACAAGAACAAAAAGCAGATATATCTGAGCATTAAAAAGACTCAAGATGATGAGTGGATAAAAAAGATTAAAAACTTGTATTTGGGAATGCTTGTTGACTGTGAAGTGACAAAGGTGTTACCATTTGGACTTATTGTGTGGATTACAGAACATGATGTTGATGGTTTTGTTCACATTTCAAATATTCCACTTGGATACAACCAAAGACCACATAACGTATATAAAGTTGGGGATAGACTCAAAGCAAAAGTTATAGAGATTGATGAAGAAAAGCGAAGGATTGCATTGTCTTTAAAAGATTTGCATGAAGAAGAAAATGTAGATACTGAGCATAATGAAGATTTTGTGATAACACTTGCTGATTTTGTGAAGAATATAGAGTTAGAACAATAAATTTAATATTTTAAGAGCCCATGAAGATCTCATTTTCTGTCCTGAAAAACAAGCCTGTCCTTAATTTAGACAATAAAGTAACAGGAAAAGTTGAAGACATGTTAATCAAAGATGACAAAGTAATTGGATTTAAGGTGCGTGTTAAAAACTCATTTGGCATGCCATCGTGTGCATATGTTTTGGAAGAGGACATTGAGTCTATAAATAACCAACTTTTGATTGTACGTAGTATTCATGCTTTTATTGATTGCTTGCCGTTTTTAAGAGCACAAGAAATTTTTTTAAAAGAAGTAATAGACGAAAATGGATTTTTGATAGGGATTGTAATTGACATTATATTTAATGCAGAGAACTTTAAAATTTTAGAATATCAGGTTGCAGAGAGTATTTGGAGCTATATAAAAAATAAAAAAATAATATTGAGCCCTGAGGAAATAATATTAAGAGAAAATAAAATATTAAGCTGAGGTGTGAGACCTTGAAAAGAATCTCTGCAAAACATGTATTGATAGGAAGCATAGTTGGCGGGATTATATCTGCTATGCTGTTTCCTGCATCTTCCAAAAATATGAAAAATAAGATTTTGAAAAGAATAATAGCTAAAAAGCTGATGAGTATGGCAAATAAGCTTTTTCGATAGGGAAGGTATTCTTCCCTGCTTTTTTAATATTTTTAGTGATAAGAATAATTTTATTTGAGGTGTTAAAAAGTGCACATAATAAAATTGGTAAAAAAGTATTTTACGGACATATTGTTCATGACTCTGATTGCAATCGTTATTTATTTTTTTGTGAATATTAAGGCATTTTGGCCAATTTTGATTCCATTTTTGATTGCGCTATTTTTATCATATCTCTTAAAACCCTGCGTAGATTTTTTAGAAAAAAAGGTTCGGTCAAGAGATATTTCAATCCTGATTTCTTTTGCAATAATCTTTGGTATCACTATTATGGTTTTTGTATATTTTATTCCTTTATTTGTCAGCGAAACTAAGCAGCTTATTCAAAACGTTCCTGAATATATAGCACTCATTCAAAAGTGGTTTTTTGAGATTGATTCTAAACTTTTGAATAAGCTAAACATTGATATTAAAGAAATACTAAACGCAAATTCTATCAACATCGAAGGAATTTCCAAACAAACATTATCAATATTTTTAAACATTGTAAAGAGTATTTCCTCTAACATCTTGTATTATCTTCTTATTCCTATTATATCTTTTTATATACTGAGGGATTGGAAAAGGTTGGTCATGTGGATAAAATGGCTATTACCCGAGAAATACAGAAAGGAAGGGCTTTATATCTTTGCTGATATAAATAGGGTGCTTCATCAGTATATTCGAGGACAGCTTCTTGACGCTTTTATAGTTGGAATGTTAAGCTTTATAGGATTCTCCATTCTTTCTGTAAGGTATGCAGCTCTTTTGGGTGTGATAACCGGTATTGGTAATTTGATTCCCTATTTTGGACCAATATTTAGCAGTATTCCAGCAGTGATAATAGCGCTTTCCGACTCCTACATAAAGGCTATATTGATTGTAATTTTTTTAGTCCTACTTCAGCAAGTAGACAGTTTTATCATATCCCCACGAGTTATTGGTTCAAAAGTTGGACTTCATCCTCTTACCATAATTATAGTTATAATCTTAGCAAACAAAATATTTGGGTTTGTTGCAATGTTCTTTGCCATTCCTATTGCTGCAGTAATAAAAATTATATTTATTAACATCATGAAAAGGATAAAATCTGAGAAGATTGAGTGAATATTGTTGACTTTGTATTTTGGCTTTAATAAAATTTTGATTGTATTGAAAAAATATAAAAACTACTTTCTAAAAAATACCATAAGGAAAGGCTGATTGAAAGATGTACATGTCTACAGACGAGATAAGGGAAAAGTTTCTCCAGTTTTTTGAATCAAAAGGACATTTGAGACTGCCAAGTTTTTCACTTATTCCTAAAAATGACAAAAGTCTTCTTCTGATAAACGCTGGTATGGCACCATTAAAACCATATTTTTTGGGAATTGAAGAACCTCCTCGCCGAAGGATTACCACATGCCAAAAATGTATAAGAACACCAGATATCGACAGAGTGGGTAAAACAGCAAGACATGCAACCTTTTTTGAGATGCTGGGCAATTTTTCGTTCGGTGATTATTTCAAGAGAGAAGCTATTATCTGGGCATGGGAGTTTGTTACAGAGGTTTTGAAACTTCCAAGAGAGAGATTATGGGTTACAATATATGAGGAAGACGACGAGGCATTTGAAATTTGGCACAAAGAGGTAGGCTTAGAACCAGATAGAATCAAAAGAATGGGTAAAGAGGATAACTTCTGGGAAATAGGAACAGGACCATGCGGACCATGTTCTGAGATATACTTTGATAGAGGCGAGGAAAAGGGTTGTGGCAAGCCTACTTGTGGTATCGGATGTGATTGTGACAGATTTGTTGAGTTCTGGAATCTTGTTTTTACTCAGTTTGACAAGGATGAAAATGGTGTATACCACAGGTTGAAAAACCCAAATATTGACACAGGTATGGGTCTTGAGAGAATTGCAGCAATTATGCAAGAGGTTGATTCTCTTTTTGACATTGATATTGTGAAGGCTATTCGTGACAAGGTATGTGAAGTCACGAGCTATGAGTACGGAAAAGATGCAGAAAAAGATGTATCGGTACGTGTTATCACAGACCATATTCGCGGCACAGTGTTCATGATTGGTGATGGTATTTTGCCTTCAAACGAAGGAAGAGGGTATGTTTTGAGAAGGCTTATCAGAAGAGCTGCACGACACGGTAGGATGCTTGGTAAAAAAGAAGCGTTCTTGCACCTTATTGTAGACACGGTTGTAGAGTCTTACAAAAATCCGTATCCAGAACTTGTTCAAAAAGCTGAGTATATAAAGAAAGTGCTCTATAACGAGGAGAGCAGGTTCAATCAGACAATTGATGTTGGGCTTGAGATACTTGAAAGTGAGATTGAAAAGCTTAAAAAGAACAAGGAAATCATTTTAAATGGTGAGATTGCATTTAGAATGTACGACACATATGGATTTCCTCTTGACCTCACAAAAGAAATAGCTGCAGAAAAGGGGATTATTGTTGACCAAGAGAGATTTGATGAGCTTATGCAGCAGCAAAAAGAAAGGGCAAGAGCTGCTCAAAAAGAACTTGAAAATGCTGGGTGGAAGGATATAAACATTGTCATTGATGAGGACATAGAAACAATTTTTGTTGGTTATGATACCTTAGAACAAGATGCAAAGATACTTAAGATTTTTCTGGACAATGAAGAGACAGCATATGTAAAAGAGGAAGATGTGTGCTTTGTTATCTTAGACAAAACTCCTTTTTATGCAGAAAGTGGTGGACAAGTTGCAGATAAGGGCATTTTAGAAGGTGAAGGAGTTTTAGCAGAGGTTTTAGATGTCAAGAAAGGACCAAAGGGAACAATTCTTCATAAGGTAAAAGTTTTAAAAGGTGAGATATCTGTTTTGTCAAGTGTGGTTGCCAAAGTGGACGAAGAGCTAAGACTTGCAACAATGAAGAATCATACTGCAACTCATCTTTTACACAGTGCACTAAGGAAAATATTGGGACAACACGCACAACAAAGTGGTTCACAGGTTACCCCTGACAGACTCAGATTTGACTTTGCTCATTATGAGCCGCTGTCCGAGGAGCAGATAATTGAAATTGAAAAGATGGTCAATAACGTTATTCAACAGGCTATCCCTGTTGAAAAGATTGTAACAGATTTGGACAGTGCCTTAAAGATGGGCGCAACTGCTCTGTTTGACGAAAAGTATTCCAATGTGGTAAGAGTTATAAAAATAGGCGATTTTAGTATGGAGCTGTGTGGCGGAACACATGTGGATAACACGGGCCAGATAGGAATGTTTAAGATAATATCCGAGTCGAGTGTAGCTGCAGGTGTCAGAAGAATTGAGGCAATTACTGGAAACAAGGTCTATGAGTTTATTCTAAATACACAGCAGACGTTAAAACAGTTAAGAAGCAAAGTGAAAGCCAGCACTGATTCTGAGATAATATCGAAGATAGAACAGCTTGAAAATACGATAAAAGCACTTGAAAACGAGGTAGAGAAGTATAAACTTTTGGTTGTCGAAAATGAACTTTCATCGCTTTTTGGCAAAGCAGTTGATTATGGCGAGTTCAAGCTGATTGTGAACAGAAAAGAGACAGACGATATGGATTATGTAAAACTTCTTACTGACAAGATTAAGGAAAGAGATTCAAAAGCGATTGTGCTAAATATTATACAGCAGGGTAGCAAGGTTACAATACTGATGTCATGTTCGAAAGAGGCAGTTAAAAAGGGAGTTGATTGTGGAAAAGTGGTAAAAGAAGTATGCTCAGTGCTTGGTGGAAAAGGCGGTGGAAGACCAGACTTTGCCCAAGGCGGTGGAAATGATATATCGAAGATAGATATGGCATTGCAGACAGCTGAGAATATTTTGAAAGATATATTAAAGGGGAGTGCTCAAAAATGAGTGAATGTATCTTTTGTAAAATCTTAAATAAAGAGATTCAATCTGAGATTGTGTATGAGGACGAGCTTGTTTGTGCTTTTGAAGACATAAATCCCACTGCACCTGTGCACATCCTTGTAGTTCCTAAGACACATATAGAAAATTTAAACGCTGTCCAGCAGCAACACAAAGACCTCATAGGTCATGTATTTGTTGTAGCAAAAGAATTGGCAAAAAAGTTTGGAATTGACGAAAAAGGATACAGAATTGTGGTAAACTGTGGAGCTGACGGAGGCCAGACTATTGACCATTTGCACTTTCACTTGCTTGGCGGCAGAAAATTTTCCTGGCCAGCTGGTTAAATAAGCAATTTGTTTCGGCAATGATAAAGGAGTATGGTTTTGCAAATGGTAGTTGGAATTTTTGTGAATTTTCAAAAAGAACGTAGCAGTGAAATCTTAGAAAATATTGTATCCATTTTTAACCACAACAGAGTTAATTGGCTACTGGTAAATGAAGAGAACAAAAAAGCCAAAAATTTTGACCTCCTTATCACAATAGGAGGAGATGGCACACTTCTGAATGTGGTTGAAAAGGCTTCTATAGAAGCCACACCAGTCCTTGCCATTAACTGTGGAAGGCTGGGGTATCTTACCGAAGAGGTAGGAGATGATATTGAAAAGGCAATTTTTAATCTGTTAAAGAAAGAATATTTTATTGAAGAGAGGCACATTGTTGAAGCTGGGGTAAAGGAGAAGGTTTTCTTTGCGCTGAACGATGTGTGTATTGTGAGAAATACCTTTAATATAGTGGACCTGTGTCTTTACATTGACGGTGTGTTTGCCCAGGAGTATAGAAGTGACGGTATTATAGTTGCAACAGCTACTGGGTCGACTGCATATTCACTTTCGGCAGGCGGACCTATAGTTGAGCCACAGCTGGGGGTGATTTTAGTCACCCCTATTTGTCCTCATTCTTTGAGTTCAAGAAGTCTTGTACTTGGCAGCACAAGAACAATAAAAGTGGAAAATTCATCTTCTGAAAATGTTCAGGTAGTAGTAGATGGCAGATTTGTAGATGAGCTTGCGCCAGAAGAATTTGTTGAATGTAAGATTTCTCAACACAAGTTAAAACTTATAAGGCTTAAGCAAAGGAACTTTTATGAAATTCTTAGAGAAAAAATAAAAGAGTAATAGAAAAGGATAGAGGTGAAATTTTGCTATGAAATCTGAAAGACAACAGAAGATTTTAGAAATAATTCAAAATGAAGATATAGAAACACAGGAAGAGCTTGTAGAAAGACTCAAGGCACTTGGTTACGATGTGACACAAGCTACAGTCTCAAGAGATATAAAAGAGCTAAGACTTACCAAGGTTTTGACTGAAACAGGGAAGTACAAATATGCAGTTTTATCAGGTCCAGAAGCAAATATCACCGAAAAACTTATCAAGGTCTTTTCTGAGTCGATAGTCAAATACGACACAGCTGACAATCTGGTTATTATAAAGACAATTACAGGTGCTGCACAGGGTGCTGCTGCTGCCATTGATTCGTTGAGCTGGCCTGAGGTTGTGGGAACAATTGCAGGTGATGATACCATTTTCATAGCAACTAAAGGCAGTGCAGCAGCTGATAAGATAGTTGAGAGGATAAAAGCTATCATAAGCCAAGGTGAGTAGATATCATGTTAAAAAGATTATTAATCGAAAATATTGCTATAATTGATAGACTTGACATTGAATTTGACAAAGGTCTGACTATACTGACAGGTGAGACTGGTGCAGGTAAATCTATTATCATTGACTCTTTATCTTTGCTTTTGGGAACAAAATTCAAAAAAGAAATTATAAGAACAGGATGTACAAAGGCCTGCGTGTCTGCAGTTTTTGAAATAGAAAAAAAGAGTGCTATTGAGAGATTGACTCAGATGGGAATTTCTCTTGAAGACAATTTTTTGATTGTTAGCCGTGAAGTGTACAGCAGTGGCAAAAACATCTGCAGGGTTAACAATCAGTTTGTATTGCTCTCAACTTTAAGAGAAATAACTAAGCACATATTTGAAATTCATGGCCAGAATGAGACTCATCTTTTAAACGATAAAAGGATTCAACTTTTGTACATAGATAGGTTCTGTGGAAAAGAACTTGAAGAGTTAAAAGCTGAGTATAAGGATTTGTACCATGATTATCAAGAGAAAAAAAGGCTTTATGAACAGATAATAACAAAAGAAGAAGAGCGGGAAAGACAACTTGATTTACTAAACTACCAAATAAATGAGATTGAAAGCGTAAAACCCCAAATAGGTGAGGATACAGAGCTTGAAAAAAGAAAAGAGATTATCCAAAACAGTTGGAAACTTAAGCACAACAGCGAAAAGATACTTGATACCATTAACAACACAATCATAGACTCTCTTGAGATGTGTATCAGACTTGCTAACGAAAATTCAAGGTTTGACAAGGAATTTGAGGCAATATCTGAAAGACTGAACAACGTGTATTATGAAATAGAAGACATCTCATTTTCTATATCCAAAAAAAGCCAGAGCTACGAAGTGAATAAAGATGAGATAGAACAAATAGTGGACAGACTTGATAAAATAAACAGATTAAAGAAAAAATATGGAAGCACAATCGAAAAGATACTGGAGTACAGAAAAAATTTGTTAGAAGAGAGGGAAAAAATTAGGAGTAGTAGCGAACAAGCTCTTGAACTAAAAGAGTATTTGAGTAAAACTAAAGAAAGACTTGAGGAAATTTCTAAGAAGATGTCGGATATCAGGCGGAGAAAATCTGAGGAGTTTGAAAAAAAGGTATTAGAGATACTTTCCCAGCTTGAAATGAAGAATGTAAGTTTTTATGTTAATTTTCTTGAAAGAGAGCTTTACGAAGAAGGAATTGACGAAGTAGAATTTTTGATATCAACAAACGTTGGTCAGCAGCCGAAGCTTCTCTCTGCAATTGCTTCTGGTGGGGAACTTTCAAGAATAATGCTTGCAATAAAATCTATTGTGGCGGAGAAAGACGATGTGGAGCTGATTATCTTTGATGAGATAGACAGCGGACTGAGTGGAGTTGTTGCCAACAGACTTGCAAAACTTTTAAAAGAACTTTCCAAAAAACACCAAATTATATGTATTACACATTTGCCGCAGGTTGCTGCTGCCGCAGATACTCACTATTATGTATATAAAGAAGTTAAGGAGAACTCGACAATTTCAAATATTAAAAAGCTCGAAGGAAATGAACAGCTAAGAGAGATTGCCAGAATGTTTTCTGGAGAAAATGTTACAGAAAGTTCTCTTCTCCATGCAAAACAGCTTAAGTCTCAGTTTGTTTGAAGTATTCAAGAATATTTTAAGAGGGTAGTGGAGAGGATAATTTATTAGAAATTTTAAATTGACAGGTGTTAAACAAGTGAAAAAACTGGTAGGTGGACTTTTTCTTTTTTATATTCTACTTACCACCTTTTTTGTCATCTATCTTTACATTACTCCTGATTGTCTTACTTGTTACAGCTCAGACAAAGCTATTACCATCAAAACTCCTGTTTTTATTAATGTTAATCTAAGTCCTTCGAATGTTCAAAACAACACACAAATAAAATTTTTTTACAGAACAAACAAGATTTATATCCCAAAGAAGGCTTCTTCAGTTCTATGTGAGCTAAAAATTGGTTCAATACCACTCAAAAAGGTAAAAATCTCTATTCTTGAATCAAACAAGGTCTGGGTTTCTGGGAAATTTGTAGGAATCAAGCTTATGACAGACGGAATACTTGTTATAGGGTATTCTTACGTAAGTAATGGTAGTAATTCAACTTCACGAGTTCCTGCAAAAGAAGCAGGTATCCAAATAGGTGATAAGATTGTATACGTAAATGGACAGAAGGTAAAAGACTGCAGTCAGCTTTTTAAAATGATAAACTCATCAGGTGGCAAGTCTTTAGTTTTTGTAATCAAAAGAGGGCAAACTTACAAACAGCTCAAAGTAAAACCACTTCTTAGTAGCGAAGGTGTGTACAAAATAGGACTGTGGGTCAGAGACGGTACAAGCGGCATTGGAACAGTTACATTTGTAGATACCAAAAGAAAAGTATTTGGCGCTCTTGGCCATGGCATATCAGACATAGACACAGGTATTCTCCTGGATATAAAAGAGGGACAAATTTATGCAGCCGAAATAGTTGATATAAGAAAAAACAATAAAAGTGAGATTGGCGAAGTTGTAGGCAAAATCAATGAAAACTGCACAGTTGGAGATGTGGTTATTAATACTCCATACGGGATTTATGGTAAAATAATTCAAAATAGTTTTTGGAATAGCCTTCAAAGCATGGAAATTGCTCGACTTCAGGATATTCACGTAGGTAGTGCATATATTTTGAGCGAGGTTTCAGGGAATGTTGAAAGGTTTGAAATAAAAATAGAAAGAATCCTGCCTATTTACAGAAATTCGACAAAAGCATTTGTTATAAGGATTACTGATAAAAGACTTCTTCAGCTCACATCTGGAATTGTTCAGGGAATGAGTGGCTCTCCAATTATACAGGATAACAAACTTGTAGGAGCTGTTACTCATGTTTTTTTGAAGGAACCAGAAAAAGGATACGGTGTTTTTATTGATAATATGCTAAACATCACAAAACACATTAAATAAATTTATTAAAAAATACTAAAAGGAAGTTTCGGTTAGCTGTTGAATTTTTATGTATATAACACATCAAAAAGAGGGAGATATATGGAAAAGTTGAAAGTAGTGATTGCAGATGATAACAGACAATTTAACATGCTTTTAACAGAAGTTTTCAATTCCCAGCCAGATTTTCTGGTGGTTGGCAATTCGTATGATGGTGTTGAAACCTTGAAAGTTGTTGAAGAAAAGAAACCAGACCTTTTGATGCTGGATATCATAATGCCATACCTTGATGGAATTGGTGTAATAGAAAATCTCTCAAGTGTGGAAAAACGTCCAAACATAATTGTCATCTCTGCAGTTGGTCAAGAAAATATTTCACAAAAAGCAATTAATATGGGAGCTCTGTACTACTTTGTTAAGCCCTTTGATTTGAATATTATGATAGAAAGAGTTAGACAACTTTTATTCAGCACATCTTCAAAGCCAGAGACTGTAGAGGTAAATTTCTCAAAACCTGCTGAGAAAAAACCTGTGAGCGAAGTGGACTTGGAAGCCGAGGTCACAGAAATTCTCAAAGAGATTGGAATCCCTGCGCATGTGAGAGGGTATCAGTTTTTGAGAGATGCAATTGTTGCAGCAACTATGGATGCTGACCTCTTAAGTGGTATCACAAAAGTTTTGTATCCTATGATTGCAGAGAAATACAACACAACACCAACCAGAGTGGAAAGAGCAATAAGACATGCGATAGAGATTTCATCAACAAGGGGCAAGGCAGACACACTTTATAAATATTTTGGGTATTCCACGTCACAGGATAAAGGAAAGCCTACTAACGCTGAATTTATAGCCATGATAAGCGACAAGTTAAGACTCAAGATAAAGAAGTCTTCCCAGGCAAAATAAACGAGGATTTAAAACAGGACAATTTACATACACTTTTAATATGGAGCAACAGTTTGATGTGAAAGCTAAAGTTTATGAAAAAAGGATTAATATATTCAGCAATCATCCTGACAGTGGGGTCACTTTTTGCAAAATTTGTTGGTGTATTCTTAAAACTTCCCCTTATAAACATTGTTGGTGATTATGGGATAGGGTTGTATCAGCTGCCTTATCCCATTTATACTACCGTTTTGACTTTCACAATGACTGGTTTTTCACTCGCAGTTTCAAAACAGATTTCCTCCTCTCATGCAGAAAAAGATTACAGGGCTTGTAAACTCACATTTTACACAGGTTTGAGTGTTATAACAGCTATTTCTTTTATATTTTCGCTTGCATATGTGCTTTTATCTAAAAAGATTATAGAAATCTTCAAGTGGCCACAAGAGGCTTATATTCCATACTTGTCTTTAGCTCCTGCACTTTTTCTTGTCTCTGTGCAAGCGTCGTACAGAGGGTATTTTAATGGTGTCAAAAAGATGTACATTACATCAATCTCGCAAATAATAGAGTCGATAGGACGGGTTTGTTTTGGACTTTTGTTTTGTATTTTGCTTTTAAGAAAAGGGGTCCATTTTTCGGTTGCAGGGGCACTTGCAGGAAGCAGTATAGGAGCTTTATTTTCTTTAATCTATCTTATTTTTGTACTGCAGAAAGATGAGATTATAAATAGTACCAAAAATAATGCCGAAAATAAAGAAGTATACCGTGATATAATCTTAGAATCCAAAAATATTCTTTTGCTTACTATTTATTTTTCGCTGTCGTCGCTTTTGATGTCAGTAATATCAATTGTTGACTCTTTGCTTTTTCCATATTTCATGCATATGAGAGGGTATCAGGATAGAATAATCTCACAGCTGTTTGGAATATTTTCAGGCAAGGCAATGACTCTTATACATGTTCCACTCACCTTCAGTGTGTCAATGGCTGTGAGCATAGTTTCATATGTTGTGGCTGCAAAACAGCAAAAAGAAAAAAGAGAGCTCATTTGCACTGCTTTTGAGTACATCATTCTTGTGACACTACCTTGTTGTGCAGCATTTTATTTTTTCTCTGATACCATATTCAAAATTGTATTTTTCAACGCTACTACAGGAGATAGCGTGCTAAAAATCTCTGCTTTTCTTACCATCTTAATCTCTCTTGTTCAGTTTACAACGTCGGTGCTGCAAGCAACTGGACATTTTATGGCACCTGTAAAAAGTATCCTAACAGGTGTGATTATAAAGATTATATGCATGTTTGTGTTTATCGTAATATACAATCTAAACATATCAGGGCTTGTCTTAGCTAATATCATGTGCTACTTTGTGGTGTTTGTGATAAACTTAGATAAGTTAAAATCCTTTGGTTTTGCCCATTTTAATATGTTAAAGATGTTTTATATTGTCCTTTCAAGTGCTATAATGGTTATTGTAGGCAGAATAATCCTTAACATTCTCAAAACCTCTGTCTTTATCGAAGGTGTAGTTATGATAACTTGTTGTGCATGCGTATATTTTATGTGTGCTTTTATGTTAGGTATATTGAAAGTTTCAACAATAAAAGAATTTTTCTTTGAGGTGAAAAGAAAATGAAGATAGGAATAATTGGCTGTGGAAACATGGCAAGTTCAATCGCATATTCAATAAAACAATCTATTGAAGCTCAACTTTTTTGCTATGACATAGACATTGACAAGGCAAACAGGTTTTCACAAGTTTATGGTGCTATCAGGGTCAATAGTGAAATTGAGACTGTAGAAAGCAGCAGCATAATCATAATTGCTGTAAAGCCAAAAGACATCTTTGATGTGCTTGAGAAAATAAAAGATGGCATCTCTGAAAAGATAATAGTCTCTATTGCAGCGGGGATTTCGATTTCAAAAATTAAAGAGGTTGTAGGAGAAAAAAAGATAGTTCGAGTTATGCCTAATATAAATATAAGCGTGCAGAAAGGCGTTATGGGAATATGTTTTTCTGAAATGGTATCAGCTGATGAGAAAGAAAAAATACTCAACCTTTTCAAAAGTATGGGTGAGGTTATAGCTACTGATGAAAAACATATGGATGCAATAACAGCCTTGTTTGGAAGTGGTCCAGCATTTGTTGCACACTTTATTGAAAGCTGCGTAGATGCAGCAGTCAAACTCGGATTTTCAAGACAAGAAAGTTTAAACTTGGTCTTAACGTTGTTTGAAGGTACTGTTGTTAACATGAAAAATAATATGTTAACTACACAACAGATAAAGGATATGGTAACATCTCCTGGAGGTACAACAATTGAAGGGCTTGTGGAGTTTGAAAGAAGAGCGGTAAAAGGGGCAATAATAGATGGGATACTCAAGGCATATGAAAGAGCCAAAAATATATTGTAGGTGTTAAAGTGATGAAAGAAGTTACAATTTACACCGACGGTGCTTGCAGCGGAAATCCTGGACCAGGCGGTTGGTGTGCTATACTCATATACAAAGGAATCAAGAAGGTGTTAAAAGGTTTTGAAAGGTACACAACCAATAACAGAATGGAGCTCAAAGCGGTTGTGGAAGCTCTAAAGGCATTGAAGGAACCGTGCAAAGTAGTAATCTATTCAGACTCTGCTTATATTGTAAATGCTGTCAATCAAAATTGGATAGAAAGATGGCAGAAAAATGGATGGAAGACATCTGAAAATGAAGAGGTCAAAAACATTGATTTGTGGAATGAGCTCATAGAACTTCTAAAAATTCACAAAGTAACTTTTGAGAAAGTTAAGGGTCACGCTGACAACGAACTTAACAATCTTTGTGACCAGATTGCAAGAAGTATGATAAAAGGGGAGCAGTAAACAAAGTGTTTGAAATAAAAAAAGGGATTGTGACAAGAAATTTAAATACTGCAGGGTTTTGCCAGTATGTTGAAGTAAAATATCAAGACGGCGATGTAGGTATTGCTATAAACTTTTTAGATATAAATCACGAGGTAAAAGAGGGACAAGAAGTTTTGGTGAACACAACAGCAAGAGTGCTTCAGCTTGGGACTGGCGGATATGATTATATTTTGCCTTTTGAGGCTTTTAAAAATCTGTCAAAAGGTCATATAATGAAGCTCAGATACACACCACTGCAATTTTCTGTGTTGACAGAAGAAGAAAAAAATCCTGACCTTTTTGATAAAGTCCCAAATTTTAATGATATAATTGTTATTGTATGTGAGCTTCACAGCATGCTTTTGCCTCTATGTATTTACCTTAAAGAAAAAGTAAAAGGAATAAAGATTTCTGTCATATTAAACGATTGGGGAATGTTAAATGCAAAGCTTTCACATAACTTAGAGTTTTTAAAGGAAAACAAATTTGTAGACTACATAATAACATGCCAGGAAGCATTCAATGGTGAATTTGAATGTATAAACGAAATAAATTCTCTCATTTTTTCTCAAAGCTTGGGATGTGATGTTGCTATAATTTCTCCCCTGCCCGGAATTGTGGGAACAGGGACAAAGTTTGGGTTTACAAGTTACAAGGCTGTACATGTTATTGAGGACGTAGTGAGGTTTGGCGGTAGAGTAGTGTTTCCTGTGAGAGTATCGAAAAATGAAAAAAGACAGCGGCACAGATTCATAAGTCATCATTCTCTTACAATATTAAATTATGTCAATTGTTTAGTAGAAATTCCAATTTTTGATTTTGAGGATAAAATATTTTTCGCAAAAATATATAAGACATTAAACAATTACCGTGCAAAGCATACTGTAGCTGTGGTAAACGAAATAGATAAAATGATAGTTGAAAAATATAAGTCAATCATGAGCACAATGGGGAGAAGTTATGAGCAAGATTGTGAATACTTTTTAGAACTTTTTGCTACAGCTGAATATGTCTCGACAAAACTTAAAAGGAGATGAAGAATAAAGATGGATTTTTATGAAAAGACCATAGATTCTACATTGATATATGACGGTTCATTTATATCATTAAAAGTGGACAAAGTTTTACTTCCAAACGGCAATATCTCTCAGCGTGCTATTGTACTTCACTCGGGTGCAGCTGTAGTTGTTCCTGTCGATGATGAGAACAACGTCATCTTTGTAAAACAGTTTCGAAAACCAATTGAAAAGGTAATAATAGAACTTCCTGCAGGCAAACTTGACAAAGATGAAAATCCACTTGAATGTGCCAAAAGAGAGCTTGAAGAAGAAACAGGTTATAAAGCAAGAGAATTAATAAAACTTACTGAGATTTATACAACGCCGGGATTTTCAAACGAAGTGATACATGTGTACCTTGCAACAGGCCTTTACAAAGGAGAGGCTCATACAGATGCTGACGAGTTTGTTGAAGTACTAAATATTAAGATGGCTGATGCTATTTTGATGGTCAAAAAAGGTGAGATTAGGGATGCAAAGACAATAATAGGACTTCTTCTTGCAAATATGTATTTGCAGGAGCAAGGTCTGGTAAAATGAGGGTATATGCTGATTTGCATGTCCACATAGGATTTTCTAATGGGAGGTATATAAAGGTACCTTCTTCAAAAACCCTTACACTTGAGAATATTATAAAAACAGCAAAAGATGAAAAAGGACTTAATGTGATTGGTATTGTCGATTTTTTATGTAAGGATGTAATTGAAGAAACTGATAAGCTATTAGATAAAGGAAAGCTTGAATTGAAAGATGGAAGCTTGTATTCTGAAAGGCTTTTGATAATACCTGCAGCCGAGATTGAATTGAGGTTTTGTTCAAATGATTTTCACTGTCTTGTCTTTTTCGAAGATTATGAAAAGTTAAAAGACTTCAGAAAAATAATTAAGACCTACTTTAATCAAATTGATTTTAGCTGTCCGGTTTTCAGAGGCCAAATTAGCGATTTTGAAAGGATTGTATCATCTTTTGGACTTTTAGCTGTCCCTGCACATGCATTTACGCCATATAAAGGTTTTTATTCAGCAGCACAAAGAGTTGAGGAAGTTTTCAGAGATATAGAGGTTTTTTCAATAGAGCTTGGTCTTTCTGCAGACTCAAAAATGGTAAGTTATCTTTGCGATGTCCAAAAAAGGAGTCTGCTTTCTAACTCAGACGCTCATTCTCTAAAAAATATTGCAAGAGAGTTTAATGAAATTGAGGTTGAAAATGTTTCTGCAAAGGATGTTATAAAAAGTATAAAAGAAAACAGAGTAGTTGCAAACTATGGCATAAACCCAAAACTTGGAAAATATCATAAATCGTATTGCAATAGATGTAACAGTTCATTTAATCTGAAAAGCCAAAATTCTGCATTGTGTCCGTTTTGCAAAAGTAGAGACATTGTAATTGGTGTTGAGGATAGGATCTCATGGCTTTACAAGACAGAAAATCCGGTTGAAAAACCGCCTTATTTTTACACTTTCCCTTTTGAACTTGTACAGGGATTTGGACAAAAAACAATCAAAAAAATAATTGACGTTTTTGAAAATGAAATAAACTTTATTAAATCTCTAAATAATGGTACTTTTAAGAATTATAATATTGATGAAAATGTAGTTCAAAAACTTGTAAGATTTATAAATCAAGACTACACCGTTAAATTTGGCGCTGGAGGACATTTTGGAAGAATTATATTTGAATAAACTGGGTGATGACTTATGGTTGACAAAGAGACGCTCAAAAAAAATATTGAGGATGTAATGGAAAGAATTGAAATGGCTTGTTTAAGAGCTGGTAGAAAGCCAGATGAGGTAAGCCTGCTTGGTGCAACCAAAGGGGTAGATGTCGAGACTATAAAGCTTGCAAACCAGTTTGGTCTAAAGATTTTTGGTGAGAACAGGGTACAAGAATTTTTGCCAAAGTTTCAAGAACTTCCTTATCTTGAATGGCATTTTATAGGAAGGCTTCAAACAAACAAGATTAAATACATTTACGATAAAGTAAGTCTCATTCATTCAATTGATAGTCCTCAGCAAATTGATGAACTTGAAAAAAGATGCACAAAAGCAGGAAAAACGTGCAGTGTACTTATAGAAATAAACATAGGTGGTGAAGAGTCAAAGGGTGGAATAAATCCAGAAAAAGTAGACCATTTAATTGAAAAAATCATAAATTGTCCACATGTTATTCTTAAGGGTTTTATGACAATACCTCCAATCGAAGATGATGACATGAAATTGAGAGGCTACTTTAGAAAGATGAAAGAAATCTTTGAAAAATACAAGAAATTAAATTATAATAATGTTAACATTGAAGTGCTGTCGATGGGTATGAGTGGTGACTTTGAGGTGGCAATAGAAGAAGGTGCCACCTTGGTTAGAATAGGAACTAAAATCTTTGGGGAAAGACCAAAAAAATAATAAGGGAGGTTTTTTGGTCATGTTTGATAACCTTCAAAGAAAATTTTTAAACCTTATTGGCATTGAGATTGAAGAGGAGGACAAGCCTCAGGACATCTCAAAAACAAAAGAGGAAAATGCAAAACCAAAGCATGAAACACCAAAGGTTGTGACAATCGGAAAAGCAAATCAGACAGAAGTTACAGTGTACAATCTCAAACTCTTTGATGAGGTTGTTAAAGTTTGCGATGCTCTGAGAGAAAACAAGATAGTTGTTTTCAATTTAGAACAAGTAGCAGAGGAGCATATACAAAGAATAATTGATTTTGTAAGCGGGGCTGTTTATGTTCTGGATGCTAAGATTCATAAGGTGAGTAAAAAGATATTTGTTGTTGTTCCAAGAAGTATTGATTTAGAAGTTGATGAACAGCTCAAAGAAGAGTTCAGGTCAAAAGGTGTATTTGCCTGGTTGAAGTAATCAAGACAAAATTTTTGGGGGAGTTATATGATAAGATTTTTATTTGGACTTGCAGACAAGGCAATTTCGTTTGTGGAGTTTTGTATAATAGTTGATGCAATCTTATCATGGGTGATAGTTGACCCATACAATAAATACAGGAGGATATTAGGTACTATTGTAAATCCTATCCTTGACCCTGTGAGGAGGGTAGCTTCGCGATACATTCGGATAGGTTTTATTGACTTTTCTCCTATGATTGCTATAATTCTTTTAGAAGTTTTAAGATGGCTTTTGCGACTACTTCTCATAATATTGATATGAAAAATGGGGCAGCAGGCTATGACTTATATTCCCGAAGAGAACAAACATGAAGTGCTGAAACTCAAAAACTTGATAGAAAAGCTTAGCTGGGGAATTGAATATTCTGACTTTCTTTCCCCGTTTGCAATAAAGTATGCAGTCGAGGTCCTATTAAAAAATCAAAATCACATTCTACACAGATGTTGGGGCGGGTATGAAGGCAGCGAAAGAAATATATTGGCTATTTTTAGCAGTGATTTTGAAGAATATGCAGAAAATCTCACATATCCAATACAAACAATTTTAATTGAAGCTAAGAATAACCTTTCTCACAGACAAATTTTGGGTAGTCTTATTGGAAACGGACTCAAAAGAGACAAGATAGGTGATATTCTGGTAAAAGAAAATAGCGCGCTTGTGTTTGTAAAAGATGAAATTGCAACATATATTGTAACAAATATAGACAAAATTGGCAAAGAGAAAGTAAAATGCAGTATTGTTGAAAATGGTCAAATCGATATAAAATGGTTTATCAACAATAGCAGTAAAAGAATTGTTTATACAGTTGCATCGCTTAGAGTTGACAGTGTGATAAGCCACGGTTTTGGAATTTCAAGAGAAGAAGCAGCAGATTTAATCAGACAGATGAAAGTAGCAGTCAACTGGGTCTACATTGATAAACCTTCGTATGCTGTTAAGGAAGGGGATTTGCTCTCGGTACGACATCATGGACGACTCAAAATCGAAAAGGTATTGTCCACTACAAAAAAGGGAAGAATTAGTATAGAAGTTTTTAGATTTTCATAATTTTTATGCGGAGGTAAAATATTGATGTTAACCCCTCAAGATATTGAATCTAAGACCTTTAAAAGGGTGTATATAGGCGGGTACAGTGTTGAAGAGGTAGAAGAGTTTTTAGACCAGGTTTTAAAAGATTATGAGGCTTTGTACAAGGAAAACTTAGAGCTCAAAGACAAGATTGCGCTTTTGAATGAGAACATTCAAAACTATAAGACAATTGAGGAGACGCTTCAAAACACGTTGATTGTTGCACAGTCAACTGCAGAGGAGATTAAAAAGGTCGCATATCAAAAGGCTGAGACAATAATCAAAGAAGCCGAGATGAAGGCTTCAAAGATGATAGAAGAAGCAAATAGCAAAGTTTTGCAAATAACATATGAATATGGGGAGCTTAAGAAGAGATATCAACTTTTTCTTAACAAGTTCAGGAATTTACTACAAACTGAACTTAGTGCACTTGAAATGGTAGACAAAGAACTACAAAACGACTAATATTTTTAGCAGGGGGATGAAACAGGAGATGGACTGGAGTCAAACATTGAACTTACCAAAAACAGATTTTCCAATGAGAGCAAACTTGGCACAAAGAGAGCCTCAATTTCTAAAGTTCTGGCAAGAAAATGATATTTTCAAAAAGATGCTCGAAAAAAATAAAAATAATAAAAAGTTTATTCTTCATGACGGACCACCTTATGCAAACGGCGACATTCATTTGGGCCATGCCCTGAACAAAGTTTTAAAAGACATAGTAAACAAGTACAAATCATTGCAAGGCTACTACACACCTTATATTCCTGGGTGGGACACACACGGTCTTCCAATTGAACAACAGGTTATCAAAAAGTTTGGTGTAAACAGGCATGAAGTTGACCCAGTAGAGTTTAGGAAAAAGTGTAAAGAGTTTGCCCTCAACTATATTGACATCCAAAGAGAACAGTTCAAAAGACTTGGCGTGTTTGGTGAATGGGAAAATCCTTATATGACTTTAGACCCAAAATTCGAGGCAAGACAAATTCGTGTATTTGGAGAAATGGCTAAAAAAGGTTATATCTATAAAGGTCTAAAACCTGTTTACTGGTGTCCGTCTTGCGAAACTGCATTGGCAGAAGCAGAGATTGAGTATCAAGAGGACAGGACATACTCTATTTATGTTAAGTTTGAAGTGATCGACGACAAAGGATTGTTTTCAAATTTGCCCATAGGAGATAAAAAGGTATACATTGTAATTTGGACAACCACAACATGGACACTTCCGGGCAACCTTGCCATTGCTTTAAATGCTGATTTTGACTATAGTTTGGTTGATATTGGAAATGAGATATTAGTTGTGGCATCTGAGCTTGTAGAAAGAGTAATGAAGACAAATAAAATTGAGCAGTACCAGGAAATTGCAAGGTTTAAAGGCAAAGATTTAGAATATGTAAAATGCAAACATCCGTTTTTGGATAGAAGCTCTCTGGTAATTTTAGGTGAGCATGTAACTTTAGAAGCAGGAACAGGTTGTGTTCACACAGCACCCGGGCATGGTGAAGAGGACTTTGAGGTTTGTCAGAGGTATAATATACCTGTAATTGTTCCAGTTGACAATAAAGGGTATTTAACAAAAGAAGCTGGCAAATTTGCAGGCCTCTTTTATGAAGATTCAAACAAAGAGATTGCAAAGGAGTTGGAAGCTTCAGGTCATCTTCTTGGTGTTGAAAAGATAACTCACCAGTATCCTCACTGCTGGAGATGTAAAAATCCTGTCATATTCAGAGCAACCGAGCAGTGGTTTGCTTCAGTCAAAGGTTTTAGAGAAGAGGCATTAAAGGCTGTAGATGATGTCAAGTGGGTACCAGAGTGGGGAAGAGATAGAATTTACAATATGATTGCAGACAGGCAAGACTGGTGTATCTCAAGGCAGAGAATCTGGGGTGTGCCAATCCCAATCTTCTATTGCAAAAATTGTAGGAAAGAGCTTATAACCGATGAGACAATTGACCATATAGCAAAGATATTTGAAAAAGAGGGTTCTGATGCGTGGTTCTCAAAGGATGTAAAAGAGCTTTTGCCGGAAGGTATAAAATGTCCAAGCTGTGGGTGTGAGGAATTTGAAAAAGAAACTGACATCATGGATGTGTGGTTTGACTCTGGCTCATCTCATGCATATGTTCTTGAGAGCCGAGAAGATTTAGAGTGGCCATGTGACATGTACTTAGAAGGAAATGACCAGTACAGAGGGTGGTTCCAATCATCACTCTTGACTGCTGTTGCAACAAAGGGAAGAGCTCCTTACAAGATTGTTTTGACACATGGGTTTGTAGTTGATGGCGAAGGGAAGAAAATGTCAAAGTCAGAAGGCAATGTAATATCGCCGTTTGATATCATCAATGAGTTTGGTGCAGATATCTTAAGGCTTTGGTGTGTTTCAGCTGACTACACAACCGATATGAGAATTTCAAAGGAGATTATAAAACAGCTAACAGAAATCTACAGAAAGATTAGAAACACAGCAAGATTCTTGCTCGGCAATCTTTATGACTTTAATCCAAAGACAGACAAGGTAGGATATGAAGACTTGAAAGAAATTGATAGGTGGGCGCTTCAGAGGCTGTATATGCTGATTGAAAAGGTGACAAAAGCGTACGAAGAGTATGATTACAATCAGGTATATCATCTTGTTCATAACTTCTGTGTAATTGACATGAGCAACCTTTATCTGGATATAAACAAAGATAGACTCTATGCATCAAAAAGTGAAAGCCTTGACAGAAGGTCTGCCCAGACTGTCATGTACGAAATACTTGTTGCGCTCACAAAACTTATTGCACCAATTTTGTCCTTCACAGCAGAAGAAATTTGGCAGAATATTGCTTTCAAAGAAGAAGACGCTGAATCAGTGTTCTTAACAAGCTGGCCAAAGATTGACGAATGTATATTAAAAGATGAAACCTTGAGAGAAAAGTGGAATAAAATAATTGAAATAAAAGACATTGTTGCAAAACAGCTTGAGATTGCAAGAAATGAAAAGCTTATTGGGAGTTCACTGGACAGCAAAGTAAAGATTTTTGCAAAAGGCATTGATAAGAGGTTTATAGAAGAAAACAAAGACATCATTCAGGAAGTGTTAATTGTTTCTCAGCTTGAGGTTGAAGAAGGCGATGACAACCAGATTAAAGTGGAGGTTTACAAGGCTGATGGTTCAAAGTGTGAACGATGTTGGAAATTCGATATGATGGTTGGAAAGAATGAAGAAAGTTTAAATGTATGTCCAAGGTGCTATGAGGTTGTAAAAGGTAAATAACGTAAAGAAAATGAGCCGGTGTACAAAAAATGCCGGCTTGTCTTTTATTTTTATAAAATCTGCAAAAAAGGATGGGTAGGATGGAAGACAGGATTTACTTAAATTTAAAAAGGGAAGAAAAAAACATTCCAATTGTCTTTGTTGAGAGAATAGAAAAAATTGGAGAATATCTTGCATCTTTTAACTGCTCAAATCTTGTCATATTTACTGACAAGTTGGTCTACAAGCTCTACAAAGATTTTATTGATAGCCTGCAGCACTCTTACCTTTACCTTTTTGATGAAGGTGAGGAGTCAAAGTCAATAGAGTCTTACCTGAAAGCCATTGATTATCTTTTGGATAGCAATGTAGACAGAAGAGCATTGTTTGTTGCAATTGGTGGCGGGGTTGTTGGTGATGTAGTAGGGTTTATAGCATCTACATATAAACGTGGTGTGAGGCTCATTCACATTCCAACAACTCTTCTTTCAATGGTTGATAGTAGTATTGGTGGTAAAACAGGAATCAACTACAAGTTATATAAAAATCAAATTGGAACATTTTATCAACCTGAGATGATAATAATTTGCCCTCAGTTTTTAGGAACACTTCCAAAAAGCGAAGTTTTATCTGGAATTGGTGAAATAATAAAATATGGTTTTACCTTAGACAAAAGTATATTGGATATGAAAGATAGATTTGAAAATGATGTTTTTGAGATTTTTCAAGATAAAATACTTGCTATGCAGTTGATAAAGAAATCTATTAACTGTAAAGTTAAAGTTGTTGAAAAGGATGAAAAAGAATCACTTTTGAGAGAAGTTCTGAATTTTGGCCACACAGTAGGTCATGCATTAGAGACGTATTACAATTACTATTTTTCTCATGGTATATTCGTTATTTTGGGAATGGTTGCTGAGATGATACTTTCAAACATTCTGTTTAATTTTGATTTATCAAACTTAGATTTTTTAATAAGAATTTTGGAGAAGAATAGTATAAAACTTCCTCAAAGATTTGAGAAGAGCCAAATTATCTCAATTATGAAGTATGACAAGAAGAATATAAATGCTTCTATAAGAATGGTTTTATTAAAAGATGTATGTGATTATGTTTTAGGTTACGAAACTAAAGAGGATACTTTATATGAAGCACTGGACAAATTCGAAAAAGTTATTTTTTAGAATTCATTACAAAAATGACTTTTTAAAAGTATATTTTTGAAAACTTATTTTACAGCATATAGGGAGAGCATCAAGTTAAAAACTAAAAATTGTAAAGAAGGGGCTATCTTTGAAACTTTTTAGCTAGCCCCTTGTAGCTTATTTCTTGATGAGCGAATTTAAAGAAATCTCTTTTGGTACCACTTTATGACTAACAAGTGCTATATTTTTACCATTCCATATAGGTTCAAATTTATACATTTTTTGGTCTTTGATACTGTATACCGCAACGTTATACTTTACTTTTTTATTTTTGACTTCCTTTTCGCTAAAAATAAGATAGTTATTGCCAAAAAAATTAACTGAATCATACTGTACCACACTATTTGTAGAAGATATTGTAAATAATGTTTCAAATGAATTTTTATTTCTATTTAATTTCATAACTCTTATTAAATTTTTTTCAGGATATGATGCTTCTTTTATGGATTGTATATCTGTTATAAAAGCAAATATTCCATTTGGTGCTATATCAAAATGTTGTCTTGGCGGATATGGTAAATTGTTAATAGCAGGATATAAAGTGGTATCTATTATTTCTAAATTATTTTTATCAAACCATACAATTTTGTATGGATAGGTAGGAAGATAAAGGACTTTTTCATTGTTTTTATTATATTCTTTAAATTTACTCTCTTGAATCCAGGTGATAAAAATAAGTCGATTATTAATTTCAGATGGTGCAAATTGAATCATGTTAATTTGTGAATTCTTAGGAACAACAATAAGACTATTAGTATCAATTTCTTTTGTTATTTTTTTAGTTTTGATATTCCATATTTGGATACTAAGCTTACCGTTAGGTTTATGGGGAACATTATAAATTAATAAAAGTTCGTTATTCAGCCAATGTATAAAAAATTGCTCACTAAAATCCTTTGTAAGCCAATCTTCTTTTTTTGTTTTGAGATCTACAAGTAAAATATTCTGCGCATCTCTTTCTTTGTTCCACGTTGAAATTGCCATACATTTACCATCAGACGAGATAACTGCTTCTGGATTTAGTCCTCTTCCACCTTTCCAAACAAGGTGTAAAGTAGGTCTTTCCCCTTGTAATAGTTCTTGTATATTCCAAGCAAATATTGCATTTTGGTTTACTCCAAAGGAAGATTTTAACCATGTGCAAGAAAGGATTAAATTATCATTTCTGTTCGTACAATCAACAGGAATGTTGCTATTTGTGACAAAAAAACATACTAATATAATTAAACTTACTATTAGCTTATTTTTCATTTTCATCCCTCTTCTTTCAGAGATTCAACCGACCAATCGGGTAAATGAATAACTTCACCACCATAATCATCATAAATTATTTCTATCAATAAATTGCCGGTTTTATTATATGATACCCATTTTTTGGTTTTACCATTTTTGTCGATACAAATTTCTTCATATCCACCATTTGAAAAATAATTTTTTCTTATCTTCTCCCCATTTTGAGATGGAATTAACTTATGTTTTTAAAGTTACTATGCCACTTTTGTTGTTCTCAGATGTATTTTCAGCAGCAACGATATTCAAGTTGTACAGAATAGGAAATAACACCAGAAGTAAAATTAATACTGTGGTTTTCAGAATTTTACAATTATTAATTTTTCTAATTTGCATTACAAATCAACTCCTTTGAATATAAGCATCAATAATCTTTTACTAATAATACAAAAGTAAAATCCTACAATTCCGCCTATTGTATTCGCTATAATATCGTCTATGTCAAAACATCTGCCAGAATTGTTTGTCATTATCATACTAATTAACTGCAATACTTCTATGCATAAAGAAAATGAAAAACTATAATATGTTACTTTTTTTAATGGGCAATCTTTCCTTATTATTGGTAGCAAAAAGCCGAATGGTAAAAATAAAATAATATTATACCCAAAAGTTTTAAATATTATTTCAAAAGTAGGTAGTAAGTATTCTTTTATATTATACCCTGCTCTTGATGCTTCTCTTAATGCTTCAATTCTCTTTATTAAAAAATAAAATGGAACTAAGTTATACTGTACTTTAGTAATGTCTATTTTAAATGGCAATTTGATTGGAAATTGTGTAATTATCATAACTACAAATATATATCCAGCGAAAATAATCTTTACAGCTCTTTGCTTATACTTTTGAAGCATTACCTGTACTCCTTCAGTATAAAAGATTGAAATTTAAGTCTTCTATATTTTCATAACTTTTATAATAAATCAAGGCTTGTATACTATAAAGTCTCCTGACTCATAATAACCAGTATTAAAATTAAACTCAATATAATAATCTTTATTTGGAGTTACAGTAAAAGAAATAGTTTGCCAACCTTTATTAGTAATAATATATTGAGGGGATGTTTTCTTCCCTGAACTATCCACTAAGTATACTGGAATAGATGCATAAGCATTGCTTAAAGGATTTGTCCTATTGATAGCATCTGACTTATTTAAATACATTCCAAAGCAAGCATCAATTTTAATAGTATTGCCACTTGTTTTAACCCACTTGTCACTATATAATATCCCTGATGCCCATACTACAGTACCATTATAACTTTCTCGGTCTAAGTTCACAGTTTGATTTGAAGAGCTTGGAGGATTAACTCCGAAGGGTTGATTTTTCTCATCGATATCTACTGTTGACTGAGAGAGGCTTTGGATATCTTCTTGTGTTTGCGAAGCTGCAAAAATAAATGCATTCGAAAGTATACATATCCAAAGGCAAATTACTAAACAAAACATTTTTTTCATGCATAACCCTCCAAAAATAATTATTGTTTTTTTAGCCTTTTGCAGAAACGCTCAATATGAGCGTTATCAAGTATTTTAAACTGCCGAAAAATTGAATAATCATCCTCTAACTTTTATTTTTGCAAACGGCTGAGATTGAAAATATAATCCCTATTACAATTTTACCCATTAATTTTCAAACATTTTCGACTCACCTCTTGAGTAGTTTCTTTATTTTGCTATTATTATACCACGCATGTAGAAACACTACAATTGTAAGATTAGACAAAAAAACAAGTACATTCTCTCAATTTATTGGTAAAATATTATATTATCAGTTCCAATAACTATTTTTCGACATTGAGGAAACGAAAGATATGTTTAAGGTTGAATCTTTTTATAAAAAAGTTTCAAAAAAATTCTTTTAAAAACCTCTTTACAAATTAATTTTACTGCTGTAAAATATAATTGTAATTACAATTGTAAAAGGAGAGTGAAGTAAATGAACAATGATTTGTTAAAGCCATCAGAGGCTGAGTTAGAAGTGATGAAGGTTTTGTGGGAAGAAGGAAAGCCATTGAGTGCACCAGAGATAGTGCAAAGGTTAAAAGAAAAAGACATCAAATGGGAAAAGTCAACCATTTACACGTTGATTGACAGGCTTGTAAAGAAGAAAATAATAAAGCAAGAGAAAAAGGATAAACTTTACTACTACAGTCCATCAATTAGCAAAGAAGAATATGCAAAAATAGAAACAGCAAGGGTATTGAATAAGCTATTTAACGGTTCTGTAAAAGATTTAATAGCAGCATTAGTTGAAAGTGGAAACTTAAAAAAAGAAGAGTTTGAGGAGATTAAGAAGTTATTAGGAAAAGAGGAGTAGAGATGAGATGAATATAGAAGTTATATTCAAATGGGTTTTGACAATGACAATAGGTGGTAGCATAGCTGTTTTGATATTTGCTACCTTGAGCAAAATCTTTAAAGAGAATTTGAGTGCAAGGGTAAAGTATTATATTTGGATGGTAGGGCTTTTTTGTTTTACTATTCCATGGAATGTATTGGCTAAATTAGGTATGAAAGATATTAAGATATTAAATCAAAGTACTATATTAGACGACAGCAGTTATATAACCTCAAAACTCAGTAACAACAATGTATTAAACTTGCAAATAACAGGGAATATAGCAAGAGGTAGGGCTTTAATTGCCCTGCCTTATAAAAATATTAGTTATTTTAACCCTGAAAAATTAGTAGAATTTATTGGTTATGTTTGGCTTGTAGGTGCCATAGTATTTTTTGTATGGTTTTTGATAAGGTACATTTGGTTTAAACTGGTACTTATAAGAAATTCACGAGAATGTTCAAATGAATATTGCAGTAGGATGATTGAAAGGTATTGCAATCTAAGAAAAATTTCAAGAAAGATAAAGGTATTAGAAAGTGATATTGTCCAAACACCTATGTTGATTGGAATAATTACTCCGATCTTAGTAATACCTATAAAGGATATAGCAAGAGAAGATTTAAGATTAATCATGAGGCATGAACTTGTACATTTCAAGAGAAAAGATGTACTTATTAAATGGCTAAGCAAATTAATAAATGCACTTCATTGGTTTAACCCCTTAGTATATTTTGCTGTTTCAAAGCTAAATAGAGAATGCGAATATTCATGTGACGAAGAGGTAATAAGAAAACTTAAGAAAAATGGTAAAAGAAGGTACGCAGAAGTACTTTACAACACTCTTTTGATGAGTGTGAGCAGTGAAGCAGGTGCAGGATTTGGTTTGGTAGGTAAGAATGAGAGTATTGCCGAAAGGTTTAGGCTAATTATGAGTTTTGAGTCAAGGAAAATGAGCAAAAGAGCAAAAGTGTTTGTTGTAATGTTAGTATTGACAACAATATTTCTCAATGCATTTGTTCAAATTTGGGCAAAAGATATTTTGAGTCTTGATAGCAGTGAAATAGAGGCAATCAAATCAACCATAGAAGGATTTTATGAAACGCAGTACAAATCTTATCTTCAAATGGAGTATATAGATATAACACCGTACTTGGATATGTCAAAGATACAGAATCAAAATAAGGTAATAGCTCTCAAAAAATTGGTGTTCAGAAGAAAATATATAGACGAAAAAAAGTACTGTTATGTTGAGAAGAGACATTTTCCATATGAACTTCATTATAAGAACATAGAGCTTGATGGCAACAAAGCCAAAGTAGTTATTGACTTAGAGATAAAACTAAAAGAAGCATATCCGCCGTTTATTTCATATGGAGAAAATATTTTTGAATTAGAAAAGCAGGATGGGACATGGAAAATTACAAAGCATATCTATGATAAATGGGCCTTAATGTTCTATGAATTCTCTACTGACCAAAAGTTACCAGAACCTGATTATGAGCAAATAAAAAAGCAAATAGATAGGGAGTTTAGAATTGAGTAATAACTTACATGATGATATTTAAAAATGGAGGCGAAAAGTTATGTCGTACATTCTTATTTTCAATAGTTCCTGATTAAACAGAAGATAATAGTTTCAAATAATTTATTATTTAATTTAATCTGAAAATCATATAGAAACTAAAAGAAGGGGGATATTTTAAATGAGAAAAATTGTATTGATTTTATTATGCTTCATTCTAATAATGCCAAATTCCATTGCCTATGCAAACTTATATTTTTTAAAAAACTCTGAAGAAGATAACATAAAAAACATTATCGAATCTTTTTACAATACTCAGTACGATGCATATTTACAAATGGAACATAAGGATATAACACCTTACCTTGATATGACTAAAATACAAAATCAAAACAAAGTAATAGCTCTGAAAAATTTAACAGCAAGAAGAAAGTATATTTATCAAAAAGGTTATTGTTACATCGAAAAGAGACGATTTCCATTAGAGTTCAATTACAAAGCTATTGATATAAACGGTAATCAAGCAAGCGTCATATTAGAAATAAAATTAGATGGACAGAATGCATATCCACCTTTTATTTGTGGTGGCGAAAATATATTTAAGTTAATAAAAATGGAAAATAGCTGGAAAATTACAGAACATGATTATGAAGATCTAAGTTTCTATGAAATTTCAAAAGAAAAATTAATAAGAGAATTTCAACCGAAAGAATTAGCTGAAATGATTGATCAGGAATTTTCTCCAGATTCGAAGAAAGTATATAAAAACTTCAATGATGTTGAATTGAAAAGTAATGTTAGTATTCTTAGTTTGCCAGCAGTAAATCATTATTATAGTACATCAAGGGCTGTTGAATATGCAAACAAATACGTATATAACCGTAATACCAAGTTTTATGATGCAACCGCTGGAGGAGGAGATTGCACAAACTTTGCATCTCAAGTTTTATGGTATGGATTTGGAGCAAATGATACTACGAATGATATATTAAATAAGGTGATGATGGTTCCTGGTTCATATGAAGAAGGATGGTATGCAGGTCCTGGTGGAGGCTCACGAAATTGGGAGAATGTTGAAGCTTTCTGGAGTTATATGACAAGCTATAAATCTATTGACACACCTGGTCCACGCGTTGTTGTAGTAGACAGTATAAATTCATTAGATAATGGTGGAATAATGCAAATTGATTATTATAACGATGGGAGATTTGATCATACTGCAATTCTTGTAGACAAAATTACACGGAAATTTGCACAACATACTGAAAATTGTTATCGCTATTATTCTGATTATGAAGGTAATAAAAGATTTTTCAATCCATATTATTTTAGAGAAATAGAATAAGAATACAACAAATACAATATTATTTCCCACTATCTTCATAGATTGCACACCTTCAGAAATTGAATTAATATAAATATTTCCTTAATATTCTTAATGTTTTTCTGAAGGTGTGCCCTTATTGTTGTTATTAAAAAATTATAAAATGGGAGGCGAATACATTTTGAAAATAAAAAAAGTTATTCCATATTTTTTATTACTCGTACTAATTATACTGAATATAACCGGATGTTCAAGAAATAATTTTCCGAAAAAAGAGGACAAATACACTAAAACACAAAAAATAGCTATTTCAGCGTTATCAGATACTTTTTCTATGTGTAAAACAAAAAAGTTTAATTTGCTTAAATACAAAAAATATGATAATTGGCATTTATTTTTATTTTATATGACTACCGATAATTCACCCCAATATTTGTTATGTTTGGTTGAAAACAATAAAGCGTTATGGTATGCATCTGCTGGGTATCCAGCAATGAGTATGGGATTTGGAGTAAATCGGGTCAAATACAAAGGTAAAAGCATTTATTTTTGCAACCTAAATACTTCCACTTGGATACCATCAACAGGCGCACGAAAGCCTACTAATTACACTAAAATGGTATTTGAATTTGAAAATGGGACAAAACTAATAGAAAATGTAAAAGGTGATAAGGGATATATTGTTATTGTAGACGGTTATAAAAAGCTAAAAGACTTAATCTTATATAACGCAAAAGGAGAAATAGTAAATAGATACGAAGATATAGGTTATGACTGTTATGAGTGTAAGGTAGTTGGGTTTAAATCGAAATAACTCTTACTTTTTGATTAATTACCAAAGTTTAAAGTATATTCAAGGATGCTTTTTAAAGTTTGTTTCATGTTTAAAAAAACAAACTAAAAGATTATATATGAGGTTTTATATATACAGCTTTACAAATTAAATGATCTGAAAAATATTTTAAAACTTCTTTACAAGTCAATTTTACAGATGTATAATATAGGTGTAACTACAAATATAAAATAATATCGGTTATATTAATAAATATGAGTAAAAAAATATTCTTACCATTAGGAATTAAAGTTGAAGGCTTTGAAAATTTTGATTGTTTCAATAACATAGGCTTTAACCTTCTTGAGCGCTTAAGAGGGTGTGCAAATAAAAATAAAGGAGGGCATTTACTATGAAAAATTTCAAAAAAATAATAACTTATTTGACAGTTTGCAGTCTGGTTCTAGTATCGATTTTATCCTTTTCAACTGTCAAAAGCAAAGCACTTGGAAGTGGAGAAGAAAAAGACAAACTATGGTTTTCAAACTTTGAAAAAGTTGTTAGTATTCCTGTATCTGAAAAATGGATTGAATATGTTTCAGATATGACTGGAACAGGAGGACCAGATGCTTTTGATGTCAAAGGTGATAAAGTGTATATTGTTGATAATGCGCATCACAGAATTTTAATTTACAACAAGATTTCCGGTGAATTTATTGAAGAAGTTAAATTTCCTGAAAGTATAATATGGGTGTCCAATATATCAGTTGATGGAAAAGGAAATTTATATTTATTGGGTGGAAGTTATAATGGAAACTGTCTTGTAACGATAACAAGTGGCAAAATTAGAATTAGTAGCTTGCCAGATACTCAGCAAAGAGGTAGTTGTATAACAATTTCAGGTTTTGGTTCTGACGAAAATGGACCATATGTTGTATATGCAGATTTGAAAGAAACAAGAACATTGAAATTTGGGAATGGAACAGACAAGACAAATAACTTGGATGCAGGTAAACCAGAGAGTGCTACAGTTGTTGAAGAGAAAAAAGGCTCTTTAGCACGTGATAAAGCTATATGGAAACTCAATATTCAAGGTATGAAACGTTTAGGTGGTCAGGTTATAACACCAGATGGAGAGGTTGTGACTGTTGCTTTTCCTTCACAGTATCAATTAGGAACAAATGGTTATATGGGAACAATTGGCAACATAGTATATTGGAAATTAGAAGATGGTAAAAGCTATGCGATTGTAGGTTATGATAAAAAAACTGGGGAGATAGATAGAGCCATAAAAATACCTTTAGATGTTTACAGTGTTATTCCTGAAAAAGGCTTTCTAATAGAAGGTAATGATGTTTATGTTTTGATACCATCTCAAGAAAATGTCTATGTACTTAAAGTAGCTTCTTGGCAGTCTGCTGATGAGTTTATGAAAGAAATAGAAAAAAATGATAGGATTTCAGTAAATTCATCAGAAAAATTGAATGAACAAACAAAGAGTCAAGTTTCAATTGATGGAGATATAGTAGTAGCTACTTCTGTTGTAACAGTACCAAGGTCTCAAATGATTTCAACAGCGCAGAACTATCAGTGGCACCAGTGGTACTGCAGCAAAGTAAATTATGATGGTTCTAATTTGAGTGCAAGCAATCGACAATATTGGCAAAGACCTCGCTTTATAACTAATTATAATACAAATTATTATCAAGTTCCTTATTGCTGGGGTGGTTTTAGTTCATTATCTGGTTTTGACAATGAAATTCAACAAGGATATGCAGCTGGAAATGTTAATACAAACGCACCTGGTTATATAGATAAAACAACAGGTGTTGATTGTTCTGGATTTGTAAGTAGATGTTGGGGGTTATCAAGGCATTATCATACTTCAGAATTCCCCAAAATAGCTAGACAATTAAATAGTTATTATGAATTACAACAAGGTGATATTTTATTAAAAAACAGTAGTGGATCTGGGCATGTTAGATTATTCTACACGTCAAATTCATCTGGTCAATTTGTGGTTTATGAAAGTACTATATCGATAGTTAATGGCAACTATACTGATAGAGTTATATCTATGGGATATACGTTTAATGAGTTAGTTAGTAATGGTTATCAAGCATATTCACCCTATTAATTTAAAATTGATGATAGTATTCTTGGAGGTAAATTCATTGAAAGAAAAATTAAACATGTGTAGTAAAAAAAGTGTAAAGTTTAATATCTTTGTATATGTCTCTATATGCTTAATAATTATAGGCATGATTTTTTTTGTTATAAATGCTCTAATAAGAAATGCTTCAGAACAGATAGGCTATATTGAGAGGTTTGAGAAAACCGAAAATGGTGACTTTTTTGCTTTATTTTATGGCAAAATATGGCATAGCAGTGGTAAAGAAGATTTGATCTTCAAAGTCAAAATGAGCCGCAATAAAATAAAAGGTTTAGATTATTTTTCTGTACGCTTGTTTGCATGGGGAAAAAATCAGGTAGCTTATTGTGGTGAGGATTTGAAAGAGTTAATTTTAGTTGATTACACAACTAAAAAAGAAGTTTATCGAAACCGAATGCCAGAGATGATAAAATATATCAGTGCTAATAAACAAACAGGTGAGTTTGTTATTGCCACTGAAAAAAGGTTGTATCTTTTGAAATCAGAGTATGTTCCAAAAAACAAAATATATACTTTTTCACTAAAACAAATTGCAAGAGGTTCATTTTGCTGGCCAGTTCTCTCACCAAACGGAAAGTATATTGCCTGTGGTGAGATGGATAACAAAGAAAATGATGCTGCCACATCGCTGGTTGTAATTGACTTGAACAAAAACAGCAAGAAGAAGCTACTTTCCGAAAGATTTGGAGATATGCCAATTAATAATGTTTACAGAATTATTTACTCTATTGCATGGAGCAAAGATAGCAGATATGTTGCTATCAGCACTTCAACTCCTGCTGATCCATCATATATTTGGGTTTCTGTTGCTGACATATCAACAGGAAAAACAATGGAATTTACAAAGAATACTGGGCTGTGCTCTCCGCCTGTAAATTCTTTTTCAGAAGATAAATTTATTTTCTCACAGGGAAGTCCGGGATATAAAGAATTTGGTGACTATTCTACTATCAAAGAACCTTTTAGAGCAAAGTTAGTACTATTAAATATTAAAAGTGGAAGTTTAGAATATATTAGCGGAATTCCA
The DNA here is from genome assembly GCF_026914305.1 of Caldicellulosiruptor acetigenus. NCBI lineage: Bacteria > Bacillati > Bacillota > Caldicellulosiruptorales > Caldicellulosiruptoraceae > Caldicellulosiruptor > Caldicellulosiruptor acetigenus. Next base: position 1,383,366 of record NZ_CP113866.1, on the reverse strand, counting down.
AAAAATATAAATGCCTACTGGCCTGTTATTGGTTTAGATGGAATATACTTTACTGATAAAGGCGGATACTTTTTAAGTGAAGAAGGGTGTTCAATTTACAAGCTAAAAAGCAAAAGAGTAGTTCAGTTATTTAAAGTTAGAGGAAATTTGGTGAGTTATGATACTATTCGAATATATTAGAGCTGACAAACAACAATCACCAAATTTCCTCTTTAAAACAAGTTTTAAATAAGTCAGATAAAATCTATTTTAAATTCAACGTATTGTAAGATTATACGGAAAGTTGGCTATCATAGACGAAGATTTATAATCACAAATACAAAAAAGTGGTGATTCAGTGCAAAAATTCTAAGATTCTTGTTTGTTTTTTGAGTGTAATTAAAATGAGAAAAAGTTGAGTCTTTATAATTGTGTAAAAAGGGATTGAGCCACCAGACTACAGCAAAAAACTATCTATTATAGTAAAAATAGAATTTGTGTCCATATTATATTTTATAGGGACTGTTTATCAGTTATTGTTTGAAAAATCGCTTATGATCCATTTGTTTTTAATTTTCTCAACCAAGAGAACCATTTTTTTAATATCACCATAAGGGTCAGCTGGATTTATGGTATAAGAGTCTGTGAAGCAGTACACAAAATAAAAATATCCTTTTTTGTACCAAATAACGGTTTGCTTGGGGTCAGCAGGTTCTACCTTATAGTAACAGGTATAAGTATCTTGTGTAGGTTGGGGAAAGAGTATTTTTAGGACTTTCTCAGATACAAATGAATATATATCTTTGTTTGAAGCAAGGCCAAGGATGCTTTTGTGATTGGCTTCATTTAGCACAGCTTTAATAATTTTATAATGTACTTGCCTTTCTGCTTTTACTTTACTTATGTTGCTGTCCACAGTTGAGTTGTTTATATTCTTTTCTTCAACAACGGGTAAAACTGAGATGATATCTGCTATAAATTTCTTCTTGTTTTTTATAATATGAATTCTCTCGGAGCTATTGTCTTCTGGCTTATGCTTATTTAAGATTGTGTCAGCCTTAATGTGAGAGATTTTTAAACTAATACTTAATAATACCAATGATCCAATGAGAATTAAAGAAAATATTACCATTGAATTACGAAATATTTTTTGCATTTAGTTAATCCTCCATAATTGCATGATTGAGTTATTACTTTCCAGAGTTCCATTTAAACGAATATACCTTTACAAATTTCAGCGAAGAGGTAGGTGAGGGATAAATCGACGAGAGTCTGTTGTTAAGTCTATTTTTTGTATGAGCACTCACATAAATTTCATTCCAGTCCACTTGGTTGTCATTGTCGAAGTCGACTATGTCGGTAATTATATATACATGACTCAAATCTGATTTAAAAATTATATCTCCTTTTTCAACATCTGTGTAAACAATATCTTGTCCACGAGGACCATAATTATTCGATGTAAGCCAAGAATAAAAATGAACGACATATGTCCAATTCCATTTTCCGTCTGAAGTACAAGAGGCATTATACTTATCACACCACCAATCATATGTCATGGGTAACTGATGAGCATTTATATTAGTTTGGTCATCAATACCGCCATATCCATACCATAAACATTGTGATACAAAATTTTGACAGTCACCAGCTGTATATGTGCTGTTTGCAAAATTTTTAAATTTTGAATTATAATTTGTATCATTATCATAGTTACTAGTGTGAGACAATGCGTAGTTAACAGCTTTTGCTCTATCGTATGGAACATAGTAATCACCTGGATAAGAATTTATTGATATATCTTCACTTGATTTACTTCTCATAATATCGCTATATATTTTTCGTATTTTATTATCTTCTGTAGAAATGTTATTACTTAGTTGGATTAGTTCATTATAGGAAGCTATTGATTCTTTGAATTCCGTATAATATTCGTCACTAACTATAAAGTAGTGATTATTCCTTAAGTAAAATTACAATTAGGAAAGGGAATAACTTAATAAACTTTTTCATTTTTGTTGCCTCCTTTCTTAAATTAAAAAATTATAGTTCTTCTCAACACTTTACTTGTTAGCTTCCTAACATTTTCTACTCACCTCTTGAGCGGTTTATTTTATTGACATTATACCACACATGTAGATACTCTACAATTGTAAGATTAGACAAAAAAACAAGTACATTACCTCAACTTTTTAGTAAAATATTATATTTTCAGTTGCAATAATTAATTTTCGGCATCGAGAAAACAAAAATATGTTTAAGATTGAATCTTTTTGTAAGAAAGTTTTAGGTTATTAAATAAAAAAATAACCATACAAAGTAAATATAGTAACAAAAGAAAAGTCCCTTTCAAAAATTCATTATTTCTTGCACCAACCTTCTTGAGCGCTCAAGAAAGCATGTAACAGTTTTTCAGCAAATCATAAAAAATAAAATATAAAACGGGGTACTCAATTCTTACAATACCCCGTTTTTTGATAACCTACTTTTCTTTGAGTTTTGAAATATTCTCTTCAAATGGTGGGAAAACAACACCTTTTTCTGTAATTATGGCAGTAATGTTCTCAGCCGGCGTCACATCAAATGCAGGATTAAACACCTTTGATTCATCCGGAACAATTTTTTTACCGTTGAAAAATCTTATTTCATCTTCGCTTCTCTCTTCAATAGGAATTTCTGAGCCTGATTTTATATTAAAATCAATGGTTGATACGGGTGCTGCAATGTAAAAAGGAATGTCGTGGTGCTTTGCCAAAACAGAAAGAGAGTAAGTTCCAATCTTGTTTGCTGTATCTCCATTTAAAGCGATTCTGTCTGCACCAACAATAACGCAGTCAATTTTTCCAAGTTTCATAAGATAGCCTGCCATGTTGTCACAGATAACTGTGTTGGGAATACCATCTTCAGAAAGCTCAAAAGCTGTGAGCCTTGCCCCCTGCAAATACGGCCGTGTCTCATCTACATAAACATGAATATTTTTGCCGGTAAAGTGAGCTTCACGGATAACACCAAGTGCAGTTCCATACCCGCCTGTTGCTAAAGCCCCTGCATTGCAGTGAGTAAGGATATTTGCACCTTCTTTTATAAGTGTATTTCCATGCTCGCCAATCTTTTTATTGATACTTTTGTCTTCATCTTCTATTTTCCTTGCCTCTTGTAGCAGCAAACTATAAATTTGACTTTGAGAAAGATTTCTTGCCTCTTCAAAAACCTTTTTCATCCTCTCAAGTGCCCAGAAAAGGTTCACAGCAGTGGGTCTTGAGCTTACAAGATAGTTTATGATTTCATAAATTTTAGCTGAATCCATGTTCTTTTCAATTATCTCCTTAAAACCCAATACAACTCCATATGCAGCAACAATTCCAATAAGCGGTGCTCCTCTTATAATCATATCTTTTATTGCTATATATACATCCTGGTACGTACTGCAAACAAAATATTCTTTTTCAAAAGGCAGCTTTCTCTGGTCAAGCACAATGAGCTTATCATTTTCAAACTCAAAGTGTTTCATCTTCCTTCTTACTCCTCACAGACATAATCTACATCAATTTTTTCAATCATTCTGTATATAAGCTTTTTTACTTTGTCATTATTTTCTCTAAAAACTCTATAAACTTCTTCTTCAGTTACTGGTTTTATATCATCTCTTCCTTCAAGTCCAGCGTCATAGTCTGTGATAAGGGATATATTCACATAGCAGATACCAAGCTCTTTTGCAAGTATCACTTCTGGATACTGTGTCATGTTGATAACATCCCAGCCCATGCTTGAAAACCATCTGCTCTCAGCAGTTGTGGAAAATCTCGGACCTTGTATTACAACAACTGTCCCCTTTTCATGCACAGTAATTCCAAGTTCTTTTGAAGACTCAATTGCAATTTTTCTCAAATATTCACAGTACGGCTTTGCAGCAGATATGTGCCTTACTTCAGGTCCTTCAAAGAATGTGTCTTTCCTTCCCCAAGTCCTGTCAACAAACTGGTCACACACAACAAAGTCGCCAGGTTTTATCTCAGGTTTTAAGCTTCCTGACGCTGTTGGTCCAATTATCTTTTTGACCCCAAGCATCTTCATTGCCCAAATGTTTGCTCTGTACGGAATCAAGTGAGGAGGATACTGATGTTTTTTGCCATGACGGGGCAGAAAAGCTACTTTTTTGCCTGCAATCTCAACCAAAGAGATTTTGTCGCTTGGTTTTCCATATGGTGTTTCAAGTTCTATCTCTTCAACATTGTCTTCCAAAGAATAAAAACCAGAACCGCCAAAAACCCCTATATCAGCCCTGTATTCCATCCTTCTTACCTCCAAGAATAAAAACTTTTGCATTTCAAAAAAATTATATAAATAAAATGTGTAAAAATCAACAAAATAATTTATTGAGAAGGTGAGATGATGTCAAGAGACGAATTTGAGGAGAAATTAAATGATTTTATCTTAAAACTTGAAAGGATGAATTTTAGCTACTATATAGAATATTTAAAAAACCCGAAGAAAATAATTTTTACAAACTTTTTATCTGGTGCTGCACGGGGATTTGGAACAGCTTTTGGCTTTTCCATTTTGGGTGCTCTTCTTTTATATATACTTAACGCTATCGTAAAGTACAACCTTCCGGTAATAGGCCGGTATATTGCTGAAATATTGAAATTTGTAAAGTTTTATATGCATTAAATAACTTTAGTAAAGGAGAGATTAATATTGCAGCCAGCTGAAATTAAAATGCTCAAAAAATTGCTTTTAGAGAAAAAATCTGAGATAGAAGGGTATTTAAAAAATACTAAAGAAAATCAGGTTGCAAACTTTAGCACACTATATTCAAATGAGGTATCAAACTATGACAATCATCCAGCTGACATTGCATCAGACCTATTTGAAGCAGAAAAGAACATGAGCTTGAAAGCTGACATGAAAAGAAAGCTTGAGCTGATTGAAAAAGCACTCTCCAAAATTGAAAAGGGAAACTTTGGCTACTGTATTTCCTGCAAAAAAGAGATTTCTATAGAAAGGCTTTTGGCAATACCTTATACAGAATTTTGTATAGAGTGCCAGAAAGATATGGAAAGGCAAGAAAATTATCAAACAGACCAAAGACCAATCGAAGAAAAGGTGCTGGGCAAACCTTTCAATGACAAGTTTCCAAGTCAAGGTGAAGAAGAACATGATGGCACAGATATGTGGAGCATACTTGAGATGCACTCAACAAGCAACGGGCCACAGGATGAGATTGTATCTGACGGAAGGAAGTTTTATAAAAAGATAAATGACGTTGATGATACAGTCGAAGAGGTGGATAAAATATCAGCTGATGACGCTAAAAAATGGTTATAAAGCTTTTTGTGTTTTGCTTTTCATTGGTTGGTATATTATAATAAAAAAAGAATACTGGCAGATACGCATTGATAATTAAAAAGGTGAGAAAGAATTTGGTTTACTGGATTATAATTATGTTAACTTTTGTGTTAGACCAGCTAACAAAGGCAAAAGCTGAAAATGTTTTTTTAGATAGTTCTGTCAATTTACTGGGTGGAATTTTGTCGCTCACCTATGTGCAAAACAGAGGCGGGGCTTTTTCCATCTTAGAGGGGAAAAGAATATTTTTTATAATTGTTTCAATCATCCTTATTCTATTTTTATGTTATATGATATTCAAGTCAACAAGTAACCTTTACAGGCTTTCTTTTTCGCTGATAGTGGGAGGAGCAATGGGAAATCTTTTTGATAGAGTTGCTAAAGGCTATGTGGTAGATTTTATAGATATAAAAGTCATTCCTGTTTTTAATCTTGCTGATTTCTTTATAACCTGTGGTGTCCTTCTTTTGATATTTTTGATGCTAAAAGAAGGAGGCGAAGAGTTATTTCTGAAGAAAAAATCTTGACAGTAGAAGGTTTTGACGGACGACTGGATAAGTATCTTTCTGAGGCTCTTTCTAAAACCCGCAGTTTCGTTCAAAAGATAATAGAAGAAGGAAATGTATGGGTAAATCAATCACAAGTTTTAAAACCTGCATATAAAGTCAAGAGTGGAGATATAATCAAAGTTGTTATTCCTGAGCCTAAACAGCTATCCCTTGTTGCTCAAGATATAGATATTGAAGTTGTGTATGAAGATGAACACTTAGCAGTAATAAACAAACCTCGTGGCATGGTTGTACATCCCGGTGCAGGCAATTTTGAAAATACCCTTGTAAATGCACTTTTGCACAAGTTCAGTGGGAGACTTAGCAGTATAAACGGAGTTATAAGACCCGGAATTGTCCACAGGCTCGACAAAGACACATCGGGACTTTTAATTGTTGCTAAAACAGATGAAGCACATATTAAACTTTCTGAAGCTTTAAAATCTCATCAAATAAAAAGGATATACTATGCTATATGTGAAGGTGTATTAAAAGAAGACAGTGGCGTAATAAATGCACCGATTGGGAGGCATCCTGTAAACAGGCTAAAAATGGCTGTTGTTCCCAATGGGAAAGAAGCAGTTACTTACTTTGAGGTTTTAGAAAGGTTTGACAAATACACTTTTATAAAACTAAGATTGAAGACAGGAAGGACTCACCAGATAAGAGTGCACATGTCATATATAGGTTATCCTTTGCTTGGAGACAGTAGCTATGGAAGAGCTAAAAACGAGTTTGGAGTTCAGGGGCAGGTTCTTCATGCAGGTGAGATTGAGTTTGTTCACCCGATAACTTCAAAAGTGCTGCACTTTTCGGCTGACCTACCAGAGTACTTTGTCGAGATTCTAAATATGCTGAGAAATAGAAACAATAAATAGCATATATGCTATTGATAACCATAGACAAACTGTACATTTTGGTGTTATAATAGCTAAAAAATAAATAAAAAATCGAATAGTGGCTTTGTTTGAGACCTTTAAGCTGGCCCTGTGAGGCGGCAAGGTTTAGAAAAAAGACTTTGATGGTGTCAGTCTGTCAAAAAAAGCTTCTTGCCAATTCACAGGCAGGAAGCTTTTTTTTGTGCCAAAGGAGGTGCTGTATTTTGGAAAAATTTAAAGAAATTATGGATGCCAATCAAATGCGACGGGCTTTAGTCAGGATTTCACACGAGATACTTGAAAAGAACAAGGGTGTTGAAAATCTTTGCCTTGTTGGGATTCAGCGAAGAGGTGTAACTCTGGCAAAAAGGATACAGGAAAACATAGAAATGATAGAAGGTGTAAAGCTTCCTCTGGGCATTCTTGACATCACATTTTACAGGGACGATTTGAGTCTGCTTTCTGAGCATCCGACGGTAAACTCTACAAGGATTGATTTTGATATAAACAACAAGAAGATAGTTTTAGTAGACGATGTTCTTTTTACAGGCAGAACAGTAAGAGCAGCAATTGAAGCTTTGATGGACATGGGAAGACCAAAGATGATTCAGCTCGCAGTGTTGATTGACAGAGGACACAGAGAACTTCCAATTAGGGCTGACTATGTAGGAAAAAATGTTCCAACTTCGAGAAAAGAGATTGTTCACGTTCTTGTTGATGAGTTTGACAACGACAACAGAGTAATAATTGAACAGCTTGATAGGGAAATATAACTTTAAAAGAAAGGAGAAAGCTTTGAAAATGAACAGAGTTGTTCAGGTTGAAGAAAAGCTTCCATTTTTAAAAACCTTGCCTTTGAGTCTTCAACATCTTTTTGCCATGGTTGGCGCAACAATCTTGGTTCCTATTCTGGTAGGACTTAGCCCAACTGTTGCTCTCTTTACAAGTGGTGTGGGGACCATAATATATATTCTTGTAACAAAAAATAAAGTTCCAGCTTATCTTGGTTCGTCTTTTGCATATATAAATCCTATTATCACAGTCTCTGCTTCGCTTGGAGGCAAAGAATATGCTCTTGCTGGATGTATTGCATCAGGTGTTGTATATCTGATTGTAGCATTTCTTGTGTACCTGTTTGGAACAAACTGGATTGACAGACTACTGCCACCTGTTGTTGTAGGTCCTGTTGTGATGATTATTGGACTTTCTCTTGCAAGAGCGGCAGCTGTGAAATCAGCTGGTCTTTTCAAAGAGGTTATAAAAGATGGTCAGATTTTAGAAGTTGCCGTCAACGTCCTAAAAAGTCCTGTTTGCTGGGTTTCTATCTTTACATTGCTTGTTGCCGTGTTTGGCTCTGTTTACTTTAAAGGATTTTTTAAAGTCATACCTGTTTTGATTGGACTTGTAAGTGGATACCTTTTTGCATATGTACTTGACTTGATTGGTATGAACACAAATCTTCTCAATTCGTTCTATCCAAATGGCAAATATATTCCGTTTTTGAACTATGAAGTTATCAAGAGTGCAAAGTGGCTGGGACTTCCTCAGTTTACATTCCCTAAGTTTTCACTCTCTGCTATTTTATCAATTGCTCCAATTGCCATAGTTACAATAACAGAACATATTGGACATCTTCTTGTAACAAATAATGTTGTGGGAAGAGACTTTACAAAAAATCCTGGACTCCACAGATCTTTAGCAGGAGATGGTCTTGCAACAATTGCTGCAGGTTTTCTTGGAGGCCCTCCTAATACAACATATGGTGAAAATATCGGTGTTATGGCAATAACAAAGGTGTACAGCACATGGGTAATTTTATGGGCAGCAATCTTGGCAATTTTGCTTTCATTTGTCCAAAAGCTTGGTGCTCTTATTCAGGTAATTCCTTCACCTGTAATTGGGGGAATCAGTATCCTGCTGTTTGGTGTTATTGCTTCATCTGGTTTGAGAATGATGATTGAAAGCAAGGTGGACTTGTCTCAAACACGCAACCTTGTAATTGCTTCTGTGGTTTTAATAATTGGTGTTGGTGGAACGAGACTCAAATTTTTCAACATTGAATTTGAAGGAATGGCACTTGCTACATTTGTCGGAATAATTTTAAATCTTCTTTTGCCAGAGCCAAAAGAACTCAAAGTAGCAAAGACAAAAGAAGCTTTAGAACCAAATAATTAAGGGTAGGGGTATTTTCCCTACCTTTTTTGTAAACAATCGGAGGTGGATAAATTGAAACATTTGCTTGGGCTAAGAGAGCTTTCAAAAGAGGATATCATAAAAATACTGAATCTTGCAAAAGATATGAAGACAATTTTAAAGAGTGAAACTAAAAAGACTCCTCATCTGCAGGGGTATTCGGTTGTAACTCTGTTTTATGAAAATAGCACCAGAACACGAACATCGTTTGAGCTTGCAGCAAAGTTTATGAGTGCAAATACAACCTCTATATCAGTGCAAACCAGCAGTGTACAAAAAGGAGAATCTTTGCTTGATACTGTAAAAACTTTGGAAGCTCTAAAAACAGATGTGCTAATTGTCAGACATTCATTCTCTGGTGTGCCGCATTTTATTGCAAAAAATTGTTCATTTTCGGTCATAAACGCTGGTGATGGAATGAACGAGCATCCAACACAGGCACTGCTTGATATGTTTACAATTAGAGAAAGGCTTGGAACAATTGAGAAATTGAAGATAGCAATCATTGGCGATATTCTTCACAGCAGGGTTGCAAGGAGCAACATATGGGGACTTTCTAAGTTTGACAACCAAATCACAGTGTTTGGGCCACAAACGCTTATTCCACCTTATATTGAAAACTTTGCTGAGGTTGCATCTTCTTTAGAAGAGGCAGTCTCAGGAAAAGATGTTGTAATAGATTTGAGGATTCAGCTTGAGAGACAAAAACGGGGTTTTATAACCTCAAAACAAGAATATTACAAGTTTTATGGATTAAACGAAGGTATAATGAGGTATATTTCAGGCAGCACCCTGATAATGCACCCTGGTCCTGTCAACAGGGGAGTTGAAATTTCTTCAGAGGTGATGCAGCTGCCAAATTCTACAATTGATGAGCAGGTCACAAACGGTATTGCTGTTAGAATGGCAGTTTTATATCTTTGTACGCGCAAGGAGGGAATTTATAGGTGATGATATTGATAAAAAATGCACAGCTTGTAAATAGTATTCACGACAAAGCTGAAAAAGTTGATATATTGATAGTTGATGACAAGATAGAAAAGATTGGTAAAAACATAGAAGAAAATCCTGACAAGATGATTATAATAGATGCAAGCGGCAAGTATGTAATGCCAAGCTTTACCGATATTCACTGTCATTTGCGGGAACCTGGTTTTGAGTACAAAGAAGACATAAAAAGCGGTAGCAGGTCTGCTGTAGCAGGAGGATTTACAACCATCTGCTGTATGCCAAATACAAACCCTCCTATAGACAACAGAGCAATGGTTGCGTATATAAAATACCGTGCAAGAGAGGTTTCGCCAATTGAGGTTTTACCTGTTGGAGCTATAACAAAAGGACTTTCAGGAGAAGAGCTTGCAGAGATAGGATTTATGAAAGAAGAAGGGGCTATTGCTATATCAGATGATGGAAAGTGTGTTATGAACGCAAACATTATGAGAAATGCTCTTTTGTACTCAAAAGATTTTTCAATACCTGTCATTTCACACTGTGAGGATACGAACTTGTCTGAAGGAGGACAGATAAATTTAGGACATGTATCAACAATCACGGGACTCAGAGGAATTCCACGCGAGGCAGAATCAATTATTGTTGCAAGAGATATTCTTCTTGCAAAGGAGACAAAAGCACATCTTCATATAACCCATGTGTCCACCAAAGAATCTGTCAGGCTTATAAAAATGGCAAAAGAGTGGGGTGTAAATGTCACGGCTGATACATGCCCGCATTATATAAGTCTTACAGAAGAAGAGGTGCTTGGATTTAACACAAACGCAAAGGTAAACCCTCCTCTGAGAACACAAGAGGATGTGGAAGCTTTGATTGAAGGATTAAAAGAAGGTGTAATTGACTGTATATCAACAGACCATGCTCCGCATCATAAAGATGAAAAGAATGTCGAATTTAACCTTGCTGCAAGCGGGACAATTGGGTTTGAGACTGCATTTTCTGTGCTGTTCACATATCTTGTTGAGAAAAATGGGTTTGAGTTGGGGAAAGTGGTTGAGCTTTTGAACCAAAATCCCAGAAAAGTAATTGGACTTCCCCCAAATGTTATAAGAGAAGGACAAAAAGCTAACCTTGTGATTGTGGATTTAAAGAAAAAGTGGGAAGTGAGAGAGGAAAACATTGTGTCAAAGTCGAAAAATAGTGTGTTTTTAGGAAAACTTTTGACTTCTTATGTTGAGACAGTAATATATAATGGGAAGATATTAAAAAAGGACGGTGTTTTGAATTGCTGAACTTTTCTGATAGGCTAATTGAGTCTATAAAAAAGAAAAATAGTGTTCTTATAGCAGGAATTGATACAAGCATTGAAAATATACCAGATTATTTTATCAAAAGATTTTATGATAAAGAAAAAAGCGAGATTGACAATTTAAAAACCATTTTGTTTGAATACAACCGAAGGATTATCGATGCTGTGGAAGAAAATGTGGTTGGAGTAAAGTTTCAGGCAGCATTCTTTGAACAGTACTCTTACCATGGATTTGAGGTTTTGCATAAACTCTGTGAATATGCAAAAAACAAAAAGCTTGTGGTAATCTTTGATGGTAAAAGAAACGACATCTCAAGTTCTGCAAAAGGATACTCAAACGCTTACCTTGGCGAGACACCTGTTTTTGGTAAAAAAATAAGGTTTTTTGAGTTTGATGCAATCACCACAAACCCTTATCTTGGTCAAGACGGTATAAAGCCATTTATTGAAGACTGTGAGAGATTCAAAAAAGGTTTGTTTGTGCTTGTTAAGACTTCCAATCCTTCTTCTGGTGATTTTCAAGATCTGATGGTAGAAGATAAATACCTTTTTGAAGTTGTAGCCGAAAAAGTTTATGAATGGGGGAAAAACTGCATAGGGAAAGAAGGTTACAGTGATGTTGGTGCTGTTGTAGGTGCAACCCAGCTTGAGGCTGGTAAAAGAATAAGGGAAATCTTGCCAAACTCTTTCCTTCTTGTACCGGGAATTGGTGTGCAAGGAGGAAAAGTAGAAGATTTGAAATATTTTGTGGACAGCAACAACATGGGCATAATAGTAAATTCGTCGCGTGATATAATCTATGCATACAAAAACTATGTTCATTCTGATTTTGAAAAGAGTAGCTACTTAGCTTCAAAAAGTATCAAGGAAAGTATCAATGCAGCAATCTCTTAAAGAAATAAAATCAAAAGAGGTGAGACTTTAAAGTGCCACTGAGAAAGGATATAAAAAAGGTTTTGGTTATTGGTTCAGGACCGATTATAATTGGCCAGGCAGCTGAGTTTGACTATTCAGGAAGCCAGGCTTGTAAGGCGTTAAAAGAAGAGGGTATTGAGGTTATTCTTATAAACTCAAACCCAGCAACAATAATGACAGACAAAACTATGGCAGACAGTATCTATATCGAGCCTATAACTTGTGAAATAATAGAAAAAATAATTCAAAAAGAAAAAGTTGACTCTATATTACCAACACTTGGAGGGCAAACAGGCCTTAACACTGCTGTTGAACTTTACAAAAGTGGGATCCTTGACAAATACAATGTCAAGGTAATTGGAACAAACATTGAAGCTATTGAGTTTGCAGAAGATAGACAACTTTTTAAACAGCTGATGATAAAAATTGGCGAACCTGTTGTTCCGAGTGAGGTTGTAAACTGTGTAGAAGATGGTCTTGCGTTTGCAAAGAAAATAGGCTTTCCTGTTATAATAAGACCGGCATATACCCTTGGTGGGACTGGCGGTGGTATTGCAAACAATGAAGAAGAGTTTGTTGAGATTGCAAGAAGAGGTCTTTCGTACAGTCCTGTGCACCAAATACTTGTAGAGAAAAGTATAAAAGGGTGGAAAGAGATAGAGTATGAGGTTATGCGAGACTCAAACGGATGCCTGATTACTGTGTGTAACATGGAAAATATTGACCCGGTGGGAATTCATACAGGCGATAGCATTGTTGTTGCACCATCGCAGACACTTTCTGATAAAGAATATCAAATGCTAAGATCATCTGCTCTCAAAATCATAGATGCTCTGAAGATTGAAGGAGGGTGCAATGTTCAGTTTGCTCTAAATCCTGATAGCTTTGAATATGCAGTAATTGAAGTAAATCCAAGGGTCAGCCGCTCATCTGCTTTAGCTTCAAAAGCGACAGGGTATCCAATTGCCAGAATTGCTGCAAAGATTGCGCTTGGCTATACACTTGACGAAATAGAAAATGCTATTACAAAAATGACATACGCAAGCTTTGAACCTGCTCTTGACTATGTTGTTCTGAAAATTCCACGCTGGCCGTTTGACAAGTTCACTTATGCAAATAGAAAGCTTGGTACCCAGATGAAGGCAACTGGAGAGGTCATGGCAATCGGAAGAACGTTTGAAGAAAGCCTTTTAAAAGGTATAAGGTCTCTTGACATAGGGCTGGACTACTTAGACCTTCCAGAGCTAAAGAGTTTAGATAACGAAAGTCTCTCACAACTTATAATCGAGGCTGATGACAGAAGAATATTTGCACTTGCTGAGGCTATAAGAAGAAGATATGAAGTAGAATACCTATACCGAATCAGCAAAGTAGACAGATTTTTCCTTCACAAGATTAAAAATATAATCGAGATGGAAGAGAGAATAAAAAAAGAGGAACTAAACAGCAGTATTCTGCTTGAAGCAAAGAAGATGGGGTTCAGTGACAAGACAATTGCAAGTCTCAAAGGGATATCTGAAAATGATGTGAGGAGTTTAAGAAAAAGCCTAAACATAACACCGGTATACAAAATGGTTGATACATGTGCAGCAGAATTTGAAGCAAAAACTCCATATTATTACTCAACATATGAAAGAGAAAATGATGTAGCAGTATCACAAACATCATATACACAGAGAAAAATTGTTGTTTTGGGCTCAGGTCCGATTAGAATTGGTCAGGGAATTGAGTTTGATTATACTTCTGTACACAGTGTTTATACACTTTCAAAGCTTGGCATAAAGTCTGTGATTATCAACAACAATCCTGAAACTGTAAGTACTGATTTTGATACTTCAGATATGCTCTTTTTTGAACCTCTCACAAAAGAAGATGTGTTAAATGTTATTGAAACAGTAAGAGCAGAGGGTGTGATAGTCCAATTTGGTGGTCAAACAGCTATAAAACTTTCTCAGCAGCTTGCAAAAGAGGGTATCAAGATTTTTGGTACAAGCGCAGAGGGAATAGATATCGCAGAGGACAGGGAAAGATTTGACAAAATCTTGAATAAGCTTAACATCAAAAGACCTCCAGGTTACACATGTTATACGCTGCAAGAAGCACTAAGAATAGCAAACTCATTGGGATATCCTGTGCTTGTGCGGCCATCATACGTTCTTGGCGGACAGGGTATGAAGATTGCCTTTGACGATGACGATATTGTGGAGATGCTCAGCTATGCAAAGAATTTAAATAGCCACCCCATCCTCATTGACAAATACATCGTCGGAAAAGAAATAGAGGTTGATGCTATATCTGATGGCGAGGATATCTTGATACCCGGGATAATGGAACATATTGAAAGAGCGGGTGTTCATTCGGGAGACAGTATTTCACTGTATCCTGCAAGGAATATTTCAAAGTATATTGAAGAGAAGATTGTCGAATACACCCTCAAAATAGCAAGAGAGCTTGAATGCAAAGGGCTTATGAATGTGCAGTTTATTGTTCAAAATGAAGAACTTTATGTTATCGAAGTAAATCCAAGAGGCAGCAGAACGGTACCGTTTTTGAGCAAGGTAACTGGTGTCCCTATGGTTGAGCTTGCAACAATGGTAAGTTTGGGATATAAGCTGAAAGATTTGGTAAACACAGTTGGGCTTTTGCCGAAAAAAGATTTCTATGCCTTTAAAGTTCCTGTTTTCTCATTTGAAAAACTGCCTGATGTTGAAGTATCACTTGGTCCTGAGATGAAGTCAACAGGCGAGGTTATGGGAATTTCGAAAGACTATTATGTTGCTCTCTACAAAGGGCTTGTTGCAAGCGGAACAAAGCTGCCATTAGAAGGTGGTGTACTTTTTACTGTTGCCGACCCTGATAAAAATGAAATCATCCCTATTGCTGAGAAGTTTGAAAAGCTTGGATTCAAAATATATGCAACATCAAAGACTGCAAAACACCTGAATTTTTATCAGGTTGCTGCAAATTATGTTAAAAAAGTGTCCGAAGGAAGTCCAAATATAATAGATTTGATTAGAAAGGGAGAAATAAATATTGTTATCAATACTCCTACAAAAGGAAGACAGCCGCAAAGAGATGGTTTTTTGATAAGAAGATTTGCTGTGGAAAACAAAGTGCCAATCTTCACTTCAGTTGACACTGCAAAAGCTGTAGTTGAAATTATTGAGTTTCTAAAACAAAAAAGAGAACTTGACATATTTAACATAGGAGAGATTGACAATGAAGCTATTAGACGTTAAAATTGAAGAAAATGTAAAGATTGCAAATGATATATTTCTCTTATCCTTTGAATCTGAATATTTAGCAGAAAATTTTAAACCGGGCAATTTTGTGAATATTCTAATTGATAAAGAGAGCATTTATCCTCTTTTGAGAAGACCTTTCAGCATCTCTTTTGTTGAGGGAAAAAGAGTCTATATCGGTTACAAAGTGGTAGGTAAAGGCACAAAGCTTCTTTCTCAAAAATCAAAAGGAGAGGTCATTAATATCTTGGGTCCGCTTGGAAACTCATTTTTGATAGACAGGTTCGATGGTAAGGTTGCTGTGATTGGAGGGGGGGTTGGGATTTTCCCCCTTGTTGGCCTCTGTAAAGAGCTCAAAAATAGAGGCAATAAAGTTGATGTATTTCTTGGATTTAGAAGCATAAACTCAATGTTTTTGGTAGAAAGATTTAAGGACATTTGTGACAATACTTTAATAGCAACAGATGATGGCAGTAGCAGTTATAAAGGGAGTGTTGTTGACCTTTTTAAAGCCAATTTTTCAAAAGCAGAATATAAAATTGTTTTTTGCTGTGGGCCAAAGCCTATGTTAAAGGCGATTAAAAATCTTAATCTCCCTGTAAAATGTTATGCCTCTTTAGAAGAAAAAATGGCGTGCGGGATAGGCGCATGTCTTTGCTGTAGTATAAAAGGAAAAGATGATAAAATGTATCATGTGTGTTCAGATGGCCCTGTTTTTGATATAATGGAGGTTGAGATTGAATGAATTTAGAAGTTGAGATAGCAGGGGTAAGACTCAAAAACCCTGTTATTGCAGCATCAGGCACATTTGGTTTTGGTCGTGAATATTCAAAGTTAATTGACATAAGTGAATTTGGCGCTATATGTACAAAGGGCATCACTTTAAAAAAGAGAATTGGCAATCCCCAGCCAAGACTTTGTGAAGTGTATGCTGGAATAATAAACTCTGTAGGGCTTGAAAATCCAGGGGTAGAAGCATTTATAAATGAAGAACTCCCTTTTTTAAAAGGCTTTGATACAAAGATAATTGCCAATATAAACGGTTTTGCCAAAGAAGAGTTTATTGAACTTACAAAAATCTTAACTTCACTTGTAGACATGATTGAAGTAAATTTATCATGTCCGAACGTGAAAGAAGGCGGAATGGTCTTTGGCAAAGACCCAGAAAAGGTCTATGAGATAACAAAGTCTGTAAAGGATGTGGCAAGCTGTCCAATTATTGTTAAACTAACACCAAATGTTACAGATATAACCCAGTTAGCGGTAGCTGCAGAAAACGCAGGAGCTGATGCAATTTCGCTTATAAACACTGTCTCTGCTATGGCAATTGACATTGAAACAAGAAAACCCCTGATAAAGATGGTGACAGGTGGACTTTCAGGCCCTGCTATAAAGCCAATTGCAGTTAGAATGGTTTTTGAGTGTTTTAAGAAAGTTAGAATACCTATTATTGGAATTGGGGGAATTATGAATTACAAAGATGCCATTGAGTTTTTTATTGCTGGTGCAACTGCCATTCAGATAGGCACTGTGAATTTTATAAATCCTAAAGCTGTTTGCGAAATAAAAGAGGGAATTGAGGCTTATCTTGAAAGAAAGGGTTTTAATTCCATAAAAGAGCTTGTAGGTAACATAAATATCTGAGGTGAAAACAAAATGTCAAAAACAGTTGTATATCTTATTCGTCATGCAGAGGCAGAAGGAAATTTTATAAGAAGATTTCATGGTATTACAGATTCCAATGTAACAGAAAAGGGTAAATTGCAAGCTCAAAAACTTGCAGAAAGATTAAAAAATGTCCATTTTGATGTGATTTATTCAAGTCCTCTGAAAAGAGCCCTTTATACTGCAAGCAAAATAGCAGAGGGAAGGGATATAAAGATTATAATAAGAGAAGATTTGATAGAGATAAATGGTGGAGATTGGGAAGACATGTGCTGGGATGAGCTTCCTTTGCTTTATCCAACAGAGTATGAAATGTGGGAGAAAATGCCTCACAAACATTGTATGCCAAATGGTGAAAGTATGTATGAACTTTTCTTGAGGGCAAAATCTGCTTTTGAGGACATCGTAAAGTCAAATGTGGGAAAAAGAATATGCATCGTAACCCACGGAACATTAATTAGGGCTCTTCTGACGTATATAAAAGGATATGAATTTGAAAGACTCAACGAGATTTTGTGGCAGGACAATACTGCTATAAATATAATCGAGTATAAAGAAGGGAAATACCACCTTATTGTTGAGGGTGACTGGTCTCATCTTGGAAAGGAGCTTTCCACAATAGCATATCAAGACTGGTGGCAACAGTTTTTAAAAGAAAGAGGAATTGAAAAACAAGATTTAACTATCATTGAAAGGAGAGAAAGTTATGAATAAAGAGGCTTACATTCAAATGTTCAAAGACACAGATGCGCTTTTGGAAGGACATTTTCTTTTGTCCTCTGGAAAACACAGTGCAAAGTACCTTCAATGTGCAAAAGTGTTGCAGTACCCAAACTTGGCAGAAATGATCTGCAGGGACCTTGCACAATACTTTAAAGATAAACAAATTGACGTTGTTATAGGCCCCGCGTTGGGGGCAGTAACACTTTCATACGAACTTGCAAGACAGCTAAATTGCCGTTCCATCTTTGCAGAAAGAGAAGATGGGGTAATGAAACTCAGAAGAGGATTTAAGATTGAAGAGGGAGAAAAAGTTTTGGTAGTTGAAGACGTCATAACAACAGGCGGGTCTGTAAGAGAGATAATTGAAATTGTAAAAGAGTACAAAGGAGAAATTGTGGCAGTTGCTGGCATTGTAGATAGAAGTGGTGGAAAGGTAGAACTTGGCTATCCTTTGAAAACTCTTCTTACACTTGAGATTGAAACATATGAGCCTGAAGAGTGTCCGCTTTGTAAAGAAGGTATACCTATTGTAAAACCTGGAAGTAGAAAAAGTAAGTAGATTAATTTGCTTGCATAAATGATTAAAATTATTAATTCCAAAAATGATATTGACAGTTAAATTATAAAAGTGATAGAATATTATAAACATTAGTTGGAAATATGGAGGATAAATAAAATTTGAGAATATGTCCAAAATGCGGTGAATTAAATGGTGAAAATAGGACAGAATGTTGGAAGTGCGGATCTATTTTGGGTCCAGTAGATAAATACAAAAAAATTTGTCTGAAATGTGGGCGTATATACCCTCAAAAAGCAGAGATATGCGATGAATGTGGTGGAAAGTTGGCAGTTTACGATGTAGATACGAATTACAATAACACGAAAACTGACAGTAGTGTAGGTTGGCTATACATAGTTTCAATATTGTTTCCAATTGTTGGTATTATTTTGGGTTGTATTTATATAGCAAGAAGAGAAGATAATTTGGGAAAATCTTTGATTATAACAAGCATAGTTGTTATAGTTATTTCAATCTTTATGAGTTTACTCTTTGTCAGTTGTTCTCCTAACTTTTGATTTTTGATAAAAAATATAAAAAAATGCAGGGTCTTTTAAAAACAACTTTGCTGAACAAGATAACCCTGCATTTTTTTACATTTTTAAAAATCAGCCACCCAAATAAGCTTTTTTGACCTCAGGATTTGCTGCAATCTCTTTTGCATCTCCGGATAAAACAATTTTACCCGTCTCTATTACATATGCTCTGTCTGCAATTGAAAGTGCCATGTTAGCATTCTGTTCAATCAGAAGAATAGTTGTTCCTTGAGAATTAATTTCTTTAATTATCTTAAAAATTTCAGTCACAAGTATAGGAGCAAGTCCCATAGAAGGCTCATCAAGCAGAAGTAATTTGGGTCTTGACATTAGAGCCCTTCCGATTGCCAGCATCTGCTGTTCTCCGCCAGAAAGTGTCCCTGCAAGTTGATTTTTTCTTTCATATAGTCTTGGAAATCTTTCAAACACAAGTTCTAAGTCTTTTTTTATTGCCTGTTTATCTTTCCTCAAAAAAGCTCCAAGCTCCAAATTTTCTAATACCGTCATTTCAGGAAACACGCGCCTTCCTTCTGGCACGTGAGAAATGCCAAGTTTAACAATCTCCATTGAAGATTTTTTGGTAATATCAATATCCTCAAACAAAATAGTGCCTGAACGTGGTCTTATCAAACCAGATATAGTCTTTAGCAGCGTTGATTTTCCTGCACCATTTGCTCCGATTAATGTTACAATCTCTCCTTTTTTAACCTCAAGTGAAACAGAAAATAATGCTTGAATAGCACCGTAAAATACATCAATTTCATTTACTTTAAGCAAACTCTAAATCCCCCTCTCCAAGGTAGGCTTCTATCACACGAGGGTTGTTCTTGACCTCAACAGGAGTTCCGACAGCTATAACTTCTCCATAGTCAAGGACATAGATTTTCTCACATATGTCCATTACAACCGACATGTCATGTTCAATTAAGAGTATAGTCAAATCAAATTTCTCTTTTATAAATTTAATAAGGTTCTTTAGCTCCTGTGTTTCTTGAGGATTCATTCCAGCTGCTGGTTCGTCTAATAAAAGGAGTTTTGGTGACGTTGCAAGTGCACGAACAATTTCAAGCTTTCTTTGTTCACCATAGGGCAGATTTTTGGCAAGTTCAAATCTTTTTTCATAAAGTCCAAAGATTTTTAGAAGTTCTTCAGCTTTTTTATGATTTTGTTCTTCTTCTTTCAAAAACTTTGATGTTCTGAAAATTGCGTCAAAAAGGTTATAACTAATATTCTTATGAAAAGAAATCTTCACATTGTCAATTACACTGAGTTCCTTAAACAATCTTATGTTCTGAAAAGTCCTTGAAATCCCCAGCGCAGAAACTTGGTATGTCTTTTTATAAGTTATATCGTAGTTTGAAAATTCTATCCTGCCAGTATTAGGATTATATATACCTGAAATCACATTAAACACTGTGGTTTTACCAGCACCGTTTGGCCCGATTAGTCCGATTATTGCACCTTTTTCAATATCAATATTGACATTGTTCAGCGCCACAATTCCTCCAAAATTGACCGTCACATTTTTTATCCTAAGCATTTTTCTCACCGCCAATTGGTATAAGCTTTGAAAGTCTTATTTCTTTTGTTCCCATAAGCCCTTGAGGCCTGAATAGCATAATTATTATTAAAATTAAAGCATACAGAACCATTCTCACTGCAGGATAATCTTGTAACAAAGCAGAGATAATAGTCAGCACAATGGCAGAAATTATTGAACCCGATATGCTTCCAAGCCCGCCCAAAACAACTATCACTAATATGTCAATTGATTTAAAGAAGTTGAACATATCTGGCTGTATAAATCCAAATGAACCGGAATAAACTGAGCCTGCAACTCCTGCAAAAAAAGCACCTATCATAAATGCCAGAACTTTATATAAAGTTGTATTGATTCCCATAGCTTCTGCAGCTATCTCATCTTCTCTGATGGCGATCATCGCTCTGCCAAACGATGAATTGATAATATTTAATATAACCACTACACTTAAGACTGTAATGACAAAATATCCAGTCCAGTCAATTCCTTGTGGTATGTCACTTATTCCACTTGCGCCACCTAAGTAATCTATATTCTGTATGATTACTCTTATAATCTCTCCAAAACCAAGTGTAGCAATTGCAAGATAGTCACCTCTTAGCCGCAGCACAGGAAGACCAATAATAAGACCACATATCATTGCAAACAGTCCACCAATTAAAACAGTGAGATAAAAGGGTACTGGTTTTTCAAGGGTGGTCAAAACTGCAGTGGTATACGCTCCAATTGCCATAAATCCTGCATGTCCAAGTGAAAACTGGCCAGTGATGCCATTTATTAAATTCAAACTTACGGCTAAAATGATATTCAGCATTATCAAAAAGAGGTTTAGTTTGATGTAATCATCTATAATACCCATCTTCATTAAAAGCGTTATTATTAAATAAAGAACAATAACAAATACAGAATATACCAAAAGTCTCTTTTTCATCTTTTCCTACACCTTCTCTTTTATATTTTTTCCGAGCAGGCCAGAGGGTTTTATAATCAAAATCAATATCAAAAGAGCGAATGCAACCGCATCCTTGTACATAGAACTGCCGTATCCACTTACAAGTGTTTCAATGATACCGAGGGAAAATCCACCAAGCATCGCACCAGGAATGATACCAATTCCACCAAACACAGCGGCTATAAAAGCTTTGAGTCCAGGCAAAACACCCATAAGAGGGTTTATAGTGTTATAGTAAAGTCCAACTAAAACACCAGCTGCTGCAGCAAGAGCAGAACCTATAGCAAATGTATATGAAATTGTAGTGTCAACGTTTATACCCATCAATCTTGCTGCATCCATATCTTGAGATACCGCTCTCATGGCTTTTCCTATTTTTGTCTTTTTGACAACAAAGTTTAGGATTATCATCAAAAGTATTGTAATAATTAGAAGGTATATCTGTTTGTTGTTTACCACTATTCTACCTTGGAGCAAATGATAATTTTTTTCATCAACAAGTCTTGGGAAAACTCTTGAATCAGCTCCCATTATGATTTGCATCAGGTTTTCCAAAAGTAATGAAACGCCAATTGCTGTTATTAATGCTGAGATTCGTGGTGAGTTTCTCAAAGGCTTGTAGGCAAACTTCTCAATAAGCATCCCTAAAACGCTGCAAAACGTCATAGAAACGATCAAAGAAGGTATTAAACCCAGTTTCAAATATGTAACACTCAGATACGCAATATATGCGCCAACCATAAAAATATCACCATGAGCAAAGTTTATAAGTTTTATTATTCCATACACCATTGTATAACCAAGACTTATAAGAGCATAAACACTTCCAAGAGTTATACCATTTATTAGTTGCTGTATGAAAGTAGACAACGTTCTTTTCACCTCTTTCAAAACCTTAAAATCATTTATAAAAACAAATGGCAAACAATATAAGGGAAGGGGCCATTCCAGTACAATTGCCCCTTCCAATTCTTAGTTTGAATTAGTCTTATGGATTAAGTTTTTGTTTGAATTTTTGTACACCATCTTTAAGCTCTATGATTACAGCAGATTTTTCAGCATTGTGATATTTGTTTATGCTCACAACTCCTGTAACGCCAACAAAGTTCTTTGTATTTTCGATTGCCGCTCTCAATCTTTCTCTATCTTTTGCTATACTGTCAAACTTCAAATTAGCTCTTTTGAGAGCGTCTGCAATAAAGTATCCAAGGTCATAACCAAGAGCAGCAAATGCATTTGGTTCTTGATTGTATTTTGCCTTAAACTTCTTTATAAACTCTTGAACCTTCGCATCTGTATCTTGGGAAGAGTAATGAGCAGAGAAAAATACATTGTTAGCATTCTTTTTGCCAGCCTTTTCAACAACTTTCGGATCATCAAAACCATCTGCACCAAGTATAGGAATATTCATTCCAAGTTCACGAGCTTGTTTTATGATAAGTCCTGCTTCATCATAATAAACAGGGGCAAATAACACATCTGGTTTTTTGTCTCTTATCTTTGTAAGTATACTGCTAAAATCTTGTTCACCCTTGCCAAACGCCTCTTGAGCAATAACTTTTCCGCCGCCTTTTTCAAATGTATTCTTGAAATTTTTCAAAAGACCTTTACTATAATCCGATGTTGCATCATAAATTATAGCTGCCTTTTTAGCTTTCAGAGTTTTCAATGCAAAGTTTGCCATTACATTTCCCTGGAATGAGTCGTTAAAACATGTTCTGAAAACATATGTCTTTGTTTTGCCAGTTCTTTCGTCAACTGTAACAGTATCATCTGTTGCGGAAGGTGAGATGATTGGAACCTTGTACTTTGTTGCAGCAACTGCAGCTGACTTTGTGGCACCTGAAGTTGCAGGGCCTAAAATAGCAAGGACATTTTCCCTTACAGCAAGTTTTGTTGCAACATTTTGAGCTTCAGTTTTGTCAGATTTGTTGTCAATAACTACAAGTTCAATCTTCTTGCCGGCAATTCCACCTTTCTGGTTGATTTCCTCAATTGCAAGTTTAATACCTTCGAGTTCTTTTTGCCCATACTGAGCAACTGCCTGTGAAAGTTCTAAGTCCACACCTATCTTTATAACATTTTTAGAAGAAGCAAATGATACAGTAAATATTGAAAGCGCAAATACTAACAAGAGGATAACTGAAACAACTCTTTTCACTAAAGTTCACTCTCCTTTTGAAAATTTTTGTATGTAGTTTGTCTTTATAGTTTATAGTATAAAATATCTTTAGATTGAATACAAGTATTCAAATTGTTTTTCTGCCGCTGTGGACATCATCATTTCCACGTTGTAAAATTAATATACTGAAGGAAAACCATAGGGCAGGGAGTGAGCAATATGTACTTTAAGTCGGCAGGTCCTCATAATACTTTGAAGACAGTTGAGCTTGCGATAAAAACTGCTAACGAAAGAAATATTAACCATATTGTGGTAGCTTCATGCAGCGGAAGTACAGCTAAACTTCTAAAAGATTGTGGGAAAGATGTTGTGGTTGTAACTCATGTAAATGGTTTTTCTGAACCTGGAAAGATGGAAATAAGCCAGGAAACTATTGAAGAGCTCAAAGCAATGGGGTTTAAGGTCTATACAGGCACACATGTTTTGTCAGGTGCGGAAAGAGGAATATCAAGAAAGTTTGGCGGAGTATATCCAGTTGAAATCATGGCACATACACTTAGAATGCTCGGGCAAGGCGTAAAGGTTGCAGTGGAGATTTCTGTTATGGCCTTAGATGCAGGACTGATACCATATGGTGAGGATGTCATTGCAATTGGTGGAACATCTGAAGGTGCTGATACTGCTGTAATTATAAGACCTTCACATGCAGCTTCTATATTTGAGACAAAGATTAAAGAAATAATTTGCAAACCCTATGAATTTTAAGAAGCCGCATAGGGTTGTGAGACAGAAAAAAGGTTGACATGATAAAAAGAAGAGAAGTATAATAGATTTTAGGAAAATATAATTGCACAAAATAAAAATTTTGTGCAATGAAGGGAATGAGAAAATGAACTTTTCTGATATTCCGTCTTATGTTGCAGATTTTTTGAATTATATGATTACAATCAAAAATAAGTCTCCAAATACAATCAAAGAATATTATTATGACTTGAGAACCTTTTTAAGATATCTAAAAGCAAAAGATTTGAATATGCTCAGCCAAATCGAAAAGATTGAAGATCTTGAAAACATTGATGTGAGCAATTTTGAAATTGAAAAGCTCAAAACCTTAACTCTTAGCAATCTATATGAATATTTTTCTTTTCTTGCTACGCGTTTTAACAACGGTCCATATGCAAGAGCCCGAAAAGTTGCATCAATCAGAAGTTTTTTTAAATACCTTTACAGCAAAGCTAAACTCATTCCCGATAACCCCGCAAAAGACTTAGAATCGCCAAAACTTGGTAAAAGAAACCCTCGTTATCTTTCCCTTGATGAAAGCAAGAAATTGCTTTCTGCAATTGATGGCGAGAATAAAGAAAGGGATTTTGCAATAATTACTCTTTTTCTAAACTGCGGATTGCGTCTTTCAGAGCTTGTGAATATAAACCTTTCGGATATAAAAGATGATATGCTGAGGATTGTTGGTAAAGGCAATAAAGAAAGAATAATATATTTAAACAAAGCCTGTAAAGATGCTATTGAGAACTATTTGAAAGTCCGCCCTACAGAAGGTGTAAAAGACAAAGATGCTCTTTTTTTGAGTGAAAGAAAGAAAAGGATTAGCAGAAGAACTGTTCAATACATTGTCGAAAAGTATGTGAAAATGGCAGGTATAAATCAGAAAAAGATTTCTGCACATAAGCTTCGCCATACAGCAGCCACATTGATGTACAGGCATGGCAAAGTTGATATAAGGTCTCTTCAGACTATCTTAGGTCATCAAAGTATCTCCACAACAGAGATTTATACTCATGTAAATGACGATGACATCAAAAAAGCCTTTGAAAAAAACCCCCTCTCAGGAGAAAATCAAGACACTTTAGCATAGCTCCTGACAAGGGGGTTTTATTCTTTGCACAAAAGTTTGTATGTCTTCACATCCACAAATTTCAATACTTGTCCAGGGTAAACCACTGCACTTTCTAATCTATTTACTTTTCGGATAAAAGAGATGTAATCGCGAATGTCTACAGTTTCATCAACAAAGTCCTTTGAAATTGTCCACAGCGAATCTCCCTCTTTTACTCTCACACATATCCAATTTATATTCTTTTCTTTATCAATGCCCTTCCCTTCTCCAATCGAAATCATCAAAGCCATTACAACAAATATCATTAAAAGAAGCAATGCAATGCCAAAACGAAACTTATTTCTTATAACAACTTTTGTTCTCATAAAATATTCATTCTCTCCGATAAAATGTTCTATATAAAGAATATCAAACAAATGTTTATATGTCAAGAGGTGAAGACAAAAAAGGATTTACTACTTTTATTTTCCCAAAATACTGACCAGAATTTAAATCTTCACTCCACACCACCGAACATCCCAAATTTATAGCGCTACAAAGTATCAAAGCATCCCAAAAAGATATCTTATATCTTTGTGAAAGCTTAATAGCTTCTAAAATATCTTTTACTTCAATTGTAACTATCTTCCATAAACTTAAGTCTGATATGATTTGAAAAGCGCAGTCAATATCTAAAGGATGTTTAACCTTTTTTGTAACAACAACAAAAAATTCTTGAAGAACTTGAGTGCTCAGTGCACCATTTCTTTCTTTCCAAAGTTTCTTCACAATTTGTTTTGCTACTACGTGTTTTTCCCCTGCAGATTTATCATAAGCATACACCAAAATATTTGTGTCAACAAATTGATAGTTACTTTCTTTCATATAAATCTTCTCTCCTCCACGTGATTGTTCCACCTGTTCCAAGGTCAAATCCTTCTTCTAAAAGTTTAAGATGTTGTAAATAGACTTTTTGATATGATTCTTCTCTATCTACAAGTTCTTCTAACAAGCTTGTGAGCAGCGCAGAAATAGATGTATTCCTTTCAACAGCAATATGTTTTACCTTTTGAATAAGTTCCTTAGGAAGAGACAGAGTAATATTCTGATATTTACGCATACTATTCACCTCCACGTAAAATAGTGTATCACATATTTACGTGAAATTCAATATTAACTTTAACAATAACAGAAGATGATATTATTTTAGAAAAGCAATAAGTGCTGTAGTGGTGTATTATTAACTAATCACAACTTATGTAATAGAATATTGAAGTAATAAAAATAAGGGTGGAACATACAATCCCACCCCGCATGTTTTCTTGTCCATCTTTTAAAACCCAAAATATTCCTTTGCATTATAATAACAGACACCTTGAACTATTCTACCAAGTGTCTCCAAATCATAAGGGTACTCGCCGTTTTCTACCCACTCGCCAATCAAATTGCAAAGAAGTCTTCTAAAATATTCGTGTCTTGCATATGACAAAAAGCTTCGAGAATCTGTTACCATTCCAACAAATCGGCTCAAAAGTCCAAGATTTGCAAGGTCTTTCATCTGCTGAAGGTTGCCATCTTTGCTATCGTTGAACCACCAAGCTGCACCAAGTTGCATCTTCCCAGGAATTCCACCGCCCTGGAAAGACCCCATAATTGTTGCAAGAACATAGTTGTCTTTTGGATTTAAAGAATACAGAATTGTCTTTGGCAAAGAATTTTCTTTCTCTAATGAATCAAGGAATTTAACAAGTGCAAAGGCTACATGATTGTCGTTTATTGAATCATATCCTGTGTCAGGACCCAAAATATTGAACATTCGCGTGTTGTTGTTTCTCAGAGCATTTATATGAAGCTGCATTGCCCAGCCAAGACTTGAATAAACTTTTCCTAAGAACCTCAATGTATACGTTTTATATTTCGCAACTTCAGTTTCAATAAGTTTCTCACCAGCTAAAGCTTTTTTGAAAATATTAGCTACTTCATCAAAAGATGCATCGGCAAAAACCATATCGTCAATAGCATGGTCAGAAGCACGACACCCCACAGAGTGGAAAAACTCAGCTCTTGACTTTAGAGCATCTAAAAACTCATCATAGCTTTCTATCTTTTTTCCACATACCTCTGCAAGCTTTTTTACCCACGGGATGAAGGTTTCTCTTTCGATGTTCACACCTTTGTCAGGTCTGAAAGTAGGATAAACTTTGACATTGAAGTCTTTATCATCTTTCAGCTTTAAATGATACTCAAGGGTATCAACAGGGTCGTCTGTTGTGCAGATTACTTCTACATTGGACTTTAAAATTATATTCTTTGCACCAAGCTCTTTGAGAACTTTATTTGTCTTTTCCCAAATAATAGGTGCAGATTTTTCATTTAATATATCATCTATTCCAAAGTATCTTTTGAGTTCTAAGTGTGTCCAATGATAAATTGGGTTTCCTATTGCCATTGGAATGGTCTTTGCCCATGCCAAGAACTTTTCATAGTCATC
The DNA here is from genome assembly GCF_026914305.1 of Caldicellulosiruptor acetigenus. Classification (NCBI taxonomy): domain Bacteria; kingdom Bacillati; phylum Bacillota; order Caldicellulosiruptorales; family Caldicellulosiruptoraceae; genus Caldicellulosiruptor; species Caldicellulosiruptor acetigenus. The sequence goes on along the minus strand of NZ_CP113866.1, from coordinate 1,355,580 downwards.
TGCGCTACCTGTTATATACTTTTCTTCAATGCCATTTGCTCTCATAAGCCTCCACTTGTAATGGTCCCCTCCAAGCCAAAGCTCTGTTATGTTTTTAAACCTCTTATTTTCATAAATTTCCTTTGGGTTTAAATGACAGTGAAAGTCAATTATTGGCATATTCTTTGCGTACTTTTCGTACAGCTCTTTAGCAGTCTGGTTACTCAAGAGAAAATCCTCATCCATAAATCTTTTCATTTTTCCAAACCTCCTTGAAACTTGTTTCAACATAATTTCTAAAAGATTCAAACAAAATTCACAACAAAATCTGTTTGAATATATTATAAAATGAAAAGAGGGAAAGTTCAACACTTTCCCTCTCCCTTTATTCCATTGTGAATCCAAAAACTTATCTTTGGACTTTTGTGGAGTTATTTTTTCTTCAAGTTAAAGAATGCATTCATTCCAGGATAAATGGCAATGCTGCCAAGCTCTTCTTCGATTCTCAAGAGCTGATTGTATTTTGCTACCCTGTCTGTTCTTGACGGTGCACCTGTCTTTATCTGACCAGCATTTACTGCAACAACAAGGTCAGCAATTGTTGTATCTTCTGTCTCACCTGATCTGTGGGATACAACCGCAGTGTAACCTGCTCTGTTTGCCATCTCAATTGCTTCTAAAGTTTCTGTAAGAGTTCCTATCTGGTTGAGCTTAATTAATATTGAGTTTGCAACACCAAGCTCAATTCCCTTTGCAAGCCTCTTTGTATTTGTAACAAACAAATCATCACCAACAAGCTGAATTTTGTTACCAAGTGCTTCAGTGAGCATCTTCCAGCCTTCCCAGTCCTCTTCTGCAACACCGTCTTCAATTGATACAATGGGGTATTTCTCAACAAGCTTCACCCAGAACTCTACCATTTCTTCTTTTGTTCTTACTTTACCTTCTCTTTCAAAGTGATATTTCCCGTCCTCTTCGTTGTAAAGTTCTGATGTTGCAGGGTCAAGCGCAATTGCAATGTCCTTACCAGGAGTATAACCAGCTTTTTCAATTGCTTCAACAATCACTTCTAATGGTTCCTCGTTAGACTTCAAGTTTGGTGCAAATCCACCTTCATCACCAACTGTTGTGTTGTATCCTCTTGCCTTCAATACATTTCTTAAGTGATGGAATGTTTCAGCACACATTCTTAATGCTTCGCTAAAAGATTTTGCACCAACAGGCATAATCATAAACTCTTGCAAGTCAACAGAGTTGTCAGCGTGCTTACCACCGTTTAAAATGTTCATCATCGGAACAGGCAAATATTTTGCGTTGACACCACCAATGTATTGATACAGTGGAAGGCCAAGTGCGTTTGCTGCTGCCTTAGCAACTGCCAAAGATACACCCAAAATTGCGTTTGCACCAAGCTTGCTCTTGTTCTCTGTTCCATCAAGCTCAATCATAAGTTTATCAATCTCAACTTGGTTAAGAGCATTCATTCCAATAATCTCTGGTGCAATAACTTCATTAACATTCTCAACTGCCTTGAGAACACCTTTGCCCATATATCTCTTTTTATCACCATCTCTGAGCTCAACAGCCTCAAATATACCTGTTGACGCGCCCGATGGAACAGCAGCTCTTCCTACAAATTCATCATTTACAACAACTTCTACCTCAACAGTTGGGTTCCCTCTTGAATCAAGAATCTCTCTTGCTTTTACAGCTGTAATAGAAATGTCAACCTTCATTTGTTTATTCCTCCTTCTAAACATTTTTTGGCAATATCTATATGATTTTATTTTATAATAAGCGAACTTCCTTTCATCTCTGAAGGCTTTTCTAACCCTAAGATGTCTAAGATTGTCGGAGCAATGTCTGCTAAAATTCCGTCATCTCTCAATTTAACATTGCCATACCCAACAAGATACAAAGGTACCTTATTTGTTGTATGAGCTGTATGAGGCTCGCCTGTCTCATAATCAATCATCTGTTCACAGTTGCCATGGTCAGCAGTTATTATTGCAACGCCGCCCTTTTGCAACACTTTCTCCACAACTTTTCCTATGCACTCGTCAACAGCCTCAACAGCCTTTATAGCAGCCTCTAAAATGCCTGTGTGCCCTACCATGTCACCATTTGCATAGTTGCAGATTATTACATCATATTCATCTCTTTCTATCCTCTCAAGCAAAGCTTCCGTTACCTCATATGCACTCATCTCAGGTTTAAGGTCATATGTTGCAACCTTCGGTGATGGTACCAAAACCCTGTCTTCTCCGACATTTGGTACTTCCACACCGCCGTTGAAGAAGAAGGTGACATGAGCGTACTTTTCTGTCTCAGCAATTCGAAGTTGTTTTAACCCTAACTTGCTGAGGTATTCTCCCAAAGTGTTTGTTAAGTTCTCTGGTTTGAAAGCAACATAACAGTTCTTTATTGTCACATCATACTGGGTCATGCATACAAAGAACACTTTAAAATATCCTTTTTTCCTTTCAAAACCATCAAACTCAACATCACAAAATGCCCTTGTGATTTGTCTTGCTCTATCAGGTCTAAAGTTGAAAAATATTATGCTGTCATGTTCATTTATGATTGCGGTGGGCTTGCCATTCTCAAGCACGACAGTTGGAATTACAAACTCATCGGTATTACCTTTCTCATATGACTTTTCAACAGCTTCCAATGCAGAATTTGCATACTCTCCTTCACCGAATACCATAGCATTGTAAGCCTTTTCTACTCTTTCCCATCTTTTGTCTCTGTCCATTGCATAGTATCTACCCATTACTGTTGCAATCTTGCCACAACCAATTTCTTTCATCTTCTGTTCAAGCTCTTCAATGTAGATTTTTGCACTCGAAGGTGGAACATCTCGCCCATCTAAAAAGCAATGAACATATACTTTTTCAAGATTGTGCTTCTTTGCAAGCTCCAAAAGAGCATAAAGGTGAGTGTTGTGACTATGCACACCACCATCTGATAAAAGCCCCATCAGATGAAGAGAAGAGTTATATTTTTTGCAATTTTCTATTGCCATCAAAAACTCTTCTTTTTCAAAAAAGTCACCGTCTTTAATTGACTTTGTTATCCTTGTAAACTCCTGATACACAATTCTCCCAGCACCCAAATTAAGATGACCTACCTCAGAATTTCCCATCTGACCTTCAGGAAGACCAACGTCCATGCCACTGCTACCAATCAAGGTATATGGGTAATTCTTTTCGTAATAGTCAAGGTTGGGGGTCTTACCCAAAGCAACAGCGTTCCCCTCTTGCTTTGGGTTGTAACCCCAACCATCCATGATGATAAGAACAACAGGTTTTTTCATCATCTTATTCCCCTTTACTTGCCATAATTAGTAGTGTAATATCTTTGCAAATTCCTGAGCATTAAGGCTTGCACCGCCAACTAAGCCTCCATCAATCTCTGGCATATTGAAAATGTCTGCTGAATTTGCAGAGTTTACACTACCGCCATACTGAATTCTAACCTTTTGCGCAGTATCTTCATCGTACATCTCTGCAATTACATTTCTGATAACCCCAATTACTCTATTTGCCTCTTCAGGGGTTGCATTCTTACCTGTACCTATTGCCCAGATAGGCTCATATGCAATGACAACCTTTTCAACATCTTCTTTTGAAACACCATTTAGTGCAATCTTGACCTGAAGTCTTACAAGCTCATCAGTAATACCATACTCTCTTTGTTTTAAAGTCTCACCAACACATACAATAGGCTTGATACCGAACTTGAGCGCTGCTAACACTTTCTTGTTCACAATCTCATCAGTTTCACCAAAGTACTGCCTTCTTTCAGAGTGACCAATTACCACATACTCAACTCCAACTTCCTTTAACATTGGACCTGAGATCTCACCTGTATATGCACCTTTTTCTTCATAGAACATGTTTTGTGTTCCAAGTTTTATATTTGTTCCTTCTATTGCTTCTTTAACATAAGGAACAAGAATTGATGGAGCACAGATAACTACTTCTGCCTGAACATCATCAATATATTTTTTCAGCTCCTCAACAAACTCTTTTGCTTCTTGTGGAGTCTTGTTCATCTTCCAGTTTGCTGCGATTATCTTTTTTCTTGGGTTTTTATCAAGAAGACATGCAATACCTGGTAAAACTTTGCCTTCCAAGAACTCTAATGAAGCACCGCCACCTGTTGAAATATGTGTCATCTTATCAGCAAACCCCAGTTTTTCAACAGCAGCAGCTGAATCTCCTCCACCGATAATTGCAATTGCGCCATTTTCTTCAACAGCCTCAGCAACAGCTCTTGCAATAGCTTCTGTTCCCTTTGCAAAGTTTGGAAATTCAAATACGCCCATTGGTCCGTTCCAAACAATTGTCTTTGCCTTCTTTATCTCTTTTGAGAAAAGCTCAATTGTGGTATTTCCTATATCCATACCCATCATATCGTCTGGCATTGCATCTGATGGTACGTACATAAACTCTGTATCATTCTTAAACTCTTTTGCTACTATGCTTCCAACAGGCAGCAGAAGGTTTACTCCTTTTTCCTCTGCCTTTTTCATTATCTCTCTTGCAACATCAAGCTTATCATCTTCGCATTTTGACTTCCCGATTTTATATCCTTTTGCTTTCAAGAAGGTATAAGCCATTGCACCGCCAATTAAGAGACTATCAACCTTCTCAAGAAGATTTGTAATAACCCCAATCTTGTCAGAAACTTTTGCGCCACCCAAGATTGCAACAAAAGGTCTTTGCGGATTTGCAAGAGCATTGCCAAGCATCTCTATTTCTTTTTCCATCAAAAATCCAGCAACTGCAGGCAAGAACTCTGCAACACCTGCTGTTGATGCATGTGCTCTGTGAGCTGTACCAAACGCGTCATTGACATAAATGTCTGCAAGCGATGCTAAAGCTTTTGCAAATTCTCTGTCGTTTTCTTCTTCCTCTTTGTGGAATCTCACATTTTCAAGAAGAACTACATCTCCTTCTTTCATCTGCTCAACACACTTTTTCGCATCCTCGCCTATAACGTCTTTTGCAAGAACAACTTCTTTGCCAAGAAGCTCAGAAAGTCTTTTTGCAACAGGGGCCATTGAGTATTTCGGGTCAAATTTGCCCTTCGGTCTTCCTAAATGGGATACCAATATTACCTTTGCGTTGTGGTCAATTAGATACTTTATTGTAGGAAGAGCTTCTCTTATTCTTCTATCGTCAGTGATATTACCATTTTCATCTTGTGGAACGTTAAAATCAACCCTCACAAGAACTCTCTTACCAGCAACATCTATATCTCTTATGGTCTTTTTGTTGAGCTTAGGCATTGTTCCAATCACCCCAAAATATATTTTTCAAATCAAGACTGGTCCGGAAGATATTTGCTGTCATACAATCTTTCCCGGACCAGTCTTAATAGCTATTTTTTAGTTTAAAATTACAGTCCCTTGTTTACAATATAGTTCAAAAGGTCTGCAACTCTGTTGGAATAACCCCACTCGTTGTCGTACCATGCAACAACCTTTACAAGTGTATCTTCGATAACCATTGTTGAGAGAGCATCAACTATTGAAGACCTTGGGTCGCCCTTGTAGTCAACAGAAACAAGTGGCTCTTCGCTGTATCCCAAAATACCCTTTAATTCGCCTTCTGCAGCAGCTTTCAAAACGCTGTTTACTTCTTCTTTTGTTGTTGGCTTTTCAACCTCAAATACAACGTCTGTAACAGAAACAGTTGGTGTTGGAACTCTGAGCGCAAAACCATTGAGTTTTCCTTTGAGGTGTGGAAGAACAAGCGCTACTGCCTTTGCTGCACCAGTTGTTGTTGGGATAATAGAAAGCGCTGCTGCTCTTGCTCTTCTTAAATCCTTGTGTGGAAGATCCAAAATCTGCTGGTCATTTGTATATGAGTGTACTGTTGTCATAAGACCTCTTTTTACCTTGAAATGCTTATCAATAACCTTTGTTACTGGTGCTAAACAGTTTGTTGTACAGGATGCATTTGAAATTACATGGTGCTTAGCAGGGTCGTACATCTCCTCGTTTACGCCCATAACAATTGTGATGTCTTCATCTGTTGCCGGAGCTGTGATGATTACCTTCTTTGCACCTGCTTGAATGTGCTTTTCAGCATCCTGTTTCTTTGTAAATCTACCTGTTGACTCAATTACAACCTCAACACCTAAATCTTTCCATGGCAGGTTTGCTGGATCTTTTTCAGCCAATACCTTTATCTCTTTACCATTGACAATTATTGATGTGTCTGTATAGTCCACTGTACCATTGAAGATACCATAACAGGAGTCATACTTTAAAAGATGTGCTAATGTCTTTGGATCTGTCAAGTCGTTTACTGCGACAACCTCAAACTCATTTGGATATTTTGCCAAAATTGCTTTGAAAGCATTTCTACCAATTCTTCCAAAACCATTAATACCAATCTTAACAGCCATCTCTACCTACCATCCCTTCGTTATTTTTTATTTTCACACTGCAAAAGCTATCTGCTCTTGCAGTGTTTTTGCCTTTATCTTTACTTTTCTAAACTCATAATCTTTTTAGCTATCCCTTCGTCAATAACAAATATGGTATTGTTTTTTATCTCTCCAAGCGATAAAATCGCTTCTGCTTTGTGTGAACCTCCTGCAACTCCTATCATATATTTAATGTTTTTAATTTTCTCAAGTTTTATACCTATTGTAGTGGTTGAATACACAATCCTGCCAGCTTTGTCAAAATAATACCCAAATATTTCACCAATTGCTCCAACTTCTTTAAGCTTTTCTATCATATCCTGGCTTAATTTCCTTCTCTTTGCCATTTCAATTGCATTTCCTATTCCAAACACAAGCATATCTGCACTGTTAATATCGTTTAGAACCTCTTGTATCTCTTCTTTTTTAATCAAAAGATTGTAAACCTCTTCATCCATTGTGTCAGGCAGATGAAGAAGCTTATAACTACCGTTTATCTTTTTTGCTAAATTTGCTGCAAGTGTATTTGCTTGCTTTTCTACTTCCTGACCTATCCCGCCTCTTGCTGGAACAACCAATATATCTTTAAAAGAGCATGCTGGAAAATTGTCAACAACCTCTTTTACTGTTTGCCCACCTGTCACTGCAATTATCTTTACATCTTCTATCAATGAAAGGATAACCTTGCTTGCCAAAATTCCAATCTCTTTTAGCACGTAAGGATTTAAATCAGCATCTCCTGGGACAATATATACATCCTTTGCTTTTAAAATCTCTTTTACCTTTGCCTTTATATCTTCTAATCCCTTTATATCATATACTATGTTAGAAAGTTTTTCAAGAATATCTTTGCCTTCATTTGTTAAAATAGTTCCACTTTCAGTTACATTTATGAGCCCTAAATTTCTCAATATGTCTATTTCATTTCTGACAATTCTTTCAGTGAGATTAAGCTTTTCTGCAAGGATTCTTCGACCAATTGGTTGATAATAGCTAATATTTTTGAGAATTTCGTATCTTTTTTCAACAATTTCAACTATCTCAGGAGCAATTTTCTTTATATATTCAAAGTAACTTTCCATACTCTCTCATTCTCCAGCGGGACAATTTTATCCATATAACTTTCTTTTTAGTCCCAATTATATTATACCATTTTTTTATTTCCATTCAAGTGTATACATACAAAAAAAGCAGAGGAAGGCATTTTTCGCCCTCCTCTGCTCTTCTTTGCAGAAATATTATTTGTCAATAAATGCTTTCATTTTTGATTTTACTTGAGCTTGTGCTGCAGCAAGTCTTGCAATTGGCACTCTGAACGGTGAACATGATACATAGTCAAGTCCTACGTTGTGGCAGAATTCTATGCTGGATGGGTCGCCGCCATGCTCACCACAGATACCAAGTTTGATGTCTGGTCTTGTTGATCTTCCAAGTTCTGCAGCCATCTTAATGAGTTTGCCAACACCTTTTTCGTCAAGTCTTGCAAATGGGTCTGTTTCGAATATCTTCTTTTCAAAGTAGTCATTTAAGAACTTGCCAATGTCGTCTCTGGAGAAACCAAATGTCATCTGCGTTAAGTCATTTGTACCAAATGAGAAGAACTCAGCTTCTTTTGCAATCTCATCAGCAGTAAGTGCAGCACGTGGTACCTCAATCATTGTTCCAACTTTGTATTCAATCTTAACACCTTTTTCTTCCATAACCTTTTCAGCTGTCTTTACAATGATATCTTTAATGTATTTGAGCTCTTTGAGTTCACCAACAAGAGGAACCATTATCTCAGGAACAACATCAATACCTTCATTCTTTACATTGATTGCTGCCTCGATAATAGCCCTTGTCTGCATCTCAGCAATTTCAGGATATGTTACAGCCAAACGGCAACCTCTGTGGCCAAGCATCGGGTTGAGCTCGTGCAAGCTCTGAACAATTGCCTTGAGTTCTTCAAAGGTAATGCCCATTTCTTTTGCAAGTTCTCTTATAGCATCATCTTCTTTTGGCAAGAATTCATGGAGTGGTGGGTCTAAAAGTCTTATTGTAACAGGGTAACCTTTCATTTCTCTGAACAGTGCTTCAAAGTCTCCTCTTTGCATTGGTAGGAGCTTCTCAAGAGCTTTTCTTCTCTGCTCTTCTGTTCTTGCAACAATCATCTCTCTCATTGCAGGAATTCTATCTTCTTCAAAGAACATGTGCTCTGTTCTGCAAAGACCAATACCCTCTGCACCAAACTTCCTTGCCTGTGCAGCATCTCTTGGTGTATCTGCGTTTGCTCTAACTTTAAGTCTTCTTATCTCGTCAGCCCATTGCATGAATGTTGCAAAATAGCCTGTCAGTTCTGGTTCTTTTGTTGGAAGCTCACCAGCATATACGTATCCTGTTGAACCGTCAAGTGAAATCCAATCCCCTTCACGATAAACTTTTCCATCAGGTGTTGTGAAATACTTCTCTTCTTCGTTTATAGTAATGTCGCCACATCCTGCAACACAGCATTTACCCATACCTCTTGCAACAACTGCAGCGTGTGATGTCATACCGCCTCTTGATGTCAAAATACCCTGAGCTGCAACCATACCTTCAATGTCTTCTGGAGATGTCTCTGTTCTAACAAGAATAACCTTCTTTTCTCCTCTTTCAACAGCAGCTTTTGCTTCTTCAGCTGTGAAATAAATCTTACCTGTTGCAGCACCAGGTGATGCAGGAAGACCCTTTGCAATTGGTTTTGCAGCTTTGAGCGCATCTGGCTCAAATGTTGGGTGAAGTAGTGTATCAAGCTGTTTGGGGTCAACTTTTAACATTGCTTCTTCTTTTGTAATAAGACCTTCTTCTACCATATCAACTGCAATCTTGAGCGCTGCCTGTGCAGTTCTCTTACCATTTCTTGTCTGAAGCATATAGAGTTTGCCTCTTTCAATTGTAAACTCCATATCCTGCATGTCTTTGTAATATGTTTCAAGCTTCTTTGCAATGTCAGCAAGCTGCTGGTATACTTCTGGCATTGTTTCTTTCAAAGCAGAGATTGGCTGTGGTGTTCTGATACCTGCAACAACGTCTTCACCCTGTGCGTTCATCAAGAACTCACCATAAAGCTCTTTTTCACCTGTTGCAGGATTTCTTGTAAATGCAACGCCTGTACCAGAGTCGTTGCCCATGTTACCATATGCCATCATCTGAACGTTTACAGCTGTTCCCCAATCGTGTGGAATCTCGTTAAGTCTTCTGTATACAATAGCTCTTGGGTTGTTCCACGACCTGAAAACTGCTTTTACCGCTTCCAAGAGTTGAACTTTGGGGTCTTGTGGGAAATCTTCACCTTTTTCAGCTTTGTAAAGCTCTTTGTACCTTACAACAACCTCTTTTAAATGCTCAGCTGTCAAATCTGTGTCGTATTTCGCACCATACTTTTCTTTGACTTCATCAAGTATCTTTTCAAACTTGTTCTTTTCAATGCCCATAACAACGTCAGAGAACATCTGAATGAATCTTCTGTATGAGTCGTATGCAAACCTCTCATTGTTTGTAAGTTCTGCTAAGCCTTTAACAACTTCATCATTGATACCAAGGTTGAGGATTGTATCCATCATACCTGGCATTGAAACTCTTGCACCGCTTCGAACAGAAACAAGAAGTGGGTTGCTTGGATCACCGAATTTCTTTCCCGTGATCTTCTCAAGTTCGGCAAGTTTTTCAAAGATCTCTTCTACAATCTCATCTGCTATCTTTTCGCCTTCTTCATAGTATCTTGTACAAGCCTCTGTTGTGACAGTAAATCCAGGAGGAACAGGAAGTCCAAGATTTGTCATCTCAGCAAGATTCGCACCTTTTCCACCGAGAAGTTCTCTCATGTCTTTGTTGCCTTCATAGAACATGTAGACATATTTCTTTTTGCTCAATTAAAATCCCTCCTATGTGAAATTTATTTGGGAAAATATATAAAGGGGAAACTTGGCATGTTACAACATAAAATATTATAGCATATTTTTGCAGTTTGAGAATATATTTTGTTTAAAACTTTACCTCAATTCTTTCTTCAAGGTAAGGAATTATTTCTTTTATATGCACCCTCACTTGCTCCATGGTGTCTCTATCTCTTATTGTAACAGTTTCATCTTCTAAAGTCTGATAATCTACTGTGATTCCAAATGGTGTTCCAATCTCATCTTGTCGCCTATATCTTTTACCTATGCTACCACTCTCATCGTATTGAACAATCCACTTGTATTTAAGCTCATTGTAAATTTCCTTTGCTTTTTTTACAAGCTCTTCTTTTTTCATAAGCGGGAACACAGCAGCTTTTACAGGTGCAATCGCAGGGTGAAGGTGAAGTACCACTCTGAAGTCATCTTTATCAATCTGCTGGTATTCATATGCATCAATTAAAAATGCAAGTAAAGACCTGTCCACGCCTGCAGATGGCTCAATTACATATGGAATATACCTTTGTTTTGTCTCATCGTCAAAATATGTTAAGTTTTCGCCGCTGTATTTTTGATGTTGTGTTAGGTCAAAGTCTGTCCTGTTCGCAATACCTTCAAGCTCTGACCATCCCATCGGGAATAAATATTCAATGTCCACACATGCTTTTGCATAGTGTGCAAGCTCGTCCTTGCCATGTTCGCGAATTCTTAGATTTTCCTTCTTTATTCCTAATTTGTAATACCAGTTTATCCTTTGCTCAATCCAGTGTTTGTGCCACTGCTCATCAGTCCCTGGCTTTACAAAATACTCTATTTCCATCTGTTCAAACTCTCTTGTCCTGAAAATAAAGTTGCCAGGTGTAATCTCGTTTCTGAACGACTTGCCAATCTGAGCAATTCCAAAAGGAAGCTTCTTTCTCATTGTCTGCTGAACATTAATAAAGTTTACAAAAATACCTTGTGCTGTTTCAGGTCTCAAATACACAACGGCCGACTCATCTTCAACAGGGCCCATAAATGTTTTGAACATAAGGTTGAACATTCTTGCCTCGGTAAGTTCACCGCCGCACTCAGGGCATTTGTACTCTTGAAGCTGGTCCACTCTCCATCTTTTTTTGCACACCTTGCAGTCAGCCATAGGGTCGGCAAAATTGCTCAAGTGTCCGCTTGCTTCCCAAACCTTTGGATTCATCAAAATGCTTGAGTCAAGCCCCACAACATCGTCTCTGAGCTGGACGTTTGCTTTCCACCACAGTCTTTTTATGTTATTTTTCATCTCTACACCAAGAGGACCATAGTCCCAGCAGCTATTGAGTCCACCGTATATCTCGCTTGATTGAAATATAAATCCACGACGTTTGCAAAGGGCAACTATTTCATCCATTGTCACCATATTGCTCTTACCACCTTCAAATTTATTATTTTTATCAAGAGTCGAATTTATTTTATTGTATAAACCTAAAAAAATCAAGAATTTTGATATCTTTTTGCAGCACCATTTTAATATATGGTAGCGTTATGGTCTTTATCTTGCTGTTTAAAGAGCTGTCAAACGAAATCTTGTTGAGCTTTTTCAAATTGGTTGCTGCAACAATTAAAATACGCTTTACAACTTCAATCTCGATCTCTATATCATTATCTTCTTTGCAAGCTTCGCAAGTAAGACCACCGTTTTTGAAAGAAAAGAACGCTCTTGTAATGTCCTTTCTCTGACACTTTACACACTGGGTAAACTGAGGGAAAAAGCCTGTATATACTAAAATTTTTATTTCAAATATCCTGCTGACCACTTCAGGGTCTTTTCCTTTTTTCAGAAGATAAAGAGAGTTTAAAAGAAGCCTTAAAACATCCTCATTTTTTTGTTCAAATTCCAAGAAACTGTCAACAAGTTCAATAAGATATCCCGAATAAATTGCAAGATTTACATCTTGAGATAGTTCAAAAAATGATTCAATCACAGATGCTGAAGAAATTGAGTAAATATCTTTTGTTTTTCTTATAACAAACTCACAGAACATAAGCGGCTGAGATACAGCAGACAAAACACTTAAAAGCCTTCTACAATTTTTCGATAAAACTTGAATTTTCCCAAAGTCGCTTGTGAGCACAGTCAAAATCTTACTCGACTCTTCAAAGTTTGTCTCTTTTAGCACAATTCCTTTAGTTTTTATTAATTTCATCTATTCCTCAGACCTCTTTAAGGTTATAACCGAGCATTTTCATGGCAGAGATGTCGTCTCTCCAGTTTTTCTTAACTTTTACCCAAAGCTGAAGATTTACTTTTATTCCAAATATCATCTCAAGCTCTTGTCGCGCTTGCATTCCAATTTTTTTGAGCATCTGCCCACCTTTACCAATAATTATTGCTTTGTGTGAATCTTTTTCACAATAGATGGTGGCTTCAATATCCAGTATATCCTTGTTTTCTCTTTCAGCAAACCTCTCAATCGCAATTCCAACCCCGTGCGGCACTTCTTCAGAAAGATTGAGCAAAATCTTTTCTCTTATAATCTCTGCTACAATAAAACTTTCTCTCACATCAGTTGTCATATCGTCAAGATAATACTTTGGCCCTTCTGGAAGCAGCTCCTTTATTTTGCTAAGAAGCAGGTCGCAATTGTACCCGTTAATTGCAGCTATGTCAACTATAGATTCAAAATTCAGTTTTGTGGAGAAAATGCTTTTCAGTATCTCTATATTCTCTTTTGAAGCAAGGTCAGATTTGTTCAAAACCAGAATCTTTGGTGTCTCCACTTCCTTTAGCTTTTCTATTATCGCCTCATCCCATGGTCCAATTCCATTATCGATTGCTTCTACAATATACAAAATCAAATCCACTTCTTTTAAAGTCTTTTCAGACACCTTTACCATATACTCACCCAGCTTGTTCTTTGGAGGATGAACACCTGGAGTGTCTATAAATATAATCTGAGCATCTTCTAAAGTGAGGATGCCTTTTATACTGTTTCTGGTTGTCTGTGGTTTGGGCGAAATAATAGAGATCTTTTTACCAACAAGGTAGTTCATAAGAGTAGATTTACCAACATTAGGACGACCAATTAACGCAACAAATCCAGATTTGAATGCCATAGAGCATATCACCTCTATTGTATTGTGATATAATTGTTTTAAAAGTGGTAGCTATTGATACCCTCAATAAATTATCATATCATATGTTAAAAAATTTTAACAGGAAGGATGAAAAAACAATATGAAGCTAATATATGTGGTTAAAAAAGAAGATTTGAAGATGTCATATAAACAGATATTGCAAAAAAGACTCTTTTTATCTTCAACACTGATGAGCAGGTTAAAGGTGCACGGTCAAATAAGATTTATTCCCCCAATCTATTCTGTGCATCAATATCCACAAGAAAATGCTGTAATTGAAGTTGATTTGATATCTTCCAAATCAAATATAGCTCCTGTTGAGGGTAACATCGATATATTGTATGAGGACAACTTCTTTTTATTTGTAAACAAACCTTCCGGCCTTCCTTCACATCCCTCTAAAGGGCATTATTTTGATACCATCGCAAACTATGTTGAGTATTATTTAAATTCTAAAAACCTTGCTTCACACATAATAAACAGGTTAGATAAAGATACCTCAGGAATAGTTGTATTTGCTAAAAACTCTTACTTTCACAGCATCGTCTCACACGAGTTTGAAAAAAGACAAGTTGAAAAGACATATATTGCAATAGTTCACGGCAGATTGGCAAAAAAAAGTGGGCTTATTGAAAAACCCATTAAACGCTCAGATGATGGCATCAAAAGAGAAATTCATCAAGATGGCAGTTTTGCTTCCACATACTATGAAGTCATTGATTCTTTTGAAAACTTCTCACTACTAAAATTAAAGCCAATAACAGGCAGAACACATCAGCTAAGAGTTCACTTATCGTCAATTGGCCATCCGATTGTGGGAGACTGTATTTACGGTAAAGAAAGAACACAAAATACTCCTTTGCTTCTTCACGCTTATTCGATAAGATTTACTTTCAAACTAATTGACAATAAAGTTTATTACATTACTTCTCCACTACCACATTATTTTCACGAGTTTGCTGGAAGACACCTTGAGTTTTGAGGTTTGAAACAAACTTTTCTATCCTGTCCAAAGCTTGTTTTATGGTTTCAATCGAATAGGCATACGAACATCTTATAAATCCTTCTCCTGACCTCCCAAATGCAGTGCCTGGCACAACTGCTACTTTCTGTTCGTACAAAAGCCTTTCTGCAAACTCCTCAGAAGGAAGACCGGTGGCCTTTATGGATGGAAAAACATAAAACGCTCCTTTTGGTTCAAAACATTCAAGTCCCATCTTGTTAAATCTGCTCACCATATAGCGTCTTCTTCTGTTATACTCTTCTCTCATCTTTTCAACTTCTGAAAGCCCATTCTTAAGCGCTTCAATAGCAGCATACTGGGAAAAGGTCGGAGCACTCATTATGATGTACTGATGCACTTTGGCCATCGCTTTGATAAAAACCTCCTCTGCAGCAACAAATCCGAGTCTCCAACCTGTCATAGCAAATGCTTTTGAAAAACCGTTTATAACAATGGTCTTTTCTTTCATTTCAGGGAAATTAGCAATTGAAACATGGCTTCCTTCATATGTAAGCTCAGCATATATTTCGTCAGATATTACTATGATGTCCCTATCTTTCAATATATCAACAATCTCTTTTAAATCCTCTCTTGTCATAATAGCACCTGTTGGATTGTTGGGATAAGATAAAATAATAGCCTTAGTTTTGGAAGATATTTTGGGTAAAATATCCTCTGCTCTAAGCTTAAAGTCGTTTTCTGGTCTTGTTTCAATCTCAACCGGTACACCACCTGCAAAAATTACACATGGTTTGTATGAGACAAAACAAGGTTCAGGAATCAAGACCTCATCACCAGGATTTACTATGCTTCTTAAAGCAATATCGATTGCTTCGCTTGCCCCAACAGTTACCAAAATCTGCTCCCTGTAATTTGGATAGTCCAGGTCGAATCTTTCTTTCAAATACCTGCTAATCTCTTTTCTCAGCTCCAAAAGTCCGAAGTTTGATGTATAGTGGGTGTGTCCTTCTTCAATAGAATATATTCCCATTTCGCGGATGTTCCATGGAGTTACAAAATCAGGTTCACCAACTCCAAGCGATAGAGCATCTTTCATCTCAGATACAATATCAAAAAATTTCCTAATACCTGAGGGTGGAACGCTTTGAACGCTCTTTGAAATGTACTTTTCTAAATTACTCACGGTGTTATAACCTCCCTGTCGTCCTTTTCACCATCTTCAAGTATTACTCCTGCATCTTTGTACTTTTTCATTATAAAGTGGGTTGCTGTTGAAAGGACATATTCAAGCGGTGCAAGTTTAGAGCCAACAAACTGAGCAATATCTTTCATGCTCTTGCCCTCTACAACAACGTGCAGGTCATAATCTCCCGAAAGCAAATATACAGCTTTTACTTCAGGAAACTTGTAAATTCTTTTAGCAATGGCATCATAACCAAACCCTCGCTGGGGAGTTACTTTCACCTCAACAATTGCTTCAACCACTTCTTTTTCTGTTTTTTCCCAGTTTATAATTGTATGATACTTTACAATTACCTTATCTTCCTCAAGCTTTTTTATAACCTCTTCAATGTTTTCCTTATCTTCGCCAAGCATTACTGCAATCTCTTGAGCAGAGAGTTTTGGATTTTGTTCTAAAATCTCTAAAACCTTTACTTCTATGTTCATTCTTCTTCCTCCTTTGCAAGATGTTTTAAAAATTCAATCAAAAAGCCTTTCTCCCTCATACTTTCAATTACCTCATGGTTTATAACAATTCCTGCAGGAAGTACTAACACATCGTCTACATAAAAGTCTCTTTGGAGTTTTTTAGCGGGCAAACTTTCATCATCGCTCAAAAACTTTTCTATCTCATCAACCAAAGTGCAGAGTCTTTTTAAGATTTCTTCTTTGTATTTTTCAAGATATTGAATATGCTGAATTATACTTTCTTTAATCTTTTCAAGCTCATCTAAAGTTTTTGAATATTCTATCTGAACTTCTTGTGCTTTTTTTGAATAGTATTCTTCCCATTCGCTTACAAAAAAATCCTCAATGAAAGCTTTATAATATTCAATATCCTTGATATGTAAATTAGACAAATTCTTTTTAAGCTTCTCTATCTCCTTTGCAAGTCTTTCGTTTTCTAAAGTCAAAAGTTCTCTTTCCCTATCAAGCTTAGAAATCAAATTTTCAAAGCTCTGGGTAAGATTTTCAATATAACTTCTCACCTGAGGCTTTGAAAAACCAAAAAAAGAAGTTGGAAGAATCATTCATGTTCACCCTCTTTTATATTTGCAATTATTACATCCTCACCTATCACAATAATATCATTCCATGGGATTACTTCGGTCTCCCACCTAAACCCTCGTTTCTTTTTAAGTTCAATGCTAACTATATTTCCTTCATTGTCAATAACAAGTTCTAACGAATCAGAACTTCCTAAAATTCTACCTGACTGCTGAGACACAATAGGTTTTGAATTTTTTATTTCGCTCAAAAGCATATTTTTACCCTCCTACTTTTCTACACACCACTTGAACCAAATCCTCTGTCTGCTCTGGACGTTGTCGATAGCTCTTCTGTCTCTTCAATCTTTTCTACTCTTTCAAACCTTGATATTACCATCTGGGCTATCCTATCTCCTCTCTTTACTACAAAAGGCTCCTTGCCAAGGTTAATTAATATTACTCCTATCTCCCCCCTGTAATCACTATCGATTGTCCCAGGAGAATTTAAAACAGTGATGCCATGTTTTAAAGCAAGACCACTGCGAGGTCGTACCTGTGCTTCATATCCTTCTGGAAGTTCAATGTAAAGACCTGTTCGGATGAGCTTTATCTCACCAGGGTTTATAATCTCTTCTTCTTCGACACACGCGAAGAGGTCCATTCCCGCCGCCCCGCTTGATATATATGTCGGAAGCGGCAAATCTTTTGCATCCTCTGCTCTTTTTACCCTCAGGACCATAAATGCTTTCTCCTTTCTATTGTGTCAATACTCTTTGTTCAAAGATTTTCAAATCCATCTCTTTTTTATTCCCAACAACAGCAACTGAAAATTCCTTTGACAAAACTTCTCTTGCTGTGTCAATCACCTTTGTATGGTCAATTGAATCTATAATCCTTGTAATGTGTTCAAGTTCCATAATTTTGTTTAAAAGTAACATATTTTTCCCCATGTTCGACATTCGGCTGCTTGTGTTTTCAAGCCCAAATATAATACTTCCCTTTATCTGCTGTTTGGCAACCTCAACCTCATCAAGCAAGATTTCACCTTTTAAAAAGAGACGCAGCTGACTCATGATTTCTTTGTACACCGCTGAAATATTTTTTGGATTTGTGCCTGCATAGATAATAAGTACTCCTGCATCTTTGAATGTGCTCACAAACGAAGTTATGCTATATACAAGTCCCAACTCCTCTCTTATTCGCTGGAAAAGTCGCGAGCTCATTCCCCCACCAAGAATATTGGATAAAACCAAAAGCTCATACACCTTTTCATCTTCCTGCCCAAAACCTTCAAATGTGATTGCCAAATGAGCTTGGTCAATCTTCTTGTTTTTAATGACAGCACCTCTATTAAAAACTGGTTTTGAGATGAAATTAACACCGTCTTTCTTGTTGTTTGAACACTTCCAATCTCCAAAGTACATTTCTACAAACTCTACAAGCTTCTCTTCTTCAAAGTTGCCAGCAACAGATATTACAATGTTTTGAGGCATATATCTTTTTCTCATATAATCTTCAATTTTAGTTCTATCTATCTTTTTCACAGTGGATTCTTTTCCAATTATAGGATACGAAAGGGTTTGGTTTTTCCATATCAAATCATTAAGTGACTGATATAGTATCTCTTCAGGGTCGTCTTTTGTCATGTTTATTTCTTCAATAATTACTGTTTTTTCTTTTTCTACCTCATCTATAGCAATAACAGGATTTAAAATTAAGTCTGACAATATATCAAAACCTTTTTGTAAAAACTCATCTAAAACCCTTACATAAAAACAGGTATACTCCTTTGCAGTAAAGGCATTTATCTGTCCACCAATTGATTCAATTTCATATACAATCTCTTTTGAACTTCTGTTTTTAGTGCCTTTGAACAGGATATGCTCGATAAAATGTGAAATTCCATTTATCTTTTTTGTCTCATACCTTGAACCAGCTAAGACCCAAATACCTATACTCACAGTTTTTACTGTATCAATTTTTTCATATACAAGCCTTATACCGTTTGAAAGCGTGTGAAGTTTTATCACAAAAAGGAAACCTCCTTAGCAGCCTATATCGTTATCACAGCAACATTCCCAACATGCAATTATCTGACATATTGTGCAAATGTCGCAGTCATCATGTCTTCTATATCCCCTGTTGTACGCTGACCATTCATAGTTTCTTGAAGCCATTTCAAACTGCTCTTTTGCACGCCTGTACTCATAGTTTCCAGGGTCACGATTATAGGCTTCAACAAAGTATCGATATGCTTGGTTTATCCATCCTCTTTTTTGATATATTATTCCCATCAAATAAAACCATTCTGCGTCATTTCGAGGATTCTGATTTAGCAGAATTTCCGCTTGAGCTATATTACCCTGCATAATCAAGTCTCTTACCTGTTGGTAGAGAGAGGTTTGTTCGTATGTAGAGTATTCATAGTTTGAATATTGATCGTTCATAAGGATATTATATGCTTCGTTTATCTCTTTTAACTTTTCTTCTGCAAGTTCTCTTAAAGGATTGTCCTTAAACTTATCCGGATGGTACTTTTTTACAAGTTCAAGATAAGCCTTTTTTATTTCTTCCTTTGAGGCACCTTTTCTCACACCTAAAACCTCATATGGGTCTCTCATTACTCCTTCCACTCCTTAAAGAAGTTTGTTGTAAAACGCTCTAAGACCTGCTGTGTTATTGAGTACATACCTACCTGAACAATGTTGTCCAGTATTGAATTATTATACCCCTTAATATAGTCGCTTAATATGGCAAGATAATTTTCCAAGCTAACCTTTAAAATGCTGAGTTCATATTCAAAAAGTCTTTTATTCTGCCTACACTTTTCAAAGTGGTATTTCAGACAATTATATCTCTTTTTCTTCACATCATCAATATAGTCGTCAATAGCGTCAATGATGTATACCCACACACCTGTATAATACCCAATTTGTTTCAAAACTTCTTGGTCATTGTAAGCAAATATTTCTGCCAAAATATTACCAAAATTGTGCGCAAGTTCGTCTATATTTTCACAGCCATTTTTCTCAAGAGACATTTGTTTTTTAAATAATTCTTTTATCTTCTCAAACGTTGCTCGGTGTGATTTTGTTATCTTATTTATATACAATTTCAGAATACTATAAGGGACATAACTAAATACATTCTTTTCATCAAGAATGTTATCATAAAGCTTAAAAAAACTCAAAAGAACCATTTGGTTGCTCACATATTCCAAGATTTCATTAGGTTTCAAAAAGAACCTTTCCCTAATTGGGTGAACAATACACCTTGTTTTCCCTAACTCATCTTTGATTTTAAAATGCTCTTTTAGCACAAGATACAAAAAAACAAAATCATAGTTAAGGAATACCCGCGGAAGGTTTCCTATCTTTTTTGTCTGAAGACATATACCACAGTAAACTGCCTTGTAATATTCATATTCTCGCACTTTTAACTCTGGCTTATAAGGAACCACATATCCAAACACTAAAGTCACTTTCCCCTTGTTTTTTTTACTTCTTATGTTTTTATAGTAGCAAAAAAGATTGATAATGTTAAGCAAATTTTAGTTGATTTTTTCTTGAAGAGTAATTAATATTATTGTGATAGCATATCACATTTTAGGGGGAAAGAAAATGGGTTATAAATACTGTCCAAGATGCGAACTGAATAGAATCCCGGAAGACCAAGACTTGTGCCCTGTGTGCAAAAAGGACTTAGAACAGCTAAAAAAGGTTACAGAGGCAAACATGAAACTATGCCCATACTGCCATGAAGAGTATATTCCAGAAGACCAAGACATGTGTGAGTCTTGCTTTGAAGAAAGACTGCTCACTGGAGTTGTTGACGACTCTGAAATTGAAGAAGAAGCAGTCAAGGAAGAAACCGGCTCAGAGTTATTTGAAAATGATTTTGTAGATATAGAACCAGATATTCTAACTCAGCTACCTGATGAAGAACTTGACCTTGTTGACACACCATTAGATTTAGAAGAATTAGAAGTGGAAGAAGAAATACTATTGGATGATGAAGATATAAAGGAAGAATCAGAGGACTATGAAGAAAAAACTGAGATTGAAGATGAAAATTCCTCATCTGAAGAAGAGACAAGTGGCAAATCAAAAAAGGAAACAAAATCTGAAAAGAAAAAAGGAAAAAAGAAAAATAAATGAGGCAGTGCAATTTTCTTTGCACTGCCCTTTTTATATCTCCTTTTTATTTTCTTCGGCAAGTTTTAACCTGTTTAGGGCTCTGTACAGCGCTGCTTTGTATCTTTCAAATTCATCAGGAGGAAGTTTCTGCTCAAGCCGTTTTTCAGCCCTCTCTTTTGCCAAAAGCGCTCTTTGCCTGTCTATCTCCTCTGGCCACTCTACAGCATCACTCAATATTGTTGCCTTATTGTTTTTTACCTCAAGCAAACCACCAGCAATGGCTGCTTCTCTCCACTTTCCATCCTTTTTTATCCTCAACTTTCCAATACCAATGGGTACAACAATAGGCTGATGGTTTGCCATAATACCTATTTCACCATCTATTGTTCGCAAAACAATCATTTCAACCTTGTCTTTAAAAAAAACCCTTTCAGGCTGGAGAACCTCTAATTCAAATTCAGCCATCTTTAAATTCACCTCAAGATTTATTTGCCTTTCATGTCTTTTTCGTAGTTTTCATATACCTCATCTATTGTTCCTACCATGTAGAAATACTGTTCAGGAATATGGTCCATCTTCCCTTCAATTATCTCTTTGAACCCTCTTATAGTGTCTTTCAACTTCACATACCTTCCAGGTCTTCCTGTGAAAGCCTCAGCGACAAAGAATGGCTGTGATAAAAATCTCTGAATCTTTCTTGCTCTGTAGACAATCAGTTTATCTTCCTCCGAAAGCTCATCCATACCCAAAATGGCGATAATGTCCTGAAGCTCTTTATATCTTTGGAGTATTTGCTGCACAGTCCTTGCAACATAATAGTGTTCTTCTCCCACAATTCGCGGGTCAAGTATACGTGAGGTTGAATCAAGAGGATCAACCGCAGGATATATTCCAAGCTCAGCAATCTGCCTTGACAAAACTGTTGTTGCATCCAAATGTGCAAAAGTTGTAGCAGGTGCTGGGTCTGTGAGGTCATCGGCAGGGACATATATAGCCTGTACAGAGGTGATTGACCCCTTTTTTGTAGATGTAATTCTTTCCTGCAATGCACCTACCTCGTTTGCAAGTGTCGGCTGATATCCAACTGCTGAAGGAATTCTTCCTAAAAGCGCTGACACTTCAGATCCTGCTTGGATGAACCTGAAAATATTGTCAATGAACAAAAGAACGTCTTGTCCTTCTACATCTCTGAAATATTCAGCCATGGTAAGCCCGGTCAGAGCTACCCTCATTCTTGCCCCAGGCGGCTCATTCATCTGGCCAAACACCAATACAGTCTTTTCTATAACACCAGACTCGTTCATCTCAAGCCAAAGGTCGTTACCTTCTCTTGTCCTTTCACCCACACCTGTGAAGATTGAAAAACCACCGTGCTCTGTTGCAATGTTTCTTATAAGCTCCATTATAAGGACTGTCTTGCCAACACCCGCACCGCCAAAAAGTCCTATCTTTCCACCTTTTGCGTACGGCGCTAAAAGGTCAATGACTTTTATACCTGTTTCAAAAATTTCCACTGCTGGTACCTGCTCTTCAAACGACGGTGCACTTCTATGAATGGGCCAGTAATCTGAAGCTACTACTTCACCTTTATTGTCAATAGGCTCTCCCAAAACATTAAATATTCTACCCAAAGTTCCTCTTCCCACAGGCACTTTAATAGGTCCACCTGTGTCTATTGCCTTTACACCTCTTCTAAGTCCGTCGGTTGAACCCAAAGCAACACATCGAACAGTGTCATTCCCAAGATGCTGAGCAACTTCTGCAACAAGTTTTTTACCATCAAAATGAATTTCAATAGCATTGTTGATGGCTGGCAAATTCTCATTTTCAAATCTTATATCAATAACAGGTCCTATAATCTGAACAACATACCCTATATTCTGTTCCATTTTTGGCTACACTCCCTCAAACTAAAATAAGATTGTTAAAAACATCATTTCAAAGCTGCAGCACCGCTTATAATTTCTGAGATTTCCTGGGTTATCACAGCCTGACGTTCTCTGTTGAGTTTTAAAATAAGTTTTTGTATCATCTCATCAGCACTTTTTGTGGCATTGTCCATTGCTGTCATCCTTGCAGCAAGTTCACTCACATATGAGTCCATCATAGCACCAAAGATAATTCCTTTGATGTATTCATAAATAACGATGTCAAGTACAGAAACTGGATCTGGCTCGTAGATTATCATCTCATCGCTTTTGTCTTCTTCTATACCAAATTCTGTCTTGTCGAGAGGCAAAAGCTTTTTGATAGTAACTTCTTGTTTTATGGTTGAAACAAGTTTTGTGTAAACGATGTAAACTTCATGAATTTCACCGGTATAATATTTTTTCACTATTCTTTGCGAAATGAGTCTTGCAAGCTTTACAGAAACAGACTGTGTTTGATAATTAAAATCTTCTTCAACTTGATATCCATGACGAACCAAAAAGTTTCGGCCTACCACACCAATAGGGAAAAATGTTACATCCCCTTCTTTTGCAAAATTTTCATATAAGCTGGTTGTACTTCTCAGAACGTTTGCATTGTACCCACCACATAACCCTTTGTCGCCACTGATAACTATAACTCCTATTTTCTTTTTCCCCTCTTTATACGACCCTTCAAAAAGAATGTGCGGGGTTTTTATTCCATGTAAAATCAGATCTTTCATAAACTCATTTACCTTTTCAAAATAAGGTCTTGTGCTATCGAGTCTATCCCTGAGCCTTTTCACCTTTGATGCAGAGATAAGATACATCGCTCTTGTAATCTTTTTTGTCTCACTGACACTTCTAATCCTTGATTTTATCCATCTTGTTTTATTCGCCATCTTGTAATCTCACCTACTTGTTACTCTTAAATCTCTCTTTGAACTCTACTATGACCTTCTTCAAAAGCTCTTCTGTCTCAAGAGTCAAATCTTTTGTCTCTTTTATAGAATCAAATATCTGCGGATAGTTTGCAGATATATACTGTACAAGCTTCTCATTAAATTCTCTTACCTTTGAAACTTCTATATCCATCAAATAACCATTTACAGCACTGTACAAAATCACAACCTGATGCCATACAGGAAGTGGTCTATACTGTGGCTGTTTTAGAGTCTCTACAATTCTTTGCCCTTGAGCAAGCCTTTCTCGTGTTGATTTATCAAGTTCTGAACCAAACTGAGCAAAAGCTTCAAGCTCACGGTACTGAGCAAGGTCAAGTCTGAGCCTTCCTGCAACCTTTTTCATTGCCTTTATTTGGGCATTACCACCGACTCTTGAGACAGAAATGCCGGCATTTATTGCAGGTCTAATACCTGCATAAAATAGCTCACTTTCAAGGTATATCTGTCCGTCTGTGATTGAAATGACATTCGTAGGAATATATGCCGAAACGTCACCTGCTTGCGTCTCTATTATTGGCAGTGCAGTCAGCGAACCTCCACCACGCTGAGCATTTAGTTTTGCTGCTCTTTCCAAAAGTCTTGAATGCAGGTAAAACACATCGCCAGGATAAGCTTCTCTTCCAGGTGGACGTCTGAGCAAAAGAGACATAGCCCTGTATGCAACAGCATGTTTAGAGAGGTCATCGTATATAATGAGTGCGTCTTTGCCCGACTCCATAAACTCTTCTCCCATTGCGCAGCCTGCATATGGAGCCAAGAATTGAAGAGGAGCTGAGTCGCTTGCTGTTGCACTCACAACAATTGTATAGTCCATCGCACCGTATTCTTTTAAGGTATGGACAATTTGAGCAACTGTCGAGGCTTTTTGACCAATAGCTACATAGATGCAGTAAACACCTTGATCTTTCTGATTTATAATTGTATCTATTGCAATTGCAGTTTTACCAGTTTGCCTATCACCAATTATAAGCTCTCTCTGTCCTCTTCCTATTGGAATCATAGCGTCAATAGCCATTATACCTGTCTGAAGAGGAGTTTTAACAGGCTCTCTCTCAATTACACCAGGTGCTATCCTTTCCACTGGTCTGAACTTTTTGGCATTGATGGGACCAAGACCATCTATGGGTTGACCCAGAGCATTTACAACTCTTCCTAAAAGTTCTTCTCCTACAGGCACTTCGACAACTCTACCTGTCCTTTTTACAATGGTGCCTTCCTTTATTTCCTTATCATTTCCAAGTATAACACATCCAACATTGTCTTCTTCTAAGTTGAGAGCCATTCCATAAACTCCATTAGGAAATTCTAAAAGTTCTCCAGCCATACAGTTGTCAAGACCATGTATTCTGGCAATACCGTCACCTGCCATTATGACAACGCCAACATCGCTTGTTTCAATCTTTTTTTCATAGTTTTTAATTTGGTCTTTTATAATCGACGCAATTTCATCTGGTCTAATTGTTACATCAACCATTTGACATCTCACCCCTACAAAATAGCTATCTTTACAAGCTCTTTTCTCATTGAATCAAGAGCACCTTTTACTGAAGCATCAACTTCAATGTTATTAAATAAAAGTTTTATCCCACCAATTAAGCTTTTGTCAACCTTTACAATAAATCTTGGATTTTTGACACCGTACTTTTTCAAAAGCCATTGAGAAATCTTTCTCAGAACATCATCTCCAATCTCATGAGCAACTATAACCTCAACATCAACATTTCCTGCAATTCTATCATACATCTGTTTGTAATAAAGAGGTATATAGGGAAGAACTATTTCTCTTCGCTTATCAATGAGAAGGTATAGAAGGTTCAAGATATAACTATCAATATCATCACTAAAAAAAGATTTGACTTTTTGCTTCTTTTCTGAGCGCTTCATTTCCAAATCGAACCAAATATTATTAAATTCATTATTGCTCTTGATAATCTCAAACAATTTGAATAGTTGCTCATAAAATATCTCCAGCTTTCCTTCCTCTTGACCAAGCTTGATAAGAGCTTCTGCATATCTTTTTGCTGGCAACATCTTTAAGCAACCCCTGCCTCATCAAATATGTTCTCAACCATCTTCTTATTTTCCTCTGTATTCAAATTCTTTTCAATAACTCTCGATGCAGCAAGAAGTGCAATTGAAACAAACTGATTTTTGAGTTCATTTATTTGCTTCTTCTTTTCAATCTCAAATTGTCTGAGCGCATCTTCCACAATTCTGTTAGCCTCAAGCTTTGCATTTTCAATGATTTCTGCCGCCTGTCTTTGTGCTTCTAAGGTTGCACTTTCAACAATCTCATTTGCCTTTGCATGTGCTTGGGCAAGTATATTCTCATATTCTTCCTTTAGCTTTATTGCCTCCTCTTTTGACTTTGCTGCAAAATCAAGCTGCTCTTGAATCATCTGGGATCTTTTTTCCATGAACTGTGTAACTCTTTGGAAGAAAAACTTTTTGTATATGAGGTAAAGTATCAAAAAGTTTATAACTGCCCAAAAGAATATATTCTCGAATATCTTAAGCTCGAACATCTTATTTTACCATCTCCTTCTCAATCCTCGTTAATAGAGAATTACTTCTATCTTAGTAAAATGTAAGCACTGAAAAGAGATGACGCTCCCCAAAAAGCATGGAGAGCGCTTAGATTTTAGAAATTAACATGAATGCAATAACCAAACTATAGATAGCAACTGCTTCCGCCAAAGCAGCACCAATTAAAAATAGCGGAAAAATACGTCCAAATGCTTCTGGCTGTCTTCCAATAGATTCTGAAGCTTTTCCTGTGGCAATACCAATACCAATACCTACACCTAAACCTGCCAGCATTGCTATACCAGCTGCTAATGCTGTCATCTAAAACACCTCCAAAAATTAATAGATTATTCTTCTAAGGCCTCATAAAGGTAAATTAAAGAAAGAAATGTAAAAATTATTGCCTGAAGAACACCATCAAATATATCAAAATATAAACTAGCTATAGCTGGAATACCAACAGGAGGTATGTGGGATTTTATAAGACCATGGTAAATGAGCTCCATGATGGTAGTCCCAGCAAGAATATTGCCGAATAATCGGGCAGACAAAGAAAGAGTTCTTGTGAAATAGTCCAAAAACTTAAACGGGAAAATAATAGGGATGGGTCTAAAGTGATCCAAAAACCATCTTATTGGATTTTTAAGTATTATTGTAGAAATTATCAATACTAAAATAGACATCACACCAAAACTCGCAGTAACGTTCAAGTTACTTGTTGGTGGCTGAAAACCAAAAAGCCCCACCAGATTCATGCTCAACAGGAACAAAAATAGAGTCCCTAAATATGGTGAAAAAATACGCCAGTGATGACCTAAAAAATTCTTGGTTATCTTATTCATAGAATCAACAATAAATTCGGCAATCAATTGTTTTCTTGTGGGAACTAGTTTCATGTTAGAGGTCAAATAAAATGCAAGACCAATCAAAAATAGCATCACAGCCCACATTTCAACAACTGCAACTCTCACAGGTATGCCTTTCCCAATAGGAATGGTAAATAAAACCTTTACTACACCTTCACCCATCTTTCACTTCACTTCCTTGAGAGCTTTTTAGAGTAAGCATAGGCAATAACAAATGAAAGTAGCAAGGCTATAGGATAGCTTATTAGAAGAACAACAATGTATATAATTTTCGTGACATTGTAAATGGATATAAAAGAGACCGAAAAAATCAACAGAACCACAATTAAATAGTGACTTATAAAGTAGATTATGTTAAATTGTTTTGAAAGAATTCCTTCGACCACTTTAGCCAAAGTATAGATTGTACAAATAAACAGAAAACTTATTGCTACTGAAATTAACAAAACATCTGCTCTCTTTGAATATATATATAAGCTCATACACAAGCACAAATAGATAAGTGAAACTAACTTTAAACTCAAGCTTACCACATAAGGCCTCATTTTACTTCTCTACTTTCCGAAGAGAAAACTTATAAATATGTTACACCCTTCTGTGAGAAATTTCAAGCCTATCAAAAAAATTTTTTGTTATTCCCATTCAATTGTAGCAGGTGGTTTTGAAGTGATGTCATACACCACCCTGTTGACTTTTTTCACACTATTTACAATCTCATTTGAAACCCTTTCTAAAATCTCATAAGGTATTTTAGCCCAGTCGGCTGTCATTCCATCAATGCTTGTAACAGCCCTCAAGGCAACCGTGTAATCATATGTTCTCTCATCACCCATGACACCAACACTTTTCATATTAGTTAACACTGCAAAGTACTGCCAAATTTCATTGCCAAGACCGCTCTGTTCAATCTCTTTTCTAAAAATCCAGTCAACCTCGCGCAGTATTTCCAATTTTTCTTCTGTAACCTCACCAATTATCCTTATTGCAAGACCCGGACCAGGAAAAGGTTGTCTTTTGACAATCTTTTCAGGTATTCCTAATTCTATTCCTACACTTCTCACTTCATCTTTGAAAAGCTCTCTGAGAGGTTCAATAATTTTTTCAAATTTTATTTTTTGGGGAAGACCACCTACGTTATGATGACTTTTTATTGTAGCAGCCTTGCCAACCCCGCTTTCAACCACGTCAGGATAAATGGTACCCTGCACCAAAAACTTTATATCTCCAAGCTTTTCTGCTTCTTCTTCAAATACTCTGATAAATTCCCTTCCAATAATCTTACGTTTTTCCTCAGGGTCAGTAACGCCTCTTAAAGCCTCCAAAAACCTGTCTTTTGCGTCAATCTTGATTACATTCATGTCAAACTGGTCTTTAAAAATGCTCATAACCTCATCAACTTCGCCCTTTCTCAAAAGACCATGGTCAACAAATATGCAATAAAGATTTTTCCCTATCGCTTTGTGAACAAGGACTGCTGCAACAGAGGAGTCAACACCACCTGAAAGAGCACATACCACTTTTTGGCTGCCCACAATACTTTTTATCTCACTGACCTTTTCCTCAATAAATGATGAGGTTTTCCAATCACCACTGCAATTGCAAATGTTAAATAAAAAGTTTCTTATAATTTCCTGTCCATACTCGGTATGAACAACCTCAGGATGAAATTGAACACCATAAATTTTTCTGGTATCATCTCCAAATGCTGCAATTGGACAATTCTCAGTAGATGCTAAAACCTTAAATCCCTCTGGAAGTTTTTCCACAAAATCTGTGTGGCTCATCCAACACACAGAATGTTCAGGTATCCCACTAAAAAGAAGAGAAGACGTATCATATTTTATATGTGTCTTTCCGTACTCTCTAAATAGCGCTTTTGCCACTTTTCCCCCCAAAAGATGCGCAATCAACTGGTTTCCATAACATATCCCAAGTATCGGTATACCAGTTTCAAAAAGCATTTTATCAATCATAGGAGCATTTGGTTCATATACACTTGATGGTCCACCTGTAAATATAATTCCTTTTGGATTTATGCTAATTATCTTTTCAATAGGTGTATCATATGGCCAAATTTTGCAGTATACTCCACATTCTCTTACCCTTCTTGCAATAAGCTGATTGTACTGTCCGCCAAAGTCCAGAACTATTACAATCTCATGTTTCAAACCATATCATCCTTTCTTCTAAACATGATAATATAAGAACACCAGTAAAGGAATTGTTATGAGCGAAAAAAGGGTTGTTACAAATACCGTTCGGGTTGCATAGTGGCTATCGCCGTCATATCGGTAAGATAAGACAGAGCTTGTTATAGCTGTTGGCATCCCGGTCTGAAGTACAATTATGAGTCTTGTAAAATTATCTATTGATAAATATTTGGTAAGATACATAACACCAAGTGGTAACAAGACCATCTTGAATAGTGTTATTGCATAGGCAGAAGAAGTTTTTAATGTCTTTTTAAACGATACTTCTGCCAGCAAACATCCAATAAAAAACATCGAAAGATAAATTGTAGTTTTCCCAAAGGGATTTAAAGCATCATAAATTGTCAGAAACACTTTGTCATATGAAGTTTTTATATCATGTGGCAATATTCCTTTTATTAGATAAATGATAAATGCCACAAAGACAGCAATAGAATTTGCATTTACAAACCCAAATTTAGTTTTCTCACGATTGTGCCGGGTTATTATCGAAAGTCCTAAAGACCAAGCCAGAAAATCATGCATAATATTGTAACTTGCTGCAAAGAAAACTCCCTTTTCGCCAAAGATTGAATATAACAGGGGGAAAGACAAAAATCCTGTGTTGCCAAAAGCCGAACAAAAAATATGAGTATAAAAAGTTTTTCCTTTGAGCTTAAATAAAGACCCTGTTATGTAACCAAGCAAAAGCAAAATCATAATTCCCACAAATGCTGAAAGTATCAAAATAAATACATTCTTTACTACCTGTGCAGAGAAAGGTTTGCTACTTATTGTAGTAAAAAGCAAAATGGGCGCTGTCACTTTTACAATAAGTTCACTTACCGAGTCTTTTACAGTTGTTGAAAATAGATTTAACTTTGTTCCTAAAAATCCCACAAATATAACAGTAAATAGAAATAATAAATTTTTCAGAAGAATTAGAACTTCATCATTCATTGCTGTCAAGACCCTTCTAATAAAAAGTGCGTTTTAAATGTTCAAGCTCTATTATATAAAAAAAGAGTGCCTTTTTACAAGGCACTTTATTCTGTAATCTCTATTTCTTCAACTTCTTGTGATGTGTTTGCAAGTGAGTTGAGTTTTTCTTTCATCTTGTTCATCACTTCTTTTGCAACATCAGCAGAGTACTTTTCCATTGCAAAAACAGGTGCTGTTGTAGGAGTTGATGCCTTTACTATCCTTATAATTTTGAGCTGAGGTTTATCTTGTGTTGTGGGACGAACTTTAGAACCCATTAAAATGTAATCTGCATATCCCTGTTTGAATACTCCAATTACCACTTCTTCATATGGCTGCGATAGAATCTTTGAAGACTCTGAGGCTTTAATCTGCATGGGAATAATCTGAGTTTTTCCATCTTTGCCTGTAGTGTATAGCTGGTCCAGATTTGAAAACACTACATTTGCACCTTCAACAGGAAGACCAGTTTTGCTGTCAACAACCATAACCTGTAAATAACCTTTTAAACTTTCAGTTTTAGAAACCTGCTCAGATACTGGAACAGAAGAATTTTTTTGAACTTCTGTAGAGGTTAATTTTGAATTTTCTAAGCTTTTGTTAGAAATAATTCCTACCAAAGCAATAACGAATATAGCTAAAATTGTGATGGCTAAAAACCTGTTTGAAACCTTGCTGAGCATATTTTTATTATCTCCCTCGCTAAATAAAGATTCTACTAAAATATATTATTCAGGTGCATTTTCTATCACTACTTGTTTACCGAAAAAAGATTAGGGTATAAATAATTTTGAATACCAAAAAATCATCCTTAGAAAGCGGAGGGAAAGAAAAATGCACACTAAACTAAGAGATGGAGTTTACTCAGTCGGTGTACAAGATCCAAACTTGAGGATATTTGATATTGTAATGTACACTAAATATGGGACTACCTACAATTCTTATTTGGTTATTGGAAGTGAAAAAATAGCTTTGATTGAAAATGTTAAATATAAGTTTTTTGATCAATTTTTAGACAACATAAAAGAGGTTATCTCACCAGAAAAAGTAGACTATTTGATAATAAACCACACAGAACCTGACCACTCAGGGTCAATTGAGAAACTTTTAGAGATAAACCCAAATATAAAAGTGTTTGGTAGCGGCACCGCAATTAAATTTTTGAAAAAGATTGCAAATAAAGATTTTCAAGCTCAAATTGTCAATCATAATGACGTGGTTTCACTTGGAAATAAAACCTTAAAATTTATTTCTGCTCCCTTTTTGCACTGGCCTGACTCTATCTATACCTACCTTATCGAAGATAAAATTCTTTTTACCTGTGACTCATTTGGCTGCCATTTTAGTACTGAAAACCTTGATATAAACTGGGTTATGCAAAATCAAAAAGAAGGTTTTATGGATGCCTATAAGTACTATTACGACGTTATTATGTCACCGTTTAAAAGTTATGTTCTGCAAGCAATAGATAAGATAAAAGATTTAGAAATTGATATAATTGCTCCAGGACATGGTCCTATATTAACAAATTATAAAGAAGAATTGATTTCATTATACAAATCATGGTCTGAAAAACTTTTAGAAAAGCCTTCCAAACCTTATGTTGTGATAGTATATGTATCGGCGTATGGATACACAGAAATGCTCGCAAAAAAGATTGCAGAAGGTATTGAGCAAAGTGGTGTAGATGTTTTTGTATACAACGCAATTGAACACAAGCCAGAAGAGATTGTAGAGAAAATCTATTTTGCAAACGGTGTGTTGTTTGGTTCACCAACAATAAATTCTGATGCCCTGCCACCTATTTATGATATACTCACGAGATTAAATCCAATTGTGCACGGCGGAAAGGTAGCAGCTGCATTTGGTTCATACGGATGGAGTGGTGAAGCTGTGCCAAATATTGAAAACCGTCTAAAGCAGCTAAGATTTAAAGTCGTTCAACCCGGGTTAAAGGTGAATTTCAAGCCAAACGAAGAGGAGTTAAAAAAATCTTTTGAATTTGGTATACTATTTGCTGAAAAGATAAAAGAATAAAAAGCTGGTGCATATACAATGGAAAAGTATGACATTGTTATAATTGGCGGGGGACCTGCCGGTGTAACCATTGCAGAACAGATAAGAAAAGAGAACAAGAATATATCAGTTTGCATACTAAGTGAAGAAAAGGTTTTGCCTTATTATAGGTTAAGACTTGGATATTATCTTCAAAATCCTATAGATGAAAAGTTCTTCTTGAAATCTTCAGAGTGGTACCAAGTGAACAATATAAAATTGATGTTGAATAGTAAGGTTGAAGAATGTAATTTTAAAGAAAAATTTGTGGTTTCAAGGGGTCAAAAGATAGAGTGGGACTATCTTGTTATTGCTTCAGGATCAAAACCTTACCTTCCTGAGCAGATGCGAAACGAAAAGCTGCAAAACTTTGTCTTCACATTTAGAAGCTATGAAGATTTGCTTGCGCTTAAAAAAAGAGTAGCACAGGCTGGCAGAGTTGTAATTGTTGGTGCTGGACTTTTGGGATTAGAACTTGCATCTGCACTTGAGGGTAAGGAAACAACAATAGTTGAGCTGAGCAAAAGAATATTACCAAAACAGTTGGATGAAGTTGCCTCTTTTCTCTTGGAAGAGCACATTGTAAAAAAAGGAATTAAGATAATTTTGGACAATAAAATTGAAAATGTTGAACCTTATCAAAACGGTTTGAAAATAACACTTTCAAGTGGTCAGGCTATTGAATGTGATTTACTGATTTTTTCAGCTGGAGTTGTACCAAATACTGAGTTTATAAATTCGCAGGAAGATATACTAAATAGCAAAAAAGGTATAGATGTTAATTACAAAATGCAGACTAAGCTTCCCAATGTGTATGCTTGTGGTGATGTTGCATATATTGATGGACAAAATCCCGGAACATGGACGTTTGCTTTAGAAAGTGCAAAAATAGTTGCAAAGAATATTTTAGGATTTGAAGCTTTTTATCAAAATAATCCACTACCATATTTCTTAAAAGCCTTTGGACTCGAGATTGTTTCAGCAGGTGATATGCAAAATCTGCAAAACGCAAATATACTCGAATTCTTAGATAAGAGTAGAATGATTTATAAAAAATTTGTGGTAAAAAACAATAAGTTAACTGCCTACCTTCTTTTAAATGATACCAAAGCACATTTGCAGCTTTCTAAGTTTTTAAACAGTCATGTTGACATAAAATTGTTAGAAAGCTTTTTAAAATAAAAAGCGGAGCTGAGAAAAATGCTCCGCTTATTTTTTAGCATAAATCCTGTCTTTCAGTATCTCCTTCAAGAACATCCCTGTATATGACCTTTCACACATAGCAACCTCTTCTGGGCTGCCACATACAACTACCTCACCGCCTTTATCTCCGCCCTCTGGTCCTAAATCAATTATATAATCTGCAACTTTTATAACATCAAGATTGTGTTCAATTACAATTACCGTGTTGCCCATATCCACAAGGCGCTGAAGAACAGCAATTAATTTATTGACATCATCCATGTGAAGACCTGTTGTAGGCTCGTCCAAAATGTACAGGGTTCTTCCAGTTGCCTTTTTAGAAAGTTCTGTTGCGAGTTTTACTCTCTGTGCTTCTCCGCCAGACAAAGTGGTGGAAGGCTGCCCAAGCTTTATATAACCAAGTCCTACATCATAAAGTGTTTGGAGCTTGGATTTTATCCTCGGAATATTCTTGAAAAATTCCAACGCCTCTTCCACTGTCATTTCAAGCACATCAGCAATGGTCTTATCCTTGTACTTTACTTCTAACGTCTCCCTATTATATCTCTTGCCTTTACATACATCACACGGCACATACACATCAGGCAAAAAATGCATTTCTATCTTTATAATACCATCACCTGAACAAGCTTCACACCTTCCGCCTTTCAAGTTGAAGCTAAATCTTCCTGCCTTGTAACCTCTGAGTTTTGCCTCAGGGGTTTGGGCAAAAACTTCTCGTATATAATCAAAAACACCTGTGTAAGTTGCAGGGTTCGACCGTGGAGTTCTTCCTATAGGTGATTGGTCTATATTTATAACCTTATCAAAATGTTCAAGGCCTATTATCTCTTGAAATTTACCTGGTTTTTCTTTGGACTTGTTCAAAATTGCACTTGCTGCCTTGTAAAGTATCTCGTTCACAAGAGTGCTTTTGCCAGAGCCCGAAACGCCGGTAACACAAGTAAAAAGTCCCACAGGAAAGCTAACATCAATATTTTTAAGGTTATTTTCGGATGCACCCTTGATGGTAAGCCATCTACCATCAGGTTCTCTTCTTCTCTCAGGTATCTCAATCTTTTTCTTTCCGGAAAGATACTGTCCTGTGATAGATTCTTCACATGAAATTATATCATTCAGTGTCCCTGCTGCAACCACTCTTCCACCGTGCTCGCCTGCCCCTGGTCCAATGTCCACAATGAAGTCTGCCGACCTTATTGTGTCTTCATCATGCTCTACAACAATCAATGTGTTGCCAAGGTCTCTCAACTTCTTAAGAGTTTTTATTAACCTATGGTTATCACGCTGATGCAACCCTATACTTGGCTCATCAAGAATATACAAAACTCCAACAAGCCCAGACCCTATCTGGGTAGCAAGCCTTATTCTCTGTGCTTCACCACCAGAAAGTGTGCCTGCTGACCGTGAAAGAGTCAAGTAATCAAGTCCTACATCTATCAAAAAGTCCAGTCTTGTCAGAATCTCTTTTATTATTGGCTGTGCAATTACTTTATCTTTTCCTTGAAGGTTTAACTTCTTAAGAAATTCTTTTGCTTGCAATACTGTCATGTCAGCAACATCTGCTATAGACTTACCCTCTATCAAAACCGCCAAAGCCTCTTTTTTGAGTCTTTTACCCTGACAATCGGGGCATGTAAATGTGCTCATATACTCTTCAATCTCTTGCTTGACATACTCTGACTGGGTCTCTTTATATCTTCTTTCAAGGTTATTTACAAGCCCCTCATATTTTGCAAAGTAGATACCTCGTGGAGTATAAACTTTTATCTTCTCATCACCTGTTCCATACAAGAAAATATCCAGAATTTTCTTGTCAAGTTTTTCAACAGGAGTATTTAGACTGAAATTATATTCTTTTGCAAGTGATTCTAAAATCATTCTTGCATATGAGTTTGTCTCAGTAAAGTTCCACCCATTTATTGCAACCTGACCTATGGGGATAGATTTATCTGGAATCAATAGGTCAGGGTCTACCTTTTGCAAATAACCAAGTCCCATACACGTTGGACATGCACCATACGGTGTGTTGAAGGAAAAAAGACGTGGAGTAATTTCTTCATACGAAACTCCACAGTCTACACATGCAAAGTTTTGTGAAAATACAATCTCATCTCCATCAACAATAGATACAGTTACAATCCCACCGGCAAGCTGGAGCGCTGTTTCTATAGACCCTGCAAGTCTTGATTCTATCCCCTCTTTTACTATAAGCCTGTCTACAATGACGTCAATACTGTGTTTTTTGTTCTTGTCAAGTTTTATCTCTTCTTCAAGCTCATACACGATGCCATCCACTCTAACTCTTGCAAAACCACTTCTTCTCAGTTCCTCAAATAGCTTCTGGTACTCACCTTTTCTTCCTCTTACAACCGGCGCAAGTATTTGAATCTTCGTACCCTCTTTAAGTTTCAATACCTCGTCTACCATCTGGTCAACTGTTTGCTGTGAGATAGGTTTTCCACATATATAGCAGTGAGGTTTCCCAACCCTTGCAAACAAAAGTCTCAAATAATCGTAAATCTCAGTAATTGTTCCAACAGTCGAACGCGGATTTTTAGAGGTTGTCTTTTGGTCAATGGAGATAGCCGGAGAAAGCCCTTCAATGTATTCTACATCTGGTTTTTCCATCATCCCCAAAAAT
Source organism: Caldicellulosiruptor acetigenus (assembly GCF_026914305.1). Classification (NCBI taxonomy): domain Bacteria; kingdom Bacillati; phylum Bacillota; order Caldicellulosiruptorales; family Caldicellulosiruptoraceae; genus Caldicellulosiruptor; species Caldicellulosiruptor acetigenus. Next base: position 1,319,486 of record NZ_CP113866.1, on the reverse strand, counting down.
TGCCTTGCATAAGAAGAGAGAGATTCTATATATCTTCTCTGCCCTTCTGCATAGATAGTATCAAAAGCCAAAGACGATTTGCCAGAACCAGAAAGACCAGTAAAGACTATGAGTTTGTCTCGTGGAAGTACCAAGTCAATATTTTTGAGATTGTGTTCCTTTGCACCTTTTATAACTATATACTCTTTTGACATCTTCCTTTTCTCCTCCAAGCAATAAAGCCATTAAAGAAGTTTTTTGAGTTCAAATATTTTGTCCCTTACTTTTGCGGCCTTTTCAAACTCAAGTTCTATAGCAAACTTTTTCATCTCCTGTTCAAGTTCCTTGATATATTCTTCTATCTCTTCCTTTGTCATATTTTCTACAATCTCTTTCTCCACAACTTCGTATTTCTCTTCCTCTTCAGCCACAGACACTGTCGCCTCAATTATCTGTCTTATACCTTTTCTTACAGTTTGAGGTATAATTCCGTGTTTTTGGTTGTATTCTATCTGAATTTTTCTACGTCGGTTTGTCTCATCAATAGCTCTTTGCATAGCGTTTGTAATTCTATCTGCATACATTATAACCTTTCCATCAACATTTCTTGCAGCGCGGCCAATTGTCTGAATAAGCGAAGTCTCTGACCTCAAAAAACCTTCTTTGTCAGCATCTAAAATTGCAACAAGTGACACTTCGGGAAGGTCAAGGCCTTCTCTAAGCAGATTTATCCCCACCAGCACATCAAACTTGCCAAGGCGCAAATCCCTGATAATCTGCATACGCTCAATTGTATCTATGTCTGAATGCATATATCTGACCCTGATTCCCACATCTTTTAAATACTCAGTAAGACTTTCAGCCATCTTTTTGGTAAGGGTAGTAACAAGCACTCTCTGGTTCTTTTCTACTCTCTTTCGTATCTCACCAATCAGATGGTCAATCTGACCCTGTACAGGATGAACCTCAATTTCAGGATCAACAAGCCCTGTCGGTCTTATAATCTGTTCAACAATGCGTGAAGATTTTTTGAGCTCATACGGTCCGGGTGTTGCACTTACAAAAATTACTTGGTTGAGCTTTTCTTCGAACTCTTCAAATGTCAATGGTCTGTTATCATACGCAGATGGAAGTCTAAAACCATATTCAACAAGGGTATCTTTTCTTGCTTTGTCGCCATTGTACATAGCTCTTACTTGAGGTATTGTAACATGCGACTCATCAATGAACATTATGAAATCTTTTGGAAAATAATCAAGCAAAGTATACGGTGGACTTCCAGGTGGTCTGCCAGTTAAATGCCTTGAATAGTTCTCTATCCCTTTACAAAAACCCATTTCCTGAAGCATCTCTATGTCATAGCGCGTTCTCTGCTCAAGCCTCTGAGCCTCAACAAGCTTACCCATACTTCTTAGCTCTTTTAGCCTTTGTTCAAGTTCTTCTTCTATACTTTTTATCGCTCTTTTCAATTTCTCAGCTGTTGTCACATAGTGAGATGCTGGAAATATTGCAACATGGTTTCTTCGACCAATTACCTCACCTGTTACAACATCAAACTCTGTGATTTTTTCTATCTCATCCCCAAAAAATTCTATTCTTATCGCCCTGTCCGTATTAGATGCAGGGAAAACTTCAAGTACGTCTCCTCTTACTCTAAATCTTCCTCTTCTAAAATCAATGTCATTTCTTTCATACTGCATTCTTATAAGCTCTCTTATGACCTCATCTCTGTCTTTTATCATGCCAGGGCGCAAAGAAATAGTAAGATTTAAATAATCCTCAGGACTGCCCAAACTGTAAATACAGGATACACTTGCAACAATTATAACATCTCTTCTTTCAAATAAGGCAGATGTAGCTGAGTGTCTGAGTTTGTCAATCTCTTCATTTATAGATGAATCCTTTTCAATGTACGTGTCAGTTTCCGGAATATAAGCTTCAGGCTGATAATAGTCATAGTAACTTACAAAGAATTCTACTGCATTTTCTGGAAAAAATTCTCTAAACTCACTACAAAGCTGTGCTGCTAAAGTCTTGTTATGTGCCAGCACAAGCGTTGGTCTTTGAACATTCTCTATGACCTTTGCCATTGTGAATGTCTTGCCAGACCCTGTAACACCTAAAAGGGTCTGAAATTTTTCACCTTTTAAAATTCCTTCTGTTAACATCTCTATTGCTTTTGGCTGGTCGCCAGTTGGTTTGAAGTCTGAAACAAGCTTAAATTTTTTCATTTCAAATCACCAAATTTTATTTTATCTCATTTGTTCTCAAATTTCAAACGTATGTTTGGAAAATCTATGCTGCAGTATGCTCAATAATCTGTATGTTTGAAGGCCTTTGGATAAAGTTTTTTGTACATTTCATAACTTTTGAAAACCCTTCTCACAAAATGGTTTGTTTCTTTAAAAGGAATTTCTGTAACTTCGATGGTATACCTTTTTATGTTCGATAGCCATTTATCAACATTTGTCAAGCCGGCGTTGTATGCAGCTACTGCAAGCTTTATATCACCATTGTAGTAATTTATGAGATATTTTATATACCATGAACCAAGCTTTATATTGTAGTCAGGGTCATAGAGATTTTCATCTGAATACTGGACTTTAAGCTTTTGAGCAACCCACTTTGCAGTTGAAGGCGAAAGCTGCATAAGTCCAACAGCGCCTTTTCTTGAAACTGCATACTGGTTAAAGTTACTTTCAGATTTTATTATTGCACATATCAAATATGGATCTACTCCTATTTCACTGCTATATTTACTTATACTTTCAGAAAACTTCAGAGGATATATTTGCTTTAGAACAAAAAAATAAAATCTTTCAAAGAATAAAAGAAGAACAAGGAGTAAGACTATTATTGTAACCTTCTTCTTCAAATCAACCCATCCTCTTTTAGATATTTTTTTATTACACTTTTTAACTTTTCAATGTCAAAATTATTCACTATAACCCTGTTAGCAAGCTTCTTATGGCTCTCTAATACTTTTTGCCTTTCTAAAAAAGATTTTATCTCCTTTTCACTCCATCCATTTCTTTTTATTATTCTATCAACCAATAAATTTTCTTCTGCCTCCACAAACCACACAACCGAACAGAGTCTGTTGAGTCCTATCTCAAATAAAAGCGCAGCATCTATGACAGTCGGGTATTCTTTAAAGACCTCTAAAACCAAGTACTTTACCCTTTCAAAAATAAATTCATGAGTTATTTTATTTAAAACCTCAAAACGGGATTTGTCAGCAGTAACTAAAGCTCTCAATCTGTTTCGGTCTATTTTCCCTGATACCAATATTTCTTCCCCAAAAACATCAGTTAACTTTTTCTTGAGTTCTTCGTTTTCTTCCAAAAGGGTATGATATTCTTTGTCAACATCAATTACTTTAAAGCCGTAACTTTGCGCTAATATGCTACTGATGGTACTCTTACCCGAACCCATCTTCCCTGTAATTCCCAAAACTCTATTTTGTCTCATACCAATTCAGTCCTTCTTTCACCTCAACCACCAGAGGCACTTTTAAATCTACTGCATTTTCCATCTCTCTTTTTACTATTCTTTTTACTATATCCTTTTCTTCGTATGGGGCTTCAATTAAAAGCTCATCGTGTACCTGCAAAATTATTTTTGATTTAAGATTGTTTTCTTTAAGTTTCTGATACACCTTAATCATTGCCAATTTCATGATATCAGCAGCACTGCCCTGAATTGGCGAATTCATTGCAATCCTTTCGGCATAGCCCCTTAGATTTCTGTTTGTAGATTTTATGTCCTTTACGTATCTCTTTCTGTTAAACAAAGTCAAAACAAATCCATTATCACGAGCAAACTTAACAGTATTATCTAAATACTCTTTAACTTTGGGATAACGCTCAAAATACTTGTTTATAAACTCTGCAGCTTCTTTTCGCGAAATTTTTATATCTCTTGCAAGACCATAATCAGAAATCCCATAAACTATACCAAAATTCACTGCTTTAGCTTGACTTCTCATCTCTGGAGTAACATTGGCTATGTCTACACCAAAAACCTCAGCTGCTGTCTGCGAATGGATGTCAACATTGTTTTTGAAAGCACTTATAAGTCTTTCATCTTCAGAAATATGGGCAAGTATCCTCAGTTCAATTTGGGAATAATCTGCATCAATCAGTACATGTCCTTCTTCAGGTACAAAAACCTTTCTTATCAATTTCCCCTCATCATATTTTACAGGTATATTTTGTAAATTAGGATCGCTACTTGCAAGTCTTCCTGTGGCTGTACCTGTTTGGATAAAGGTTGTATGAACTCTGCCCGAAGAAGGATTTATTGCCTGAAGTAATCCCTGACAGTAGGTTGTTAGTATCTTTGTATACATCCTGTAGTCCAGAATAAGAGGAACTATTTCATGTTTGTCAAAAAGCTCTTCTAAAACCTCGGCATCGGTGGAATATCCTGTTTTTGTCTTTTTTATTACAGGAAGTTTTAGCTTTTCAAACAAAATGTAAGAAAGTTGTTTGGGTGAATTTATATTAAACCACTCACCCGCAATCTGGTATATCTGCGTTTCAAGTTTTAATATTTTGCTTTCAATCTCCTTGGTATACTGGAGCAAGGCATCTCTGTCTACCTTAAATCCTGTTTTTTCCATCTCATATAGAACCGGGATAAGAGGTCTTTCTATATTCTCATACAGAAACTGGCATGAATTTAAATCTATTAATCTTAAAAGTTCATCCCATAACCGTTTTAGAAGTACTACAGAGACTATCTTTTTATCTTTTCTTACAGCTTCTATATCAGTGTTCAAGTAGGATACAAACAACGTTTCTAACTCATATGAACTTCTTGTGCTGTCAAGAACATAAGAAGCAATCATTACATCCTCGCAATTTTTAATATTATCTGTGTCTTTCAAGTTGAGTTGATGAAATATATTTTTTAAATCATACACAATTTTCACAGTGTCACTTTTTAAAATCTCCTCTACCAAATGTCTATCCCTTGTTACAAACACAGTATTACTTTCTTGGTCATACAGATAAAAACACTTTTCGTCAGGTACAAACATTAATGGAATCTCTTTTGATCTTATTTGTGAAATACTTTCAAGCTCTTTTTGCTCTACGTCAGGAATATCAGTTTGCTGCTGAACAAATTCAAATTGAACTACTTCTGATAGTCCCAACCGTTTTATTATACTTTTGAACTCTAACTGGACCAAAATCTCATAAAGCCTTTCCTTGTTCCACTCTTTTGTTCTTAAGTCTTCAAGTTTAACATTTAGTGGTAAATCACATACAATTGTTGCTAAGCGCTTGGATAAAAACGCCATGTCTTTTCCCGCTTCCAACTTTTCACGGATAGAACCTTTAATTTTATCTAAATTTTGGTATATCTCTTCTAAAGATGAATACTCCTCCAAGAGCTTCTGGGCACTTTTTTCGCCAATTCCCTTCACCCCGGGAATGTTATCTGATTGGTCTCCAACAAGCGCTTTATAATCAGGCACTTGATTTGCCCAGGCTCCATATTTTTCTTTTATATTTTCAATGGTGTACAAATCTTCCATTGTCCTGTCAAACTTCGTTGAGACAATCTTTACAACCACGTTTTTGTCAAGTAACTGAAGAGTATCCCTGTCACCTGTAATAATAACAATATCCAAACCAGTATTTTTGAACTGGTTAACAAGTGAGCCGATTACATCATCTGCCTCATATCCTTCAAACTCAACAATTGGAATGTTAAGGGCATAAAGAATTTCTCGAACATAAGGAATTTGTACTTGAAGGTTATCCGGCATAGGTTTTCTGTTAGCTTTGTATTCTTGGTATTCGCTTTTTCGTGCCTCTCTTCCTCTCTTGTCAAATGCTACAGCAACATAATCAGGTTTTTCTTGTTCTAAATATTTTAATATCACATTTACAAACCCATAAATAGCGTTTGTTGGAATATTGTTTGAGGTTGTCAGTTCAGGAAGAGCAAAAAAGGCTCTGTACAAAATACTGTTTCCATCGAATATAACCAGTTTCATCTTCTATCTTCCCTTTCATTAATTCTTAAAAGTTCTTCTTTTTTGAATGAATAGTTGTTTTTATAAAAGTGTTCATACTTAAAATCATAGTATAGAAACAATAAAGCCTTTAAGTCATTGCTTGTTTTATAGTAGCTTAAATCTTCATAGTAGTTGAAGAGAAACCTGTACAGCTCATAACAAATATATATTGTTAGGGCTTCATTTGGATACATTCCATTCTCAAATTTTCTATCAAACTCTTCTATATTCATCAAAGTCTCATCTGTGAAAAATTTATAGTTTCTTATAACATGCCATTCTATCTCACCGATGAGTCTTTCAATAGAAGTTTTTATTTCTCTTCCTGTTAAAGAACAGAGCTTAGTATAAAGAAGTAAAATATAAGGCAGATGATAATAAGTTTTTATTGAGGTTAACATAAGATTTTTATTGTAAAAGTTAAAATAAATATTTTCTTTTGTGGACAATAGTTCTATGTTTTCTTGAAGACTTAAAATTTCACTTTTATTAAGCTCGCTTAAAATTTTTATATAATAAAAACAGGAAGATTGTAACGAGGATGTATAGGAAAGCTCGAAATTCATAAGCTTTCTGGGAAGATATAAAAAATAAAGTTTTAACATCTTTGCTGGAATGCCAAGTGATAATCGGTACTTTCTCGCAATGTCTATTTTTGAATACTTCATTATATCTACTATACCAACGTATTTTGGATTGTTTGCCAATTCTAAATTAAGTCCTGCTTCAAAAGATTTTAATCTTGGATTAAAGTTTTCAACGCAATCATAAATTGAACTTCCTTTCTGTACCTTGACTTCTATTTTTATATTTGAGCCTTTCTTTATCCTCGACGTCGGTAGTAAATTTTGAAAACAAAAACTATTCTGTTTTTCATCTATCCAGAACGAATGGAAAAACCCTATACAAAATAAGTTTTCTTTTATCTTTGTGGCAAATCTCAAATATGTTTCATCCAGTTGTAAAATGCCGCAAACTTTTAATAGAAAATATGAATCTTTAGTTCTCAAAAGTATAATTTGTGTATTCGAGTTGTTACACACAAGTCCCTTCTTTCCTCTTTGAAGCCTTGGCATAAAAACAATTTCTGCTTCTTGAATGTCAAAAGCTACTCCTATGTTATTAACTTCACAGCTGTCAGTAAGAGAAAGCTTTGCAGTAAAACCATCCTTTTCATTTATGATTTCATACGAAACCTTTTTCAAACCTCGACCAGCTTGTGTAAATACATCGTTTAAAAAAATATATGAAGGAATGTTTGTTAGCATTCTTTTCTTATACCTCTTTGACATTCCTATAAAATTATTATACCATAAAAATACCCTAAGCCATCCCAATAAACTACCAAAGATGACTTAGGGTACTCTCAACTTTACTTTTCGAACCTATTTTTTCTCGAACATGTCCTTGCCAACACCGCAAATAGGACAAACCCAATCGTCTGGCAAATCTTCAAACTTTGTTCCCGGCGCAATACCGTTTTCTGGGTCTCCATTTTCGGGATTGTACTCGTAACCACATATACTGCATACCCAAATCTCCACTTTAAACACTCACTCCTTTTTTAGAAATTTAAACTGTCAAATAATTTATACCTCATTTTTCTTTTCTTAAAACACAAATTTTATTCAATCTCTTTATCACCTATATCAGTTCGATAGAACATATTTTCAAAATGAATTTTTCTGACCTCTTCATACACCTTCTCTTTCGCTTCTTTTAGCGTCTTTTCTCTTCTTACTACATTCAACACCCTTCCACCAGCAGTTTTTATCTTACCGTCTTCCTTTTTCGTATTTGCATGAAACACTATGGTCTTTTCATCAAGATTTTCAAATCCACTTATTTCAAAGCCAGTATCATATTTGTCCGGATATCCTTTTGATGCGAGCACAACACACAAAGAATACTCTTGTTCAAACTTTGCCTCCATACCCTTTAAATTTCCTTCTCTCGCCTTTATCATTATTTCCATAAGTTCACTTTTCATAAGTGGTAAAATTGCTTGGGCTTCTGGGTCTCCAAAACGTGCATTAAATTCTAAAACCTTTGGACCCTCTTCTGTCAGGATAAGCCCTCCATATAGTACTCCTTTGAAAGGCCGCCCTTCCTTTCGCATGCCATACACTGCTCTGAGCATTATGTTTTCTAATATATCTTCAAAAATAGCTTTATTGACAAGTTTAGACGGTGAAAAAGCACCCATTCCACCTGTATTTGGTCCCTTGTCACCATCAAGTGCCTTTTTGTGGTCTCTTGCTGTTGTAAGAGGAACGATATCTTTGCCATCAGAAACAACAAACACTGAAACTTCCTCGCCCAAAAGATAATCTTCAATAACCACTTTGTTGCCTGCAGCTCCAAAAAACTTTTCTTTCATAATAAGATTCAAGGCATCAACTGCCTCTTGCTGATTATTTGCAATAATCACACCCTTGCCAAGAGCAAGCCCATCTGCTTTTATAACAACCGGATATTGTGATGTTTGATTTATAAATCTTACGGCATCTTCAAGACTGGTAAACACCTCATACCTTGCAGTTTTTATCCCGTATTTTTTCATTAAATCTTTTGCGAACGCCTTGCTACTTTCTATCATCGCAGCATCTTTTGTAGGTCCAAACGTCTTTATACCAAAAGATTCAAGATAGTCAACAATCCCGTCAGCCAGTGGATTGTCAGGACCAATAACTACAAAATCTATTCCTTTCTCTATACAAAAGTCCTTTATCTTGTCAAACTCATTTACTTTAATATCAGCACACTCAGCTATTTCGCTTATTCCTGCATTGCCTGGAACGCAGAACAACTCTTTGTAACCTTCATTGTATATCTTCCATGCAATAGCATGTTCACGTCCACCATTTCCTACAATTAGCACTTTCATGGCTAAAATACCACCTCTTTCTTAATGCCTAAAATGTCTCATTCCTGTGAACACCATAGCTATATTGAACCTGTTTGCCATTTCAATAGAATCCTTGTCGCGGATAGAACCACCTGGCTGGATAATAGCACTAATTCCTGCTTTGCCCGCAGCTTCAACACTGTCTGAAAACGGGAAAAATGCGTCTGATGCAAGCACTGCTCCTTTTAAATCAAATCGTGACCTTGAAATTGCATGTTCAACAGCCCATATTCTATTTGTCTGACCCATTCCAATGCCCAGGGTCATTTTATCCTTTGCTACAACTATAGCATTCGACTTCACATGTTTTACAACCTTCCAGGCAAAGATTAAATCTTCCAATTCCTTTTCTGAAGGTTTTCTTTCTGTGACAACCTGAAACTGGTCTGCAAGAAGCATTCTATCCTTTTCTTGTATTAAAGCACCACCGTTTACAGATTTTATATCATAGAAAGTATCAGTCTTTTCCAAAGATGCTAATTTTAAAACTCTCAAATCTTTTTTAGAACACAGGATGGAAAGAGCATCCTCGTCAAATTCTGGAGCAATGACAATTTCAAGAAATATCTTTTTGAGCTGCTCTGCTGTATCCTTGTCAACCTTTCTATTGAAAGCAACAATCCCGCCAAATATTGATACCGGGTCACTTTCATACACCTTTTTGTAAGCCTCATTGATATTCTCTGCTGACGCTACCGCACATGGGTTGTTGTGCTTTATAGCAACGCAGGTGGGTTCATCAAACTCCTTCAAAAGCTCTATAGCACTATCACTGTCAAGGATATTGTTATACGAAAGTTCTTTACCATGAAGCTGCGTACAATTCACAATATTTGATGTTTCGATGAAGGGTAACGATATCTTATAAAAACATGCCTTCTGGTGAGGATTTTCACCATATCTTAAGTTCTGCAAAAGTTCAAGTGGGACTGTAAAATACTTAGAAAACGACTGGTCTTTTCGCACATGTTTGAAATAGTTAAAAATCATTGAATCATAATACGAGGTGTATTCAAAAACTTTTGTGGCAAGATAAAATCTTGTCTCAAAAGAAACCTCTCCATTTTTTTCTATTTCCATTGCTACTGTATCGTAATCTTCAGGGTCAACTATTACTGTTGTGTATTTGAAGTTTTTTGCAGCTGCTCGAATCATGGTGGGCCCGCCTATATCTATATTTTCTATAACGTCATCAAGCGTAACATCTTTCTTGAAAATAGTCTCTTTAAACGGATAAAGGTTAACCACAACCATGTCAATTGGCAGAATATCCAGTGCCTTTAAAGTTTCTAAGTGTTCTCTATTATCCTTCATTGCAAGAATTCCTGCGTGAATATTTGGATGAAGAGTTTTTACTCTGCCATCCAAAATCTCTGGAAAACGGGTCACATCAGAGATATTTATAACCTCAATCCCATTTTCGGTCAAATACTTCATAGTACCGCCCGTTGAGATAATGTCATATCCAAACTCTTTTAGCTTTTTTGCAAATTCCACTATACCGTTTTTATTGTAAACACTTATAATTGCCCTCTTGTTCATATTTCAATTCCCACCTTTTTTAAGATTTCCTTGTCCTTTATGATAACTTTTCTGCCTACAACTTCTATCTTATCTTCACAAAGAAGCTTTATAGCTAAAGGATATATTTTCCATTCAACCTCTTCAAGTACCCTCTTTTGAAGAGTCTCTGGAGTATCATCTTCCCTTACATATATAGCTTTTTGCAAAATTATCGGACCACCGTCAGGTACTGCATCAACAAAGTGGACTGTTGCACCTGTCACCTTCATTCCATATTCTAACACACTTCTGTGAACGTTTATGCCATACATACCTTTACCACCAAATGCTGGAAGCAAGGAAGGATGAATGTTTACAATTCTGTTCTTGAACTCTTCCACAAAATACTCTGAAAATATATAAAGGAAACCTGCTAAAATGACGTAATCAATTTTTTGACTTTTAAGAAAGTTTACCAAATATTTTTCATACTCCAAAGAAGAGGAAAAATCTCTCCTGGATATATAAATTGCTTGAATACCGTTTTTTCTTGCCCTTTCAAGTGCATATGCATCTTTTTTGTTGGATATGACACATGAGATAGTAGCTGGTATCTCTCCAATTTTAATCTGGTCAATGATGGCCTGAAGATTAGAGCCAGAACCTGAAACAAATACAGCTAATTTTTTCATTTCAAAACAACTCCGTCTTCACCTTTTTGAATTGTACCTATTACCCATGCATTTACTTTCTCTTGTTCTAATATCTCTAATGTCAAATCCACATCTTCTTTAGAAACTATTAGAACCATACCTATTCCCATGTTAAATGTTGAAAACATCTCTCTTTCTTCTACTTTTCCATGTTCCTGAATCAACCCAAATATAGCAGGCTCTTCCCAGCTGCCTTTTTCAATGACGGCAGAGTAACCTTTTGGAAAAGCACGAGGTATATTTTCAAAAAATCCACCGCCTGTTATATGAGCTATTCCTTTGACATTTACCTTTTCAAGCACTTTCAAAACAGGTTTTACATATATCCTTGTAGGCTTCAACAGCTCTTCCCCAAGTGACAATCCAAGCTCTTCATATGTCTTTTCAAGCACTTTGGGATTTTCGTCTATCCCAAAAACTTTTCTTACAAGTGAATAACCATTGCTGTGAACACCACTTGAAGCAAGTCCAATTAGTACATCTCCTGTGTTTACATCTTTGCCATACACCGCTTTTTGTCTTTCTACAATTCCAACCGCAAACCCTGCCAAATCGTACTCATCCTCTTTGTAAAATCCTGGCATCTCAGCAGTCTCTCCGCCTACAAGCGAGCATCCAGCAATTTTGCAACCTTCTGCAATGCCTTTCACAATGCTTGCAACCTTGCTACTGTTTAGTTTACCACATGCAACATAGTCTAAAAAGAAAAGAGGTTTTGCACCATGGCACAAAATATCATTCACGCACATGGCAACACAGTCTATCCCAACAGTGTCGTGCTTATCAAGGTAAAACGCAATCTTCAGTTTAGTACCAACTCCATCTGTGCCAGAAACCAAGATATATTCAGAACTTCCAACATTCAAAAGATACATACTCCCAAAACTTCCTATATCAGTAATGACATTTGAATCAAAAGTTTCTCTCGCCAAACCTTTAATCAGATTCACTGCTTTGTAGCCTTCCTCAATGTTCACTCCCGCATCTTTATATGTGGTCATTCTTCAAACACCCTCTTCAAGAATATATTTATTAAAATTCTCTGGTATCTCGGTTACATACTCCCCGCTAAAACATGCTGTACAAAACTGATGGATTCTCCCCTCAAAGACCTCATTCAGCCCATTTAAGCTCAGGTACTCTAATGAGTCAGCGCCTAAAATCCTTGCAATCTCCTCAGTTGAGTAGTTTGCTGCAATTAGTTCTTTCCTGTCAGGTGTATCAATACCGTAGTAACAAGGAAAAACAACTGGGGGCGAGCTTATCCTGAGATGGACCTCTGATGCCCCTGCATCCCGCAGCATTTTTATAATCTTTCGCGATGTTGTTCCCCTTACGATAGAATCATCAATTAAAACTACTCTTTTGCCCGCCACATTGCTTTTTAAAACATTGAGCTTTATTTTCACAGCTATTTCTCTTTGGGTCTGCTCGGGTTTTATAAATGTTCTTCCTATATATCTATTTTTTATAAAACCTTCTGAAAATGGAATGCTAGCTTCTTCGGCAAAACCAATAGCAGCAGTTGTCCCAGAATCTGGCACACCAATTACAATGTCACAGTCCACATAAGACTCTTTGCAAAGTTGTTTCCCAAGCCTTTTTCTTATTTCATAAACGCTTATTCCTTCCAAGTATGAATCAGCCCTTGCAAAGTAGATAAATTCAAATACACATAAGTGTTTAGTACCATTTTCATATTTTATACTCCTAATACCATTTCTACTTACCGAAATTATCTCCCCTGGTTCGACATCTCGGATATATTCTGCTCCAATAGTGTCCAGAGCACATGTTTCTGACGCAAAACAAATACTATTGTTTATCTTTCCCATTACCAGTGGTCTTAGACCATAAGGGTCTCTTACCGCAATAAGTTTGTTGGGTGTTAAAATCAGGAGAGAATATGCCCCTTTTATTTCATTCATAGTTTTTAAAATGGCTTCTTCGATATTTTCGGATTTTATTCTGTTGCGAGAAATCAAACTTGCAATAACTTCAGAATCAATAGTTGTCTGAAAGATTGCTCCTTCCTGTTCAAGTTTCTCTCTTATTATATGTGCATTGACAAGATTGCCATTGTGGGCAAGAGCCATATGACCTTTTCTGTATTTTATGACAAGAGGCTGAGCGTTTTCCCTGTCACTCTTGCCTGTAGTAGAATACCTTACATGACCAATTGCTGAATATCCTTTAAGATGATTGAGCACAACCTCGTTGAAAACTTCATTGACAAGACCATTGTCTTTATGATAAATGATATTCCCCGCGTCGTTTACAGCAATACCGCTGCTTTCCTGGCCTCTGTGTTGAAGAGCATAAAGTCCAAAATAGGTAATCTTTGCAACGTCCAGCTTACCATCCGGGCAATATATGCCAAATATCCCACAATGGTCTTTAAAATTCTCTTCTAACTCTTTAAAGCACATGGTATTGCCTCCTGATATATTCTCTCCACCTCTTTTAAGTCCAAATGAATATCTTTATCATTTATTTTACCATTTATTATATACTCATCTGTTACTCTTCCTACTACAGTAAACTCAATGTCATCTAATATATCCTGTATTTTTCTTAAATTTTCTTCTTTAAACGTAACCACAAATCTTCCCGGTGTCTCACTGAAAAGATAAAAATCTTCTCTTAGCTCTGTTTTGATTTGTAGCTCGGCACCTTTTGAACCTCTTATTGCGCTCTCTATAAGCGCAATTGCAAAACCTCCATCCGAAATATCATGAACAGAGCTGAAAAGTCCTTTGTTTATACATTGTAAGACCTTGTCACATACTTTTTTGTGAAGTTTCAAATCGAGTTTTGGCACCCTACCAGAAACTATTCCATGATAAAAACTTAAATATTCGCTTGCTCCAATATCATCTGAGGTTTTTCCAATGACCGCAATTAAGTCACCTTCATTTTTAAAGAAAATATTAACAGCTTTTTCAATATCATCAATAACGCCAATCATTCCAATTACAGGTGTAGGGTAAATAGGCCCTTCTTCTGACTGGTTATAGAATGATACATTTCCACCAGTTACAGGAGTTTCGAAATACTCACATGCCACTTTCATTCCTTCAATTGTCTTAACAAACTGGTAATAAATTTCCGGATAGTGCGGATTTCCAAAGTTAAGTCCATCTGTAATTGCAAGTGGTTTTGCTCCAACAGCCACTATATTTCTATAACTTTCTGCCAATACAAGCTGAACTCCTTCGTACGGATTCAAATAACAGTATCTGCCGTTACTATCTATTGTGACGGCAATTCCTTTCTTTGTCCCTTTTATTCTCAAAAGACTTGCATCATGACCAGGCCTTATAACAGTATCTGTTCTGACCATATGGTCATACTGGCGATAGATGTATTCTTTGCTTGCAAGGTTAGGATTTGAAATCATCTTGTAAATAACCTCGTTTAAATTATTTGGCTGGGGAATTGAATATATATCAAACTTTTCAGCCTCTTTTATTATGACTGGCTCTTTTATTTCTCTGACATATGCTGGCGCATGAGCAAGTGCCTTTGCAGGAACCTCTGCTAAAGTCTTGCCATTTTCAAGAACCCTGAGCATGCCATCATCTGTTACTCTTCCTATCTTTACTGCATGAAGTCCCCATTTTTCAAATATTTTATATACTTCTTCTTCTCTTTCTTTTTTAACAATGACAAGCATTCTCTCCTGTGACTCTGAAAGCATAACCTCAATTGGGTTCATACCTTCTTCTCTTTTTGGAACAAGTGCTACATCTATCTCGATGCCTGTTCCTGCTCTTGCAGCTGTTTCACACGTCGAAGAAGTAAGCCCTGCTGCACCCATGTCCTGAATACCAACCACTGCATCTGTTTGAAAAAGCTCTAAACATGCTTCTAAAAGGAGCTTTTCCATAAATGGATCTCCAACCTGCACAGCGGACCTTTTCTCCTCTGACTCAGCTGTAAGGTCTGTTGAAGCAAATGTAGCACCACCCATTCCATCTCTGCCTGTTGTATGACCAACGTAAAATACAGAGTTGCCTACTCCCTGTGCAACTCCTCTAAATATTTTATCTTTCTTCATAATGCCTACACACATGACATTGACCAAGATATTGTTCTTGTAAACAGGGTCAAACGTGGTCTCACCACCTACAGTGGGAATACCTACACAGTTGCCATATCCTGCAATACCAGCTACAACACCTTCAAACAAGTATTTTGTTCTACTATCATTGAGACTGCCAAACTTGAGCGAATCCAAAAGAGCTATTGGTCTTGCTCCCATTGTAAATATATCTCGTATTATCCCGCCAACTCCTGTTGCTGCACCTTCGTATGGTTCTACTGCTGATGGGTGATTGTGACTCTCTACTTTAAAACACACTGCATATCCATCACCAATGTCAACAATCCCTGCGTTTTCTCCTGGACCTTGAAGTATATGTTCACCTTTCGTAGGAAGATTTTTCAAAAATGCTTTTGAGTTTTTATATCCACAATGCTCAGACCACATAACCCCAAAAAGATTAAGCTCAAGCTCATTTGGTTCTCTACCCAGAATTTCCACAATCATTTTATACTCATCGTATGTCAGGCCTACTTCTTCGTAAAGATGTTTTTTCAAAACCTCTCACCTCGACTTTAAATAATTGACAATGCTTAAAAATACTCTTTTACCATCTTCACAACCAAGGATTTTCTCGCTGCTTCTTTCAGGATGAGGCATCAGTCCAAAAACATTTTTTTCCTTGTTACATATACCTGCTATATTTAGAATAGAACCATTGGGATTTGTTTCATCATTGACGTTGCCATATTTGTCACAATACTGCAGCACAATCTGCTGATTTTGAATCATTTGTTTTAATGTTTCATCATCCACAACATAGTTACCCTCACCATGGGCAATAGGCAGGTTTATTACCTCTCCTTCTTTGTAGAGATTAGTAAAAGGAGTATTTGTATTCACTACCTTTACGTACTGGTCACTGCAAATAAACTTAAGATTTTTGTTTCTTATCAGCGCACCTGGCAAAAGATGACTCTCTGTGAGAATCTGAAACCCATTGCATATACCTATCACAAGTCCTCCGTTTTGTGCAAATTCTTCTATTCTTGGCATCACTCTTGAAAACCTTGCTATTGCTCCAGCTCTCAAATAATCCCCGTACGAAAATCCGCCAGGCAAGATTATACAATCAAACCCCGTTAATTTTTCATCACTGTCGTGCCAAATATACTCGACATCTTCATTTATTACATCTTTAATAACATGAAAACAATCACTGTCACAGTTAGAACCTGGAAATACTACAACACCAAACTTCATCTCTTACTCCTCCGAAATGTTAAACTTGTATTCTTCCATGACAGGGTTGCATAAGAGCTTTTCACACATAAGTTTTACTTGTTCTTCTGCTTTTTCTATATCATTCTCATTTAGATATACCACAATATATTTTCCCATTCTGACTTTTTCTACATTATTAAATCCCAGGCTCTTTAAAGAATTTAACACAGCAATGCCTGGTGGGTCTGAAATTGATTTTTTTAAATATACAAAGATTTCTGCCTTGAGCATTCCTATTTCTCCTTTCAAGTAAGTATTTTGAACTTGTTTACTTTTTATCCAAGCCAAGTCTTCTTAATATTTCCATATATGCCTCTTCCACGTTTCCAAGGTCTCTTCTAAATCTGTCCTTATCAAGCTTTTCCTTAGTTGTAGTATCCCAGAACCTGCAGGTGTCTGGAGAAATCTCATCAGCCAAGATTACCTCTCCCTTGTACCTGCCAAATTCAAGTTTGAAGTCGATAAGGTCAATGTTAACTTGTTTTAGATAATTTCTGAGCACATCGTTAATTTTAAAAGAATACTCTTCAATCTTCCTAATTTCCTCTTCGGTTGCAAGTTCCAAAGCTAAGATATGGTATTGATTTACCTGAGGGTCGTGAAGGGCATCGTTCTTGTAACAAAATTCTAAGATGGGTCTTTTCAAAATCGCTCCTTCTTCAAGTCCAAGTCTTTTGGACAATGAACCTGCAGCTATATTTCTCACGATAACCTCAACTGGAATTATCTGCACCCTTTTAACAGCTGTCTTTCTCTCATCAATCTGTTCAATAAAATGTGTGGGAATTTTGTTGGACTCTAATATTTTGAAGAAATGGTTTGATACTAAGTTGTTAACAACTCCTTTATTATTAATTATACCTCTTTTTGTACCGTCGAAAGCTGTTGCATCATCTTTGTATTCAATCACAACAACATCCGGATTGTCAGTTTCATAAACCTTTTTTGCTTTGCCTTCATATAAAAGCTTTGTAATAACATAACTCATTTTAAAGGCCTCCCAATTATCAATTAGTGTAAATGTTAAAGCCTTCTTTGAAAAATAGCAATGTATATTTATGCAATACCTGGATTTTTAAAGGGGAGCAATCTGTATGCTCCCCTTTTCTTTTAGTGTGCAATAACCATAAATCTCAAAATAAAGAGTATAGCAAGAATGTATGTTACTGGATGAATCTCTTTTGCTTTTCCTCTTAAGAGTTTAACCAGAACGTAGAATATAATACCTGCTGAAATACCATTTGCAATACTGTAAGTAAACGGCATAATTACAATTGTCAAAAATGCCGGAAGAGCTTCTTCAAAATCGTTAAAGTCAATCTTTTTTATAGAGCTTATCATCATGACACCAACAGCAATCAAAGCTGGAGCAGTTGCCTGGGATGGCACAAGCCCTATAAACGGTGCAATAACCAATGCAAGGATAAATAAAATACCTGTGACCAAGGATGTAAGACCTGTTCTTCCACCTTCTTCTATACCGGCAGCACTTTCAATGTAGGTTGTGACAGTAGATGTACCAAATATGCTACCGACAACTGTAGCAACAGCATCAGACATCAATGCCCTGTCCATATTTGGAATATCTCCTTTTTCATCAAGCATCCCAGCCTTATCAGCAAGACCTACAAATGTCCCGATGCTATCAAACATATCTATGAGAGTAAATGTCAATATCACCGCAAAAAGACTAAGAAGAACCGCACCTATGCCGCCTCCTTGGCCATGTGCCGCAAACAAACCTGCAAAGTCAAAGTTGAAGGCAGAGACTTTAAATGACTCCAGCGAAAATTTAAATTTCGACAAATCCACAATTTTCAAAGGAAAGCTTATTACTGTGGCTATAATTATTCCAATAATAATTGCGCCTTTTACTCTTTTTGCAATCAAAATACCGATAATTAAAAGTCCTATAAGAGCAACAATCGCACCACGTGAAGATATTATTGCTGAGTTTATATTCGGGTCATTTGTCAAAGACTTAAAAGCAGATGTAAAATCGCAGAACTTTGGAAGTTTGGAACCGGGATCTATTACTACTATTCCACTGTTTATAAATCCTATAAAAGCTATAAAAAGTCCAATACCTGCTGTCATGGCATGTTTTAAAGATTGAGGTATAGAACGAACTATAGCTTGTCTGAGGCCAACTGCCGTGATGATAACAAATATAATACCTGATATAAACACTGCTGCTAATGCCTGCTGTGGAGTATATTTCATTTGAAGGCATACAGTGTAGGTAAAGAAAGCGTTAAGCCCCATCCCAGGTGCAAGAGCAAATGGAAGATTAGCATAGAGTGCCATTATAAGCGTTCCTACTGCTGCACCAATACATGTTGCAAAAAATACAGCATGCTTGTCAAGCCCCGTTGTGCTAAGAATAGAGGGATTGACAAAGATTATGTACGCCATTGTGATAAATGTAGTAAAACCTGCTAATACCTCTGTCTTTACATCAGTTTTTCTTTCTTTGAGCTTAAAAATATTCTCTAACACAAATATACCACCTTTCTTCGAACATTTTTTAAATATAACATCCGAATGTTTGGTATCTACAAGTACATATTATCAAAGCAAAAGCCTTTATGTCAATAATTAATTGTGAACAAAATTAAAATGTACTTAAATAATATTCGGAATGATAATATACAAAAAAACAGGTCACACCTTTCCTTTAAAAGGTATAACCTGCCTTTTAAATCTTTTTAAATTCTTTAATCGTTAGTAGTTGTATCAATAGGAGTACCTAAGGTTACCTTAAAATCCTTTGTTTGTCCATCTCGCAACACTCTTATGGTTATTACATCGCCAATCTTATGATTTGAAAGTATTGACTGAATATCTGAAAATGTTGTAACTTTCTTCCCATCTATCTGCAAAATTATATCCCCTTCTTTTAAACCTGCTTTTGCTGCACCTGTACCTGGATAAATCCTTGAAATATACATCCCCATAACGTTACCAGACCTGTCATAGTACTCCATAACAGATATACCTATGGTCGGTCTTAAAACCTTTTTATATTTCATCAAATCATTTATAATCGGTTTTACATAGTTTATTGGAATAGCAAAGCCCATTCCTTCAACACCTGTTTGAGAAATCTTTGCTGTGTTGATACCAATAACTTCACCACTGCTATTTACAAGTGCTCCTCCACTGTTACCTGGGTTTATCGCGGCATCAGTTTGAATCAGCGGAATCTGAATACCATTTCCCATATCAAGCTTTCTATTGACCGCACTCACAACACCAAATGTAACTGTTCCAGCAAACTCTTGCCCAAGAGGATTTCCTATTGCAACAACAAACTCTCCAACTTTTACTTTTGATGAGTCTCCAAGTGGAGCAACAGCCTTCACATATTTCGGGTCAATTTTCAAAAGCGCTATGTCACTCAAAGCATCAGTCCCAACAATTGTAGCCGGCACTTCCTTTTCGCCAGATAGAATTACTGTAACAGATTTCGCACCTGAAACCACATGGTTATTGGTAACAACATAACCATCTTTACTAATTATAACTCCAGACCCCTCACCAATTGTAATTTCCTGTTCTTCATCTGTCCACCAGTTATAAGCTGTTCCTTTGTTTTTAATTCCCACAACAGCTGGACCAACCTTTTGTGCCACATCTGTCACAAAAGAACTGTTACCAGAATTGAGTACAACTGTTTTTGTAATAGGTTCTGTGGTGGTGGAATTATTCAAGTTGAAACTATTCAACGTAGAGTTAATATCATTTTTGAAATTATTAAAGTTTACACCAAAATATGCCATAAAGAATATTGAGATTAGTAATGCGCCTATGAGACCTCCTATAAGCCCTGCAACTATATACTCTTTTACTGATTTTTTCTTTCTTATTGTTTTGGGAATTTCAAAGTTAATAGGGCTGTAAGATGGCTGATAGTTTGGAGTTTCAAAATCAAATTTATCTGTCATCTTTGTTCACCTCTCACTTTGTTTTTTCACTTATAATTCTACCCCTTGTTTTTGAAAAAATTATTAACGAATTGTTAACAAATAATAAAAATTATTTTAAATCAAGCGTAAATGTAAACTTTGAGCCAACACCTTCCTCACTTTCAACCCAGATGTTCTGTTTATGAAGCTTTATAATCTCTTTTACAATTGAAAGCCCTAACCCAACCCCATTTTCAAGGCTTCTTGACTCATCAACCTTATAAAACCTTTCCCAGATAAGCTTTTGTAACTTTTCAGGAATACCCACGCCTGTATCCTGTATTGTTATATAAGCTTTACCATTTACTACTTCAGAATATATATAAATCTTCCCGCCAACCTTGTTATACTTTATAGCATTGTCAAGAAGATTGTGAACAACCCTGCTTATCAAATCCCTATCTGCCTTGACAACAAGTTCTTCGTCCACTTGCAGAGTTACATCTATTTCTTTTTCTTCTATCCGCTTTTCAAACTTAATTAGCTCCTCCGCAATCACAGAATAAATCTTAAATTCGCTTAAATTAAGATTTATTTTCCCCCACTCAAGTCTTGACAATTCTAAAAGTTGATTAATCAAATTGTTAAGCTTTATGACTTCCTCTTTTACAAGGGTCAGATAAAAATCTCTTTTGTCATCTGGAATGGTCTTATCCAATATACCTTCCACAAATCCTCTTATAGAGGTAAGAGGAGACCTGAGCTCATGTGACACATTCGAGATAAAACTTTTTCGCATCATCTCCAAGTTTTCTAATTTTTCGGTCATATAATTAAAAGATGAGATAAGCTCGCTAATCTCGTCATCACTATTGTTTGGAATAGGAATTTTTTGTGAAAAATCACCTTCAGCTATCTTTCTTGAAGCCTGTGCAAGCTTTTTAATGGGAGTGATAATCCTTTGAGTCAGTGCATATGTTATTATCAAAACAACTAAAACTTCGAACAATGTAATAAGCCAAATTATCCTGTTGTACATCTTTAACGTCTGCCTTATTTCATCAGTTGAGGTGATAAGAAGTAGCCCTGACACAACATGGTTATTTATCACTACTGGATACCCTATCACAAGATATTCTCTTTTTATCATATCCCCTATAAGAAGCTTTTTTACAGCAATCTCGCCTTCAAAGACCTTGTCTCTTATCTTTCTTAGATTTAAATCATCTATATACACCTGTTCATCCGAGTTTAATATTACATTTGCATTTTTGTTTATCAATAGGATTGAAGCATTCAGATAATCTCGTAAAAATCTAATCTCGAACCTAAGTCTATCCTGTTCCAAAAACCCTGTTATATACCAAAGAGCAAGTCCAGTTGCTATCTTTTCAGCTTCACGAACAAGCTGAGTCTGTTTTTGAGATACAAAATAGTTTTCTGTCAGGTTATTGAGCACTGTCCCAAAAATTAAAAATCCAACTGCAATTATGATTGTATATGTCACCACAAATTTAAAATATATAGATTTCAATTCTTTTCACTTCCTCAACAAAGCCTAAATTTCAAACTTATAACCCACACCCCATACAGTCTTTATCTTCCAAGGATATTTGTCCTTTTCAATCTTTTCTCTTATTCTCTTGATGTGTACATCAACTGTTCGAGTGTCTCCAACAAAGTTGTAACCCCATATATGGTCAAGAAGCTGCTCTCTTGTGAACACTTTGTTGGGATGTGATGCTAAGAAATACAAAAGCTCTATCTCTTTCGGCGGCATATCTATTACTTTATCTTCAAGTTTCACCTCATATGTAGTGAGATTTACTGTCAGATTTGGATATACAACAACCTTTTCATCATTGACTTCACCCTGTGTTCTTCGCAGCACCGCTTTTATTCGTGCAATTAGTTCTTTTGGATCAAACGGTTTTACAATGTAGTCATCTGCTCCCAACTCCAATCCAAGTACCTTATCAAATGTCTCGCCCTTTGCAGTGAGCATTATAATTGGAATGTTACTAATCTTTCTGAGTTCTCTACAGACTTCATATCCATCCTTTTTGGGCAGCATAATGTCCAGTATTACAAGGTCGGGCATTTCATTTTTGAACATAGCAATTCCATCCATACCATTGTGAGTAACCACCACTTCAAACCCTTCTTTTTCTAAGTAGAGCTTTATTACCTCACATATCTTTACATCATCATCAATGACAAGGATTTTCATCCTATCCCTACCTCTCCTCTACACGACTTTATATATTTCATCTATTGGTAAATCATTTATATAAGTTTTTTCTCCGCTTTTAGAAACAAATTCTATACTTGGTTTTTCCACAATTTCTCCAACTATGCAGCATTCAATGTCACTTTCTAAAAGCTTTGTTACAAGTTCATCTGCCTTACTTGTTGTAATTAACATACTTCCACTTGAGATAAGCTTATATGGATTTAAATTAAAAAAAGCGCACACTTTCTGAACTGCACTACTGAGATTTATCATATTTTCATATATTACTGCACCTTTACTTGATGCTCTGCACACCTCATATATAGCTCCAAAAAGTCCGCCTTCTGTAATATCATGCATACTGGAGGCATATTCTCTTGCTATCATCCCTTCCTTTACAACACTTAATTTTTCTACAAAGCTTTCTATTTCTTTTTCTTCGTGGCTATTTAATATATCTTTCAGTTTTTCTTTATATTTGTTATATAAAATAAAAGTACCTTCTAAACCTATTGTTTTTGTGATAACAATTTTATCACCCGGTTTTGCTCCCCCTGTAGAGATAAGAAGCTCTTTTTTTACCTTTCCAAAACCAGTTGAAACAATCAATGGTCTTGTAACTGCAGTTGTCACTTCGCTATGTCCGCCCAAAAGAATCACATTTAATTTATCGCAAGCATATCTTATTTGACTCAATATATTTGCAAATTCATCCTCATCACTTCCGGGAGGAAGAAGCACAGTAGTAAGTACCCCAAGTGGCTGTGCTCCAGCTGCCGCCAAATCGTTACAGGCAACAACCACCGACAAAAAACCACTCATACTGTCGCCTGCTGTAATTGGGTCGGTGGTAAGAACAGCTATTTCTCCTTCGATATCCACAGCAGCACAATCTTCTCCAATATTAGGAAGCAATAAGATATTTTTATTGGTCCTTAAGTTGCTAAAGACATGCTTCTGCAGTATCTCTACGGGTACCTTCCCTATATCCAAAAAGAAGACCCCCTTTGCCTCTTCAATTTAAAATACTCTATCTGGCAAAAATATATCAAACATCCCTACAACAAAAGAGGTAATCAAGTTAGCTATAATGGGTACTTTAATACCTGGTACTGACATATTACCAAAATACAAAATAGCAAAAGTTACCAAAAAAGCAATTATTCCTCTTCCTATAGGGGTTCTATAAAGTGTTGTTATTCTCTCAATTATATATGTTATCACAGATATTGCTACAATTAAAGCTATTCCTATCATCCAATTGCTGAATACAAAGTTAGGGTAGATGAGCTGCATCAAAAGCATCATAAAAGAAGCAACAACAAATCTCACAATTATACCAAGCCAGCTTGCATACCTTTTTTCAGTTTTTTCACTCATAACAAAAGCACCTCCTATTTGTAGGTTAACCAACTTATAATGCAGTTATTCACGGGAGGTGCTTTTGAGTCTTTTATATTCATTTACATATTTTGATACATACATCACAAGTGCAAAAATAGCAAAAATTAGAGCCAATATGAGTGTAAGAAAGGATATCTGCCATCTCAAGATTAACGAGACAATGGCTATGTAAAACAAAAAAGTAGAAAGCTTGCCATAGATATTAGCAGAAACCACTATTTTTATCTTCCCATATAAGAGAGCTGAACCTACTATCATAAAAATCTCTTTTGCAAGGACAATATAAAAAACCCATGAAGGTATATATTCCTTTAAAACAAGGCACCACAAGACAGTAAGTATCATCAACTTGTCTGCAAGCGGGTCAAATAGCTTTCCAAATTGTGTAACCATATTGTATCTTCGTGCAATAAAACCATCCAAAACATCAGTGAGTCCTGATAATAAAAATATACTTAGCGCTATCAGATAATTGTACTTCAGATGAGAAAGAAATATTGCAGCAAATACTGGTACCAATATAAATCTTAAAATTGTGAGAATATTTGGAAGATTCAACAACTACACCTCTTTTTTCTTTTGTCACTTTTTATGATTTTATCATATTTTAAAGATAATATCTATATCACATCTTTAGCTTACATTCTCACTCTTTTCTACTCTTTCAAGCTTAAATATAGAGACCTCGTAAGCAGTTCTTATCTCTACTCTACCATCTTCCAATTTCTTTTGATAATCTCTACTTTGCACTCTTCCCCATATTTTTATGTTATCACCTATTTGGAATGTGCTGGCAAAACGTGCATTTCTCCCCCAAGCAATACAGGGAATATAATCTGACTTTCCATAAAGTCTATTTACAGCAAGCAAAATGTCTGTTATTTCTCTTCCTAAAGGCGTGGTACGGTACTGAGGTTTTTTGCACACATATCCATTTAAGAATATCTCATTGATATTCTTCGAAGGGTCAATGCTCTCAACATTTTTAATGTCCCTTGCAAATACTGTTAAGATAAGTCTGTTACCTACATTTGAAGGATTATTGTATGACCTGAACTGTCCTAATACTTCTGCCAAGCTTCCCTCTTCAAGATTTACATTGATTAAAAGTCTATCAGAAACTGTTACAATTAAAATATCCTTTTGCTGAGAAAGTCGGGGAACTTCAAGCTTAAATGTAAAAAATTTTTCACCAAAACTCTCATGACTAAAATTAAGTGGAGTAACAACCTTTCCACATAAGTAAACTCTGTTGTTATCCAAAGGATTTTGAGACATGGCACACACTCATCCTTTCGTACTTTATTAGCCTATTTTTATACTATTCAACAAAGTAAATTTTTAGACATTCAAATTCAAACCACACAGACTTTTTAAAGTGGCAGAAATCACACAGACAGATATCCCCTCTTCCTCTTTTTGTAGATTTTCTTTTTCTTTTATTTCTTTCTCGGCAATAATATTGCCATCAATGGTCTCAACAGCTCTCTGGAAAAATAAGCTCAGACTTACCTTGTTGTCATTGCCATAATCAAGATGAGTTATATTTATGGTGTTTTGGGACGAAAAACCTATGTCAACAACCTTACAAGAAGCATTTTTTAATACCATAGGTAAGCTGTTATCCATAAAGATTAAAATTTTCTGGTGTTTATCAAAAATGCCTTCCCACTCACCAAAAATCTCGTTCTGAAGTACAACAACCAGTTCACAATATCTAATAACATTTTGTGGACAATCTAAATAAAAAATGATATAATCGAAGGGAAGACTAAAATCTGTAAGCAAACCTGTAATTTTTTTATCATTATTTTTTTCATTCGCTAAATCTATCTCTAATATTTTTTTACCCTTTTTTTTTACAAAATCAACAAAGTCGCTTTTAAACATCTCTTTGTACGATGGGTTTTTATACAATACGCCTATTTTTACCATTTTATTTTTCTCCCCGCTGTTTTTTACCGCATATATTAGTGTGACCATTCTTCTTTCAATTATTAAGTCACCTTACTATTTTCCTCTGAACACCTTGATGGTCAATATAATAACCATCTTTGTATATTAGCTCTGATACTGTTACAAATTGATATCCCTGCTTGGAAAGACTACTGAGTATAATTGGCAGAGCATACTTAGTATTTTTGGCATTATTATGAAACAATACAATAGAGCCGCTTTTTACTCTCTTCAATACTCTCTGTGCAATCTCTTGGGCAGATAAATCTTTCCAATCAAGTGAATCAACATCCCACTGAATAACATAATATCCCAAGGAAGAAAGAGTTCTTATTAAAGTATTATTGTAATCACCATACGGGGGCCTAAAAACCACTGGTCTTTTGTGAATAATCCTCATAATTTTTTCTTCACAGCTTTTAATATCTCTAATTATCTCAGCTTCAGATAATCTTGACATGTGAAGATGCTTGTCAGAATGGCTTCCTATTTCATGCCCTTGACTGAAGATATTTTTTACATCTTCGGGATATTTTTCTACCCAAAAGCCTACAAGGAAAAAAGTTGCTTTTGCATTGAATCTTTTGAGTATACTAAGCAGTTCTTTTGTATCGTCGTTTCCCCATGCAGCATCGAATGTTAAAGCTATTTTCTTGTCATCCCTGTCAACACAGTAGATTGGTAGAAGCTTTTTTTGATTTACAACCTCTACAGTTAGCCTTGAATAGATAAAAATAGTGTTTATTATGAGCAAAATAAGAATTGCGAATAAGACCAGCCTTATAATCTTGGAAATGTTAAAAACTTTTATCATTATTCATTCTACAAAGTTTGTTCTAAGGTAAATTTATGAAAATGACAGTAATAATATGAAAAAATTAGAGTAGCATATTTTTTACATAATGCTACTCTCTTCTTGAAGTTCAGGTTGAGAGCTACCTATAGCTTTCTCATCAAATTTAGAAATGAAGGATTGAAGTTCTCCTTTTATTCGCTTTATTTCGTCTTTTAAATTTTGCAGAAGCTTTTCATGCTCCTCAATTTCAGCAAGAAGAGCTCTCTTTTTGTTTTCTCCCTCTTCAATTGCTTTTGATACGATACTCTCTGCCTTTTCCTGAGCAATTATGAGAAGTTCAGCAATTTTTATTTTCTGCTCGTTCAACTTTGAAAGCTCTTCCTCAAGCTTTTTCAAAGTATTCTTTAACTCCTCATTTTCTTTCTGGAGCTCTTCAATCTTTTCCTGTTTCTCTTTTATTTCTTTTTCATAGGTCATCTCCAAATTGTTTAAATACTCTATCACAGAACTTGGTTTAAAACCCCTAAAAGCCCTTGCAAATTTGTATGTATTCATTTTTCCCTCCAGATTCTCTTAAGACCTTTTTGAATATTTTAACATAAAAAAGATTATTTTTGTATATCAAAATTAATCACCAAAAACCAAGTCCTTTACCACCTCATAAGCCATAATAAATCCTGCAACAGGTGGAACAAACGAAATACTTGCTGGAACATGCTTTTTTTCTGACTCTTCTTTTAAATATCTATAATCGGGTTTTGATGGTTTTTCCTCAGAGTACACAACCTTTAAACTTTTAATATTTTCTTTTCTCAGAATACTTCTAAGTTTTTTAGCAAGCGGACAATAACGTGTAGAATATATATCAGAAACTTTTATAAGCAAAGGATTTATCCTGTTGCCCATACCCATACAGCTTATTATTTTTATATTCTCTTTTGAAGCAAATTTGATAAGTGCAACCTTTGCCCCAATATCATCTATTGCATCTACTATATAATCTAAATTCTTATTCCCAAAAATCTTATAAATATTCTCAGATGTAATTTTATTTGGTATTATCTCTATTTTCACAAAAGGGTTTATTTCAACTGCCCTTTCACGTGCAATATCCACTTTATATCTTCCTATATTTGTAATAGTAGCTATTAGTTGGCGGTTCAAGTTGGAGGGAACAACTCTATCTTTGTCAACAATAACAAAATTTTCTACTCCACAGCGAACAAGAGCTTCAAACGCAAAACTTCCAACTCCACCAAGCCCACACACTGCTATTTTTGCCTTTGACAGTTTTTCAATCTTATCTTCTCCAATCAGCATCATAGTTCTTTGGAAAATATCTGCTGGACCTATCAATATTCTTATTCTCTCCTCTCATAAAAAAATCAAAAAAATAAAAGACCCTCTCTCCTTTTTGGGGTCTTCCTTCTTTCATGTCAGGAACTCCACCATGCCGTCCTCAGGGAGTTTCCCAGACCCTGCCTCAGCAGGTGGGTATCCTGCCAATAGCTTTGCATTACTTCCTGTTTGTCACCCAAGCAAAACCTTGGGTGGGAAGCCTATGCGCCACTATTGGACTCCGGATTCCCTTTTTTGATGGTGTTGGCCTGGAACTTCACCATCTTGTAACGCACACGGCAGAGTTCCTGCCATAGCTTTGTTTTGTTATTTCTAATTTAAATATATCACAGATTTTTAGAGTTTTCAATATGATAATTCCTGTTAGATGAGTATTTCTGGCATCTATCACCCCATCTTGCCACTAAACTGCCATTGCTATAAAAGCCAACAACTTCGCAATAGTTTGAGCAGTCATGGCACTCAAATCCTTTTGTCTCAAACTTGCAACCATTAATGTTTTCAAAACCCCTGAATTTGGTGATAAGACCTTTTGTCCTCTCCTTTGCCAGCAGGGCAATACCTATTGCTCCCATCACATTGTAGTACTTTGGAACTATAATTTGTGTTCCAAGAAGTTGCTCAAAAGCCTTTTTCATTGCTATATTTGCTGCAACACCGCCCTGGAACAGTATTGGACTTTCCAAGCTTTTCCCTTTCGCCAAATTGGCAAGATAGTTTCTCGCCAGAGCTAAACAAAGCCCAAAAAGAATATCTTCACAGCGATGTCCAAGTTGTTGTTTGTGAATCATGTCTGACTCAGCAAACACAGCACACCTGCCAGCTATTCTTACTGGATTTTGTGATTTTATTGCTGTTTCGCCAAACTTTTCAATCGGAATATTGAGTCTCTCTGCTTGTCTATCTAAAAAAGAACCCGTTCCCGCAGCACAGATTGTATTCATGGCAAAATCAATCACAATTCTATCTTTTATTAAGATTATTTTCGAATCTTGACCGCCTATTTCAATTATAGTTCTTACATCAGGTACAAAAAAGATTGCAGCCTTTGCATGAGCAGTTATCTCATTTTTTACAATGTCTGCTCCTACCACCAGCGATGCTAAATGTCTGCCTGACCCTGTAGTTCCAACTCCTTTTATCCTCAAACTATCTCCATATTTTTCGTAGAGTGTAGCAAGAGCTTTTTGCAAAACCTCTATAGGCTTCCCTTGGGTTCTGAGATACATGCTTTCAATTACCTCACCATTTTTATCAATCAAGACTACATTAGTACTAACAGAACCAATATCAATCCCAAGAAAGAAGTCCTCTCTCAACCTTCTCACTCCTTGCCTCAATTAGGTCTAAAAAAGCTTCTAAACGCGTTTTAATGCCCACATCACTGTCAATTTCGTCTACCACCACATGCATGATAGGAACACCAATTTGATTTTTGATACCATTTAATACTGATTTTGCTATTATTTCTGGCATACATGTGAGAGGAAAAATATGCAATATCCCATCATATTTCTGGGCTGCAAAGTATATGGCATAAGAAATGGTCTCTCTTGCGTGACCTCCAATTAAAACTGGCATTATACCTTTAGAATATCTCTTAACAATTGTATCTTTCTTTCTAAATATTGGATATATCAGATGTGTATCAATCCACTGGGAAATATAAAGATTTCGTTCAACCTCACATCCCATCTCACCAAGTATTTTTTCAATGTTCAAGCTTGAAAAACTATCAATAATGGTGTATATCTCTCCTACAATTCCTATTTTTCTGACCTTCTCATTTACAATGTACAAGTTGTCAAGCAAAACATTCGTGGTATCAACTAATCTTTCCATTTGGTCAATTCCATAAACTTTTAACGCTTCCTTTCTGAACCTTTCATATATTTTATCTACGCTTCCCTTAACCATTTCCCTTGGTCTTAAAAAATGTACTTTTCTCTCAATCCCATCTACCTTTTTGGCTAACCTATACACTCTCTTTAATATACTGGCTATATTTTTTCTTGCAAATATCTTGCTCACCTGCTCCAAAAAATTCCTAAGACCATAAAAAAGAGGTTCGATGACTATCATCTCTACATCATAACCCAAATCTTTGAGAATCTCCTTTTCAAGTGCACCATAGTATCCAAATCTACACGGTCCACATCCACCAAAAATCACAATGGTATCTGCTCCCATTTCAATTGCCTGGATGAAATTCCCCATGTTCAATTTAAAAGGCAGGCAAATAAATTCGGGCGAAAGTCTCTTTCCAATTTCAAGAGCGCTTTTGTTATTATATGGAGGAACCACCACTTCAAATCCAAGTTCTTCGAAAAGAGCTTTGGCAATAACAAAAAGATTACCCATGTGTGGAAAGGTAATTTTTCTCATCTTTGCTCCTCCATTCAATCATATCTAAATAGGCTTCTATTCTTGTTTGTATCCCCACATCAGCACAGTGTTCATCCACAGTTATACAAAGATAAGGCAGTCCCACTTTATTGCATTTTCTCATAATCAGTTCCTGCAAAACAGAGTCAATCCCACATCCAAATGTCATAAGGTACACTACGCCGTCAATTTGTGTATTATTTACTGCCCATTCAAAATAATTGTAGATATCCCTTGCAGAGGACCAGAAGAACCCCTTTGGCAAATCAGAGGAGATATAAAAAGAATTAAAACGATAGTATGCGGGGTAAATAGGATTGTAGCCCGCGCTTTTTATAGTTTCCAATATACCTTTGTTTAAAAATTCATCAAAAATTACATAGCTATGAGCCAATACAATTATGTTTTTAGTTTTAGCTATCTTGGCCATAGGAAAATCAAAAAGCTGTTCATTTTTCATACTTTTTTCTGACATTATTTTTCTCTTTTTTCTTAAATTTATCTCAGGGACTATAAGCTCAACTCCACAGTAGTTAGTTTTTATGATATCTGGAATACCAATAATCTTGGGGCATGAATAAGTGCCTGGTAATACAGATACAAGGCGCGGCAAAAACAACACATCTACATTCTTTTTTCTTATAAGATATTCTACATGTCCAATAAAAATTTTGGCAGGGATACAAAGTTCATCACAGCCATTTTTAAGCCCATATTCTACCATTTCCTTTGTTGTCTTGCCTGAAAAGACTATTTGAGAATCTTCTAAGACTTCTGGTATAACTCTTATAAAAAAGTTTTCCATTCCAGCATAGCAAAAACTATTTGGAACTCCAACCTTCACTTTTCAATTCTCCCTTTCAAAGATTGAGACCGTTTTTTCTATTTACTTATTTTTCACCACTTTGGCAGTAAAAATACAAAAAAAATAGGCCCTTCTATTTTCGGGCCTTGAAATACTCACAAACATCTTTTATAGTACACACTTCACATTTTGGTTTTATTGCCTTGCAAACTGCTCTCCCATGGTAAACCATCAAATTGCTAAATATAGTGTACAACTGAGGCTCTACAATCTTCTTTAGCTCAAACTCTATCTTTGTTGCATCTTTACTATTTACAAGTCCAAGCCTGTTTGAAAGTCTTTTGCAGTGAGTGTCAACTATTATGGAAGGTATTCCATAGATATTTGCCATTATTACATTTGCTGTCTTTCTCCCAACTCCTTTAAGTTTTACAAGTTCTTCAATAGTAGTTGGCAACGTACCATTATATTTTTCAACTAATATTCTTGCAGTCTCTTTTATACTTTTAGCTTTATTTTTATAAAACCCAACAGGCTTTATGTCGTTCTCAAGCTCAGAGATATTTGCCTCTGCAAAGCTTTCAAGTGTAGGATACTTTTTGAAAAGCTCAGCGGTAATCTTATTTACACGCTCGTCTGTACTTTGTGCTGCCAAAATGGTTGCAATCAAAAGCTCATATGGTTTATTATAATTTAAAGTACAACTTGGTTGTGGATAAATTTTTAAAAGTTCTTTTATTACATAACTTGCTTTTTCTTTTTTAGTAATTTTCGTTCACTCCCTAATAATTTTTTGAGGAAAGGAGAAAAAAGGTAAAATGAATATTCGCAAAGCAACAATTTCTGATATCCCAGACCTGCTTTATATCTACAACTATGAAGTTTTGAATTCAACATCCACATTCGATATTCATCCCAAGACCACAGAAGATTTTTTGAAATTGCTTGACAGCCATAGCAACAAATACCCTATTTATGTAGCAGAAGAAAATTCCACTATATTGGGATATGGGTATCTTTCTCCATTCTCAGAAAAAGAAGCTTATTCAATCACAGTTGAAGATACCATATACATACATCCATTGCACAGAGGCAAAGGCATTGGCAAGCAGATTTTAAAATTCTTAATAGAAAGAGCTAAAGATACAGGAGCTGCCAACATAATTGCAAAAGTGTGTGCTGAAAACTATATAAGTTTGCATCTACACAAATCATTTGGTTTTGTAGAAGTCGGAAAGCTAATCAAAGTTGGTAGCAAATTTGGTAGGTTTTTGGATGTTATTATTTTGCAGCTAATCCTCTAACCTTTTTAAGCACTTTTATTGAGTTTTCCAATATCCACTGAGCTTCTTTTATTTTCAATAAATATATTACTGTACTATATGAAATTACACCGACAAATCCCCAGATCAAAAGATTAGTTACCTTAGTTATAAATGTCACAGACGTTTTTATTTGTATCAGATTTTTTGCTAAAACAATACTTACAACCATTACAAAAGAAGCAAATAGTGCTTTTACAAAGACTATCATTGAGCTTTTCAGCTCAATCTTTCCTATCTTTTTAAACAAACTACGCATAAGCAAAAATACTGATACATACGCAACAATGCTTGTACCCAGTGCTAAACCTTTGTGTTTTAGGTATTTGACAAGAACGATATTTAAAACTATATTAATTGCTACAGCTAAAATACCATTTTTCATTGGTGTAATGGTATCCTGGATTGAATAGAAAGTTCTGCTAAGGATTTCTCTCACTGCATACCCTAAATACCCTAAGGAAAAAAACATAAGCGCTCCACTTGTCAGATAAGTTGAACGGCTGTCAAATGCCCCTCTTTCATATACAAACTGGACAATCTCGCGTGATAATACCAGAACCGCAGCTGTAATTGGCACCATAATCAATATGAGAGAATTTATAGAAAGTACCAAATATTTTTTGAACTCATCTTTCTTTTCACTTGAAAAAAATCGTGATAAATACGGATAAATTACAGCCGAGATTGAGCTACTAAATATGCCATAAACCACTCCATTTAGTTTATCTGCAAAGTTCAAAGCTGAAATACTCCCCTCAGGTAAAAACGAAGCCAAGTACCTGTCAACAAAAGAATTAAGCGACATAACCGATGAACCAATAAATACAGGCAGAACAAGCTTAAAAAGTTTGATTATATATGGGTCACGTAAATTAATATCTAATTTAAACTTAAACCCCTTTTTGATTGCAAACGGCATTTGAAATAACACCATCGAAAAGTATCCAAGTACAAACGCAACAGCAACACCATAGATGTCAAATTCTTTCTTTAAAAAAGCTGAAAAGATGATAATTACATTGAATGGTAGTCCTACAAGTACAGGCACCACAAAATTTTCATTAGACTGAAGAAATCCTTGCAAGATATAGTTAGCTCCTAAAAAGATTATATAAAAAAATGTAATTCTCATCAGTTGCCAAGTTAAGTTTTTTGCAGACTCATCAAATCCCTTAAAGATTGTTTTAACTATAAAAGGCGAAAGAAAAGAACCTACTACTGCCACAATGAGCGCAGCTATCACAATTAAAAAAAGTGATTTGCTGGCAAATCTGCTTGCTTTCTCTTTGCTTTCTTTTACTAATATCTCATTGTATATAGGGATAAAGGTAGTAGAAAAAGAAGCCAAAATACTTGCAAAAAAAACGCCCGGCAACAGCTGGGCTGCAATTAAAGAGTCCAATTTATAACTTGTTCCGTAAAAAGCACCTAAAACAACTTCACGCAAAAATCCAAACAATTTTGACAGTATAGTTGCAACGATAACAAAAAAAGTAGCTTTGGTAATTCTTTTGGCACTGTCAGACATATAAGACCGCCCTTCTTAAAAAAATAATGATGAGTTATTAAAAAAGATTATATAAACTTGTCCAGTTTTCGTTCTTTAAGAATTTCAACAATCTTTTTAACATCCTGTGCTCTGTTTTTTGAACAAACAAGAACTGCATCTTCTGTCTCAGCAATAATTACATCAGACACATTAATTGTGGCGATAAGCCGGTTGTTTCCATAAATTATGCAGTCACGCGTATCAATCCCAACATGCAAAGCTTTCACAATGTTACCATCATCGTCTGGTGGAAATATTGCTCCAAGAGAGTCCCATGACCCTACATCATTCCAGCCAAAATCGCCAGGTACAACTACCACCTCGTCAGCTCTTTCCATTATTCCATAGTCAATAGATATATCCTGAAGAGATGGATATATCTCTCCTATCTTCTCAAACTCTTGGTCTGTCCAAAGATACTCATATACAGAATAAAACCTATTGTAGATCCTGGGCAGGAATCTATTGAAGTTTTGAATGATTGTGTCTATCTTCCACACGAACATTCCACTGTTCCATAGGTAATTACCGCTTTTTATATACGCTTTTGCTCTGTCAAATGATGGCTTTTCGACAAATTCCAAAACCTCATAAGCTTTTTTCTCATATTTGTCACTGGAATCTCTGTCAAATTTTATATAACCGTAGCCAGTTGATGGAAAAGTGGGGTTTATTCCAATTGTTATGAGCTTGTCATGCTTTTCAGCAATTTCAATGCAGGTATTTATTACTTCAGCAAATCCCTCGTTATCTTTAATATAGTGGTCAGATGGAAATACACACATTATTCCATCTTCATGTATTTTTTTAATTTTAAGTGCAGCATATAAAATACAAGCTGCAGTGTTTCTTCCAATTGGCTCATAAATGATGTTTTTTCTATCTATCTCTTCATCAAGGACCTTTTCTATCATCTCTTTTTGGTTTATGTTTGTGACAATAAAGATATTTTTCTTGGGAATGACCTTTGATATCCTATCAATTGTTTCATTTATCAAAATGTCATTTCCAGAGAGGTTTAAAAATTGCTTTGGCGACGAGCTTCGTGACAAAGGCCAGAACCTTGTACCGCCACCACCTGCCATAACCACTGCAAATCTTTGCATTTTTAAACCCCTCCTCTTTAAGAAATAGTAGAAATCTTCAACATTTATATTATACAATATTTTTCAAATTTTAAACAATGGAAAAATGCCAAATAGCATTATTTCCTTCTCCCCTCTAAGCTTTTAAAAATATCTGTCCAGTCAAGATCAAAATACGCCAGTAAAACACTCAAGTGGTACATTAAATCAGATATCTCATAAATTATCTCTTCTTTTTGACCATTCTTTGCTCCAATTACTACCTCTGTTGCTTCCTCGCCAATCTTTTTAAGTATCTTATCAAGCCCCTTTTCAAATAAGTAACAGGTATACGAACCTTCCACCTTATTTTGCTTTCTATCATTAATTGTTTTCATCAGTTCAAAGATAATATCAGTTGTAATCTTTTTTTTATCACCTTCCAAAGCAGTGAAAAAACATGTTTTGTTGCCAGTATGACATGCAACCCCTGTTTGTTCAACAATGGCAAGCAAGGTATCACCATCACAGTCTAAAAACAAACTTTTCAATTTTTGAACGTTGCCTGAAGTCTCCCCTTTTTTCCATATCTTGTTTCTGCTTCGACTAAAATAGTGCATATACCCTGTCTGAATGGTAAGTTCTAAAGCTTCCTTGTTCATGTACGCCAGCATAAGTACTTCGCCTGTTGAGCTATCCTGTACAACAACAGGCACAAGTCCATTTTGGTCAAACTTCAAAGCTGAAATATCTATCATTTTATATCCTCACCTCAATGCCGTGATTTTTTAAGTAACTCTTTAAATCTCCAATTAAAATCTCTCCAAAATGAAATATAGAAGCAGCCAAAGCAGCTTCTGCTCCAGCCTTGAAAGCCTCCAAAAAATGCTCTGGCCTGCCAGCACCACCTGAAGCAATGACAGGAATGTTTACGCTACTACATACAGCCTCTAAAAGCTCTAAATCATACCCTGCTTTTGTCCCGTCTCTGTCCATTGAGGTAAGTAGTATCTCTCCTGCCCCTCTCATTTCAACTTCTTTTGCCCATTTTACGGCGTCAAGTCCTGTGTCTATCCTTCCACCGTTTATATACACATGAAAACCGTTACTGTGCCTTTTTGCATCAATTGCCACCACAATACACTGCGAACCAAAAACCTTTGCAGCTTCATTTACAAGGTCGGGGTTTTTAACCGCTGCAGAATTAATCGAAACCTTATCAGCCCCAGCCAAAAGCAAATTTCTAATGTCATCTAAATTTCTTATTCCACCACCTACTGTAAAAGGAATAAAAACTTTTTCAGCTACATTCTTTACAACCTCTATCATTATATTTCTCTCTTCATGTGAAGCTGTAATATCTAAAAATACCAGCTCATCAGCACCGAGCTGATTATACTTTTGAGCACTTTCGACCGGGTCGCCAGCATCAACAAGGTTGATAAAGTTTATACCTTTTACAACCCTTCCTCTGTTGACATCAAGACATGGAATTATTCTCTTTGCAACC
Source organism: Caldicellulosiruptor acetigenus (assembly GCF_026914305.1). Taxonomy (NCBI): domain Bacteria; kingdom Bacillati; phylum Bacillota; order Caldicellulosiruptorales; family Caldicellulosiruptoraceae; genus Caldicellulosiruptor; species Caldicellulosiruptor acetigenus. The sequence goes on along the minus strand of NZ_CP113866.1, from coordinate 1,282,729 downwards.
ACTTTGTCTCTTCTCCTTTTTGAAATTTTAAAGTATATTAATTATCTCCTCTAACTTGAGCTGACCTGTATAAAGGGCCTTTCCTACAATTGCCGCATCAACCCCTATACTTTTAAGTCTTATAATATCCTCTTTTGATGAAATCCCACCTGATGCTGTCAAAAAACCATCAAAAAGTTTGCGAATATGTTTTGCAGCTTCAAAGTTATGTCCTTTCAGCATTCCATCAGTTGTTATATCTGTGTAAATAAGTCTTTCAAACCCCAGATCTTTTATCTTAATAATTCCTTCTTCAATAGAAATTTTCGTTGTTTCCTGCCACCCGGAAAGTTTTACAAAACCATCTTTAAAATCAAGAGAAGCAATAAATTTTTCTTTCCCAAACACTTTCATAACTTCATTTACAAAATCAGGATTTTTAAAGATTACAGAACCCAAAATGATATAGTCAATTCCTGAAGAGAGATAAAGCTCAACTGTAGCCTTGTCTCTAATGCCCCCACCGCATTCAACTGTCAAGCATGTAGCTCTTTTTATGTTTCTTATAACTTCAAAATTCACTGGCCTCCCAACTTTTGCTCCATCCAAATCAACAACATGGATGTATTTAGCACCACTTTTTTTAAAAAGTTTTGCCTGCTCAATTGGATCTGAATTGAACAGTTGAACCTGGTTATAATCTCCCTGAGTAAGTCTTACACACTTTCCATCTATAAGGTCTATTGCAGGTATAACAATCATAGCAATCCCCCAAAATTTTTAAGTATTTGTAGGCCTACTTCTCCACTCTTTTCAGGATGAAACTGAGTGGCAAATATATTGCCACTTTCTATTGAGGAGTCAAACTCAATACCATGCTCACAAACAGAGGATACTATCGATTTATCTTTATTTTCCACATAATATGAATGAACAAAATAGACAAACTGTCCATCCAAGCCTTTCAAAAGCTTTGAGTTTCCTTTTATTTTTATCCTGTTCCATCCCATGTGTGGGATTTTGATGTTCTCTTTTTGAGGAAACTTTTTGACCTCTCCCTTGAAAATTCTTAAACCCTCACAACCGCCTTCTTCGCTAAATTCGTACAATAGCTGATAACCTAAGCAAATACCCAAAAATAAAGACTCTTTTATTTTTCTTCTCAAGACGTCAACAAGACCAAATCTTTCAAGATTTAAAATAGCCACATCAAATGCTCCTACCCCTGGCAGAACAATTGCTTCGGCCCTTTCAATTTCATCTTTGCTTGACGTAACAAAAGCTCCAAAGCCTATGTATTCAAATGCCTTTTGCACACTTCTCAAGTTACCCATCCCATAGTCCACAATGCATATCCTTTTCACAACTTATAGCACTCCTTTTGACGATGGAATTCTATCATCGATTATTGTACAAGCCTCTTTTAAGGTTCTTCCAACAGCTTTAAAAATAGCTTCGCAAACGTGATGGTCATTCTCACCAGCAAGTTTTTTTATATGAACTGTGGTTTTAGAAGTCCAAACAAAAGCTTTGAAAAACTCTACAACCATCTGAGAAGTCATATCTCCAAGCTTCGGTAGCTTAAAATCTACATCAAACGCCAAATAAGGCCTTCCTGAGATATCCACTGCCACCATTACAAGTGCCTCATCCATAGGGAGAATAATATGTGCATATCTTTTTATACCTCTTTTATCTGACAAAGCCTTTAAAATAGCCTGGCCTAAAACTATTCCAACATCTTCTATGGTGTGATGGTCGTCAATGAATATATCACCCTTCGCTTCAAGCTGAATATCAAATTTCCCGTGATGAGAAAATAGTTGAAGCATGTGATCAAAAAAACCTATTCCTGTTGAAATTTTGTAATCACCATTTCCATCAATATTCAAAATTAATTTAATATCTGTTTCTTTTGTCTTTCTCTGAACTTCAGCAATCCTTTGACTCATTTCATGCATTCTCCTTCTTAAACTGAATGAGATTTTCTATTATTATATCATTATCTTGAGGCTTGCCCAATGTAATTCTTAAAAGTTTGTGGCTTCCCACCTCAAACTTTTTTACAAGAATTTTGTTCGCAACTAGATATTCAAATATTCTGTCAGCATTCTCATCAACAACTGTTACAAAATTTGCTTCTGATGGAATAACATAGTAGTATTCTTTGAGTTTTTGTATCATCTTATCTCTTTCATCTTTTATTAGCTGGATGTTATTTTTTAGCTTTTCGAAATTTTCAAGCACCTTGATAGCTATGTTTTGGGTTAAGACATTGACATTATAGGGGGGTTTTACTTTGTGAAGGTTTTCTATAATATTTTCATTTGCAATGCCATAGCCACATCTTATACCTGCAAAACCTATTTTAGAAAAGGTCTTAAGAATTATTGCATTATTGTATCTTTTTGTAAACTCTATATAGTCAATATCGCTGTATTCACCGTAGGCATTGTCAATTACCACAAGCTTTGAAGGAAATGCTTCCACAACAGCCTTTAAATTTTCAGCACTCCATGCAATCCCAGTTGGATTATTGGGAGTATCAATAAATATTACCTTTATTTTTTCATTCGTACTTATCTTATCAATCACCTTTTCAACGTCAATTTCCCATTGGGAAGTAACATCAAAAAAACAAAACCCTACGTCAAAAAGTTCAGCAGTTATTCTATACATGGTAAATGAAGGATATAGGAAAAATACCTGGTCATCCTGCTCACAGCATGCTTGAACAATAAGCTGAATTATCTGGTCTGAACCATTTCCTACAATAAAATTTTCACTTTTCAAACTGTAAAACCTTGCTAAAGCATCTTTGAGTGGTTGAGAATTGATTTCTGGATAAAAACACAAATTAGGTATGCTATTTTTTAAAGTATCCCAAATTATATCTTTTAACTCTTCAGGAAGTTCAAGAAGATTTTCGTTGGCATCTGCTTTAACCAAACATTCTATTTGGGGCGTTGTATAGTTTGAAAAATTTTTTAATCTTTTTCTAAACATCTTCTAACCTCACCTTCAACGAATTTGCATGAAAGAGGAAACCTTCTTTTTGCGCTATGTTTATTGCATGTGGTGCATCTGTTAAAAACTGTTCTTTTGAATACTTTATTAAACTCATTCTTTTGACAAAATCATAAACCCCGAGGGGAGAAAAGAAACTTGCTGTACCAGATGTTGGCAGCACGTGATTTGGTCCTGCAATATAATCGCCAATAGGCTCAGGGGAATATTCACCTATAAAAATTGCACCAGCGTTTTTAATTTTAAGCAAAACTTCCTCTGTATCATTGCAACAAATCTCTAAGTGTTCAGGTGCAATTATGTTCGCAATCTCGGCAGCTTCAGAAAGACTATCAACAACTATTATCACACCGTTTTTTTCGATAGCTTCTAAAGCAACTGAGTTTTCAAATCTCGCAAGCATCTTCTCAACATTTTCAGAAACCTCTTGAGCTATTTTCATTGATATTGTAACCAAAATACACCTTGCCATGGGGTCATGTTCTGCCTGGGACAGCAAATCTGCAGCAATATATCTCGGATTTGCAGAACCATCTGCAATAACCATAACTTCACTTGGCCCTGCTACTGAGTCAATATCTACATATCCAAACAACAATTTTTTAGCAGTTGCTACATAGATATTTCCTGGCCCTACAATCTTATCTACCTTGGGTATAATCTGTGTTCCAAATGCAAGTGCTGCAACTGCTTGAGCTCCTCCCACTTTATAAATCTTATCAACACCGCAAATTTTTGCTGCTGCCAAAGTGTATTTGCTGACACTCTTGTGCTTGTCAGGTGGAGTTACCATAATTATTTTTTCAACGCCAGCAACCTTTGCAGGAATTGAATTCATTAAAACTGTGGAAGGATATGCACCTTTTCCTCCCGGAACATAAATCCCTACCTTTTCAAGAGGCTTTATAATCTGGCCAAGTAGCGACCCATTTTTTACATAAAACCAGCTTTCCTCTTTTTGTCTCATGTGATACTCATAGATATTTTTATACGCAGCATTCAAAGCATCTATGAAATCTCTATCTTCTCTTTCACATTCGAAATACGCTCTTTCAATTTCTTCCTGGGCCACTTGCAGTTCATCTAAGCAAATATCATCACAATCAAAAAGTTGGGTGTAGTAAAGCACAGCTTCATCTTTTTTATCTTTTACATCAGAGATTATTCTGCGAACTCTCTGTTCAATCTCTTCCTCGTTTTCCCATTTTCTTATTAGAGCCGTCTCCATGTAGTTTTCAATCTCTTGTTTGCTGTACAAGATTCTCACTCTTCAATCATCCTTTCTAAACGATTTATAATATCATCTATCTGAGTTTTTAATTTTAGACTTGCCCTGTTTGCAATAAGCCGAGCACTAATGTCGTATAGCTTTTCATACACTTCAAGTCCATTTTCTTTCAAAGTCCTGCCACTTTCCACAATGTCTACTATCATGTCTGAAAGTCCTAAAATAGGAGCAAGCTCTACTGAACCATTGAGCTTTATTATCTTTACATCTTCTCCTCTAACATTTTCAAAATACTCTTTGGCAATGTTAGGAAATTTAGTTGCGATTGTCTTATCAGGCTTTTTCAAAAGAGCTTCGCTCATCCCTTTAGGTCCTGCCAAGGCTACAAAACATTTCCCAATTTTTAAATCCAAAAGTTCATACACCCTTTTGTTCATTTCAAGCAGAACATCTTTGCCCACAACACCAATATCTGCAACTCCATATTCCACATAAGTTGGTACATCAAAAGGTTTTACCATGAGAAAACGTAAAGAACTTTTATCATCTTCCATCACTAATTTTCTGCTCTCATCAGATATATCAATGTCCACAAGCGATACTTTCTTCAAAAGTTCAACTGTTTGCTGAGCTAATCTCCCCTTTGGTAGCGCTATAGTAATCATCCCAAATCCTCCAAAACATACGTTTTTGTACCATCTTCATTTACATATATAAATCTCTCTGCTTTCATACTTTTGCTAATAAGAAAGGCTTCTTCTATATTTGCTGGTACTGTATGAAAATAAATTTTCTGGCTTTTGTTATCCGAGTTGAGAAGAAGCTTCAACGCTATTTCAAAGTACCCTTCCTTATAAAAAACAAGGCTATCGTATAACTTATCATTCCTTGGAGTATTTTTTAGTTTCCACTCTAAAATTCTGTCTACACCAATTGCAAATCCAATGGCATATAGTTTTCTACCAAATATTTCACACAAGTTATCGTATCTACCACCATTTAGTACAGGATAGCCAAGTTTTTGCAGATAGCCAGAAAATATTATACCTGTGTAATAGTTCAGGTGTTTTACCATTCCAAAGTCAATAGTAATATAATTTTGGTAACCCAGTTTTACCATATTATTATATATCTCGCTTAGTCTCTCTATCGCCAGTTTAGATATCTCATTGTTTGCAAACTTTTTAGCTTCTTTTATCTTATCCTCTCTACCATAAAGTCTTGTGAGGCTCCTGAAAACATCTATCACTTTTTGGGAAATGCCCTTTCGAATCAAAAAGTTTTCAATCCCTATATAGTCCTTCTTGTCAACAAGCTTGCAGAGCACCTCTGATGAAGTCTCGTCAATCTCACAGTCCTTAGCAATTCCCTTAAAGAAATTTACCTCACCAACATCTATTGTAAAGTTATTCACTCCAAGTTCAAGTAAACTTTCTACCGCAAGCACTAATACCTCTAAGTCTATATAAAAACTATCAGATGTATGAAAGTTTTCTACGCCTGCTTGAAAAAATTCCCTCAAATCCCCTGCTTCCTGTTGAAGAAACTGATATGCCTTGCCAAAGTAACACAATTTGAGCGGATAAACACTTGTTTGAAACTTAGCTGCAATCTCTGCAACCTTTGGAGTAAATTCATTTCTCAAGGCAACTACAGTTCCATCGCTGTCCATAAATTTTATAGTGTTGCTGCCATTTAAGCTTTTTGACTTTTCATAATCTTCAAAAGTTGAAGGTTCAATCAATCTGTACCCAAATTTTTTAAATAAAAAGATAGTCCTTTCTCTTACCTCTTCTAAGGTATCAGACACTGGAGGATAGTAATCCACAAACTTTTTGCTCATCTTTTTCTTCCTTTCATTACTTTATCATAATGAAGTGATGAACAGATATCATGTTATATTATATTACAAAAGATCTGAAAAAGCAACAAAAAAGTGGAGCCATCATCTGAATCATATAAGGCTCCACTTGTTAAGAATCTTATAAGAGATTTTTGCCTTTTAGCTGCTTTTCAAGTGCCAAAAATAGAGGTAACCCTAAGAAGTATGTGGCAATTGTCTCTCCCATTCCAATAGACACTACTGTAAAAAGATACCTGATAATTGGACTTAGATTTTTCAACCACTCAATTTTCAAGCTGTCTATAAAATATTGCCATATATAAGCTGATACAACCACAGCATTTACTATAATAGTGGGCAGAGGCAAAAAAGGTTTTTTCTTTATTCTGGTTGTAAGCAGCGCAGCTACCAGTGTCGCAAGAGAACCAAAAATAACATCATATATACCTGTTATACTTACTACCATGCCATATAGGTTTGCTAAAAAACACCCCACAAACAGACCAATGGTGGCTGAAACTGGCATCAGGGCAGGAAGAAGAGTAAGTGCCTCTGATACTCTTATCTGCAGTGGTCCATATGATATAGCTGGCAAAAACGCGGTTAAAACAAAATATAGCGCTGCAATCAGAGCAGCCCTTGCAATTACTTTACTGTCAATCTCAATTTTCTTTTTCACTTTGTTTCCTCTTCCCTGCCTTCCCATTCATGTTTATGCATACCTGTTATCTTGTACACAACCCATTCGGCTATATTTGTAGAGTGGTCTGCTATTCTTTCTAAATACTTTATGACCAATAAAAACTGAACGCATTGAGAAACTGCTGCCGAATTTTCTTTCATTATTTGCTCAAGCTCATCAATAAGGTTTTGATACATTGTGTCAACCAAATCATCACGCTTGACAACAGACTTTGCAAGTTCTATGTCAGAATTTACATACGAGTCTAATGCATCTTTTAACATCGAACGAGTGATTTCAGCCATTTTAGGAATGTCAATTAAAGGTTTTACATAATCCTCTTTTGCAAGCTTGAGCGTTATCTGAGAAATATCCTCTGCATGGTCAGCAATCCTCTCAATATCTGTTGCAATTCTCATTGCAGTTATTATAAGCCTTAGGTCACTTGCAAGTGGCTGCTGGGTGGCAATAACAATAGCACATTTTTTCTCTATCTCTTCTGTAAGCTCATCAATCTTATCATCGTTATCTATTATTCTGCGTGCAAGTTCAACATCTTTTGTCTTAAGTGCCAAAATTGCTTTGTCAATAGCTTCTTCTGCCATAGCTCCCATCTTGAGAATATCAAGATGGATTTCTTTGAGCTCATTTTCAAATGTTGGTCTTGTCATATCAAAAATTCACCTCTCAACATATAATTATCCGAACCTGCCGGTAATATAGTCCTCTGTTCTCTTGTCCCGTGGAGTATTAAATATAGTAATTGTCTTGTCAAACTCTACAAGCTCCCCATTCAAGAAAAATCCTGTGAAGTCAGAAATTCGAGCAGCCTGTTGCATATTATGAGTGACTATTATTATTGTGTAGTTTTTCTTGAGCTGCTCTAAAAGCTCCTCTATTTTTAATGTTGAAATTGGGTCAAGGGCAGATGTTGGCTCATCAAGCAAAATTACCTCAGGCTCGACTGCCAAAACCCTTGCAATACAAAGTCTCTGTTGCTGACCTCCAGAGAGCGAAAATGCACTTTTTCTCAGCCTATCCTTTACTTCATCCCACAGATAGGCTTTTTTAAGACTGCTTTCTACAATCTCATCAAGTACTTCTTTCTTTTTAATACCATGAATTCTTGGACCATACGCTACATTATCATATATGCTCATTGGGAATGGATTTGGTTTTTGAAATACCATTCCAATTTTTTTTCTGAGCGTGATAACATCAATCTCTTTGTAGATGTCTTTGCCTTCAAAATATACATTTCCTTCTATTTTAACGTTTTCAATAAGGTCATTCATTCTATTTAAGGTCCTCAAGAAAGTAGATTTTCCACAGCCAGATGGTCCTATCAATGCAGTTATAGCTTTTTCGTTTATCTTTATGTTTATATTTTTCAGAGCATGGTTTTCACCATAATATAGATTTAAATCCTTTGTTTCTATTATTACCATCTTGAAGCAACCTCTCCCTACTTTTTGATAGCTACAACTTATATATTTTATAACTCCAACATTAAATTCTTGTTTAATGTATGTTAAAACTGTGTTAAATATTATATAATATTCTTTGTGTGATGTAAAACTTTTTATAAAATTCGCAGGATTGATAAATAAAAATCTCTTTTATTAAAATGGTCTTTGTGACAAAAATTCTACAAAGAAGGGGTCGTGAAATATGTGGAGTATAATTCCAAAAGAAAATCAGTTTTTTGTTTTATTGGAGAACGCTGTTGAAAATGCTTATCAATCAGCAGTGATGTTAAATCAACTCCTCAATAACCTTTCAAATATGCAAGAGCTCATCTCAAAGCTTGAAAAAGCTGAAAACAAAGGGGATGATATTACCCACCAAGTGATTGAACTTCTCAACAAAACTTTTATCACACCTCTTGACAGAGAAGATTTGTTTGCAATAATCAAAGAGATTGACAACATTGTCGATTCGCTCGAAACAGTTGCGCATAGGTTTGAAATCTATAATGTAGACACCGTCAAGCCTGAGGCAAAGATCTTATCGGAGATGATCATAAACTGCACAAAAGAATTAAAAGGAGTTGTGGAAAACTTAAAGGATTTAAAAAATACCAAACTCATAAAAGAAAAAATAATAGAAGTAAATAGAATTGAAGATGAGGGCGACATTGTGTACAGAAACGCAATCAAAAAACTTTTTGCCGAAAATAGGGACAAGCCTATTGAAGTAATCATTTGGAAAGAAATTTTTGGCTTTTTGGAAGACACGCTTGATGCGTGCGAAGATGTAGCAAATGTAATAGAAGGGGTTGTGACAAAAAATGCATAACATACCACTTAATTTACTTTTAATAATCATTTTAGCCCTGACTTTTGATTTTATAAACGGTTTTCATGACACAGCAAATGCTATTGCAACATCAGTTTCAACAAGAGTGTTAGCACCGCGCACTGCCATATTTATGTCAGCAGTATTTAACTTCTTTGGTGCGATGATAAACACAGAGGTTGCAAAGACAATTGGCCATGGAATAGTTGACCCGAGATTTGTTACACAAAACCTTGTGCTTGCGGCTGTAATTGCAGCAATTGTGTGGGACTTGATTACATGGTGGTGGGGAATACCTTCTTCCTCGTCACATGCAATAATTGGTGGTCTTGTGGGTGCTGCAATTGCCGCCACAAAATCACTTGCCGATATAAATTGGATAGGGTTTGTCAAAAAGATTGTTCTTCCTTTGATTGTCTCCCCTATCTTAGGTTTTGTATTTGGATATCTATTTATGATGATTCTTTACATAGTGTTTGCTAAAGTACATCCAACTATAATTACATAGATATTTCTCAAAGCTCCAAATACTCTCTGCAATGTGGATGGCATATAGTCATGGTTCAAACGACGCTCAAAAATCCATGGGAATAATAACCATGGCGCTGGTAGGAAGTGGAATCTTAAATGAGTTTGTTGTGCCTGACTGGGTAAAATTTGCCTGTGCTCTTGCCATGGCTTTGGGTACATCAGTAGGCGGCTGGCGAATAATTAAAACAATGGGAATAAAGATAATAAAACTTGCACCAATAAACGGCTTTGCAGCAGAAACCGGCGCAGCACTAACAATCCAGTTTGCAACTCATATTGGTGCACCAGTTTCCACCACTCATGTCATCTCGTCCTCTATTATGGGGGTAGGTGCATGTAAAAAGTTTTCAGCTGTTAGATGGGGGGTTGCAAGAAATATTGTTATTGCATGGGTTTTGACAATCCCAATGTGTGCTATTTTGGGAGCTATCATTTCTATTTTAATCAATTGGATAGCATAGCTATAAAAAAGGCTGGCCTATTGATGTGGGTCAGCCTTTTTTACAATTGGAATTGTTACCGTAAACTCACTGCCTATACCTTCCTGGCTTTCAACCCAAACTTTTCCTCCATAAAGCTCTACTATGTGCTTTACAATAGAAAGACCCAAGCCTGTGCCTCCAAGCTTTCTTGACCTTCCCTTATCCACTCTGTAAAATCTTTCAAATATTCTCTCAATTTCTTTTTCAGGAATTCCAATTCCTGTATCCTTAACTTTTATAGTTACTGTGCTATCTGATTTCTCCACTGTCACCCATACTTTCCCATTTTCTTTGTTATACACAATTGCGTTATCTATTAGATTTATAAAAATCTGCTTTAGCCAATCGCGATATATGTTCATCTCAAGACCCTCTTGGACCTTTACATCAAGTTGAATATTCTTCTTCTCAGCTTTTATTTTTAAAAGTTCAATGCTCTCAAGCATAACTTCTTTAACCACCACTTTTTCTTCTAAAATGGGCATTGCCGCATTCTCTATTTCCGAAAGATAGAGAAGGTCATTGATGAGTCTCACAAGCCTTTCTACCTCAACCTCAATAATGTTGAGAAACTTAATGGCAACATCTTTATCATCAATCGCACCATCTTTAAGTGTTTCTACAAAACCCTTTATTGAAGTAAGTGGTGTTTTGAGTTCATGCGACACATTAGCCACAAAGTCAGACCGAATTCTTTCTAACTTTTTCAAAAAGGTAATATCACTTAGTATAAAAAGTACCCCTTCTTTATTGTCTTCATATGAAATTCTCTTCTTGCTTACTTTTAAAAATTTTGTTTTATTACTGATGCTAACTTCCAGCTCTTTTTCATTTATATCCTGCTGGAAAAGAAACTCGAAAAGTTCATATACTCGGGCGCACTCAAGCAAACTAAATCCAACCTTGAGGTTTGTCTCTAAAATGTTTTCTGCTCCCCTGTTGAACATGAGTATTCTTTTATTCACATCAAAAAAGATTATACCAATGTCTAATGAGTCTAAAAGAGAAGTGAGTCTTTTTCTCAATACGTTAGATTCGTTTATCTTTTCCTCTAAAAGTTGATACATCTTTGAAAAGCTAAGACTAAGCCACTTCAAATCTTTTGGACTTTTCACATCTTGAATGCTAAACTTTTCAAGTCCTTCTGAAATAAGCGAAATCAGCCCTTTTAACGGCTGATATAAAACAGATGAGATTCCTATTGCCAATGCTATACCCAGAAAAATACACATCACTGCAAATTTTAGAGTATTTAATAAAACCTTTTTTAAGATTGTGTCAACTTTGTCAAGAGGAACTGAAACTCTTATAAACATTGATGTATCGTGAATTTTAACCTTTTTGGCTGCATACAAAAAGTAATGTCCCAATGTTTTACTTTTTCTTATTGAAAACTCTACTTTTCCAAAAACTTTATTAGCATTTGCAATCTCTGGTCTTTTTAAGTGATTTTCCATTTTCTTTACATCTGCTTCAGAGTCGTAAAGAACAATTCCATTACCACTTACAATGGTTACTCTAAAATACCCCTTGTCATAGATTTCTTTTAGCTTTTCAATGTCAAAAGACCAAATGTACTTCTCCACTTCATTTATTTTAGCAACAAGCCATCTTTTGTTTTCGTCTATATATATATTTTTATAAGCCTCATAAGAAAGAATTCCTTGAAGAAGTGTAATGACCACCACAACTAATATGGTATAACCAAAAAGCTTTGACCTCATGCTTTACTCAGACCTTTCATTAAACCTGTAACCTACGCCCCTGACGGTTTCTATGTAACGCGGATTTTTCTCATCGTCCTCAAGTTTTCTCCTCAAAAACCTTATGTGTACATCAACCGTTCGTGTATCTCCATCAAACTCGTATCCCCATACCCTTTGCAAAATAAAGTCTCTGTCCAACACCCTGCCTTTATTTTCGATAAGAAGCTTCAAAAGCTCAAACTCTTTGAACGAAAGAGATACATCCTGATTATTTTTCTTGACAGTTCTTTTTGAAAAATCTACTTCTACATCTCCAAACTTGACCTTATCTTCAACCTCAGGCTTTAAACTTTCTACTCTTCTCAAAAGTGCCTTCACTCTTACAACCAGCTCTTTTACACTAAAAGGCTTTGTTATATAGTCATCTGCACCAAGCTCAAGCCCAAGTATCTTATCAATTTCTTCAGATTTCGCAGACAGCAATATCACCGGAAGATTTTTTGTATCTCTATTGAATCGAATCTCTTTTAAAACTTCATATCCATCCTTGTCACTCATCATAATATCAAGTATGACAAGGTCAACTTTGTTATGCTTCAAAATCTCCAGTGCCAGTACGCCACTATCTGCTTCAAATGTATTATATCCTTCTTTTCTAAGATTAAATTTAAGAAGCTCAAGAATATGCTGCTCATCATCAACTATTAAAATATTCTTCATTTACCTTCTCACCATCCTCAAGATTGCCACCATACTTCCCAATTTCTCTGGTCTGTTTAGGTCTCTTCTGTACGAAAAGAATAGGTCTGCATCTTCATATGTGCACATATCGCAGGATATTATCTGACAGCTCTCAATACCATTCTTTTTCAAGTCAATCATTATTGCTTTTTTCAAATCGATAAAAAAACTCTCTTTAGACTCCAAACAAACCTCATCTCCAAATTCTCTCAAAAACATCTCGTAGACATCTTTGCCCACCTCAAAATGTCTTCTACATATTCCTGGACCAATTGCAACAAGTAAGTCTTCAGCTGAAGATGAAAATTTTTTCTTCAGAATCGCAAGAGCATTTTGAGTTATATGTTTCAAGGTCCCTCTCCAACCAGAATGAATCAGAGAAATTACTCTTGTCTTTGTATCAACAATATAAACAGGAATACAATCTGCATGCATTGTTATAAGTGTAATTCCAGGGACATTTGTTACAAGTCCGTCAGCCTCTGCCTCTTGATTATATTCAAAAAAATCAAACCCTCTTTCTACAATTATTATATCATTTTTATGCACCTGTTTTGCATAGAAAATATTTCTGTAGTCTATTTGCAAAGCTTCAAAAAGAATGCGAAAGTTTTTGTCTATATCCTCTTTTCGTTCTGCCCATTTATAGCTCAGATTAAAATTATCATGTCCACAACCTTGCCGTGTTGTGAAAAAACCCTCTATACCATAATCTTCAAATTCACTTATTCTAAATATCTCTATCCCATTTATATTCTCTTTTACAAATCCCATCTTTCCCCTCCAGTCAAAAATTTAAAAAAACAGCAACCCTTCTTTCAGGGTTGCCTTAACTCTTCTTAGGTACCTTTTCCCAGTCTTTTAAGAATCTTTCGATACCAACATCAGTCAGAGCATGTTTTGTCATCTGCTCTAAAACCTTAAATGGTACTGTGGCTATATGAGCACCTGCTTTTGCAGCCTCAATGACATGTATAGGATGTCTTATACTTGCCGCAATTATCTCTGTTTTAATATCAGGATAGTTCTTGAATATTTGTACAATCTCCTTTATAAGCTCTATACCATTTTGCCCAATATCATCAAGTCTTCCCACAAATGGTGATACATAAGTTGCACCAGCTTTTGCTGCTAAAAGTGCCTGAGCTGCTGAGAAGATGAGAGTAACATTTGTCTTAATACCTTCTTTTGAAAGAACTGACACAGCTTTGAGCCCTTCTGCAGTCATTGGAATTTTAATAACTATATTTTTATGAATCTTAGCTAAATCTCTTGCTTCCTCAATCATCCCTTCTGCTTTAAGAGAAATTACCTCTGCAGAGATTGGGCCATCTACAATAGAACAAATCTCATTGACCACTTCTTTGAAATCTCTGCCCTCTTTCGCAATCAAAGAAGGATTTGTGGTGACACCACAAATTATTCCCCATGAATGAGCTTCTCTTATCTCATTCACATTTGCAGTATCAATAAAAAGTTTCATTTTTTACAACACCTCTTTCTTTTAATTTTCTTCGTATAATATTTTATACCAATTGCTGTATAATTACAACACATCGAACATGCTTTTGAGAAAACTTCTCGCTGCCCCCACAAGATATAAAGAACCACAAATTATAACTGCACCATCTTCTTCACACACACTTAATGCATATCTAATTGCATCTTTAAAATCTGCTATAAACTCAAGTCCAAACCTCTTTGAAACATCAAGAGCTTCTTCTTCTGAAAAAGCCCGCTTTTGATAAGGAACAAGAGTAAAGATAACCCTTTGCGCCACGCTCTTTATCAAAGAAATCATTTTCTCATACTCTTTGTCCTTTAAAATGCCCACAACAGCCACAATCTTCTTACCATTCAAGTACGTTTTGCAGTTTTCTGCAAGCACCTTCATCCCATCAACATTGTGCGCACCATCTAATATAACCAAAGGTGCATTTATCAAAACTTCAAACCGACCGTTCCATCGTGCATTCAAAAGTCCTTTTACTAACGCTTCGATTTTTATATCATACTTTTCTTGCAAACATTCATACGCATAGATACAGCTGAGAGCATTTTCTATCTGATGTGTGCCAAGTAGCTTAATCTCAAGGTTTTTATAAATTCCTCTTGGAGTTACACAATCAAAAATAATCCCGTCCAGAGTATTTTTCAATACATGATAATTTCCTTCTACCTCAATTAGCTGAGCATTTTGCTCCTTACACACTTTCGAGATGACCTCTTTTACCTCTTTATATCGCTGAAGTGCCAGTATTACTTTGCTATTTTGCTTTATTATTCCTGCCTTCTCAAAAGCAATCTTTTCAATAGAAAAGCCCAAAATGTCCATATGGTCAAAACCAATGGATGTAATTATGCAAAGCTCTGGGTTTTCTATTACATTTGTTGCATCAAATCTTCCACCAAGCCCAACCTCAAGTACTACAAAGTCTACATTTTTTCTTTTAAAAAACTCAAAACCAATGGCAGTTACAACCTCAAACTCTGTGGGATGTGAAAAACCTTGTCTCAACATCTCTTCAATTTTTTCTTTAACAAACTCTGTAATACTGGCAAGTTCTTCACTGTCTATCGGTTGATTATTCAGTTTTATCCTCTCATTAAAAGATTCAAGAAAGGGTGAGGTGTAAAGCCCCACCCTAAAGCCCGCTTCAATTAACATCTGATTTATAAAAGCACATGTGGAACCTTTCCCATTCGTGCCCGCAACGTGAATAACCTTTAACCCTTTTTGAGGATTTCCCATAAACTCAAGAAGTTTTGTTATATTCTGAAGACCAAGCTTTGTACCAAATTTATAGGTTGAATGAATAAAATCTAAAGCCTGTTCATAAGTCATGGGCATCTTTAACATCACCTGAGACTTTCTAATCTTTCTATCTGCTGTACAACTGAAAGCAGCATCTGCTTGTACCTTTCGTACTTTTCTTTTTCTTCATTTACAACCTTTTCAGGTGCTTTTTGTAAAAAGTTTTGATTGCTCAGCAGTTTCTCAGATCTCTCAACCTCTTTTAAAAGTCTTTCCTTTTCGTCAAGCAGTCTTTTAAGCTCTGCTTGAACATCAACTATTTCTTTCAATTTCACATACGCAACTCCCCATGACAGTACCAAAGCTACGCTATCTTCTGGAACCTCATTTGAGATTATCACCTGGTCAAAATTTGCAAGTCTTTTGACGTAAATCTCCCATAAGCTCAATTGATTTGCCATTGAAAGGTCGTCAGTCTTTATATATACCTTAGGCTTGATATCAGGCTTGATATTCCTCTCTAACCTTAAATTTCTAAGACTTCTTATAAGCTCTATGAGTTTTTCAACCATTTGAATGTCTTCAGTAAATTGATATCCTCTTGGTTTTGGCCAGGTTGCTATCACAAGACTCTCTTCAACGTGCGGAAGGTTCAAATAAATTTCTTCTGTTACAAATGGCATAAACGGATGCAAAAGCTTTAATATATCTGTAAGAACTGTCAAAAGTACATACTGTACCTCTTTATTGTTACTTGCTTCCTTGTTATAAAGTGTAGGTTTTGACATCTCAATATACCAGTCACAGAACTCGTCCCATATAAAATCATAAAGTTTTTGAGCAGCAATTCCAATCTCGAACTTTTCAAGGTTTTCTGTAACTTCTCTGATGAGTGTGTCGAGTCTAGACAAAATCCATCTTTCGGTAAATGTAAACTTACTTTCATCAGGTTTAAAACTTGTGTCAATGTCAAGGTTCATGAGCACAAACCTTGCAGCATTCCAAATCTTGTTTGCAAAGTTTCTATTAGCTTCAACCTTTTCCATATGAAATCTTGTGTCATTGCCAGGTGATATACCAGTGACAAGGGTAAATCTAAGAGCATCAGCACCGTACTTTTCTATTACCTCAAGCGGGTCTATCCCGTTACCCAATGATTTGCTCATTTTTCTGCCCTGAGCATCTCTTACAATACCGTGTATCAAAACATACTTAAAAGGTTCTTTACCCATATGCTCTAAACCAGAAAAAATCATCCTTGCAACCCAGAAGAAAATGATATCATATGCAGTTACTAAAACATCTGTTGGGTAGAAGTACTTCAGGTCTTCTGTCTCCTCTGGCCAGCCAAGCGTAGAAAATGGCCACAGAGCAGACGAAAACCAAGTGTCAAGCGTATCTTCATCCTGGTACACGTTGGAAGAATCGCACTTTGAACATACCTTTACTTCTTCTCTGCTCACCATCATATTTTCACAGTCACGGCAGTAATAAGCAGGAATTCTGTGCCCCCACCACAGCTGTCTTGAAATACACCAGTCTTTTATATTCTCCATCCAGTTAAAGTATATCTTTTCAAATCTTTCAGGTATAAATTTAATCTTCCCTTCCTTTACAACTCTTATTGCAGGCTCTGCTAAAGGTTTCATTTTGACAAACCACTGTTTTGAGACAAGCGGCTCTATTACAGTTGAACATCTATAACAGTGTCCCACATTGTGTGTATAGTCCTCTTCTTTCACAAGAAGACCAAGCTCTTTTAAGTCTTTTACAATATTCTTTCTTGCCTCATATCTTTCCTGCCCTGCATATTTTCCTGCATTTTCGTTCATATACCCTTTTGTGTCTATCACCTGGACCATTGGAAGGTTGTGTCTTTGCCCAATCTCAAAGTCGTTTGGGTCATGGGCAGGAGTTATCTTTACAACACCTGTTCCAAATTCCATATCAACATAATCATCTGCAATTATTGGTATTTCCCTATTCACAAGAGGGAGCACCACTGTCTTCCCAATCAAATGCTTGTATCTTTGGTCATTTGGGTTTACTGCAACAGCAGTATCACCAAGCATTGTTTCAGGTCTTGTTGTAGCAACAACTACGTGATATGAATTATCCTTTGCTGGATACTTTATATAATAGAGCTTTCCTTTTTTCTCTTCATACTCCACTTCAGCATCAGAAATGGTGGTATGACAAGTTGGACACCAGTTTATCATCCTCTCGCCTTTATATATAAGACCTTTTTCATATAGTCTCACAAAGACTTCTTTTACAGCATTTGAAAGTCCTTCGTCCATTGTGAACCTTTCTCTGTCCCAGTCGCAAGATGCACCAAGTTTTTTGAGCTGTTCAATAATCCTGCCGCCGTATACTCTCTTCCACTCCCAGGCACGCTCTAAAAATTTTTCTCGTCCTATCATCTCTTTTGTCAATCCTTCTTCTTTCATCTTCTCAACAATCTTTGCTTCGGTTGCAATGCTTGCATGGTCAGTACCAGGGAGCCAAAGAGTACAGTATCCTTGCATTCTTTTAAACCTAATAAGAATATCTTGGATGGTATTGTTCAGTGCATGGCCCATATGTAGCTGCCCAGTTATGTTTGGAGGTGGAATAACAATCGTAAAAGGTTTTTTTGAATAATCAATCTTTGCATGGAAATACTTTTTATCAAGCCACATTTTGTAGAGCCTGTCTTCTACCTCTTTCGGATTATATACTTTTTGCACTTTCACATCCTCCTTAAAATGTTTTTATTTCATTTTTTATATTATTTCAATTTTAATTTTGTTTCAAACTTTGTGTTAGGAATGTTAATTTAGTGGGTATAAAGTAATTGTAATTGAAAAAATTAATTTTTACAAGGGAGGGTTTAATCGATGATTAAAAGAGGAAATGTATACAAATGTGAAGTCTGTGGAAACATAGTAGAGGTTTTGTATGCAGGTGGTGGCCAGCTTGTATGTTGTGGACAACCTATGACGCTGCTTGAAGCTAACACAGTTGATGCAAGTTTAGAAAAGCATGTTCCTGTTATCGAAAAGACAGAAGAGGGCATCTTGGTCAAAGTAGGTGAAGTTGCTCATCCAATGGAAGAAAAACACTACATCATGTGGATAGAGCTCATTGCTGACGATAAAGTCTACAGAAAATATTTAAAACCAGGCGATGAACCAAAAGCATTGTTTGAGGTTTCGGCCGAGAATGTAGTGGCGTATGAATACTGCAATTTACACGGATTGTGGAAAAAAGAATAACAAACAATAGGGGGTTGCATAAAAAGCTTTTGGTTTTCTCTTATTGTTTGCAACCCCCTATTTTATTTATATAGCTTATTTTGAAAGAAGTCTTTTTGTCTCTCTTGCAATCATAAGTTCTTCGTTTGTAGGAACTATTAAAACCTTTACCTTGCTCTCAGGCTTGTTTATTTCAAAAACCTTACCTTTTTCTACATTGAAGTTTCTTTCTCTATCGTACAGAACACCCATATACTCTAAATCAGTCAAACACTTATCTCTCACAAGAGCGTTGTTCTCACCTATTCCAGCAGTAAATATTATTGCATCCACTCCACCTAATACTGCTGCGTACTCACCAATATACTTTTTGACCCTATAACAGAACATGTCAATTGCAAGCTGTGCTCTTTCATTACCCTCATTTGCAGCTTTCTCTAAATCTCTAAAGTCACTGCTCACACCTGATATACCAAGCACACCCGACTTTTTATTCAGAAAATCATTCATCTGCTTTACATCCATTTTTTCTTTTTCCATAAGATAGAGTATCACAGCAGGGTCAATTGTTCCGCTTCTTGTTCCCATTGCAAGACCAGCCAAAGGAGTAAATCCCATGCTTGTATCAACCGACTTTCCGTACTTTATTGCACACACACTCGAACCATTTCCAAGATGACATGTTATAAGTTTTAACTCCTCAAGTGGTCTTTTTAAGTACTCTGCAGCTTTAATTGCAACATATTTGTGTGATGTCCCATGAAATCCATATTTTCTAATTTTATACTTTTCATACACCTCATATGGAAGCGAATACATATATGCATATCTTGGCATTGTTTGATGAAATGCTGTATCAAATACAGCCACATTAGGCTTTCCTGGAATCTCTCTCTCACATGCTTCAATTCCCATTAAATTAGCAGGATTGTGAAGAGGCGCAAGTTCAATACATTCTCTTATCGCTTTTTTTACCTCTTCATTGACAACCACCGCATCACTGAAATATTCCCCGCCATGCACTACTCTATGACCAATTGCATCAATTTCATCCATAGAATGGATAATACCAGCTTCTTCATGTGTGAGCATCTCTAAAACCAGCTTAATAGCAACATTGTGGTCCTTTATTTCCTGTTCTTTTACAATCTCTTGACCATTCTTTTGATGTCTAATAAATGCCCCCGGCAAGCCAATCCTGTCAACAACACCCTTGCAAAGAGCAACCTCTGTATCGGTATCAATAAATTGATACTTTAAAGATGAACTTCCCGAATTTAATACTAAAACCTTCATTTTCTCATTCCCCTTCTATCAATAATTTATTTCATCATAGCCTGCACAGCAGTAATAGCAATAACCCCCACAATGTCTTCAGCTTTACAGCCTCGGGACAAATCGTTTACAGGCTTTGCTATTCCCTGGGTAATAGGACCGTACGCTTCTGCTTTTGCAAGCCTTTCTGTAAGTTTGTATGCAATATTGCCAGCATCCAAATCAGGGAAGATTAGAACATTTGCTTGCCCTGCAACAGGACTTCCCGGTGCTTTCAGCTTTGCAACAGAAGGAACTATTGCAGCATCTGCTTGAAGCTCACCATCTATCAGGATATCTGGAGCTTTCTCTTTTGCGATTTTTGTCGCCTGAACAACCTTATCTACCATTTCAGACTTTGCTGAACCTTTTGTAGAATACGAAAGCATTGCTACTTTTGGAGTTTTTCCAACCAAGGCTTCAAAGCTCTTTGCGGATGAAATAGCTATATCAGCAAGCTCTTCTGCTGTTGGATTTGGATTCAAACCTGCATCAGCATATACAAAAACTCCATTTTCACCATATTCGCAGTTTGGTACAACCATAATAAAGAAGCTTGAAACAAGTTTTACCCCAGGTGCAGTTTTTAATATCTGCAGAGCTGGTCGCAAGGTATCTGCTGTTGAGTGAATAGCACCAGACACCATACCATCTGCCAAACCTTTGTATACAAGCATAACACCAAAATACATCGGGTCTTTCATAATCTTTCTTGCATCTTCCAGTGTTACACCCTTGTTTTTTCTTAGCTCATAAAATTCATTTACAAATTCATCAAATCTATCAAAATTGTCTGGGTCAATAAAAATAGCATCATCTACATTTGCACCATACTTTTCTGCTTCTTTTTTAATCTCATCTTCTTTCCCAATCAAAACTATCTTAGCTATCTTTTCTTTTAGAGCTATGGAAGCAGCTTTTAAATTTCTTTCTTCGTAGCTTTCGGGAAGTACAATTGTCTTTATATCTGATTTTGCTTTTTCGATAATTGTATCAATAAAAGCCATTTTTGATACTCCTTTCGTTTATTATTTGACATATCGCACCTTATATATTATAAAACAAGTTGTATCTTGTATACAAGAATTATTTTACTTTTAAAATGAATTTCCGCCTCAAAATACTAAACAAAAGTTTGAAGAATGTATGTTTTTGTGTTATAATTATTTCAAAATAATACTGTTAAAGAAGGGGAAATAAGTAGCATGAAAAAACAGCTTACAAAAAAGCAAGAGGAAATTTTAGAGTTTATAAAAAAGAGGATTAAAGAAAAAGGATATCCCCCTGCAGTGAGGGAAATTTGCGAGGCGACAGGTCTAAAGTCTACTTCAACTGTTCACGGCCATCTGACTCGGCTTGAAAAAAAGGGTTATATTAGGCGTGACCCATCAAAACCAAGAGCTATCGAAATCGTAGACGACGAGTTTTATGTACACAGAAACGTCGTGCAACTACCTCTTGTTGGAAAGGTAACAGCAGGCGAACCAATCTTAGCAGTGGAAAATATAGAAGAAACTATGACACTTCCGTATGACCTTGTAGGAACAGAAGATGCGTTCTTGCTCCGAGTTAGAGGAGATAGTATGATTGAGGCAGGAATTTTCGACAATGATATAATAATTGTCAGAAGACAAAATGTAGCTGAAAATGGAGATATTGTTGTTGCCTTAATAGATGATGAAGCAACAGTAAAAAGATTCTATAAAGAACACGACCATATAAGACTTCAACCAGAGAACAAGGCTATGGAGCCAATTATCGTCAAAGACGTAAAAATCCTCGGCAAAGTTATAGGACTTATCAGGAGGATGTAAGATTACATCCTCCTGATATTTTCAATGGCATGTAACACTCCAACAAGTCCGATTTCAAACGAAGAGCTGCCCTGCAAGTATGCAGCATAAGGCTTTCGTATTGGCGCATCACAAGAAAGTTCCAAAGACGTACCCTGTACAAATCCGCCTGCTGCCATTATTACTTTATGAGAATATCCTGGCATATCCCAAGGCTCGGGTAAAACATTGCTGTCGACAGGACAGCCTTTCTGCACTCCTTGACAAAATCTTACAAGTTCGTATTCGTTTTTAAACACTATTGTTTGAATTATGTCTGTTCTTTTTTCATTAAATCTTGGCAAAACCTCATATCCTAACTTTTCCATTATATACGAAGTAAACACAGCCACTTTTAAACTTTCGGCTACTATGTGTGGTGAGAATAAAAGCCCTTGTAAAATCTCTTTGTTAAATCCAAGAGATGGTCCAACTTCTTTCCCCATGCCGGGAGAATTCAGCCTGTCTGCACACATCTCAACAAGCTCTTTTTTGCCTGCGATATAGCCGCCACATGAAGCAATCGTCCCACCAGGATTTTTGATAAGTGAACCCGCTATCAAGTCCGCTCCAACTTCGGTGGGTTCTAATTTTTCTACAAATTCACCATAACAGTTGTCAACTACAACAAATGTTTGAGGAGAAATAGATTTTATAAACTTAATTACCTTTTCTAACTTTTCAATTGAAATTGAACTTCTGACAGAATATCCACGTGAACGCTGAATGAAAACTACTTTTATAGAGTTTTCTTTTAAAATGGTCTCTATTTTTTCAAAGTCAAAGTCATTGCCCTTCAAATCGATTTCTTGGTATTTTATTCCGTACTCAATAAGGTTTCCATGCCCACCCTCCTTTATACCTATTACTTTTTGAAGTGTATCATATGGCTTTCCACAGATTGAAAGAAGGATATCACCTGGTCTGAGCAGAGCAAATAACATTGTGGCAATTGCCTGTGTCCCTGAAATAAATTGGATTCGTACAAGTGCATCCTCACATCCGAAAACCTTGGCAAAGATTTTTTCAATCACGTCTCGCCCACTATCTGAGTACCCATATCCATCTGTTTTATTTAGGTGGGTATATGAAAGTTTGTTTAGATGAAAAGCATTTAAAACCTTTAATTGATTGAATGACTTTATTTGCTCTATAAATTCGAAATTTTCTTTCAAATCTTTTAAAGCTTGCTCTGTTAAGTTTATTAAATCATGAGAAAAATTATAAAATTTTTTTAGTCCTTCGATATCTATCTTCAATATCATTTGCACCTCTCTTTTAAATTCTGATTGTCAAAAATTAAAGAAAGCTCATGAAACATATGTTCATGAGCTTTCTTTATAAAATTGTACGTTTTATTTTGTCTCCTGACCTTGATTGTTATTTGATTGCTGAGAAGCTTGCTGATTATTCTGTGCCTGAGCCATATAATTTATTGGCTTTGAGGGCATGATTGAGGATATCGCATGCTTGTAAATTAGCTGCTGCTTGTTATTATCTGTCTCTACAATCAATGTAAAATTGTCAAAACCCTTGATAGTACCTTTTAACTGAAAACCGCTGAGCAGGAAAATTGTAACATTTACTTTTTCTTTTCTTAATTGGTTTAAAAATAAGTCCTGCAAGTTTAAACTTCCTTTCGCCACTTTATGTATTCCTCCCCAAACTTAAAAGTTTTTTATATTATAATTTTTATATGTTTTTCTTAAATTATACCACACTTTTGCAAAGTTCAAAACATTTTTTCACAACTTCTTCAAACCTCATACCTGTCACATCCAAAAACATGAATTCACCCTGATATTTAAACCAAATCCTCTGCCTTTTTGCAAACTGTCTTGTTCTTAATTTAAGCTCGTCTTTGGCCTCTTGCAATGAAATCTTCCCTTCAACATATGGTATTACCTGCTTATATCCAAGCCCCTGCATAGATTTTAAATCCTTTGAATATCCTAAACTTAAAAGCATCTTAACTTCATCTACAAGTCCCATATCAAACATCTTTTCAACTCGCTGGTCAATTCTCTGCCATAAAGCTTCTCTTTCCATTATAAAACATAGCGGCAATAAATTATATTTTTCACTTCCTTTTCTTCTTACCTTGTCTAAAAACTCTGTTGGCTTTCTGCCAGTCAAAAAATAAATTTCTAAATATCTTATAACCCTTTTTACATTGTTTGGATGAACAGAATTTGCAGCATCTTTGTCTATTTCTTTAAGAAGCTCGTAAAGATACATATTACCTTTACTACTAAGCTCATCATAAAGCTTTTTTCTAACTTGTTTTGAATCCCCCATCTCAGGAAATTCAACATCGTCCACAACTGACTTTATATAAAAGCCAGTTCCGCCTACAAGCAAAGGCACCTTACCTCTTTTATAAATATCCAAAATTGCATTTGTTGCATCCTTTTGAAACATCGCCACATTATAGTCCTCATCTGGAAATACTACATCAATAACATGATGTCTGACAGCTTCTCTTTGCTCCTTTGTAGGCTTTGCTGTACCAATATCCATAAGCTTGTATACACACATCGAATCTGCAGACACAATCTCGCCATTTACAAGCTGAGCAAGCTCCACTGCAACATCTGTTTTTCCGGTGGCAGTAAGGCCTGCAATAACAATTAAAGGTATTTTCTCCATTCTTTTGTTCACCTGCGCTGATATTTATACAATTCTTTTGAACATTTTTTCAATTTCTCTCTTAGAAATCTCTACTACCACTGGTCTTCCATGTGGGCAGTGAAAAATTTCTTTCTTTATGAGCACAAGTTCAACTATTTCTTTTTTTTCCAAGTCTGAAATTTTACTATTTCCTTTTACTGCTGCTCTGCAAGCAATTCTTTTCAACAGGTCCTCAGAAATTTCCACAAGGCTCTTGTTTTCCACCATCTGTTCGTATATCATCTCTATCACATCAAGTAAAAATATTGTATCGATATTACTACTTAGCAGAGCAGGCCATGTTCTCACTACTATTTCATTTTTCCCAAAATCCTCTATTTCAAAACCTATTTTCTGAAAGACAGAAGCATTTGAAATCACAAACTCTTTTTGTGAAGATGGAAGCCGAACAACAACAGGAGAAGCCAACACTTGGCTTTGAACATTTGAAGAATAAACTTGGCTTTTAAAATCTTCAAATAATCTTCTTTCGTGCACCGCGTGCTGGTCAATAAGGTATAAGCTGTCATTACTTTGTACAATGATATAGGTATCAAAAGCGTAACCAACAATCTTATAGTTTCCTGCATCAAAGTTTTCAAAACTCTGCTGCTCAATTACAACCTCTGCTCCTTTTGAAAACATTTCAAAGAAATTTGGCTGCTCGGAAATAACCAAAGATATATCGTTTGAGTTTGCAGACAAAATTTCAGTGTATTTTCGTTCACGCTCAGCATCATTTCCATCATTAGCTTTGCCCAAATCAGCCTTGGGAATCATTTTTTCCGATTTTAACGAGTCTGCTATAGCTTTATAAATGGTGTTATAAACAAATCTTTCATCCCTGAACTTTACCTCGAGTTTTGATGGATGGACATTGACATCAATCTCAGAAGGCGGAATTTGCACAAAAAGAAACACTATTGGAAATCTACCTGTGATGACCGAATTCTTAAACGCTTCATCAATGCACGATGAAAGAAGTTTGCTTTTGATATATCTTCTGTTGACATAAAAATGATAACCTGAGCGTGTGGCTCTGCTCACAGTGGGGTTTACAAAATAACCCCAAACTTTTAGAGATTCTTTCTCAAGAGAAAACTCAACAAGATTTTTTACTATCTCTATCCCAAATATAGAGCCAATGACAGACTCAATCTTATTATCTCCTGGTGTAAAAATTTGTCTTTTGCCATCTGCCTCTGCCCGAAATGAAATTTCTGGCCAGGCAATTGCAATCTTTTCAACCACCTCAAGACAGTACTTTTGTTCAGTTGACGGAGATTTTAAAAATTTTAGCCTTGCAGGAGTATTGTAAAAAATATCTTCAACAATGATCCTTGTCCCTTCTTTAAAAGGACAAAAACTTTTAGAAAGAACCTTGCCACCTTCTACTTTCACCATACACCCCTGTTCTTCCTCTAAATGCTTAGAAACAAGTGTCACCTTTGCCACGCTCGATATTGCACAGAGCGCTTCCCCTCTAAATCCCATTGTTTTGATGCTGAATATATCCTCAAAAGATTTTATCTTGCTGGTTGTATGTCTTTCAAACACATATTCAATGTCATCAGGGTGGATTCCCTTTCCATTATCATATACCTCAATTCTCTTCATACCACCTTTTTCTATTTTAACATCGATTAAACTTGCTCCTGCATCTATTGAATTTTCCAAAAGTTCTTTGAGGCAGGATGCCGGTCTTTCTACAACCTCGCCTGCCGCCAAGATGTGAGTAATGCTTTCAGGAAGTTTGTAAAGCTCTCTCATATCAATTGCCTCTCTTTGGCTTTAATTATTTCATGTTTAAGCTCACTTAGGATGTTTAAAGCCTGCACAGGAGTTATATTCAAAATATCAAGTTTTTCAATTTTGTCTATTATCTCCTCTTTTTTATACGAAAAAAAATCTATCTGCTCAGTAAACTCTTTTTTGATTTCTTTTCTAAGTTTTCTAATATTTTTTCTATTTATATCAGCTTCCTCAAGCTGTTTTAGAATTTCCTCTGCTCTCTTTAACACCTCTTCCGGAATTCCAGCAAGCCGCGCAACATGAATTCCATAACTTGAGTCACATCCGCCTCTGACAATCTTTCTCAAAAATATAATGTTTTTACCCTCCTCTTTGACATCAACCCTGTAGTTTTTTACACCTGGAATCCTTTCTTCAAGCTCTGTTAGCTCATGGTAATGAGTTGCAAAAAGGGTTTTTGCACCAATCTTAGATTTATCAGCAACATACTCTAAAACTGCCCATGCTATAGAAAGTCCGTCATACGTGCTTGTTCCTCTCCCAACCTCATCAAAAATTATAAGGCTTTTTGGCGTTGCATTTTTCAATATGTTCGCAACCTCTGACATCTCTACCATGAAGGTACTCTGCCCAGATGAAATATCATCAGATGCCCCTATCCGTGAAAAGATTTTATCAACTATACCAATGTGTGCCTCATCAGCAGGTACAAAACATCCCATCTGTGCCATTATGACAATTAAAGCTACCTGCCTCATGTATGTAGACTTGCCAGCCATATTTGGACCTGTAATAATCAAAACCCTGTTTTCTGCCTGGTCAAGTTCGGTATTGTTCGGAATGAAATTGCCTCTGCCTATCATCTTTTCAACAACTGGATGTCTACCATTTTTAATGTATATTCTATCCCCTAAGCAAACATTTGGCCTGACATATTCATTGTCAATTGCAATGCGTGCAAATGAACACAGAACATCCAAGATGGCAATATAGCTTGCTGTCTTTTGAATCCTTTCAATCTGAGCCTCAATTCTATCCCTTATTTCGCAAAAAAGCTGGTATTCAAGTTCGATGATTTTCTGGTCAGCGCCCAATATTTCATCTTCCAATTTTTTGAGCTCCTCTGTTATATATCTTTCTGCATTTGCAAGGGTTTGTTTTCGGATGTACCTGTCCGGAACAAGAGAGTAGTTTGACTTGGTCACCTCAATATAGTATCCAAAAACCTTGTTATAACCAATTCTGAGATTTTTTATGCCTGTGAGGTTTCTCTCTTTCTCTTCGTACTGAACCAAAAGTTCCTTGCTATTTTTGGATATATTTCTCAATCTATCTACTTCTTCATTAAAACCATCTTTAATTATTCCACCCTCTTTTAGGGTCACAGGTGCATCCTCATTTATAGAACTGTCAATAAGCGCATATATATCTTCTAATGTATCAAGACCCTCATAAATCTCTTTTAACAGTTGTGCAGAAAATGAAGAAAGAAGTTTTTTTAAAGCTGGCAGCACTTCAATCGACCTTTTTAGACTTAGCAAATCTTTGGCATTCACATTCTTATATGCAAACTTTGAAGAAAGTCTTTCTATGTCATACATTCTACTCAAAAGCTCTTCTATCTGTACTAAAATGGAATAGTTTGATTTGAGCTGCTCAACACTGTCGAGCCTTCTATTAATCTCAATAACGTCAATAAGAGGTCTTTCAATCCATTTTTTCAATAGCCTTGAACCCATTGAGGTCTTTGTTCGGTCCAAAATACCAAGAAGGCTATTCTTTCTGGAGCGCTGAATAATACTCTCTGTGAGCTCCAAATTTCGTTTTGTGTTTATGTCAATTTGAAGATAGTTTTGGACTCTGTAAAATTCAAACCTTCTTATATAATCAAAGGAAATTTTTTGGGTCTCTATTAAATACTTTAGCAGATTCCCTACGCTCAAAATTAGCCTTTCATCTATTTTACCTACATTTATCTGATTTTCTATGACCTCATAGCACTTTTGTAAATCCACAAACTCTATCATCTGCACAAAAGAAGTGCAGTTTTTCTTCAAGAATTCATAAAGCTCATCTTCTGAACGTGAGATTAAAATCTCACTGGGATTGTATTTACCAATTTCATTTAATAGTTTTTGAAGGTCTTCTTCAAGAAGGCAAGAATACATCTCCCCAGTCGAAACATCTACAAATGTCAATGCAAATTCAGACCTGTCTTTTGATATACAACATATGAAATTATTGGCTGTCGAAATATTCTCGTCAATAAATGTGCCTGGAGTTATTATTCTTGTAATTTCCCTTTTTACAATTCCCTTTGCAAGCTTTGGGTCTTCCACCTGTTCGCAGATAGCAACCTTGTATCCCTTTTCTATAAGCTTTGCAATGTAACTGGTCGCAGAATGGTACGGCACACCGCACATAGGAGCTTTTTCATTGTTTCCACAATCTCTGCTGGTTAGGGCTATCTCAAGCTCTTTGGACGCCACAATCGCATCCTCAAAAAACATCTCATAAAAATCGCCAAGCCTAAAAAATAAGATGCAATCTTTCACTTTCTGTTTTATCTCCATATACTGCTGCATCATAGGAGTTAGCTCTTGCATAATCTAAATCACCTCGCCGTATAGCCAATGCTCTGCAGCTTCTAAAATCTTTACATTGACAAACTTAAACATAAACTCCTCAGGACACTTCACATTGACAACCTTGTTTGTTCTTGTTCTTCCAACAAGCAAGTTATTTCTTTTAGAACGACCGTCAATAAGAATTTCATACGTTTTGCCAAGCATTTGCCTGTTCTTTTTCAAAGCTATCTCTTCAACAAGTTTTACAAGCTGTTGAAATCTTTGGTGTTTTATATCATCTGGAACTTGATTGGGCATTTTTTCAGCTGGTGTTCCTCTTCTTTTCGAATAGATAAATGTATATGCAGAGTCAAACTCTACCTTTCTGCACACATCAAGGGTATCTTCAAAATCTTCATCCGTCTCTCCCGGAAAACCTACAATAATGTCAGTAGTAATTGCTATATCAGGAATATTTGTTTTAAGCTTTTCAACAAGTCTAAGATAGTCTTCTTTTGTATAGTGCCTGTTCATAGCCTTCAATATCCTTGTTGACCCTGACTGAACTGGCAGATGTATATGTTCACAGACCTTCTCCAAATCCCTCATAGCCACAATAAGCTCGTCTGACAAATCCTTGGGATGAGAAGTTACAAATCTAATCCTCTCAATTCCTTCTATTTCATTTACCTTTTCAAGTAGCTTCGGGAAAGTGATACCATTTCCTAAGTCTTTTCCATATGAATTAACATTTTGCCCCAAAAGAGTAACTTCTTTTACTCCATTTTGAGCAAGCTGTTCAATTTCATAGATAATCTCTTCAGGTCGCCTGCTTCTTTCTCTTCCTCTGACATATGGAACTATGCAATAAGAGCAAAAGTTGTTACATCCATAAATTATATTGACAAACGCGCTAACTCCTTGCCTTCTTGCAGTTGGAATTCCCTCAACAACCACATCCTCATCTTCCGAAACGTCAATAACGGTTTTTTTCTCAGTAATAGCAGTGTAAAGAAGCTGCGGAAATTTATGAAGACTTTTTGTGCCAAATATTATATCCAGAAATGGGAACAATTTTGCAAGTTTTTGCGCAACTTCAACCTGCTGTGGCATACATCCGCACACACCAATTATCAAATCAGGCTTTTTGTCCTTTAATCTCTTTAAAGGTCCAATATTTCCATATACTCTTGACTCTGCATGTTCTCGTACGCTACACGTGTTAAATATTATCAAGTCAGCTTCTTGGATGTTTTCAGTTTCAATGTATCCCATTGCATTGAGCATTCCAGCTAATTTTTCAGAATCATGAACGTTCATCTGACAGCCATATGTCACAATGTGATATTTCTTATTTTTGCCATTTGCAAGGTAATACTCTGTATTCATTTTTTCAATCTCTTCAACAAACCGTGCCTGTGTTCCAAAATCTATATAATAAATGCCTTTGTTTTCCAATTTTATCCCCCTCAAAACTTTTTATTTGACAAGCTTTATTATAGCATTTTATTTGTCAAATTATAATATCTTAAAGTCTCCCATTTTTTTCTTAATATTTCTTTAATACTTGGTGCACACTTCTTTATTGAAAGCAGAAACAAAAATCTTCTTCAACAAAAAGGGAGGAAAACTAAAATGCCAAGAAGAAAGAGACTTGTTCCAGAGGCAGCACCTCAGCTTGACAAATTAAAACAGGAAACTGCCAGCGAAGTTGGTGTAACTCTTGACAACTACAATCCTAATATCACTGCAAAACAAGCTGGAACTGTCGGTGGATATATGGTCAAAAAGATGATACAGGACTATCAAAACAGGGCAAAAAATCAGCAATGACAAGACGGGGAGGAAAGCCAAAACTTTCCTCCCCGTCATCTTAATAATTAATAGAATTAAATTATTACAATGCATATACCTCTTCAGCTGGAAGTATTTTTACATTGTTTTCTTTTAGCACTTCAATTGCCTCATCAGCTTTCTCTACTTTTAGTATAACAAGAGCCTGGTCACTAAGCTTACCAACAAAAGCGTACATGTACTCTATCCCTATGTCTTTTTTGTAGAGTATTTCAAGAACCTTTGCAAGCCCTCCTGGTTTGTCTTCCACAGCAATGGCAATTACATCTGTTGCTGAAACTGTAAACCCATTTTCTTTTAAAACCTGCAAGGCTAAATCAGGCTTGTTAACAATAAGCCTCAAGATACCAAAATCGGTTGTATCAGCAATTGACAAAGCTGAGATGTCTATATCGTGCTTACCTAATATCCCTGTCACTTCTGCAAGCCTGCCTGATTTGTTTTCCAAAAAAACTGAAATTTGCTTTACAAACATCCTAATTACCTCCTACAATCACAAACTTACCACTTTACCTATTATATAGATACCCAATTTTTTTAATTATATTTTTCTCTTGTCAATAACTCTTTTGGCCTTCCCTTCACTTCTTTCAATTGTCTTTGGTTCAACAAGTCGAACCTTTACAGAAATTCCAAGAGTCTCTTCAATAGCCTTTGTTATTTTCTTCTCAAGCTGCTCAAGCTTCTTGACCTCATCAGAAAACATTCTTTCAGAAACTTCTACCAAAACCTCAAGAACATCAAGATTGTTAACCCTGTCCACAATCAGCTGATAATGTGGCTCGACTTCACCCATCTCAAGCAGGACGCTTTCTATCTGAGATGGGAAGACATTGACACCTCGAATAATTATCATATCATCTGTTCTACCAATTACCTTTTCCATCCTTACTAATGTTCTTCCGCACTTGCACCTATCATAGTGAAGAGCAGTTATGTCTCGTGTTCTGTATCTTATAAGCGGAAGTCCTTCTTTTGTAATTGTGGTAAATACAAGCTCACCATATTCTCCCTCGCCTAAAACCTCACCTGTTTCTGGATTGATTATTTCTGGTAAGAAATGGTCTTCATTTATATGCATTCCACACTGATATTCACATTCAAACGAAACCCCGGGTCCAATTATTTCTGAAAGACCGTATATATCGTATGCCTTGATATTCAATTTTGATTCTATTTCTTTTCGCATGTTTTCCGACCACGGCTCTGCACCAAATACCCCTGACTTTAGCTTAAGCTGAGATTTGTCAATTCCCATCTCTTCCATAGTCTCAGCAAGATAGAGAGCATATGAAGGTGTGCAAGCCAAAACTGTTGTTCCAAAATCCACCATAATCTGTATCTGTCTTCTCGTATTTCCAGATGAAATTGGTATTACTGATGCACCAATCCGCTCTGCCCCGTAGTGAACACCAAGCCCACCTGTGAAAAGACCATAGCCATATGCTATCTGGACAAACGAATGTTTGTCTGCTCCAGCTGCCACAAGTGTCCTTGCCATAACCTCAGACCAAATACCAATATCATGTTTTGTGTATCCGACAACAGTAGGTTTGCCTGTTGTTCCAGAAGAAGCATGAATTCTTACAATTTCGCTCAAAGGTACTGCAAAAAGCCCATACGGATAGTTATCACGCAAGTCCTGTTTTGTAGTAAATGGAAGTTTTTTTAGGTCGTCCAAGTTCTTTATGTCTTCAGGAATAATGCCACGCTCTTGCATCTTTTTCCTGTAATACGGCACACTGGTATATACTCTTTTCACAGTTTCAACAAGTCTTTTAAGCTGAATCTCTTGCAAAGTACTTCTGTCCATGCACTCCATATGTTCATCCCAATATCTCATCTTCACTTTTCCACCTCACACATTTCTATTCTTCTACCAAGCTCAAATGCTTTTAAATTAATTTCAATAAACTCTTTTTTTACATTCCTCTCTATAGACTTTTTAAATAAAGCCTCATCTATATCCAAAAACCTGCTAAAAAATCCCAGCATCAAGGTGTTTTGAACCCTTGAATTTCCCAGAGAAGAAAGTAGCTTTTTTACCTCAATCTTGTAAGCCCTCACACCAATCTCTTGCAAGATTCCTTCCACATCAGGATATTCATATGCACCTGTTATTACACTAACAGGAGGAATTTCATAGTCAGAGTATATTAAAGTTCCCTCTTTTTTGAGATATCCAAGCCATCTGAGTGCTTCTAACTTTTCAAACGCTAAAATGAAGTCTGCTTGTGCAATATCAACAAGAGGCGAGAAGACCTTTTCAGCCGCCTTAACATATGTAACCACACTTCCACCTCTTTGTGCCATACCATGAACTTCAGAAATCTTAACATCATAGCCTGAATTTAACAAAACTTCTCCTAATATTTTGCTAAACAGGATATTGCCCTGACCACCCACACCAACAACTAAAATATTAAGTCCTCTTTTCATGCAATCACTGCTCCTTTTGACTTGAAATTGCGCCAAATTTACATACATCCTCACACATACCGCACGCAAGACACAAATTTTCATCAATGGTAGGTTTCTCTTTTATTGATATTGCAGGACAGCCCAAGCTCAAGCACACTTTGCAATTTTTACATTTTTCAAAATCAACATACCTTTTTGAAATAGAAAACTTATATCTTCGATGAAGCCTGCAAGGCGCTTTTGCAATCACAACCTTCACACCTGAAATGTCTAAAAGCTTTCTTATTTTCTCTAAATTCTCATTTATTTTATAAGGATTTATCTCTTCTACCACCGAACATCCCAAAACTTTGCAAAGAGCTGCTAAGTCGAGTTTATAAGTCTGCTCTCCTTTTATTGTATACCCTGTTGCAGGATGGTCTTGGTGTCCTGTCATTCCAGTTGTTGAGTTGTCCAAAATCATAACAAGTATGTCAGAGCCATTGTACACAGCATCAACAATACCTGTTATTCCTGAGTGAACAAAGGTAGAATCTCCAATCACTGCGATAACTTTTTGCTTTTTATCTGATGCATTTGATATTCCGTGCGCCATTCCAATACTTGCACCCATGCAAACGCAACTGTCCATTGCATTAAAAGGAGATAGTGCCCCTAAAGTGTAACATCCAATATCCCCTGTGATGATAACATCTTTTAGCCTGCTTAAAACATAAAAAATTCCTCTGTGGGGACACCCAGGACAGAGCACAGGAAGCCTTGGTGCAAGCTTTTGTTCTACTTTGTATGGAAGTTCAATTTCTTTGTTCTCCACTGCCTTTTTTATAAATGATGGCGAATATTCTCCTGTCAATTTAAAAATTTCTTTTCCTACAATATTGTTTATCCCCATCGCTTTTATGTTCTCTTCCAAAAATGGGTCAAGCTCTTCCACCACATACACCTTTTCAAATTGAGAACAAAAATCTTTTATTAGTCTTTCTGGAAGTGGCCAAACCATGCCAAGTTTCAAAACCCATGCATCAGGATAAGCTTCTTTGACATACTGGTAAGCTATTCCTGAGGCAATGAAAGCCATTTTCTGTGTTCCTTGTTCAATCTTGTTGATTTCAATTGTCTCTGAAAATTCTTTTAATCTTTTTAATCTTTTTTCTACAAATTCATGGCGTGGACGGGCCATTGCAGGCATCATGACATACTTTTGTATATCTTTTTTGTATTCAAACAATACTTCTTCTCGCTGTCCTTCTTCTACAACAGATTGAGAATGAGCAACTCTTGTGGTAAGACGCAAAATTACAGGAGTATCAAACTTTTCGCTTATCTCAAAACCAATCTTGACAAAATCAATACAT
Source organism: Caldicellulosiruptor acetigenus (assembly GCF_026914305.1). Lineage (NCBI taxonomy): Bacteria > Bacillati > Bacillota > Caldicellulosiruptorales > Caldicellulosiruptoraceae > Caldicellulosiruptor > Caldicellulosiruptor acetigenus. The sequence goes on along the minus strand of NZ_CP113866.1, from coordinate 1,248,456 downwards.
TCCTGACTATCAGATGGCTCTAATACAGGCACTTTGGCTGCTTTTGCTATATTTCTGGTATCTTGCTCGTTTTGGGACGAATGCATGCCTGGGTCGTCCGCAACAGCTATCAAAAGCCCGGCATTTACTCCTGTATAAGATGCAGTAAAAAGAGGGTCTGCTGCCACATTCAAGCCTACATGTTTCATTGAACAGATGGCACGCTTGCCATAAATAGACGCACCAATTGCAACTTCAAGCGCTACCTTCTCGTTTGGCGCCCATTCACAATAGATTTCATCATACTGGGCTATTGCCTCTGTAATCTCTGTTGAAGGTGTGCCAGGGTAAGCTGTTGCAACCTTAACTCCTGCTTCATAACATCCTCTGGCAACAGCAAAATTTCCAAGCAAAAGCTTTTTCAATTTATCTCAGCCTCCATTACTTTCAATTGGTTTTATTTCTCAAATCAATTACTCTTTTTGCCTTTCCAGTAGTTCTTTCAAGAGTTTTTGGTTCAACAAGTTTTACCTTAACATTTAATCCCAATACAGTAAATATCCTGTGCTTTATCTTGTTTTCTAATTTCTCAAGTTCAGCATATCTTTCCAAAAGTTTTCCATCAACAAGCTCTACATGAACTTCTAAATCATCCAAATATCCTTTCTTTGTGACAACAAGTTGATAGTGAGGACCTATACCTTCAATTCCCATTAGAACACTTTCTATCTGAGAGGGAAATACATTGACACCTCGGATTATTAGCATATCATCTGTTCTTCCTTTAACAGATGTCATTCTCACATTTGTCCTTCCGCACTTGCAGGGCTCATATATAAGTGAGGTGATATCCCTTGTTCTGTATCTTATAAGAGGCATACCTTCTTTTGTAATGGTTGTCAATACAAGCTCTCCTGTTTCTCCTTCTTCAAGAACCTCTCCTGTGTCGGGCTTTATTATCTCAGGATAGAAATGGTCTTCATTTATATGTAATCCTTCTCTATATTCACATTCACCAGAAACTCCTGGTCCAATTATTTCTGAAAGGCCATAATTCTCTGTTGCAAAAAGTCCCCACTTCTTTTCAATCTCTCTTCTCATCTCAACTGTTGAAGCTTCTGCACCAAAAAGACCCAATCTTAGTTTTATCTTTGACTTATCGATGCCAAGCTCGCTTGCAACCTCGTCCATGTAAAGTGCATAAGATGGTGTACATACCAAAACTGTAGCTCCAAAATCCTGCATAACCATAAGCTGCTTTTCAGTATTGCCACTTGAAATTGGAATTACTGTAGCACCAACCCTTTCCAAACCCTGGTGAAGCCCAAACGCACCAGTAAAAAGTCCGTAACCAAAGGCAATCTGAGCAATATCATGTTCTCTGACACCTGCTGCTGTGACTATTCTTGCAACAACCTCTGTCCACACTTCCATGTCATGTTTTGTATATCCTACAACTGTGGGCTTACCTGTTGTGCCTGAGGAAGCGTGAATTCTAACAATTTTTGAAAGAGGAACGGTAAAAAGACCGTACGGATAATTTTCTCTCAGGTCATCCTTAGTTGTGAATGGAAGAAGACGAATATCTTTTAAAGTCTTGATGTGATGTGGTTTTACTCCTATCTCATCAAATTTTTTGCGGTAAAAAGGAACATTTTCATAAACCCTTTCTACCGTTCTTTTGAGTCTTTCAAGCTGCAGTTCTTCATACTGTTTTCTATTGAGTTTTTCATATTCAGACCATATCATCCCGACCTACCATCCTTCCTACCTTTTATGTATAAATTCAAGTATGCAAAAACCACAAACTTATTAAGTATTATATTTTAATATCTTATCTTTTTCAAGCAAAAAACTAAAAAAAAAGACCATGTCAAACCTCACAAAATGTTTGACATGGCTTTATCTTACTATAACAAACTTTCCATTTTCAATATCTATATCAATACTGTCACCTTCAACAATTGTACCTTTTAAAATCTCTCTTGCTATAAGAGTTTCAACATTTTTTTGCAAGAACCTTTTTATTGGCCTTGCACCAAAGTTTACATCAAAGGCATTTTCCATAACAAACTCTTTTGCTCTTTGTGTCAGCCTTATTGAAATTCCTTTTTCTATTAGCTTCTGCTGGATTTCTGCAACTCGAAGGTCAATAATTTTTATAATCTGCTCTTTTGTGAGAGGTTTGAAGATTATAATCTCGTCAAGCCTGTTTAAAAACTCTGGTCTAAAATGTAATTTTAATTCTCTATCTATTAGTTTCCGTGTCTCTTCATCTATTTCACCATTTGAAATTTTGGCATTCAAAAGATACTCACTTCCCAAGTTAGAGGTCATTATTATTATTGTATTTTTAAAATCCACAGTTCTGCCCTTAGAATCAGTAAGCCTTCCATCATCCATTATCTGAAGAAGAATATTAAAAACATCTCTATGAGCTTTTTCTATCTCGTCAAAAAGCACAACAGAATAAGGTTTTGTTCTAACAGCTTCTGTGAGCTGGCCTCCTTCTTCATATCCTACATATCCTGGTGGTGCTCCAATCAAGCGTGAAACTGAGTGTTTTTCCATATACTCTGTCATGTCAATTCTTATCATATTGTTTTCAGAGTCAAACAGAGCTTCAGCTAACGCTCTTGCAAGTTCTGTTTTACCAACACCAGTTGGACCTAAGAACAAGAAGGTACCTATTGGTTTTCTCGGGTCTTTTATTCCAGCTCGTGCTCTCATTATTGCATTGCACACAGCTTCAATTGCTTCATCCTGACCAACAACACGTCTGTGCAAAATTTTGTCAAGCTCTAAAATCTTTTGCCTTTCTGTCTCTACAAGCTTTGCAACAGGAATTCCTGTCCACTTTGATACAATCTTTGCAATCTCCTCTTCTGTTACTTCCTCTTTTAAAAGTCTTTTTTCTGGTGGTATTTTTTCTAACTCCTGACGTTTTCTATCTAAAGCTTTTTGCAGCTCTATGAGCTTGCCATATTTCAGCTCAGAAAGTCTATTTAGGTCATAGTTTCTTTCAGCCTCTTCAATTTGAATCTTAACATTTTCAATCTCTTCTTTGATTCTTCTTACCTCTTTTATCAGCTCTTTTTCATACTCCCATTGAGCTGAAAGCTCATCTGCCCTGCTTTGAAGCTGCGCAATTTCCTTTTCAATCTCCTCTATGCGCTGTTTTGCACTCGGGTTCTCTTCTTTTTGCAAAACATTCTTTTCAATCCTCAGCTGCATAATTTTCCTTGTAATTTCATCCAGTTCTGTAGGCATAGAGTCTATCTCTGTTCTCAAAAGTGCAGCTGCCTCGTCAATCAAGTCGATTGCTTTGTCAGGTAAGAACCTATCTGAAATATATCTGTCCGAAAGCTTTGCTGCTGCAATTAAAGCATCATCTGTGATTCGTACTCCGTGATGGATTTCGAATCTCTCTTTAAGCCCTCGCAAAATGGAAATGGTATCTTCAACAGATGGAGGATTTACTAAAACAGGCTGAAATCTTCTCTCAAGTGCAGCATCCTTTTCTATATATTTTCTATATTCGTCAATTGTTGTTGCACCGATACAATGCAGTTCTCCTCTTGCCAGCATGGGCTTTAAAAGGTTTCCTGCATCCATAGCACCTTCTGCTCTTCCTGCTCCAACTATGTTGTGTATCTCATCAATAAAAAGTATTATTCTTCCTTCAGAAGCAATGATTTCATTTAAAACAGCTTTCAGCCTTTCTTCAAACTCTCCTCTGTATTTTGCACCTGCAATGAGGGCACCCAAATCAAGAGCAAAAATTGTCTTGTCTTTAAGCCCCTCTGGAACATCTCCTTTTACAATTCTTTGTGCAAGCCCTTCAACAATAGCAGTCTTACCAACTCCAGGTTCACCAATCAAAACAGGGTTATTTTTTGTCCTGCGCGAAAGTATTTGAATAACTCTTCTTATCTCTTCATCTCTTCCAATTACAGGGTCAAGCTTGCCTTTTCTTGCAAGTTCGGTAAGGTCCCGTCCATACTTTTTTAAAACCTCATAAACTTCCTCGGGGTTAGGATTTGTTATTCTTTGATTTCCTCTAATTTTATAAAGCTGTTGCAAAAATTTTTCGCGTGTAATTCCATATTTTCTGAATATGCTCTTAGAAGAAGGGGTATCTGAGTCTATCATAGCTAAATAAACATGCTCAACACTTATATACTCATCCTTGAATTTTCTTGCTTCTTCTTCAGCTTTGATTAAAATTTCGTTTACATATCTACTTACGTATACTGTTGAAGCACCAGGCCCGTATACCATTGGAATTTTTTTGAGTTGTTCTTCAATATCTCTTTTATAAAGCTCTGTGTCAATACCCATGTTTTTGAGAATCTTTGCTACAAGTTTATCATCTTCATTCACAAGCGCATAATGAAGATGCTCTGGACCTATTTCCTGATGTTTGTAAACAATAGCTGTATTTTGAGCATCTAAAAGAGCTGTTTGAAGACTTTGAGTAAATCTTTCCATATTCATCTCGAATCAACACCTCACGTAAAAAGTATATAAAGGACAGTATAAAACAATCAGGGAAGGTCTTTGCCTTCCCTGAGAACTTGCTTATTCTATATCAATTGTTCTTACATTTGGTTTCGAAGGTTTTTCTTTTGGAAGTACTATTCTCAAGATTCCGTCCTCGTATTTTGCTTTGATACCATCTTCTTTTACATTGTCAAGATAGAATGTTCGGGAAAATGCACCATATCTTCTTTCTCGTCTTATAAAGTTTTCTCTCTCTTCTTTTTCTTCTTTCTTTGTCTCTGCCTTTATTGTAAGTTTGTTGTCATAAAGCTCTATCTTGATGTCCTCTTTTTTGACCCCTGGAAGCTCTGCTTCTATAATATACTCATTTTCAGTCTCCTTAATGTCAGTCCTCATGAATCTTGTACCTTTCTCAAAAGGAGCAAAGAAATCTTCAAACCAGTCATCAATGTCAAAAAACTCTCTTTCAATCTTTCTCATAATGTCAAATGGTCTTCTGCCAAATGGAACTAAGTCTCTGAGCATCTCGCATCACCCTCCTCTTTTCCATTTTTTATTTTTAGGGCGATTTTTGATTTTGACTATCTTTGACTTTCAATTACTATTATATACTTTTTCCTCTTTCTTTCAATTTTCAAATTTGCTCAAAATCGACGATTTTCTGTGATTTTTCTTACTCTATCTATATTTTTCTCACTCTCTCTCAAGATTATTCTATCTTTTCTGTTAAAAGCTTCTGAAGCTCTTCTATAAAGGTATTTATATCCTTAAACTGCCTGTAAACAGAAGCAAACCTCACATATGAAATCTCATCAATCTTCTTGAGCTTTTCCATAACCATCTCACCAATTTCTCTTGACGATATCTCCTCGCGCATAGAATTATAAATCTCATTCTCAATTTCATCTACAATCTTATTCATCTGCTCAATAGAGACAGGTCTTTTCTGGCAAGCTTTTATAATTCCATTTAAGATTTTATTCCTGTCAAACTCTTCTCTCCTATTATCTTTTTTAATAACTAAAATGGGCTGCCTTTCTACTTTCTCATATGTGGTAAACCTTTTCTGACACTTTAAACATTCACGTCTTCTCTTTATAATTCTACCCTCATCAGTTGGTCGAGTATCAACAACCTTGCTATCTTCATATCCACAAAATGGACATCTCATACTTTCATCTCCAATTCCTGATTATATACTACTGTACAATTTTTACCACTGCTTTTTGCCCTGTACATGGCAACATCTGCACATTTGATAAGGTCCTTTACATTGTCAGCATGCAAAGGATAAGAAGCAATACCAAAGCTAACAGTAACTCTTGTTTGAATCAAATTATCTTCTATTGTTTCACTTTCAATAGCTCTTCTTATTCTTTCAACCACCTTATAGGCTTCATTGCTTTCAAGATGATTAAATACTATTATAAATTCTTCACCACCATAGCGTGCAACAATATCACCTTTTCGCACTTTTTCTTTTGCTATTTTAACTATTGTCTGCAATACCTTATCACCAAATAAATGACCATAGGTATCATTTAGCTTTTTAAAGTTGTCAACATCAAAAAGAGCAATGCTCACTGGATATCTTCCGGCAGATGCTTGAATCTCTCTTTCCAAGACTTCATAAAGATATATTCTATTGAAAGCACCTGTCAGCCCATCAACCATGGCCATTGATCTCATCTGCTGATACAAGCTGGAGTTTTCCAGGGCAATTGAAACTTGTGCAGCAATGGATGTTAAAAATCTAAGATTGTCTTCTGTAAACACATCTTCAAATATATGTTCAAGTAATATTATTCCATACTTGTCATTCTTTGTTGCTAATGAGGCATACATTATGGATTTTGTAGCTCTTCCGTTTATAAACGGACAGTCCTCACTGCTTACCTTATTTCTATAACCATTTTCACAATTTAACGCAACACTTTTGAGCCACTCTATATTCTCCTGTTTAAAACTTTCTTTTTGCTCGCTTTCTGGAAGATTAGAGAATGCTACATAAAGCTCTGTTTTGTCTTTATTAAATAACAATATCGAGCTTTTGTCAACACCAGTGACACCAATTAAAACATCATTAACAAACTTTAGAAGCTCATTTGTGTCAAGTATTTGTGTTATTATTTTACTAATTTCCTGAAGATTAAAAAACTCCCCCAGTGAAATATTGAGTCTTTTGTTAATCTCCTTTAAATAGCCTATTTCTCTTTCCAATTCTTTGATTTTTGCGTCTTTTGCCTCACTAAGTTGCTGCTGTTTTTTCAAATTTTCTTCGTATTGTTTTAGCTTTATATTAATTTCATTAGTTTGGCTTTTTTCAAAGAGTTCAAGCTTGTTAGACGAAGAAATCAAAAAAGTGTAAAATAGGATATAAAATAGGTTTCTCAAATCTTCGCTGTTTATATTGTTGGTAACAAAATCGAGAAATATAAAAAATGTATATGAAAAAATTAAGACTATTGCTACCTGCCTTAAGCCTTTTATATTTACTCTTTCAATGTAAAACAGGAATACAAGCGATATGACAAACATCAAATCAAAAAGCCTCTCATATCCGAAAAAGAATACAAGATTTACAACCTCAAAAAATTTCAGATACCTAAAGACTTCCTCACTAATCTGTCCATCTTTATTAAAAAGCCATGTTTTGAATACATTGTAACCTGCTGAGATAAACAAAAATATTAGAGGAACAAGCCACTGTGAAAAAGAAAGAGCTTCTATGGCGGGTGAAAATAATAGTTTATCAAAAAGTAAGTACACTGCTATTGCCAAAATTAAAAACCATGAAATTTTTATGTATTCTCTTTCAATTGCTATTTTTTCAGTGCTCACAAGCCTTCCTCCCATTTATAACAATCTATTGTCTTCAAGTAACAACTTTTTTTTTTTTTTTTTTTTTTTCATTTATGTTATATATTTACATTTACCAAAAATACAGCTCAAGTATACTTTTATTTTATTATATTACATCTCACAAGCTCTGTCTATAAAAAGAAGTGACAAACCTTTGAAGGGAATCAATGGAATAATTGTATAAAGTGAAGCTTGAAATTCTAAAACAAAAAACCCGTTAGACAACAAATGTCTAACGGGTCTATTTTCATTTTATCCCATTCAACTTATACCTTCTCACACGTTATATGGTGCGGATGGGGGGATTTGAACCCCCATGGGGAGAGCCCCACAAGATCCTGAGTCTTGCGCGTCTGCCAATTCCGCCACATCCGCAAAACTTTACTCTTTCTTTAATATATTTTAAGCTATTACCACATGGTCTGTCAATAACATTATTTTGGATTCAATCAAGCTTTTTTGAAAATTTCTTTACAGAAGCCAGCAGGAGAAGTATTCCAAGAAACACTAATACCAATACTTCTTTCCAAAGTTGTTCAACTCCTACTCCTTTTAAAACAATTCCACGCAAAATTATAAGAAAATAAGTAAGAGGAACAAAATTACCCAAAAACCTTATCACAGATGGCATTGCTTCTCTTGGAAACATAAAACCTGAAAGTAGAACGCTTGGAAGTAAAAACAAAAGTGCAAGTTGCATTGCCTGAAGCTGGGTTTTCGAAATAGAAGAGATAAGTATTCCAATCATAAGAGCACACAGAACAAATTCCAGTCCAAAGAGCAAAAGTAATAATATACTGCCTCTTACTGGCACTTTAAACCAGGTAACACCAAATAATAGCGCCACCAAAAAATCTCCAAATCCAAGAAATATATAAGGTATAAGCTTACCCAATATCAGTTCAATTGATTTTATAGGTGTTACAATCAGCTGTTCAATAGTTCCCTTTTCTCTTTCCCTCACAATAGCAAAGGCAGTAAGTATAATTGTTATGTTCTGCATTATCAAACCCATAAGTCCGGGTATTGTAAAAAGTTCGCTTTTCATTGAAGGATTGTACTTGACTCTTGTTCTTAAATCAATAATAGGCTTATTTTGCATACTTTGGTTATACATATTTTGTATTGTTAAAATACCACTTGTAAATACTGTCTTTGCTATTGTTGGGTCTGTACCATCGACAATGAATAAAACTTGTGGACTTCTTTTTTGTTTTAGCTTTGTAGAAAAATCTGAAGGAATAATCAGAGCAGCTTTAATTTTTCCACTGTCAAGCCACTCATCAATTTCTTTCTGATTCTGTGCAAACAAATTTGGCTTAAAATACCTGGTATTCCTAAGTTTTTGAATAATTTCTCTGCTTTCAAGTGTATTTGATATATCAAGTATGCCGATTACAACATTCTCTATATCCATTTTAACAGCGTATCCAAAGAGCATAAGCATAATAAACGGTGCTACAAATGCCAAAACAAAACTTGCTTTGTCTCTTTTTATTTGAATAAATTCTTTTTTAGCAATAGCAAAGAACCTTCTTGCTGAAAATCCTCTCATAGCAAACTAACACCTCTTTTTGAACACTTTTACTCAGAAAATACCTTCACAAAGACATCCTCTATGCTGTCAGACATATACTTTTTCTTTACATTATAAGGCGTGTCAATTTCTTTTAAAATTCCATTGAACATAAAAGCAACAATATCACACCTTTCTGCCTCGTCCATATAATGGGTTGTTACAAGCACTGTCACACCGCTGTTTGAAAAAAATTTTATCATTTCCCAATATTCCTTTCTTGAAATGGGGTCAACTCCTGCTGTGGGCTCATCCAAAATCAGGATTTGCGGGTTGTGCAGTGTGGCACATGCAAAAGCAAGCTTTTGTTTCATTCCGCCGGATAAGGTACCGACTTGAGACTTTTCTCTACCTTCAAATTTGAAGAGCTTTACAAGTTGTTTCTTTTTTGCCTCAATTTCGTTTTTTGAAAGGCCATACACAGCTCCATAAAAATTGATGTTCTCTTCAATCGTCAAATCCTCATACAAACTAAATTTTTGAGAAACATACCCAATATTTTGTCTTACCTCTTCAGGGTATTTTGAAACATCCTTCCCAAGAACTTCAACATAACCCTCTGTAGCTCTTAATACTCCGCAGATTATTTTTATAGTTGTAGTTTTCCCAGAGCCATTAGGGCCAAGCAGTCCAAAAATACAACCCTTTGGCACCTCAAATGAAATATTATTCACCGCAACAAAGCTACCGAATTTCTTTGTAAGTCTTTCAATTTTTATAGCCTTGTCCAAATTAACCTTCACCTACCTTTCTGAAAATGATTTATAAAATTACATCCACAATCATCCCAGGCTTGAGTATCTCTTTATTCTTTGTAATGCTTATCTTTACCATAAAAACCATTTTTTGTTTTTCATCTTTTGTTTCTACATTCCGCGGAGTGAATTCAGCTTTATCAGAAATATACGCAATCTTTCCATATGCTATCTGGCCACTCTCAGAAGCAATACTCACTTCTTTCCCTATATTTACCTTTCCAAGCTTGGTCGAGGGTACATAAATTTTAAGGTAGTATTGGGCAAGAGAAATTTGAGCTACAAAACTACCAGGTCCAATAAATTGACCTTCTTCAACGCCCTTTATCGAAATAATACCATCTGCTGGTGAAATGATGGTGGCTTTTTTTAGATTTTCCTCACAAAGTTTCAAGTTTCCTTCTGCTATCTTTACATATTCCATAGCTTGCGAATAATTCTTTTGAGCAATTTCAACTGATATTGCATATATTGACTTGTCTTCAGGCATTACAGTCTCGTTTTTTACCATTTGAAGCTGAACTTCAAGAGAATTAATTTGATGTGCCAAACTTTCGTTTTGCGCCTCCAAGGAATTCAGCTGAAATTTTAGTTCGGTCAAAGCTTTAATCATTTCAGGGTTTGAAACCCTAACAGCTTTTAAATCTTCAATAGCTTGGCGAAGCAGAGAAATGTTCTTTTCATTGCCTGCCTTAAGTTCTTTCAGTTGAAAGATACTTTCTTTCAACTGCTCTAACTGATATTTAGATGGCTTTTTGCTTACAAGAGCATATTTTAATTTCGCAATTTCAAGGTTTTCTTTTGCAATTTCAGAAGAAATCTTTGCAACTTCAAGATTGTACAAAGCCAAGTTTTTCTGAATTTCCAAAATGCCACTATCTAGTTTGGCTATTACATCTCCTCTTTTTACTTTAGAACCTTCCTCAACATACACCTTTTCAACTCTGCCGGCAATTTCACTATTTACATCTATGCTTTTTACCTCAACTGTCGACGAATAAATATCTTCATCATTTTTTGCTTTACATCCTGTCAATAAAAACAAAAAAATTATACAAAAAGATGCCAACAAAACCAATTTTGTTTTGTTTTTTATACTTGCCATTTTTTACTCCTCCCCAATTGCTTTTTTGAATACCAAAAGTACATTGTTAATCTCTCTATCCAGTTCATCTTCAGAAGTCTCAATTCCCAAAATGTATTTTTGAATAAAAAAAGTTAACACTGTACCTATCATTACCCTTGAAAGGCCTTTTGCCATATCAGAACTGATACCAGCTTTTTGCATAAGTATTCTTTCAATAAGCTGCTTTGCTTGACAGGTTTTGGGTACCATTTTTTCACTTACCTCTTTTTTTAAGAGGTCATTGTATTGTATTTCAATCAACACAACTTTGAAAATATCAATATTTTTTTCTGCCATCTCAAGTCTTTCACGTATTAATGACTTTATAAAATCTGGAGTTTTAAAAGCCATACTCTTTTTAATATTTTCTTTTAATGGTAAAAGAGCAACCTGGCTTAAAATCTCTGTCAATCCTGCTTTAATAACCTCTTTGAGAAGGGTTTCTTTGTTTTTGAAATATTTAAAAAGTGTGGCCTCAGAAACTCCTGCCTCCTTTGCTATTTGAGCTGTGGTTGTAGCAGCATAACCATTTTGAGAAATAAGCTTTATAGCTGCTTGAATTATCTTATATTTTGTTACTTCACTCTTTTTCACTAATTTCTCACCACCCTTTATTTAGTAAGTACTTACTCACTTTTTATTATAAATTAAAAGATTGGGAATGTCAATTTCAAAAAACGAAACATCACATTTGAAATTGTGGTGAAAAAGGATAAGAAATATATTGAAAAGATCGTATAAAATAAATAAAAGGGCCTTTTAAAAAGCCCTATTTTCCTTTTTTATTTGGTGACCCCGAGGGGATTCGAACCCCTGTTACAGGCGTGAAAGGCCTGTGTCTTAACCACTTGACCACGGGGCCATACTTCTTATTACATAAAATGGTGGCGGCGAACGGATTCGAACCGCTGACACTGCGGGTATGAACCGCATGCTCTAGCCAACTGAGCTACGCCGCCATCTTTGATATTTTAAAATTTTTGGTTGCGGGGGGAGGATTTGAACCTCCGACCTTCGGGTTATGAGCCCGACGAGCTACCAGCTGCTCCACCCCGCGACATCTGGTGCCGGAAACCGGACTTGAACCGGTACGACCTTATTCAGGTCCCAGGATTTTAAGTCCTGTGCGTCTGCCAGTTCCGCCACTCCGGCATCGCAATTATATATTTTAATGATTTCACTTGCTTTTGTCAAGATATTTTTCTCTTGGTGCGGGTAGAGGGACTTGAACCCCCACGGCTGTTGCCACTAGATCCTAAGTCTAGCGCGTCTGCCAATTCCGCCATACCCGCTTGTTTTTGCGTATTATATTTTAGCACAAGCTTTCTTCTTTGTCAAATGTAAAGGTTTTTGCTCCGAACACCTGTCTTAATCCTTGCTATTGTTTTATGAGGTGTTCGGAGCAAATAAAAACTTTATTTTATATACACATATATCTTCCTTCTCCTTGGACCATCAAACTCACAAAAGAACACTCCTTGCCATGTACCAAGCATCATTTCACCGTTTCGAATTATAATATTAACAGATGAACCTATCAAGCTTGCCTTTATATGCGCATCAGAATTCCCCTCACTGTGGCTATAGCCATTGTTCGCCGGCACTAACTTTTCAAGTTGTTTTTTTATATCACTTACAACCGACGGGTCAGCATGCTCATTGATTGTAATACCTGCAGTTGTATGTGGAACAAATACTGTCATTAGTCCTTCTTCGATATTAGACTGTCTAACAATTTCTTTTAGCTTACTTGTAATATCAACAAAGTCCACCCTGTCTTTTGTTCTTATCTCAATTTCCCTAAACAAATCAGAAATTCCCTCCCGTATTATTTTCTTTGGTATTTATCCCAGTGAAGTATCGAAGATAGTGGCTTTTTATTTCTCACAGGTTCTTCATCAGCATAACCTATTGCAATGAGCGCACAAAGTTCTAAATTGTCTGGAACGTTTAGCAGCTTCTTGACATCTTCTGAATGCTCCTTTTTATAGCTTGCAACCCAACAGCTGCCAAGTCCTAAAGCTTTTGCAGCCACTAAAATATATGTGGTCGCCGCTGACATATCTTCTAAAATATATTCGAAATCTTTCTCATAAAGCACAGCAACACAGCACGAAGCATCTTCTATGAATCTGCCATATCGGGCTTTTTGAGCAATTCGTCTTTTAATGTTTTCATCTGTTACTACAACAAATTCCCAGCCTTCATTTCCTCTTGCAGTAGGTGCAAATCTTGCAGCATCAATTATCTTTTCAATAACTTCTCTGTCAATAGCCATATTCTTTTTATATTTCCTGATACTTCTTCGAGACTTTAAAACTTCTAACATATCCATAGACATCTCAAAATATCTCTCCTTTCTTACTCATCTTTTTTATCACTAAAACTTACCAAATTGTCTAAGTATCTTTTTAACTTTTGTCTTGCCAAAAGTACCACTTCTTCAAACTTTTTGCCTGTCAAAATCTCAACAGCTTCATCGATTGTTTTTACTGCCCAGATGTGAAAATTTTCTTTTCTAACTTCTTCTACCACCTCGTCACACAATACCAAATTTTTTATATTTTGATGTGGGATTATAACACCCTGCTTGCCATTTAAACCTTTTTTCTTGCAAACATAATAAAAACCCTCTATCTTTTTTGTCACACCACCAACAGGCTGAATCACTCCCTTTTGGTTTACAGAACCTGTTATTGCTATTCCCTGATAGATGGGCACATCACTTAAGGCTGAAAGCAGGGCACAAAGTTCAGCTGCTGATGCAGAATCACCTTCAATGCCAGAATATAGCTGTTCAAAACATATAGTTGCATTTAACGTAAGTGGCATATCTTGGGCAAACAGCTGTGAAATATAGCCTGAGATAATTAAAATACCTTTGCTATGAGTTTTTCCAGACATTTGTACTTCACGTTCAATATTTATTATACCACTTCTTCCGCTACTTGTGGCAACTGTTATTAAAGAAGGTTTGCCAAAAACATAGTCACCAACATCCAGAATTGCAAGAGCATTTATTTGGCCAGACTTATAGCCATCCACATCAACTAAAATAGTACCTTCCTCAATCATCTGGTTTATTTTTTCTTCATATTTTGCGCTTCTGTATTCTTTTTCACAAATTGCTTTGCTCACATGTTCCTTCTTCACCACATTACTTCTTTCCAGTTCAGCCCAGGTGTTAGCTTCTGCCAATATCTCAACAATTTCATTAAACCGCGTTGAAAGCTTTTCCTGGTTCTCAACAAGTCTGCAGGAATATTCAATTACCTTCTCAACGGCATCCTTGGAAAATGGCAATGCATTTTCTTTTTTACAAAATGAACTAATAAACTGAATCATCTTATAGAGATTATCTTGATTGTAATCCATTTCGCTGTCAAAATCAGCTTTAATCTTGAAAAGCTTTTTAAAATCTTCATCGTATGTGTATAGGATGTTATAAATATATTCACTGCCAATTAAAATAACCTTTAAATCAACTGGTATAGGTTCTGGTTTTAAAGAAGGGGTTATAAAAAGTCCATAAATATCTTTTAGATTTTCAATGTATATCTGACCTGTTTTTAGTACTCTTTTCAAGGCTTCCCATGCCTGTGGATAGCTTAGCAAATCTTTTGCCTGAAGGATGAGATATCCTCCGTTTGCTCTGTGAATTGCTCCCGCCTTGATTTTTGTGTAGTCTGTAACAAGGATGTTGCCCATCTCGCTATCATATTCAATTTTACCTATGAGATTGTAATAGGTTGGATTTACTTCATAAACAACAGGCGCACCCTCTAATTCCGAATTGTCAACAATAACATTGACCTTATATTTATCAAGTCTTGACATCTTTTTATACGGAACAAATTGAAAAGGTAAAGATGTATCCTCCTCTTCTTTGTCCAAAAAATCGTCAAGGTTTTCAATTATGTCATCTGTCACACTATCAATATAGTCCAAAATTTTTTTGTTATCTTTATACTTGCTTCTGATTTCATATACATAATGACTTATCGTAAAGACGGCTATCCTCTTTTGTAGTTCTTTTATTCTTTCTTTCAACTCTTTTTCAAGAATCTTTATTTTCTTTAGAACTTCTTGAGTTTCAAGTTGAAGCTTCTTGACTTTTTTTTCTATTTCATCTCTGATAGTCTTTTCTAACTCAGGATATTCCTCTTCTGAAATAGCCCTCCCATTTACAATAGGAATGAAATACACACCGCTTGGAGTGTACTTTATCTCAAAATCATATTCTCTTGCTTCTTCAGCTAACCTATCTAAAAGCTGTGTCCTCTTTTCCTGGTACTCATTGTAGATATTGTTTTTGTCATTTTCGTATTCCTCACTGTTAAAAACCTTCTTCAAATCATTAATTACAAACTCTAAAAAATCTGCCATATCTTTCTTAAAAACTTTGCCCATTCCCTTCGGCAGAGATATTGCAATAGGCGAGTCAGGATTGGCAAAATTATAAACATAAACCCAGTCGTTCGGAGCAGGTTTGTTTTTTGCTATCTCCTTTAAATAATTTTCGGCAAAACTTGTCTTACCTGTACCTGTGGGACCACACATGTAAATGTTGTATCCTTTTGTGGTAACGCTCAGTCCAAACTCAAATGCTCTTTTGGCTCTTTCTTGACCAATTATTGTTGTCAAAGGTTCTATCTCGTTTGTGTTTTTAAATTCAAAATTGGATAAATCTACATTCTTTTTTAATTTATCTGGTGTAAGCTTCATAAACTTTTCACTCCATCTTTCTAGTTTTACTTTAAAAATTTTATACCCATTTTTTCGATATTTATTCTTTTTTATAAAAACAACTTTGTTGTTGTTAGAAAGAGAAAAAGGCTGTAAAATAAATGTTATGAACCATTTTAAAACTGGTAACTATTAAAAATAAAAAATATAAGGAGTTAGATGCTAATGAGAAACGAAAAGATATACATGATTCCTGTCAATGATGCTTTTTCAGTAAATTGTGAATGTGCTTTTTGTTACCTTGAAAATAATTTCGAAAAACAATGCATTGAAATTGTGCTCGGTGAAAGTGTTATGGAGGTTGATGCAAGGATAGAAACTAACAAAAAAGGTTTTTGCAGAAGGCATTTTCACATGCTGCTCGAACAAAAAAATAAGCTTCCTTATGGCCTTATATTGGAAACTCACCTTAATGAAATAAAAAAACATCTTGAAAAACTTATATATTCCAATTTCTCAGCGGCAACGTTGCAGCAAAAAGACGGATTTATAAAAAAACTTCTTGGTAATCAAAATTTGAACAAAAACAAATTGACAGATCTAATCCAATACTTAGAAAACCTCTCTGTCCAGTGCGTTATCTGTGAAAGAATTCAAGCAAGAATGAAAAATTATTTTGAAGTATTCTTTTTCATGTGGAAAAACCAGAAAGATTTTCAGCAAAAAGTTCTTTCTTCAAAAGGATTTTGCCTACATCATTTCAATGAACTTTTGAAGTATTCTTTAAATTGTTTGTCCGGAAAAGAACTCAACAATTTTGCCGAAAAAATTTGTAAAATTGAGCTTGATAATCTCTCTCGAATTTATACAAACGTTTGTGACTTTAATAAACAGTTTGACTATCGAAATGCCAATAATACTGTGACTGAAGAGATAAGAAACTCTCTTTTGAATGCTACTGAAAAACTTGGAAAATACAAGTAAAAGTATTTTTACACCTGTACTCCTTTTGCAATGATGTGAATGTACTCTACATTTATTGAGGTATAATATTCTATCTCCTCTTTTATCTCCCTTTGTATTCCTTCAAGTGCAGATTTTATGTTGCAACCAAATTTTAATATAACCTCAATCTTTATATACAACAGATTATTTTTGATAGCAAGGTCAATTGAAAGTATCTTAGCAATATCATTGCTTTTTTTGAGTACTCTGCGAACATACGCAATCAAGACATTTTCTGAAATAGTATATTCACCCAAATAGCTAAAGGTAGGTCTTACTATAGTCTTTTCAGCAACAATATAATCGTTGAGGTTTATTCTTTTAAAAAGCTTTAAAGGATATATCAGCAAACCAGAAAAGTCCTTTTTTATTTCAAAAGTTGGAACAGGTACAACGTGTTTTCCTTCTTTATTTCGCATGGTTATTGCTTTTTTTATCTCAAAGTCGCTCGAAACCTCTTTGATATCAACAAACCTTTCAATAGTTCCCAATTCTAATCTTTTTGCTATCATCTGTGCCATTTGCTTGGATGTAGCTAAGATTAAAATAGAATCAATGTTCAAATCTTTTATTGCCTTTTTCACTTCATTTGCATGATCATCTTCCATAAAAAGCGCTCTTCTTACTGAAGCCAAATATGTAGGTTCTTTCTTTGCAGACTTTCCTGCAACAAGCTTTGAGTTGTAAACCAAAATACCGTCGTCTATTATAGCACTTGCTCCCAGCATCTTCGCAACCACTATTGCCTTATAGCTTTTACCTGTACCACTTGGTCCAACTAAAGCATACACTTTCACAGCCTCACAACCTTTTCAAAAAGTTTTAAAACCTTTCAAAAGATATTTTACTACCAATACCCCTTCTCTACAATAGCCTCCGCAATCAGAAGGTCTTCTTTTGTTGTTATTTTGAAATTTATGCTACTATTTTCAATTATCTTAGGCTTTATACCCATCAACTCAACATACTGAAGGTCATCTGTAAACAACTCATTTTTAACCATCTCATATCCTCTATATATTAAATCAAACTTAAAAACTTGAGGGGTTTGTATCAAACATATATTAGACCGTGGCAATGTATTTTGAATGTGACCATCCACTACAAACTTTACAGTATCCTTTGCCAAAATGCCAGGCGCAACTGCAAAATGAGTCTCAACCTCAGCAATTAATTTTTCCAGAAGCTCTAAAGTAATAAAAGGTCTTGCAGCATCGTGGATTGCAACAATATCACACTCACCTTTTAAAATCTCCAATCCTCTTTTTACAGTGTCTGCTCTCTCTTTCCCACCATAATCCCAGGAAATAACCTTGCTGAATTTATTTTTTAAACATCTTGCAATATCTTCAAAACCTTGAGGTACAAGCAGCACAACTCCATCAATAAAATGTGATTTTTCAAACACTTCAAGAGAATATTCAATTATCATTTTGCCCTTTAAAAATAAAAATTGTTTGGGGGTATCCCCCCCAAACCTTGTGCCTTTACCTGCCGCACACAAAATAGCGCATGTTTTCACTCTTTTCCCTCCACTTACTCTACCATATCAGGATAGTACATTCTCCATGATGTCCAGCCACCGCTCATATTCCAACAATCAAAACCATTTGCTTTTAAAATCAAACATCCATGATATGACCTAAATCCCACACCACAGTAAACAATAATCTTCTTGTCCTTTGGAAGTTCGTTTAGTCTGTTTCTAAGCTCATCTACAGGAATATTCACTGCTCCCTTTATATGTCCAAACTCGTACTCTTCTGGTGTTCTTACATCTAAGATAAGATACTCTGGATTATCAAGAAGCTCAAATACTCTGTCAGGCAAAATATTTTTAACCTCTCCACGTATTATATTAGAAGCTGTCATGCCAGCCATTATAACAGGGTCTTTTGCAGATGAAAATGGCGGTGCATATACAAGGTCAAGATTTTCTAGGTCAAATACTGTCAAACCTGCATATATTGCAGTTGCAATAACATCAGCTCTTTTGTCAACTCCTTCTTTTCCAATAACCTGTGCACCATAAATTCTGCCAGTTGAGTTGTCAAATATAAGTTTTATTGTCAGCTGCTTGCCGCCTGGATAGTAACCAGCATGATGAAGAGGATGAACAGTTGTTACGTTATAATCAAGTCCTTGGTCTTTACACTCAGCTTCGCTAAGTCCAACCTTCGCCAAAGCCCAGTCAAATACCTTGATAATAGAACTGCCTATTACTCCTTTGAATTCCAAGTTTCCGCCTGCTGCATTGCACCCAGCAACTCTTCCCTGCTTGTTTGCAGGTCCTGCCAAAGGAATCCATACATTTTTGCCTGTGATAATACTTTTTACTTCAACTGCATCGCCGGCTGCATAAATGTCAGGGTCAGAGGTCTGCATCTTGTTATTTACCACAATTCCCCTGTTCACTTCAAGGCCTGCTTCTCTTGCAAGCTCAACATTTGGTATCACACCTGCTGTCTGAAAAACAACATTGCATTCTACCTCTTCGCCATTTGAAAGTTTTAACCTCTTTGCAACCCCGTCAACAACATCTGCATCAACCACAGATACCCCAGTTTTCACATCAATACCTTTTTCTTTTAACGTATACACAACAGGGTTTGTCATCTCTTTGTCAAACTGAGGCAAAATAGAACTTTTTAGTTCAACAATGGTACAATCCACACCCAGAAGATTTAGCTGCTCGGCAAGTTCCATGCCAATATAGCCAGCTCCAATTACAACTGCTTTTTTAACTGGAGCTGCAGAGAAAGCCTCTTTTATTTTATCAACGTCGTAGAGTGTAAAACATGTGTAAGAGTTTTTGCAATCTTTCAAAAAAGGCAAAACAAAAGGCCTTGCACCTGTTGCAATGATAAGCTTGTCATAGCTTTCTTCATATGTTGTATTATTTCTTTTGTCTAAAACTGTCACAGTCTTCCTATTTCTGTTGATTTTCGTAACCTGGGATAACGTGCGAACATCAATGTTATATCTTTTCCTGAACAGCTCTTCTCTTACAACAAGCAAGCTATCTCTTTTTGGGATTGTTCCACCAACATAGTACGGAAGACCGCAGTTTGCAAATGATACATACTCTCCCTGCTCAAGCAGTACAATCTGAGCATGTTCGTTTGTTCTTCTGGCTTTTGTGGCTGCAGATGCTCCAGCTGCAACTCCACCGATTATAACAATTTTCATTTGTTTGTCATTCCCCTTTCTATCAGTAATTTTAAATTCTATATGTCATTTCTTTATCAAATTATCTTCTCATTTCATTTTATCACTTTAGATATTTTTTGCAAATATATTATGAAGCAAAGATGGAAATAATGAACAGATTATGATGATACCCCATTCAAGACTTTTCAAGGGACTTACCTCAAATACTATACCCAGCTGTGGTATATATATTACCAGTAAAAATAAAACAAACGATGAAATTACAGCAATTAAAAGGTATATGTTTCCGAACAACATTGAAAATACATTCCTTTTATTTGTCGAACACTCAAAGGCAAAAATGAGCTGAGATATTACAAGTGTAGCAAATGCAACTGTTCTTGCCGTTGTGAGGTCATAGCCTTTAAAAAGAGGTAAGTAAAACGACAAGGTTGCAAATATGCCGATTGAAAGCCCTCTTAATACTATTTCTTGCATCAGTCCACCTGCAAAAAGGCTTTCTTTTTTTGGTCTTGGCGGTCTTCTCATTAAGTCTTCATCACCTTTGGAAAGAGAAAGAGCTGCTGCTGGAAGACCATCTGTCACAAGATTTACCCATAGAATTTGCATGGGCAAGAGGGCAATTGGCAAATTTAATATTGAGGTAAAAAGCATTATCAATACCTCGCCAATATTACAAGCAAGAAGATATTTAACAAACTTTTTTATGTTGTCATAGATAATTCTTCCCTCTTCAATAGCATGAACAATTGTGGCGTAATTATCGTCAAGCAATATCATTGAAGCAGCTTCTTTTGTAACATCACTCCCACTTATTCCCATGGCGATACCAATATCTGCTTCTTTGACTGCTGGTGCGTCATTTATTCCATCACCTGTCATGGCAACAATGTTCTCTTTTCTTTTTAAAAGTCTTACAATTTTTAGTTTGCAAAGTGGGTCTACCCTTGCAAATACCGAAATATTGTCAATATTCTTTTCGATAAACTTCTCATCCTTTTCAAGTTCTTCGCCTGTGACCACCTCTTCAAAGCTTTCTGCAATTCCAAGTTCCCTTGCTATTGCAAACGCTGTAAGTTTATGGTCACCTGTTATCATAACTGTTTTAACTCCAGCTTTTCTTGCCTTGCTAATTGCCAGCTTGACACCTCTTTTGGGTGGGTCTATCATTCCAACAAGCCCCAAAAAAATCATATCATCTACATCTTGTGAATTAAATTTCATGCACATAAGCAAAACTCTCAATGCTGCACTGCACATCAGTTCATTTTTCTTGGCAATTATCCTCTTTTCATAGGAGGTAAGTTCTTTTATTGTCCCATCTTGACACATATAAAACTTGCATCTTCCAATCAAGCTCTCAAACGCACCCTTGATAAATAAAATACTGCTATCACCATATTTTACTGTCACACCCATATACCGTTTGTTAGAATCGAAAGGTATTTCTGCCACTTTTTCTTCTCTTTTTATATACTCTTTATATTTTTTTGCTAAAACTAAAAGTGCTATTTCAGTTGGGTCACCGCTTGTTTTTAAGTCATTTCTTATTTTTTCTAACTCTGCATTATTGCAGTTAACAGCACACATCATTATGTAATCAAGAAGCTGATTTTTTACAATTCGGCCGTTTAAAAGAATCCTTCCTTTCAAATCATACCCTGTCCCTTCAACCTCTATGCTCATGTCAACTGTCTCTATCCTTTTCACAGTCATCTTGTTCTCTGTCAAAGTTCCTGTTTTGTCTGAACAAATAACATTTACACACCCTAAGGTCTCAACAGATGAAAGCTTTCTTACAAGTGCATTTTTCTTTGCCATGCGCTGAACCCCTATTGCCAAGGTAATTGTTACAACAGCAGGAAGACCTTCAGGAATTGCTGCAACTGCTAAACTTATTCCTATCATAAACATGTCGTAGATATTTTGTTTTCTAATTATTCCCAATATTACTATTACACTGCATATAGCAATACAAATTACAGCAAGTATTTTGCCAAGCTGGTTTAATCTGACTTGCAAAGGTGTTTTAGTCTCCTGTGTTTCTACCAGTACCTTTGCTATTTGCCCCATTTTGGTGTTAAGCCCTATTGAAGTAACCCTCATTAAACCCTTTCCTTTGACTACGTACGTACCCATATAAAGTTTATTTTCAGTGTGAACATCCTTGTCCACGGCTATAGACTCACCTGTTAAGATAGACTCATCAACCTTCAGTGAATATCCTTCGACTAATACTCCATCTGCTGGAATTCTGTCTCCCTCTTCAATTACTACAATGTCTCCTACTGTTACATATTTTGCTTCAATTACTTCTAATTTTCCGTCTCTTATAACTTTTGCTTTGTAGGAAATATAGTTTTTTAAAGATTCTAAAGCTCTTTCGGCTTTGTATTCCTGAATAAATCCCAATGTTCCGTTCAAAATTATAAGAAAAAAGATAACAATAGCATCTAAAAATTCGCCGAGCAAAAATGACAAAGCTGTAGATACAGCCAAAATCAGAACCAGGATATCTTTGAACTGGTCTAAAAATATTGAAAGAGGTTTTTTTCTTTTTTCAATCTCTATCTCGTTTATACCAAATCTTTCCAAATTCTCTTCAGCTTCTTTTAAAGAAAGCCCTTTTTCAAAGCTTTTAAGATTGTTTACCATCGTGGTTTTATCATCCTCGCCTGAATATCTATAAACAATATTATTAAAAAGCTCAATGTTTTATGAAGAACAAATAAAGGCTTAAAAAAGTGAGCTAAATATTAAAATTCTTATATTTATTTTCACATAAAACAGGTTTATAATGTATTAAAGTAGCAAGTAAATGAAAATTTAAGTTTGGAAGGGTGCTTCTTACGTGGACAACTTAAAAAGATTATCACCATATTTTCGAAAATATAAAAAATTTTTAATCCTTGGTTTTGTTCTCATTTCAATATCTATAACCCTTGGAATGGTAAATCCATATATCTCTAAACTGATAATTGACCAAGTAATTTCAAAGAAAAAGTATCATTTGCTTTTACCATTTGTCATCACAATGCTCAGTGTAAGCTTGGTGCGGGGTCTTATAAGATATGGTCACTCATTATTATTTGAAAAAGTATCCCAGAACATACTTTATGAACTAAGAGAAACGCTTTACAATTTTTTACAAAGACAGACCTATGAATTTTATGACAAAACTCGAACAGGAGAAATCATGGCACGCATGACAGGTGACTTGGAAGGAATTAGAATGTTTTTCTCCACTGCCTTAGCTCTGCTTGCCGAAAATATTTTGAACTTTTCGATATCCCTTACCATAATGTTCATTTTAAATGTAAAGCTTACACTTGCTTTGCTTCTCTCAACTCCGATATTGCTAATCTTGGTTTATGTTTTTGATAGAACCATAAGACCAGAATTTATTAAGATACGAGAAAAGTACTCAAAACTTAACACAGCGACTCAGGAAAATATTACAGGCATCAGAGTTGTAAAGGCTTTCTCACAAGAGAACTTTGAAATAGAGAAATTTTCGTCTGCCAACAGCGAATACAAAGAACAAAATATCACAGTGGGACTTATCTGGGGCAAATTCTTTCCTATGATTGAAGCAGTGACATCATTACTTGTACTGATTATTTTCGCACTGGGCGGTTTTATGGTAATTAAAAATTTAATTACAGTTGGAACACTTATGGCTTTTCAAGGATATCTTTGGGCTATAATTTGGCCTCTGAGGTCATTGGGATGGATTATAAGCATGGTGGAAAGAGCAAACGCTTCTTGCGAAAGAGTATTTGGATTGCTCAGTACACCTGTCAAAATCAAAGGAAAGCCAACTCCATTTGAAGTTAAAGAAGGGTATGTAAGGTTTGAAAACGTGTATTTCAAACACTTTGGAAATCTTGTCTTAGAAAATATCAATTTTGAAGTAAAACCTAAAATGAAGGTTGCTATAATGGGACCAACAGGTTCAGGAAAATCTTCTGTGGTAAATCTTATACCCCGTTTTTATGACGTATCAAGCGGAAGAGTACTAATAGACGAAATAGATGTAAGAGACTACGACCTTAAAAAGCTCAGAAGCGCAATCTCTGTAATTCCTCAAGAGACATTTTTGTTTTCTGACACTATTGCAAATAACATAGCATACGGCGTGGAAAATGCTTCTCTTGAAGATATCATAAACGCCGCAAAACTTGCTCAGGCACATGAGTTTATTATGGAATTCCCAGATGGATATGATACTCTTGTTGGAGAAAGAGGAATTGGCCTCTCAGGTGGTCAGAAACAGCGAATTGCAATAGCAAGAGCTCTTTTGAAAAAACCCAAGATATTGATCCTCGATGATGCAACATCAGCGGTTGATATGGAAACAGAATATTTGATAAGCAAAGCGTTAGAAGAATATTTCAAAGATTGTACCGTATTTATCATTGCTCATAGGATTTCAATGGTAAAAGACTGCGACTTGATACTTTACCTTGAAAATGGAAAGATTGTAGAACAAGGAACTCATAGTGAACTTTTAGCTAAAAAAGGCAGATATTATAATATATTTGTTCAGCAATACAAAGATATTCTGAGTACACAAAAAGAAGGTGATAGGTTTTGAGCAATTCCACAAAAAGACTTAGAATTGAAGAAGATGAACCAATAACAAAACCTTTTAATTGGTCACAGTTTGTAAGACTTTTGAGATATATAAAGCCATATAGAAGGTACTTTATATACTCTCTTCTTCTGATGATGCTTGCTACATTCTACAACCTTGCCGGACCGTATTTGATAAGATTGGTTATTGACTTTGATATTCCCCAAAGAAATATCCATGCTCTTTTGTATAAGGCAGTTTTCTATATTGTACTTACTTTACTGTACGTAATAAGTCTTCGTGTAAGAACCATCTTTATGACAAAACTCGGCAACAGTGTGGTCTCAGATATTCGAATGCATCTTTTTATTCACCTTCAGAAACTATCTCTTAACTTTTTCGACAGTCGACCCGCAGGCAAAATAATGGTAAGGGTAATGAATGACGTGGATTCTTTATCAGAGCTTTTGTCTAATAGTATTTTAAATGTGCTGGTTGACACTTTAAGCCTTTGGGCTATCATAGTAATAATGCTTTCAATCGATATAAAACTATCCATTGTCGCACTTGGAGTGCTTCCTTTGTTAATCTTAATAATCATGATATTAAAAAACTCAATAAGAACAAGATGGCAAGATGTTAGAAAGAAATCTTCTACTCTCAATGCTTATATACATGAAAGCATACAAGGAATGAAAATAACTCAGGCTTTTGTCAGAGAAGAAAAAAATGCTGAAATTTTTAAGATGCTCAACACTACATTTAAAAATACATGGATGAAAGCAATCAGAGTAAACAATCTATTTTGGCCAACCATAGAATTCACTGGAACTCTTTCGAGCGTTCTCATATTTCTTTTTGGCATCTGGATGATGAGAAAGGGGTACACAACACTTGGCACAATCATAGCATTTTCTAATTATATGGGAATGTTCTGGCAACCTATTAACAATATATCTAACTTTTATAACCAGCTGCTGGTTGCAATGGCATCAACCGAACGTATATTTGAAATTCTCGATACTCAACCAGATGTTCAAGATACCAAAGATGCATATGACTTGCCACCAATTAGAGGTGAAATAACGTTTGAAAATGTTTCTTTTTCATACGACGAGGAAAAACCTGTTTTAAAAGATGTTTCATTTACTATTAAAGCTGGTGAGACAATTGCGCTTGTAGGCGAAACAGGTGCAGGAAAAACCACAATAATAAATCTTATTGCAAGGTTTTATGACCCTCAAAAGGGAAGGATCTTGATTGACGGGCATGACATTAAAAACGTAACTTTATCTTCTTTAAGAAAGCAAATGGGCATAATGCTTCAAGACACATTTATATTCTCTGGTACAATTGCAGATAATATTCGATATGCAAAACCTGATGCCACAATGGATGAAGTAATTAGGGCTGCAAAGATTGTAAATGCTCATGAGTTTATCATGAAAATGGAAAACGGATATGACACAGAGGTCAACGAAAGAGGAAGTCGCCTCTCTATCGGTCAAAGACAACTCATCGCATTTGCCAGAGCACTTTTAGCTGACCCAAAAATACTGATATTAGATGAAGCAACCTCAGCAGTAGACACTCAAACAGAGGTCTTAATCCAACAGGCTATAGAAAAGCTAACATCGGGCAGGACCTCAATTATTATAGCTCACAGACTGTCCACAATCAGAAATGCAGACAGGATATTTGTCATCCACGATGGACAAATTGTTGAAGAAGGCAGTCATACTCAGCTTCTTGAGAAGAAAGGTTATTATTATAATCTCTACACTTCACAGTTCAAATATTTTGAAAAATAATAATCTTAAGTAAAAAATGGCTGGTCCAAAAGTAGCCAGCCATTTTTTATGATTCATGCCTGGTATCTGTTTATTGTACTAAGAAGCTGTGTCTGCCATTTTTCATAAACCGGTATTATTTCGTTTTGATACTTGGCAAGAAGCTTTTCAGCTACTGGCTGCTTGTACATCTGAAGAAGCTCGCCCAACCTTTCCTGAAATTCATTTTCTGTGTTCTGAAGACTTTCTACGTCAAACTCATCTTGAATTACTCTCAGAGCACTTGAAATACTCAAAAATGCTTCAATAATATCGTTTAAAAGATAAAAAGAGTCTTCAAACCTTAGCTGCGGAATTTGAACACTTATGATATGCTCAAAAGCTTCTGACATGGTAGAGGTAAGCTCATTTATCTTTTGGACAATCTCTAAGTACTTTTCATTCATTTTTCTAACCCAACCTTCCTAAACTTAGTGTAATATGTATTTTATAATACCACAATAAAATCAAGATTTCATCCATTAAATTGAAAAAGGGCAGGAAAATTTCCCCCGCCCTTTTTCAGTAATTTGACATTCATTATTTGAGTTCAACTTTTGCTCCAACTTCTTCAAGTTTCTTCTTGATCTGCTCAGCTTCTTCTTTTGAAACATTTTCTTTGATTGGCTTTGGAGCACCGTCAACAAGGTCCTTTGCCTCTTTCAATCCAAGACCAGTTATCTCTCTTACTACCTTGATAACTTTGATCTTGTCGCTACCAGCGTCTGCTAAAATAACGTTAAATTCTGTCTTCTCTTCTGCAGCTGGAGCTGCTGCCTGAGCACCAGCAACTGGAGCTGCTGCAACTGCAACTGGAGCTGCTGCTGTAACGCCAAACTCTTCTTCTAAAGCTTTTACCATCTCAGAAAGCTCTAATACTGTCAATGTTTTGATTTCTTCAATCAATTTTTGAACCTTTTCGCTTGCCATCTTCTGAACAACCTCCCATTTTAAAATTTTTTTATTTTTTTATTTTATGTTAAGCACTCTGCTTTTTAGCAATAGCATCGAGTGCCAGAACAAGCTTCCTAATTGTACCAGAAAGTACATATACAAGACCAGACATTGGCGCATTCAAGCCACCAAGCATCTTTGCAACAAGCTCTTCTCTTGACGGAAGTTTGGAAAGTGCGTCAACCTCTTTTGCAGAAATTACTTTGCCTTCAATAAATCCGCCTCTTATTTCTAACTTTTCAAGGTCTTTTGCGCCTTCTTTTAATACCTTTGCAACCTTTACAGGGTCGTCGTATGAAAATGCAACGGCAATAGGTCCTTCAAAGAACTGCTCAAGTTCAGAAAGATTATTTTCCCTTACAGCAAAGGTAAACAAAGTCTTTTTTACAACCTTGTACTCAATTCCTGCTTCTCTTAGCTTCTTTCTGAGCGCTGTGTCCTGTTCGACGGTAATTCCATGATTGCAAACAATCACACCAGCTTTTGCTTTGGACAGCTTTTCCTTGTACTCATTTAAAAGTTGCTCTTTTACCGCTCTTGACTTTGCCAACAAATTCACCTCCCTTTTGTATCCTATAAAATTATTAAAGCCTCTTTAAGTTCACCTTAAAGAGGCTGTAATTATCCTTCCCCCATTCAGCCAACAATAAAAGACAATTTCAAGCCATCTTGGCCGATGGGTTTTAAAATAATTACAACCTCGGTAGGCAAACCTTTAAGCAAAGTACCTTTAAAAGTACTTTGCACCTACTGTCTTCGGTTGTAGGCTATTCACTTTTTGAATTTTAGAACATTTTTATACTATTATAACGGTTTTAATGGATTTATTTTAATTCCAGGTCCCATTGTTGTTGCTACTGTGATGCTTTTTATAAACTGTCCTTTTGCAGCAGCTGGTCTTGCTTTGATGATTGCATCCATTAGTGTTCTATAGTTTTCAAGAAGTTTCTCTTTACCAAATGAAACCTTGCCAATTGGACAGTGGATTATAGCTGTCTTGTCAAGCCTAAATTCAACTCTACCAGCTTTTGCTTCTTTCACAGCTTTTGCAACATCCATTGTTACAGTCCCTGATTTTGGGTTTGGCATCAAACCTTTAGGACCTAAAATCTTACCAAGTCTTCCCACCAAACCCATCATATCGGGTGTTGCAATACATACATCAAAGTCTGTCCAGCCTTCATTTTGAATCTTTGCAACAAGCTCTTCTGCACCTACATAATCTGCTCCTGCTTCTTCTGCTTCTTTTGCCTTGTCACCTTTTGCAAAAACTAAAACTCTTACGTTTTTACCTGTACCGTTCGGCAAAACCACAGTGCCTCTTACCTGTTGATCAGCATGTCTTGGATCAACGTTTAATCTTACATGAACTTCAACCGTCTCGTCAAACTTTGCATAAGATGTTTTTAATGCAAGTTCAATTGCTTCTTCCGGGTCATAAAGCTTTGTTTTATCGACAAGTTTTGCGACTTCTTGATATTTCTTACCTCTGAACATTCTCTTTATAAACCTCCTTTGTGGTATTTGCGGCTATAAATTAACCTCCCACACCTACCTAAGGTGCAAAAAATATTAGTCTTCAACCACAATTCCCATGCTCTTTGCAGTACCTTCAATGGTTCTCATAGCAGCCTCCAAAGATGCAGCAGTCAAGTCTGGCATCTTTTGTTCAGCAATCTTTCTGATAACATCTCTTTTTAATGTAGCTACCTTTTGCTTGTTTGGCTTTGGAGACCCGCTTTCAATTCCCGCAGCTTTCTTCAACAGAACTGATGCTGGAGGCGTCTTTGTAATGAATGTAAAAGACCTATCAGAATAAACAGTTATAACAACTGGAATAATCAATCCAGCATCTTTCGCTGTTCTTTCATTAAACTCTTTGCAAAACTGCATAATATTAACACCATGCTGACCCAATGCAGGTCCAACTGGTGGTGCTGGTGTTGCCTTGCCTGCTGGAATTTGAAGCTTTATTTGTGTTAATACCTTCTTTGCCATTTTTCTTTTTCACCTCCTGTTTGACTTGAGTTTAAATATATTATAATCTTTCTACTTGGTGGTAATCAAATTCTACAGGAGTTTCTCTCCCAAATAGGTTGAGCATTACTTTTACCTTTTTTCGTTCTCTGTTTATCTCAACAACTGGCCCATAAAAGTCAGTGAACGGACCAGATACAACCTTCACATTGTCACCAACTTCAATGTCAAATACCTCCACAACCTCTTCCTTGATACCCATCGCTTCTATTTCTTCATCTGTAAGAGGTGTGGGTTTGGATTCAGGACCCACAAAACCAGTCACGCCTCTGACATTTCTTATGGTGTACCATATCTCATTGTCCATTACAGCTTTGATTAACACATACGAAGGAAATTTCTTTTTTTCCTTTACAATCTTCTTTCCATCTTTAATTTCAGTGACAAGTTCTGTGGGAATCCTTATGTCTAAGATTCTATCAGACAAATTTCTATTTTCAATTATTTTTTCTAAATTAGCTTTTACTTTATTTTCATAGCCTGCATAGGTATGGACAACATACCATTTTGCTCTTTTATCGCTCATTTTGAAGGGCTAAAAGCCCGCCCTCCTTTTTTCTCAAGAATTGCTTTTTATTTTATCTTCAATAAAAGTTTGAAGATAAGCTGGTCATATATAAGGTCAGCAAGCAAAATGAACACTGTGAAAAACAGTGTAAATGTCAACACTACAATTGTGTGCTTTACCACCTGTTTTTGAGAAGGCCATACAACCTTCTTCATCTCTATTCTAACATCTCTAAAAAATTTTACAGTTTTTGCCCACCATTCTTTAAAACTCAACTTCTTTTTGTTCACTTGAGGTTTTGCAACTACCTTTTCCACCTTTTTCTTCTCCACCATTATTCACACATCCTCTTTCTTAACTATTTAGTTTCTCTATGGATGGTGTGTCTTCGACAAAACTTGCAGTACTTTTTAAGCTCAAGTCTATCTGGGTCATTCTTCTTATTCTTTTCTGTCGTGTAATTCCTGTTTTTACACTCAGTACATTCAAGATGAATTATCATTCTTGCACCTTTTGCTGCCATGTTCTATTGTTCACCTCCATCTCAAACCTTCTATAAATGACCTCATCCTTTTCCTCTTTTCTTTTTTCAGAACAACACTTTGTATTCTTCAACAATGAAAATTAGCAAAAAAAAATAACCCTTCTTTTCTTGACTTTTTAAATCTATCATAAACAATTAAAATTGTCAATAACTAAAATGGAGCCCACGACCGGGCTCGAACCGGCGACCTCCGCCTTACCAAGGCGACGCTCTGCCTGCTGAGCTACGTGGGCGCTTACAAAAATAAAGGGGAGCATACCCCCCTTTTTGTCATTTGGAGCGGGTGATGGGAATCGAACCCACGCTGCCAGCTTGGGAAGCTGGTGTTCTACCATTGAACTACACCCGCACTACCATTTATTATTTTAATACGATTTGCTCAAGATGTAAAGTCTTTTTTTATTCATCCAAAAGGCCTTTGCTCTTGAGATACTCGTTTAGCTCGTCTACAAGCTTTTGCGCATCTATTCCATGAAGCGCACATGCCTCTTCAATGCTTTCCCCTTGAGCAGAAGGGCAACCCAAACAGTGAAGACCATTGTTCAAAAATATTGGAATGGTCCCTCTATCAATTCTCAATACATCTGCAATTATTGTATCTGTTGTAATTCTTGGCATTCCTATTTGCCTCCTTCTTGAGATAAAAGTATCACTTTTTATATTATACCACAATTTCAATCGGAATTCTACCTCTTTTTTTCAAGATAGAACTTTGCCACCACAAGGTCAGAGTCTTTATCTACATCCTGCCCCAATTCAGG
Organism: Caldicellulosiruptor acetigenus; assembly: GCF_026914305.1. NCBI lineage: Bacteria > Bacillati > Bacillota > Caldicellulosiruptorales > Caldicellulosiruptoraceae > Caldicellulosiruptor > Caldicellulosiruptor acetigenus. The sequence goes on along the minus strand of NZ_CP113866.1, from coordinate 1,217,584 downwards.
ATATGTAGAGATGATAGCTTTAGCTTTAACCTTAAAAACCTTAGATACCCTTTTTTCAACTTTCTGGATTGAAAGTCTCTTGGTTAAAAAAAGCAACAAAATGGTAGGCCCTATTAGCCGCGCCATGGCAATAGGATTTTTTCGCTTTTCCACAAGCTTTTCGGCAAGTGAATAGCACTTTTCAAATACTGATGGAGTTATTATAATGGCATTACCACCAGTAAATGTTCCTTCTTTCACAGTTCCATATGTCCTTTTCATCTGAGGGTATTTCTCATCGTTTATGCTCTTTTCAACAATAGGATAACAGATATCTGCACCTGATTTTATCGACTCTTCGATAAAATGATCTATCGCCTCAGCGGTAATAAAGGGCAGGTCTGCAGTTAAAAATAAGATTTTTTTGTCATCGTTCAAAAATTCTATCGCTTTTTTGGCATTTCTCATTATTGAGGTGTCTTCTTCAACAAATTCAACCTGTGGATACTTTAAAATTAAAAATTCTTTTAGCTGAACTGGGCCTACAACAACTCTGCGCGAAATATGCTTGGAGCTGCATACTGCATCAAGCACATACTCTATTAAATATTTTTCTCCTATCTTTATCAATGCCTTGCACTCATAAGGAGTACCTGATTTGTTTTTATCAGATCCAGCAAGTATTACAGCATTTATCATATTTTTCACCTTTTTGTTAAAATTTTAAGCTGTTGATAAGCTCTATTTCCTGATTTTTTATATGTTCTTCTGCTATCTTCTGTGCTTTTTCAACATCTCCACTTATAATTGCTTCTACAATCTCATTGTGTTCTTTTAAAAGATTTTCATTTTTCCTGTAAATCTCTTTAAGATATATTATCCTGAACCGGGTTATCTGCTCGCGAAGGTTATTTATTATGTGCTGAAGTTTCTCATTCTTTGCACCCAAATATATCAAGTCGTGCAATTTTATATCGTCATTTATCATTCCTTCAATATTTCCCGACTTAAAATTCTTTTCAAATGAAGAGAGAACCTTTTTGAGCTGCTCCTTTTCAGATTTTGTCATTCGCTGGGCTGCAAGACCTGTCGCAAGCTTGTCAAGTGCAGCCCGTATCTCCAAAACATCCATTATCTCTTTTTTAGAAATATCTGCAACATAAGCACCTTTCCGGGGAAGCATCACAACAAGCCCTTCAAGTTCAAGTTTTCTTATCGCCTCTCTGATAGGAGTTCTTGAAACTCCAAGCATTTCTGCAAGTTTTATCTCCATAAGCCTTTCACCAGGTTTTAAATCGCCGTTTACAATCATGTCTCTGAGCTTTTCAAACACAATCTCGCGCAGAGGCTTGTAGTTCTCTATTAAAAAATAATGTGACTCATTCTTCTCATTCATTTTTTATCACAACTCCTACTATACTAAAATTCCTAAACTCCACTGCCTTCACATGTTGTAGTCAAGATAATTTCTTTTATAAACACCTTGAGCCTCTCTGCAGCTTTTAAAGCATCATACTTGTTGCCAAAAATCCCAAATACAGCTGGCCCGCTTCCTGTCATAACTGTCCCAAGAGCATTGTTATTTCTCATAATGTCCTTGACTCTGTTTATGACTGGATACTGATTTACTGTAACCACCTCTAAAACATTGCAAAGGTTCTTTGCTATCTCTTTTACATTACCTTCTTCAATTGCCGAAATCATAGCTTCAATGTTTGGTCTCTTTTTTATCTTGCTAAGATCCAATGCCTCATACACAGCCTGCGTAGAAACATATACCTCTGGTTTTGCAATGAGGATATTCATCTGAGGAGCTGCCTTAAGCTTTATCACCTTTTCGCCAATTCCCTCACAGAGGGCTGTGCCGCCTACCAAACAAAATGGAACATCAGCACCAATCTCTCTTCCAATTTCCATAAGCTGCTGCTCAGAAAGATTTAGCTCAAATATTTCATTCAGACCTTTTAAAACTGCTGCTGCGTCAGTGCTTCCACCAGCTAAACCTGCAGAGACCGGAATGTTCTTTTCAATATGTATTCTCACACCTTGCTTTACTCCAAAACGCTCTTTTAAAAGTGAAGCCGCAATGTATGCATGGTTTTTATTGTCAGTTGGAATATTTTCACTTGAAGTTGTTACAATTATACTGTCTTCTTCTATCTTTTCAATATTGATTATATCATACAAATCCACTGTTTGCATTATAGTTCTTATTTCATGATAGCCATCTTCTCTTTTCGAAAGCACATCTAATGCTAAGTTAATTTTAGCATAAGCCTTGAGTTCCAACTCATTCCACACCTTTCGCAATGATGATTGTAAAGAGTCATTTAATTGTTTAATTGTGTATATTGTATTCTTCTATTTGGCCTCAAAACTATATTATCACAAAATGTAAAGAAATATGAGGAAATTGATTCTTACAATTATAATCACAAGATGAGATGTAATAAAAAAAGACCATATTCTCTTCATGGTCCCTTAAATACTTGCTCAATTATAATATTACACTATGTGTCCAAAAACTTGCAAGCACTTTTGTAGCGGTAACAAAAAAAATCCTAATAAAAAATTAAATGGCGGAAGGGGTGGGATTCGAACCCACGGCCCGCTTCAGGCGGGTCACTGGTTTTCAAGACCAGCTCCTTAAACCACTCGGACACCCTTCCGCGAAAATCTTCTATTTTCGATGCAAGATTTATTATAAAACATCTGATGTGATATGTCAATAACCCAAAACATCCTCATTCACCATCTTACCTTTTGCTTAATATATTGATACTGAAATTCTAAAATTGGTTGTGGGAAAATGTGCGGATTTAGCGGATGGATATGCTTTAGCGCAGACATCTCTGAATTCCAGGATGTAATAACAAAGATGACAGATGTACTTAGTCACCGTGGACCTGATGAAGAAGGATATTACATCACCAAACATGCTCTGCTCGGGCACAAACGACTCACCATTATTGACCCTGAAGGTGGCAAACAGCCAATGATCAAATTCCATAATCAACAAAAATTTATTATAGTTTACAATGGTGAGCTTTACAACACTCAAGAGCTTCGGGCAAAGCTTCAAAGCTTAGGGTATCATTTCAGTTCATACTCAGACACCGAAGTTGTGTTGACCTCATATATTCAATGGAAAGAAGAGTGTGTGAAATATTTAAATGGTATATTTGCTTTTGCCATTTTTAATGAAACCAACAATGAACTTTTCGTAGCTCGGGATCATTTAGGAGTAAAACCGCTATTTTTCTCTCTTAAAAATGACAATTTTATTTTTGCTTCAGAAATAAAATCTCTTCTAAGGCATCCTCTAATCTCTACTAAGGTGGACAAAGAGGGTATTTTTGAGCTTATAGGTCTTTGCCCTGCAAGGTCTCCATTTTCAGCAATTTTCAAAGATATCATAGAACTTCCACCTGCACATTATGTAATATACAGCAAAAATAGATATGAAATAAAAGAATATTGGCAGTTAAAACCCGAAAAGTTTGACAAAACAGTAGAGGAAACCATTGAGATAGTTAAAAACCTTGTCAAAGATGCAATAACAAGACAGCTTGTTTCTGACTTTGAAATATGCTGCTTTCTATCAGGCGGGTTGGATTCGACCATTATTACAGCTATTTCTGCTAACCAGTTAAGAAAAGAAGGAAAAAGATTAAAAAGTTTTTCTATTGATTATAAGGATAATGCAAAATATTATAAATTTAATCAGTATCAGCCCACCTTAGACAGCACCTATGCTAAGATAGCTTCAAAAAGTATAGGTACAGACCACATTGTAGTTGAAATTGACAATGAACTTTTATGCGATGCTCTCTTACATGCCACAGTTGCAAATGACCTTCCTGGCATGGCTGACATTGACTCATCACTTTTCTTGTTCACAAGTGAAGTGAGAAAATATGCAAAGGTTGCCCTATCGGGTGAGTGCGCTGATGAGATTTTTGGTGGATATCCCTGGTATTGGAGAGAGGATTACAAAAATTTCGAAACCTTTCCATGGTCGCCTTCATTAGAATTTAGAAAAAATATTCTGTCGAAAAAATATTCAAAATTTGAGCTCGAAGAGTATGTTAACTCAAAGTATAAAGAGTCGGTTGGAAAAGTAAACTACCTTGACAGTGACTCTCAGGAAGACGTAAGACATAGAATTTTGTACTACTTGAATGTTAAGTGGTTTATGGTAACGCTTTTAAACAGAAAAGATAGAATGAGCATGGCAAATTCTTTGGAGGTAAGAGTTCCATTTGCAGATTATAGAATTGTAGAACTTTTGTACAATGTTCCTTGGAAGATAAAATACCTTGAAAACATGGAAAAAGTACTTTTAAGGCGTTCATTTGAAGGAATTATTCCCGATGAAATAAAGAATCGCAAAAAAAGCCCTTACCCTAAAACCTATAATCCCGAGTATCTCAAAAAAACAAAGCAAAAGGTTTTAGAGATTATAAAAAATAACTCTCCTATATTTGAGATAATAGATAAGACTTACTTGGAAAACATAACAGAGAAAGAATTTTTTCCCTTAGATAAACCCTGGTTTGGTCAGCTAATGACCCTCCCACAGTTTTTTGGATATATCATCCAGCTTGATTTTTGGGTAAAGAACTACAATGTAGACTTCGAATAAAAATAAATTAGATATTGTATTTTTATTCATTTTGGTTTATAATTTATTTGACAACTTTTTAGTATTGAACTTAAGCTGAGATTTTGGTACTCTTTTATTTAAAAATGCTCAAGAAGGAGAATGGAAATGAAAAAGGCGATACTTGTTTTAGAAGACGGGCTGACATTTGAAGGAATTTCACTTGGCAGTGAAGGCGAAACAATTGGTGAAATTGTATTCAATACATGCATGACAGGATACCAAGAGGTGCTGAGTGATCCTTCTTACAATGGCCAGATTGTTACAATGACCTATCCTCTTATAGGCAACTACGGAATAAATAGTGAAGATGTGGAGTCATACAAACCTCATGTTGAAGGTTTTATTGTCAGAGAGGCATGCAAAACACCTTCAAATTTCAGGGCTCAGAAGACATTGCATGAATATTTAAAAGAAAATAATATTGTAGCAATTGAGGGTGTAGATACACGAGCTATAACAGAGCACATACGAAATAAAGGGTCAATGCTTGGTATAATCTCAACAGAGACCGACAATAAAGAGGTTCTCCTGAGCAAAATATCTGAGTACAAAAAACAAAAGCCAGCTCTGGTAAAAGAGGTTTCAACCACCAAGGTTTACAGAATTGAAGGCAGTGGCAAGAAGGTTGCTGTTTTAGATTTTGGAATTAAGCAAAACATCTTGAGAGAACTTTCAAAAAGAGGGCTTGATTTATATGTGTTTCCATATAATAGCTCACTTGACCAAATGATGAAAATAAATCCCGAGGGTTTTGTATTCTCAAACGGACCGGGCGACCCTACTGACTTAGAAGAAATCTTCCCTACTTTGAAACAAATAATAGAGTTAAAAAAACCTATCCTTGGAATTTGTCTTGGCCATCAACTTTTAGGTTTGTGTTTAGGACTTAAGACATACAAGCTGAAATTTGGTCACCATGGAGGAAACCACCCGGTTAAAGACTTGATTTCCGGCAAGGTTTATATAACCTCACAGAATCACAACTATGCAATTGAATATAAAGAATATGAAAAAATAAAAATCACACATGTAAACGTAAATGACAAAACTGTTGAAGGGTTTGCTCATCTTGATTTGCCCATAGTATCTGTTCAATACCATCCTGAGGCAAGCCCGGGTCCACATGACTCAAAATATATATTTGACCAATTTACTAAGCTTTTGAATGGAGTGTAGAAAAAGATGCCAAAGAGAAAGGACATAAAAAAGGTTTTGATAATAGGCTCAGGTCCGATAGTAATTGGGCAGGCTGCTGAGTTTGACTATTCAGGAACTCAGGCCTGCCGCGCTTTAAAAGAAGAAGGAATAGAAGTTGTACTTGTAAACTCCAACCCCGCAACAATCATGACTGATACAGAAATTGCTGATAGGGTATATATTGAACCAATTTCAGTTGATTATATCGAAGAAATAATCAAAAAAGAAAGACCACAGGGACTTTTGGCTGGGCTTGGTGGTCAGACAGCACTCAATATGGCTTTTGAGCTTGCCGAAGCAGGAATTTTGGAAAAGTACGGAGTTTCTCTTCTTGGAACATCGCTTGAAACAATTAAAAAGGCAGAAGACAGGGAACTTTTTAAAAAGACCATGATTGAAATTGGAGAACCTGTGCCAAAAAGCATCATAGCACACTCTGTACAAGAAGCTATAGAATTCGCAAGAGAAGTTGGATACCCTGTTATTGTTCGTCCTGCCTATACCCTTGGCGGCACAGGCGGTGGAATTGCTTATAATGAAGAAGATCTGAGATATATCGCAAGCAAGGGATTGAAACTTTCTTTAATTCATCAGGTATTGATTGAACAGAGTGTCCTTGGCTGGAAAGAAATAGAATATGAGGTCATGAGGGACAGCAACGACAACTGCATCACTGTGTGCAACATGGAAAATATAGACCCTGTGGGAATTCACACAGGTGACAGTATTGTTGTTGCTCCATCTCAAACTCTTTCTGATAAAGAGTATCAGATGCTTCGAAGTGCTTCTTTGAACATAATAAGAAGTCTTAAAATTGAGGGCGGATGCAATGTTCAATTTGCGCTAAATCCAAACAGCATGGAGTATGTTGTAATTGAGGTAAACCCAAGAGTGAGCCGTTCATCTGCCTTAGCATCAAAAGCAACAGGGTACCCTATTGCTCGAATTGCTGCAAAAATAGCAATTGGTCTTACACTTGACGAAATAATAAATCCTATCACCCAAAACACATATGCAAGCTTTGAACCGTCTATAGACTACGTTGTTGTAAAAGTGCCCAGATGGCCGTTTGACAAGTTTGAAAAGGCAGACAGACGACTTGGCACACAGATGAAGTCAACTGGCGAGGTCATGGCAATTGGAAGAACATTTGAAGAAGCATTTTTGAAAGCAATAGATTCACTGGATGTTAAGATTAACTACCAGCTTGGGCTTAAAAAATTCGAAGAGATGACAGATAGCGAACTTTTAGAGTATATAAAAACTCCAAATGATGAGAGAGTTTTCGCAATATGCGAAGCTCTTTCCCGAAACTATGACTGCAAATTCATCTCAGACCTCAGCAAGATTGATTACTTCTTTATTGAAAAGTTCAAAAACATAGTTGATATGTCAAAACAGCTCAAAAAATATGATATAGAGTCTCTGCCATATGAGCTTTTGCAAAAGGCTAAAAGGCTTGGATTTGGCGACTCATACATTGCAAATCTTTTAAAAGAAGATGTTGATGAGGTAATAGAAATAAGAGAGAAATGTAAGCTAAAACCTTCTTTCAAGATGGTTGACACCTGTGCAGGTGAATTTGAAGCAAAAACACCGTATTTCTATTCCACATACGAAAAAGAAACAGACTTAGTTGTAAGTTCAAAGCCCAAGGTAATTGTAATTGGTTCAGGTCCTATAAGAATTGGTCAGGGAATTGAATTTGATTATTGTTGTGTTCATTCAATATTCGCGTTGAAAGAAGAAGGAGTTGAAGCTATAATCATCAATAACAATCCTGAAACAGTATCAACAGACTTTGATACATCAGACAAGCTCTTTTTTGAACCTCTAACAAAAGAATGTGTTTTAGACATAATAAAACAGGAAAAACCAATGGGCGTAATAGTTCAATTTGGCGGTCAGACTGCAATAAACATGGCTTCATACCTTGCAAAAAACGGTGTGAAAATTCTTGGAACTTCTATGGAAAGCATTGACACTGCAGAGGACAGAGACAAATTTTTAAATCTTCTCAAAAACCTCAATATTCCTTATCCTCCAGGTGGGGCTGCATACAGCTTGGAAGATGCTGTGAGAGTTGCCGAAAAGATTGGTTATCCTGTTCTGGTAAGACCATCTTATGTTCTTGGTGGAAGGGCAATGGAGATTGTCTACAGCCGTGATGAGCTTGAAAAATACATCAAAGCTGCAATTGAGATATCAATAAAGCATCCTATTTTGATCGACAAATACATCCTTGGAAAAGAGGCAGAAGTTGATGGAATCTCGGATGGAGAAGACGTGTTAATACCTGGGATCATGGAACATATTGAAAGAGCTGGCGTTCATTCTGGAGACAGCATGGCAGTGTTTCCTCCCCATACTCTATCTGAAAAGGTAAAAGAAAAAATTGTTGATTATACCATAAAACTTGCCCGTGCATTAAAAGTTGTAGGACTTTTCAATATTCAATTTGTAATTGATAAAAATGAAAATGTTTATGTAATAGAAGTAAATCCTCGCGCAAGTAGAACTGTGCCAATTTTGAGCAAGGTTACAGGAATTCCTATGATAAAGATTGCAACCAAGCTCATACTTGGCAAAAAGCTCAAAGACTTGGGATACCAAACTGGCCTTGTAAAAGAACCAGACTTTTTTGCAGTAAAAGCTCCTGTATTTTCGTTTTCCAAACTATCCAAGGTTGATGCATACTTAGGACCAGAGATGAAATCCACCGGTGAAGTTCTTGGTATCTCCAAAAACCTAAAAGTTGCTCTTTATAAAGCTTTTATATCCTCCAATCATAAATTTACAAAAAACGGAAGCTGCTTGATTTTAGCACCTGAAAGTGAAAAGGATGCTATACAGCAGATCATAAGAAAACTATATGAAGTAAACTACAAAGTGTTCCTCTTAGATAGTATGAAAGATTATATAAAAGGTTTAAATGTTGAGTTTATAGACAAAGAGACTGCTCAAAAGTTGCTACTTGAAGACAAATTCTCGTTTGTAATAAATATTCCATCCAAAGACAAAATGCAAGAGTTTGGGTTTGTTTTGCGAAGGCTTTCTGTTGAGTTTGGAATCACAACATTAACATCGATTGACACAGCACTGTATTATGTGGATGTTCTATCTCTACTTCATGAGATTGAAAAAGATATTTACTGTCTGAATGATTTATTTAAAGATGAAAGGATGAAGTACTATGAGACATTTTCTTCATCTAAATGACCTTTCAAAAGAAGATATTCTGTATTTGGTTGAGCTTGCAAACAGGCTTAAAAAGGAGGCTAAAAGAGGTTTTTACTTTCCGTACTTAAAGAACAAAGCACTGGGACTTATATTTACAAAGGCTTCAACAAGGACGCGTGTATCATTTGAAGTGGGAATCCATCAGCTCGGTGGATATTCACTCTATCTTGGGAAAAACGACCTTCAGCTTGGCAGAGGTGAAACAATAGAAGATACAGCAAAGGTCCTGTCGCGCTACCTTGACCTAATTGTTATAAGAACATATGAACAAAAAGAGGTTGAAGAGTTTGCAAAATACTCTTCCATCCCAGTTATAAACGGTCTTACTGATGATTATCATCCAACCCAAATCATAGCTGATTTTCAGACAATTTTTGAGGAGAAAGGAAGGCTGAGCAGCTTAAAAATCGCATATGTAGGAGACGGAAACAATGTAGCAGCCACACTTTTGGTAGGTGCAGCAAAGCTTGGTCTTGACATTGCAGTTGCAACTCCACCAGGCTATGAAATAAAAAAAGAGGTTGTAGATTTTGCACTTGATGAGGCAAAAAAGAGCAAAAGCAATGTCATCTTTACTTACAGTCCAAAAGAGGCTGTAAAAGATGCTGATGTTGTCTATACAGACACATGGGTTTCGATGGGTCAGGAAGAAGAAAAGGAAAAAAGAATAAGGGATTTTGAAAGATATCAGGTTGACACTTCTCTCATGAGATTAGCAAAGGATGATGCGATATTCCTGCACTGTCTTCCAGCATACAGAGGGTTTGAAGTAACCTCAGAGGTCATAGACGGTCCGCAATCGAGGGTATTTGATGAGGCAGAAAATAGGCTTCACGCTCACAAGGCTATAATGATTTTCGTGTGCCTTGGGAAAATTTGAACCAGCGGTTTTTCAAAGGAACTAATAAGGCTGCCCGCAAAGTCAAGGAGCTAAATTGTAACTCTGTTTGCTGGGCAGCCTTATCCATTTTAGTTTTTGGTGCTTCTGTATGTGTCTTTAAAAATCTCATAGTTTCCAAATGAAGTCATGCAAATCAATATTGAATTAATAATAAGAAGCACAATATCCTTAGGTGTATTTTGATGAGGTATGAAGATAAACGAAAGAATAAAAGTTACAACAAATGTGTATATTCTGATTACATAATCTTTACATCGTCTTTTAAAAATGCTTTTGGTAAACTGGACAATTATATTTGTAGCGATAGCAATACCAGCAAATGTCCCAAGCTGCTGAGCAGAAAAATAATTTTCCATTTTCCATCCTCAATTAATATATTATGTCTACTTCTATGATATTCACAAAAGGCAAATACTGTGAAAAAATTTTTCAAGCAAACGCCCTATTTCAAGTTCTCTGGGTTTAAGCCTTCCAACTCTTTTATCACAAATCTCCCATCTTTTCTAATAAGCTTTCCATCAAAGTAAATTTCTCCTCCACCATATTCAGGTGTTTGAATGAGTACAATGTCCCAATGAACAGCTGACCTGTTGCCATTGTCAGCATCCTCATAGGCGTTACCTGGAGTAAAATGAATGCTTCCTGCAATCTTCTCATCAAAAAGCGTGTCTTCCATCGGCTTTGTAATGTAAGGATTCAGACCAATTGAAAATTCACCAATATACCTTGCACCCTCGTCGGTATCCAGTATCTTGTTGAGCTTCTCTGTATTGTTAGCAGTTGCTTTTACAATCTTTCCATCTTTAAATTCAAATCTTATATTTTCAAACTTCAACCCTGCATAGTTCGAAGGTGTATTGTATGTTATATAACCATTTACAGAATCTTTGACAGGCGCAGTGTATACCTCACCGTCGGGAATGTTCATATGGCCATCGCATTTGACAGCTTTCATGCCTTTAATTGAAAATCTCAAATCTGTGTCTTTTGCTACTATTCGAACCTCATCTGTGTTTTGCATAAGCTCAACCAAAGCGTCCATTGCTTTTGACATTTTGCTATAGTCAAGATTGCACACGTTAAAATAAAAATCTTCAAACTCTTCCAAGCTCATTTTTGCCTGTTGTGCCATTGAATAGTTGGGGTATCTTAATATGCACCACTTCGTCTTTGGAACTCTGACCTCTCCGTGAACTTTGTGAAACCATATTCTTTGATACAGATTCATCTTCTCGTCTGGAACATCTGAAAGTTCAAACGGATTTGGCGAAGATCTAATACCTATATACGCATCCATCTTTTCCATAAGATCTCTTTCATTTTGAGCAATAATTTCTATCTGCTCTTCTGTTGCATTCAAAAGAAGACTTCTAAGTAGTGTTGGGTGTTTTAGCCACAAAAATGGTTTTGCACCTTTTGAATATGAGAGTTTTACAAGTTCTTTTGCAAGTTCAATCTCCTGTCCAATAAGTTCAATTAAAATGTTCTCTCCTTCTTTTAATTCAACTGAATATTCAATAAGGTTTCTTGCAAGAAGTTTTAGCCTTTCATCAGTCAATTTAGCACTCCCCTTTCAGGTTTTTTTAATCTTCATTTTTCAAACACCTTGTTTGCTGCTTCTTTATCTAAGAAAACAAACTCCCCTTCTTTTAGCTTTCCAAGCTGGAGTTTGCCAATTGCAACCCTTTTTAGCTTCAAAACCTCATGACCAATTTGGTCACACATCTTTCTTATCTGCCTGTTCCTTCCCTCATGTATTTTTATCTCAACCAGAGCATTACCATTTATAAGCTTTAAAATCTTAAATTTGGCAGGTGCAGTCATTTTCCCATCTATCAAAAGACCTTTTTCAAATCTATCTATCTCTTCCTTAGAAGGAATGCCTCTGATTAGGGCTATATAGGTCTTTTCAATATCATGTTTTGGATGTGTGACTTTGTATGCAAACTCACCATCGTTAGTAAGAAGAATCAAACCAGTTGTGTCAAAATCAAGCCTCCCTACAGGAAATACCCTCACATTTACTTTGTCCTTGACCAAATCAACCACTGTTTTTCTTCCCTTTTCATCCTTTGCAGAAGAAATAACTCCAAAAGGTTTGTTAAGCATTATATATACCTTCTGCATCTGCAGGGATATTCTCTTTCCATCTACTTCAACCACATCTTTTTCGGGGTCAACCTTGAATCCAAGCTGGTTCACAGTCTTTCCATTTACTTTTACTCTGCCTTGCAGGATAATCTCTTCACACTTCCGCCTGGAAGCTATGCCGCACTGTGCCATAAATTTCTGGAGTCTTACAAGCTCACCTATCTCTTATCACCATCCACTCGGTATTTGTTACTGCTTTTTCAATAAGTTCTTCTACTTGGAGCTTACTCTCCTCAGCCAAAACTTGTTCAAGCTTTGGTTTTGTTTTTGGATGCTTTGGAACAAACACAGTACAGCAGTCTTCATAAGGAAGTATAGAGATATCATATGTCCCTATCTTCTTTGCAAGTCTTATTATCTCTTCCTTGTCCATGCCAATGAGCGGTCTGAAAACTGGCATTGAAACAGCTGCCTGCGTGCAAAACAGGCTTTCCATTGTCTGGCTTGCAACCTGACCTATGCTCTCACCGGTAACCAAAGCAAGCCCACCGTTTTGCATGGCAATCTTTTGTGCAATCTTCATCATGAACCTTCTCATTATTATTGTCAAGAACCTCTCATCACAATTTTCATAAATAGAAAGCTGAATTTCAGTAAAAGGAACTATATAAAGCTTTATCTTATCTGTGTATTTTGCCAAAACCTTACACAAGTCTATTACCTTTTCTTTAGCTTTCTCGCCCGTGTAAGGAAAACTGTAAAAGTGAATTGCTTCTATCTCAACACCTCTTTTGGCAATCATAAAACCGGCAACAGGACTGTCTATGCCACCGGACAAAAGAAGGTGTGCCCTGCCACCTGTGCCAAGTGGCATTCCTCCAATACCTTTTTCTTCTGATGAATAGACATATACTTTGTCTCTTATCTCAATGTTCAAAGTAAAATCAGGGTTGTGAACATCAACAGTAAGTCCATACATCTCAGCAAACTTTCTCAAGATATGCGCACCTATCAACTTAGAGACCTCTGGAGACTTTAGCTCAAATTTCTTATCTGCTCGCTTAGTCTCCACCTTAAAAGTCTTCTTACCCTTCTCAAGCTCACTTTTGGTAACAACTTCAACAGCCTGCTTTATTCCCTCTAATTCCTTTTCAGCAACCTCGCATATGGTAATTCCTACAATCCCAAAAACGCGTTTTAGCCTTTCAATAGCTTCATCAAAATATTCCTCACTTAAATTTTCAACAAATATCCTGCCCTGCTCTTTTTTGACCATAACTGAGTCAAAGTCAGAAAGTCTTTTTTTGATATTCCTGACCAGAGTATCCTCAAAAAAAGGACGATTTTGACCTTTTAACGCAAGCTCACCGTATCTTATCAATACCGCTTTCAATTTTGAGCCCATCCTTTACTTTTTAATTTTTCTCAAGAATCGCAACGCCTTTTCAATGCACTCAAGTGCATAGTCAACCTCTTCAACTTTATTGAGGTAAGAAAACGAAAAACGTATACTGCTTTCTGCAATTTCCATCCTTTTTCCCATGCAGTGCAAAACCTTGTTGTAAGTTCTGCCTTTTGATGAGCAGGCAGAACCAGAAGATGCAAATATACCATAACTTTCAAGCGTGTGAAGAAAAACTTCAGATTTTATACCCAAAAAAGATACGTTTAATATTGCATCTGATGTCTTTTCTAAGGGAGAATTTATCACAACATTATTGAACGCTGAAAGTCCTTCAATAAGTCTTCGTTTTATATTCCTTAGCTTATCAGGTTCAGAAGCTTTTAGCTTCTCAAATACCTCAATTGCTTTAGCAAACGAAAAAATACCGGGCATATTCTCTGTTCCAGGTCGCACGCCTTTTTGCTGCTGTCCTCCAAAGATTATCGGCTGAAGATTCACTCCCTTTCTGATATACAAAACTCCTATTCCTTTTAATGCGTGTATTTTATGACCACTTATCGACATAAGGTCCACATTCAACTCTTTAACATTGGTCTTTTCTTTCATAAAAGCCTGGACAGCATCTGTGTGAACAATAACATTTGGGTTTTTCTTTTTCGCAATTTCAGATAGCTTCTTCACGTCAAATATATGCCCTGTCTCGTTGTTGACAAGCATCACGCTTACCAGAATGGTATTCTGGTCTACAAGCTTCTCAAACTGGTCAAAATCTACATTACCCTCAGCATCCACAGGTACATATTGTATCTCAAATCCATTTCTTTCTAAATACTCAAGTGTAGAAATAACAGAAGGATGTTCAACAGGTGTTGATACAATCCTTTTTCCTCTTTTTTGATGTGCAAACGCACAGCCAATAAGTGCTAAATTGTTTGCTTCTGTCCCACCCGATGTAAAATAAATCTCATCGCTGCTACTTCCAAGTTTTTTTGCAATAATTTCCTTTGCTTCTTTTACTATTCTTTCTGCCTCAACACCAAGTCTGTGAAGCGATGAAGGATTGCCATAGGTTTGGGACAAAAACTTTGAAAGTTGCTCAATCACCTCATCAAAAGGTCTTGTGGTTGCAGCGTTGTCAAAGTACACATTCACAATTTGTCACTTCCCTTCACATTTCTCCAAGTTCATGCATTAGGATGGAAAGCGCTGCAATTGAGGCTGTCTCACTTCTGAGTATTCTTTTGCCAAGCGAAATAACTTGCACATTTTTAAAGGTTTTTAAGTCTTCTATCTCCTCTTCTTCAAAACCGCCTTCAGGTCCAATCAAAATCCCAATGTTATTATAATCTGAAGATAGATTCCACTTTGCAGTTCCAAATTCCTTTTCATATGGAACTAAAAGAATATCAAGCTTATCTAAATACTTCTCTTTAATCTCGGAAATTCTAATTGGCATTTCGATTAAAGGTGGCACAGGACGAAGACACTGTTTCTGAGCTTCTTGTGCGATTTTGAGCCACCTTTCAACCTTTTTTTCCTGTTTTTCTGAAATGTCAATCACCACTCTTTTTGACACCACAGGTACAATTGTTTTTACCCCAAGCTCTGTTGCCTTTTGCACAACAAAGTCCATTTTTTGGTTTTTGATAATACATTGAAATAAAAAAATATTTTTGATACTTTCTCGGTCATTCAAAGTTTTGTTTTCTATCAAAAGTTTTATTCTGTTTTTTGAAATTTCAACTATACGCGATGAGTAGTCATAATTGCCATCACATAGATTTATTTTATCTCCTTCTCTTTTTCTTAAAACCTTCACTATATGATTTATATCTTCTTTATCTGTGATGTAGGCAATATCATTCTCAACATTCTGCTTTTCAACAAAAAAGATTGGCACTTAATATCACCCTACACAGTTATTTTGCTAACAACCAGGCACCATGTGCCCAGTTTTTTCACTTCTACAATTTCAAGACTATTTTTCTCAAAGCTTTTCAAAACATCTTCAAGCCTGTCTTCAATAATGCCAGAAGAGATAAAAATTCCGTCCTCTTTTAAAACTCTATTTATATCTTTTGAGAGCTTTATAATAATATCAGCAACAATGTTGGCAATAACCACATCAAACTTTTCTTCTATGCCTTCAACAAGGTCATTCTTTTTTATCTCAATCTCAACTCCATTTAACCTTGCGTTCTCTTCTGCCACCTTCACAGCAACCTCATCAATATCAACTGCTAAAACTCTTTTTGCCAAAAACTTCTTTGCAGCTATTGCCAATATCCCTGAACCTGTTCCAACATCAAGAACATCCATCCCTGGCTTTACATATTCCTGGATAGCCTCAAGGCACAAAGCAGTTGACTCATGAGTTCCTGTGCCAAAAGCCATACCAGGGTCAAGCCTAACAATTGTTTTATTGCCTTCGGCTTTATAATCTTGCCATGAAGGAACAATTGCAATATTGCCTATCTCAACAGGCTTATAATACTTTTTCCACTCTTCTGCCCAGTCTTTTTCATCAACCTCAGAAACGCTAATTTTACCTTCTCCAATATCAATATATTTTGCAATCTCTTTAAGCCTCTCCTCAATAGTATGTGTAAGCTCCAAAATATTGCTGCTTTCAGGAAAATAAGCACAAACTTTCGCATAATCCTTTTTTGTAAACTGGTTTTCGTCAATATAATCCCATAAATTTGGTCTTGTCACAATCTCATTGTCTTCAATGACAACGCCGTTTGCTCCGAGTTCGTATAAAATATTTGAAATAGCATCTTCTGCCTCTTCGGTGGTCTTAATTGATATCTCATACCATTTCATTTGCGCTTTCTTCTCCTTCTTTCAAATTCAAAAATGTTTTAAGAAAAGGCTTCTCTTATTCTATCCCAAAAATGTTTTCTCTTTTCATATCCCTCTTCTGATGAGAGTCTTTCAAACTCTCTCAAAAGCTCTTTCTGCTTTTCTGTAAGCTTTTTGGGAACCTCCACTATAAACTTTACAACAAGGTCGCCTCTTCCTCGCGAACGCAAGTTTGGAACACCTTTACCTCTAATTCTGACCTCATCACCATTTTGTGTCCCTGGTTCAATTCTCACTTTTGTTTTACCATCAAGCGTTGGAATTTCTATCTCGCCACCCAAAGCTGCATTAACAAATGTTATTGGAACCTCAATATAAAGGTCTTGCCCCACTCTTTTGAACACTGGATGAGGTGCTACTTTTATTCTAATATGCAAATCACCGTTAGGACCACCTTTGACGCCACTTTCACCCTCGCCTCTTAATGTTATCACCTGACCATCATCAATTCCTGCCGGAATATTAATCTTTACTCGTCGCTGTCTTCTTACATTTCCCGTTCCGCCACATTCTCTGCACGGGTCTGTTATAATGGTTCCTGTTCCGCCGCACGCATCACAGGTTTTTATGGTGGTGAACTCTCCAAAGAATGTTGCCTGTCTTGACCTTATCTGGCCCGTGCCGCCGCACTTTTGACATCTCACAGGTGCAGAACCGGGTCTTACACCACTTCCACCACAGACAGTGCACTTTTCAGTTCTGTAAATCGGAATTTCTTTTTCACAACCAAACACCGATTCTTTGAGAGTCAGCTCTAAATCGACATATATATCAGCACCTTTTCTTGGTGCTTCTTTTCTTCTTCTGGATGTTCCAAATATATCAAAGCCTTCAAATAGGTCTTCAAAAATATCGCCAAAACTGCCAAAATCAAAGTCAGCAAACCCACCGCCAAATCCACCAGAAAAACCACCGCTGCCTTGTGCACCATATTTCGGGTCAAACGCTGCATGGCCAAACTGGTCATAAAGCTTTCTCTTTTCAGGGTCGCTCAAGACTTCGTATGCCTCGTTTATCTCTTTGAACTTTTCTTCTGCTTCTTTATTACCTGGATTTGCATCAGGATGGTATTGTTTTGCAAGTCTTCTGTAGGCTCTTTTTATTTCTTCTTCTGTTGCATTCCTTGGAACACCTAAAATCTCATAGTAGTCTTTTTTTTGTGCCATCTCTATCACCCGCTTACTTTACTGAATATTATTATATACCAGCCACATGAATTTAACAAATAATAATCATAAAAAGGACCAAAGCCATTTTTAAAAACATCATGACTTTGGTCCTTTTACCTTGTTTTTATCAGAATCCTTAGTATACCCTATAATCAGTATTTACATTGCCATCAGGACCGCTCTGACCACCACCTGGGTTTGGTCCACCTTGTGGTCCCGATGTGGTATAACCCTGCTGATAAAGTCTTGTAGACACATCATAGAACGATTTTGTGAGCTCGTCAATTGCCCTTTCAATCTGTTCTTTGTCTTCACCATTCATAACGTCTTTCAAAGCTTTTAGTTTTGCCTCAATCTGCTGTTTTTCAGCTTCTGTCATCTTGTCACCAAGGTCACGCAGCAGCTTTTCTGTCTGGTAGATGATAGAGTCTGCTCTGTTTCGTGCCTCAATTAATTCTTTTCTCTTTCTATCCTGCTCAGCGTACATTTCTGCTTCTTTAATAGCTCTTTGAATCTCTTCTTCACTCAAATGTGTCTGGGATGTTATTGTAATCTTTTGCTCTCTTCCTGTGCCAAGGTCCTTTGCTGAAACATGCACAATACCGTTTGCGTCAATATCGAATGTAACCTCAATCTGTGGCACTCCTCGCGGTGCAGGTGGAATACCGTCAAGTATAAATCTTCCAAGTGTCTTGTTATCCTTTGCAAGTGGTCTTTCTCCTTGCAAAACGTGAATCTCAACCTGTGTCTGACCATCTGCTGCTGTTGTGAATATCTGGCTTTTTCGTGTTGGGATTGTTGTGTTTCTTTCAATAATCTTTGTGAACACACCGCCCAGAGTCTCAATACCAAGTGAAAGTGGTGTTACGTCCAAAAGCAATATGTCTTTTACCTGACCTGCAAGAACACCTGCCTGGATTGCAGCACCAATTGCAACACACTCATCCGGATTTATTCCTTTAAACGGCTCTTTGCCAGTGAGTTTCTTTACAAATTCCTGAACATAAGGAATTCTTGTTGAACCACCAACTAAAATGACCTTGTCAATCTGCTCTGGAGTGAGCTTTGCGTCGGCAAGTGCCGTTTCAACAGGTTCTCTTGTCTTTTCTACAAGGTCTTTTATAAGCTCTTCAAACTTTGCACGTGTCAAAACCATATCAATGTGTTTTGGACCATTTGCATCTGCCGTTATAAATGGCAGGTTAATGGTTGTTTGAAGCGCAGACGAAAGTTCAATCTTTGCCCTCTCTGCTGCATCTTTTAGCCTCTGTAGCGCAACCTTGTCTTGTCTCAAATCAATTCCATGCTCTTTCATAAACTCGTCAGCTATATAGTCAATAATCCTCTGGTCAAAGTCATCGCCACCAAGTCTGTTGTTACCAGACGTTGCTAAAACTTCAATTACACCATCGCCTATCTCCAAGATTGAAACGTCAAATGTTCCACCGCCAAGGTCATATACCATTATCTTTTGATGACCTTCCTTGTCAAGACCGTAAGCCAAAGCTGCTGCTGTTGGCTCGTTGATAATTCTCAAAACCTCAAGTCCTGCAATTCTACCTGCGTTTTTTGTTGCCTGTCTTTGTGAGTCTGTAAAATAAGCTGGAACAGTTATAACAGCCTGTGTTATCTTCTCGCCAAGATATGCTTCTGCGTCAGCTTTGAGTTTCATCAAAATCATAGCAGATATCTCTTCTGGTGAATATTCCTTGTCATCTATCTTTATTCTTCTGTTTGTTCCCATATCTCTTTTTATTGATATAATAGTCCTTTCAGGGTTTGTGATAGCCTGTCTTTTTGCTGCATGCCCGACAAGCCTCTCACCTGTCTTGGTAAAAGCAACAACTGATGGAGTTGTCCTGAAACCTTCTGCGTTAGGAATTACAACAGGCTGACCGCCTTCAATAACTGCCATACAAGAGTTTGTTGTACCAAGGTCTATACCTAAAATATGAGCCATTGTTATCAACCTCCTTATTTTTGAAAATTTAGTTTTAAATTCTTTTTAAATTTAATTAGCATTTGCAACCTTTACAAGGCTATACCTGATAACCCTATCTTTTATCTTGTAACCTTTTTGGAATTCTTCAATTACGACATTCTTACCGTACCTCTCATCTTCAACATGCATAATCGCATTGTGAAGGTACGGGTCAAATTCTTTATTCAAAGCCTCAATAGGCTCAACACCAAGCTTTGAAAAGATATCATCAATCTGTTTTTTTATCATCTCAAGGCCTTTTAAAAGTTCATCATTTGTGTCTTTTGAATTTTTTGCAGAATCAATCGCTCTTTCAAAGTTGTCAACAATTGGAAGGAGTTTGCCAACAACATCAGCAACAACTTCATAATACATATTCTCTTTATCTTTTGCTATTCTCTTTTTGTAGTTATCAAAATCAGCAGCTATCCTCTGACATAAGCTCTTGTATTCCTCAACTTCTCTCTCCTTTTCTTCAAGCTGCTTTTTCAAAACTTCTATCGGGTCTTCTTGCTGGGACTCAGCATCAACATCTTGACTACTTTCGCTCAAATCCTCATCTTGCTGTGTTTTTTCTACATCTTCTTGCGTTTCCTGATTCTGAGGATTTTCATTCTTTTCCTCACAACTGCTCTCTTCTACACTCTGAGCATCAAGTGAGCTTGCCTGCTCGCTTTTTAAATCTTTGTTTTCCATGTCAAACATCTGAAAAAATCACCTCTTTAATTTATTCTGTGAAAAGTCTTGTCAGAATATCAGATAAAGTATCGCAAATGTAGTCAATAAGCGAAACTGTCTGAGAATATCTCAGCCTTTTTGGACCGATTATACCTATCGAACCTGCAATGCTTTCTCCTATTCTGTAAGTGGAAAGAACAACGCTACACTCTTTTAAATCCTCTATTGGATTTTCTGTACCAATCCTAATTGTTATATGCTCATGCATTGAAGAGTTTATTATTTGTCTTAGCATCTCCTTTTGCTCAAATATATGCAGGAATATCTTTGCCTTCAAAACGTCACTAAACTCAGGAAAATCAAACATGTTCTTGATTCCACTCAAAACAACTTCTGTGCTGTCAGCTGCACTGATTGTGCGCAGTACATTTTCAATTATTGGTGACAAGATTGTTTTGTTTTTACCAAGCATATTTTCAATGTCAAGTACAATTTTGTGGTCAATGTCTTCAAGCTTAAGCCCACTCAGTTTTTCATTGAGAATATTCGATATATATATGAAGTCTTTTATATCGACATTCTCGGGTTTGTCCAGGAGAATATCTTTTACAAGACCTGTGTTTGTTACTAAAATTAGTATATATCTTTTGCTATCAACTGGAACAAGTTGGAGATATTTTATAAAGCTCTTTTTAACATTTGGCGTTGAAATTACTGCTGTGTAGTTTGTCAGGTTAGATATTATTTTAGCAATGTTCTCCATATACTCGTTTATTTCATTGAATTTGACATCAAGCTGCGACCTGATAAATTCAACTTGCTGTGGCGAAAGCCTTGAGACCTTCATCAGCTCATCAACATAGTACCTGTAGCCCTTGTCTGAAGGAATTCTACCAGCTGATGTATGAGGCTGTTCTAAATACCCCATCTCCTCTAAGTCCGACATTTCATTTCTAATTGTTGCAGAAGAAATACCAAAAATGTACTTCTTTGCAATTGTTCTTGAGCCAACAGGTTCTCCTGTATTTATATAATCATCTATGATAGCTTCAAGTATTCTCCTTTTTCTTTCATCCAGCATTTTCCTCACCTTACTGTTAGCACTCTCTGTTGATGAGTGCTAATTCTAAGATATAAGATATCACTTGAGTAGATTTTTGTCAAGTACATTTTTGACTTTCTTTGACCTTTTTACACAAACTCCTGCCACACTAAATTTGCAAGGTCAATTCCTCTCTCTGTAAGTTTTATACGACCATTTATATCTATTAGGCCATATTTTTTCAGTTTTTCAATTTGAGATTTGTACTTTCTTTCAAACTCTATGCCAAACCTTTCTCTAAATTCGTCAAGAGAAAATCCTTCTATCTTTCTGAGCCCTAATATGATAAACTCTTTTTCACTCTCTTCACTTGAAATAAGCTCTTTTCCTTCCACAGCTAAACAATTTTCTTTAATTTTATTAGTGTATTCTTTTATATTAGAAGTATTATAATACCTGCAGTCCTCAAAAAATGAATGAGCTGCACAGCCAACTCCAATGTATTCATCACAGTTCCAGTATTTCAAGTTATGTTTGCACTCAAAGCCTTTTTTAGCAAAATTAGAAATCTCATAATGATAGAGTCCAACCTCTGAAAGCCTGTCTCTTGCCCACCAGAACATTCTTCTTTCTTCATCTTCACTTGGCAACAAACTCTTATACTCTTCATATCTTTCAAAAAGAGGTGTTCCCTCTTCTATCTTCAGTGAATAAATAGACAAATGAGGCGGTGAAAATTTCAAAAGTGTATTGAGTGTCTGCGAAAAACTTTCAAAAGTCTGATATGGAAGACCTATAATAACATCAACGCTAAAATTTTCAAAATATAAAGGTACTCTACTTAAAATCTTCAATGCAACCTCAGAGTCATGGATTCTACCAATTGCTCTAAGCTCTGCATCGTTTAGCGACTGTATCCCCACACTGAGCCTGTTTATTCCTGCTTCCCTGTAACTTTTAAGTTTCTCCATTGTGATACTCTCGGGATTTGCCTCAATGCTTATCTCGCAGGTGCTTTTGACCTTAAAGTTTGAATATATAAACTCCAACAGCTTTAAGATATACTTGGCAGGGACAAAAGAAGGTGTCCCACCCCCAATATAAATAGTATCTATCTCAATTTCATAATTTTCTTTATAAAACATTAATTCATTTTCAAGCGCGCTAAAATATGCAAAAACCATATCATCATCGACATTTTCGTATGACACAAAATCACAGTAATAACATTTCTTTTTACAAAATGGAACGTGAATATAAAGTCCTATATTTCTCAATTCTGGCTTGCACTTCCTTTTTTATTTCTAACAAAATGGTTTAGTCTTCAAGTTTCAAAACAGCCATAAATGCCTCCTGCGGTATCTCAACCTCTCCAACCTGTTTCATTCGCTTTTTACCCTCTTTTTGTTTCTCTAAAAGCTTTTTCTTTCTTGTAACGTCCCCGCCATAACATTTAGCAAGCACATCTTTTCGTAAAGCTTTTACTGTTTCTCTTGCAATAACCTTGCTGCCAATACAAGCCTGAATTGGTATTTCAAATAAGTGCCGTGGAATCTCCTCTTTGAGTTTTTCAACAATTCTTCTTGCCCTCTGATATGCTTTATCCTTGTGAACGATAAACGAAAGCGCGTCAACAACCTCGCCTTTTATCATAATGTCAAGCTTTACAAGCTTTGACTCAGCATACCCTATAAACTCATAGTCGAATGACGCATAACCTTTTGACCTTGACTTTAGAGCATCGAAAAAGTCGTACACAATCTCCATAAGAGGCATCTCGTAAGTGAGAATAACACGTGTTGTCTCAATATATGACATATCTTTAAAAATTCCTCTTCTTTCCTGGCACAGCTCCATTACGCTACCTACAAACTCGTTAGGTACCATGATAGTTGCTTTTACCATCGGTTCTTCCATCTTGGCAATTTCGTTTGGTGGCGGCAGTTTTGTAGGATTGTCAATGTACAAAACCTCGCCATCTGTCTTTGTAACTTTAAATACAACCGACGGTGCTGTTGTGATTATGTTCAAATCATATTCCCTCTCAAGCCTTTCTTGAACAATCTCCATATGCAAAAGTCCAAGAAATCCACATCTAAAACCAAACCCGAGGGCAGCAGAGCTTTCTGGTTCAAAAAACAGTGCCGCATCGTTGAGCTGAAGTTTTTCTAAGGCCTCTTTTAGCTCTTCGTACTTTGTATCACCTGTTGGATAAATTCCACAGAACACCATTGGGTTTAATCTCCTAAAGCCCGGCAGAGGCTCATCAGCTGGGTTGTTCGCATCGGTTATCGTGTCACCAACTCTTGTATCTCTCACTGTCTTAATTGACGCTGCAATGTAGCCAACATCCCCGGCTCTTAGCTCATCACATGGGATTAGCATTCCCGGTTTAAAATACCCAACCTCTGTTACAGTAAACTGAGCACCAGTTGACATCATCTTAATGGTCATATTTGGTTTCACAACCCCGTCAAACACCCTCACGTATGCCAGAACACCTTTGTAGTTGTCATAAAGCGAATCAAAAATCAAAGCTTTGAGCGGTTTTGTATCGTCACCTTTTGGAGGTGGAATGTCTCTTACTATCCTCTCTAAAACCTCTTCAATGTTAATACCCATTTTAGCTGAAATGAGCGGTGCATCTGATGCATCAAGTCCAATCACGTCTTCTATCTCTTTTTTGACCTCTTCAGGCCTTGCACTTGGAAGGTCAATCTTGTTTATAACTGGTATTATCTCTAAGTTGTGCTCAAGTGCAAGATAGACATTTGCAAGCGTCTGCGCTTCAATACCTTGGGTTGCATCAACAACCAAAATCGCACCTTCACAGGCAGCAAGGCTTCGTGAAACCTCATAGGTAAAGTCTACATGGCCAGGAGTGTCTATAAGATGAAAGGTATATTCCTTTCCATCCTTTGCTTTATAGTTGAGCCTTACTGCCTGGGCTTTTATGGTAATTCCTCTTTCTCTTTCTATGTCCATGGTATCAAGTACCTGGTCCTGCATCTCTCTTTCTGTGAGTGCTCCTGTGAGCTCAATTATTCTGTCAGCCAAGGTTGATTTCCCATGGTCTATGTGAGCTATTATGCAAAAGTTACGAATTCTGTCCTGTCTTCTATCCACTTTAGAATAATCCCCCTACGCACAAAAAATTTTGTTTATTGCACACTTTTAAGCCATTTATCAACATCTTCAAGCAATTTTTTGGCATATTGAATGTAGGATGTTTTTACATCAGTTCTATTTAAAATGTCCTTTGCTTTAAGGACAATAAAATCATAGTAACTTGCATTCCTTCTTGTCTTTCTAAAGATATATATTGGCTCAACTGATATCTTTTTAGTGAGCTTATCTTCTTTTTTAACAAGATCAAGTCTTACAGTTAAGCCAAACCTATTGTATGGAAAGATTACTGTCTGGTCGCAAAGGAAATTACCAAGCGAATAAAATACTATCCCCTCTTTTATGTTGCCTGACTCATCCTCAACTTTAACCTTTTCAAACGGCTGAATTGTATGAGTATGAGTACCAATTACAACATCAACACCATTTTTTATAAGCTCCTTTGCAAACTCTTTCTGCTCAAAACTAACTGAGTTTGAATTTTCAACTCCCCAGTTTGTATATGCTATTATAATGTCACAGTTCAGTCCTTTCAAGTACTCAAGCTCGTTTTGTATCTCATCCCTGTCAAGAACGCTTACAAAATCCTTATAAGTAGAGCTCCCTCCCAAATAGACTGATGAAAGCTCTTTTGTGAATGCAGCAACGCCAATTCTTATGTTGTTTATATCAAAAACCTTTGAAGTGTGCTCTTCCTGAGAAAGCTTAACGCCTACTGTTTCAATCTTTGCCTCTTTCAAATTATTTATTGTTTTCTGCAAACCTTCCACCTTTCCATCAAATATATGCGATGATGAAAGCACCGCAAGATTAAATCCAGCTGACTTGAGCACATCTAAAGCCTCTTTTGGAGCGTTGTATTTTCCATACGTCGAAATGGGGATATTGTCAGAAACCACACTATCAAACTTGAAAATACTAATGTCCGCATAAGTGATATCTTTTACGTTCTCCAATATATCCCCGAATGTATAAGCCTGGGATTGCCTGTCATAATAAGATTTTAACAGATAGCCGTTGAAAAACACATCTCCTGCCATAAACACACTTGCCTTGTATTCTTTTGGCTGCGGTTTAAGCTTAACAGAGGACGAATTGTTTTTAGCAGAAGTATTCTTATTCTGTTGTGTATTTGGCAAAGTCGGTTGCTGAGGTTTTCTGTAAACCTCTTCTGTAACAGGAATGTATTTTTTGATGTACATGTTTTCATAGTAAAAAAGAGCATTTATGCCTATTAAAAGTATTATGATAAACGACCCTAATGCATATAAAAGCTTCCTCATATCTCCAGCCCTCTTTCTTTATATACGTTTATTGAAGAAAAACCTTCGATATCAACCGGGAATTCTACTGTCTCTTTTACTATCTTTTGACCATCCAAATACCTCAAAACACCTTTTTTCCCGATCTCAAATTTAAGATAATAAGCACACAAGGCCTGCATATCTGCCTTGTACTTTTTATTTAGCTCCCAATCGCCATACTTGCTGTCACCCAAGATGCAAAGTCCAACGTGCGCAAGCTGCGCTCTGATTTGATGGGTTTTACCAGTCTTGATTTCAACATCCACAAGCTGCAAGTCATCTTTTTGTCTCACAATCTTATATGCTGTCACCACTTCTGAATAGCCATCTTGTGGAAAGTCAGAAATATATACCTTGCTCTTTTTTGAATCTTTTTTAAGATAGTGAACAAGCACTCCACTTTCTGGTAAATCAGCTTTTTTAGTTATACATAAATACTTCTTTATAATTGCCCTTCTACTCATATATTTTAACATCTCGCTTAAAACTTGTCTATTTTTTGCAATGATCATAAGTCCTGCTGTGTTCCTATCAAGCCTGTGACAAAGCTGAGGAAGCTCATCTTTAGAGTAATTGTCTTCTATCCAGCTGACAACAGAGTACTCATTGTTCGAATCTGGATGTGATGGAATTCCGTATGGTTTGTCAATTACAACAATATTGTCATCCTCGTACACTTTAAGAATCTCTACTTTTTTGTGCTCCAAAAATCTATCTTCTATTTCAAAACTCACAGTGTCTCCAAACCTCAAAACCTGTCCTTTTTGAGCAGGAAGAAAACTTACGATAATTTCTCCTTTTCTGAGCATCTTAAAAATTACGCTCATCGGAATTGTGGGATACTTCTTTTTTATGGCTTTTTCCACCTTTACCCCTGCCAGCTCTTTATCAACAATAAAATTCACTGTCACTTCTTGATCACTCCCTTTTAACACATGAGAATACTAATATCATATAATAAAATTGACCAAATTGAAAATGAAAAAATCATGAAAATTGGCATTGATGGTAGAGCTGCTAAATGGTATAGAGGTTCTGGTATTGGCACTTACACTTATCAGCTTTTAAATTATATCAAAAAACTCGACAAAGAAAATGAATATTTAATAATCTGGCCTGATAGCTGCGAGACAGAATTTGTACTTGCACAGAATATAAACATCAACCTTCTTCCTCAGCAGTTAGATAAGTTCTGGGAAGAAATTATGATAAAAGAGATTATACTTCAAAATGATATCGATATATACCATGTCCCTCAAAATGGAATTGGGCTTCCTCTGTCTAAAAAATGCAGCTACATTATTACCCTGCACGATATAATTCCTTTCAGACTTCCTGAGACAGTCGGACCAAGTTATTTAAAGATATTTAGGGATATCGTCCCAAAGATTGTTAAAATAACTGACTGCATTATTACTGTGTCTGAGTTCTCTAAAAAAGATATTTGTGAGTATTTTGATATCGACCCTTCAAAAGTATTTGTAACATATTTAGCAGCAGAAGACATATACAAGCCCTTGCCAGAAGATAAAGTCAAAACCTTTCTTTTGCAAAAATTCAACATTGACTTCCCATACATCCTTTATGTAGGTGGTTTTTCGCCAAGGAAAAATCTCAAAAGATTGGTCAAAGCCTATTCCTTAATAAAAGAAAAAATTGCACCTATTTCCCTTGTAATACCAGGGAAGTTCAGCAGAAGTTATGAAGAAATAAAAAATCTGGTTGAAAATCTCAATCTCACTTCCCACGTGCATTTTCTTTCCTATGTGGATGTAGAATATATGCCATATATATACAACGGTGCTTTGCTTTTTGTATATCCATCGCTGTACGAAGGGTTTGGTCTTCCACCACTTGAGGCAATGGCTTGCAAAGTCCCAACTATAGCAAGCAACACAACTTGCCTGCCTGAAGTTTTAAAGGATGCTGCCCTGTATGTGGACCCTTATTCTGAAGAAGACATCGCTCAAAAAATACTGCTTGTTTTAGAAAATGTAGAGCTGCGAAATCAGCTTGCTCAAAAAGGTTATTTGCTTTCAAAAAGTTATAGCTGGGAAAAAACAGTTTTAAATACATTGAAAATTTACCAGCAAATTTTTTCCTTGAAATATTAAAAAAATTAGAATATAATTGATGGTGTAAATAACAAAAGGTCGGGGCGTAGCTCAGTTTGGTTAGAGCGCTAGCTTGGGGTGCTAGAGGTTCGCTGGTTCAAGTCCAGTCGCCCCGACCATTTTATTTTTTTCAAGTTCAGATTTCAAGCCTAAAAAGTATGCGGAAAATATCAAAAAGATTTCTCTTTTGGACATTCTTCTTGGCAATTAAGTCATATGCACCCAGCAATTTCCCTTCTTGCCATAGTTCTAATTTTCCAATCTTTTGCCCAGCTTTCACAGGTGCTGATATTTGCTGAGGCAATGCCACTTTTGACTCAACTGTACTTTCATCACCTTTTTTAACAAGAAGTTTGACATCTGTGCTCAAAATTGCTTCTACTTCTTTCTCAATTCCATTTTTTATCTTTACCTTACCAAAACAATATCCTTTAGAATAAGGGCTGTACATTGAAAAATTTGCAAAACCCCAATCCAAAAGCTTTGTGGCCTCATTAAACCTTGTTTTGCTGTCTGGCGCTCCCATTATAACCGCAATTAAATGAAGGCCATTTCTCAAAGCCGATGCTGATACACAAAACTTTGCTTTGTCGGTAGAACCTGTTTTGACACCCGTGCACCCTCTGTAAAACCTTACAAGCTTGTTTGTATTTGTAAGACCAAATTTGCCTTCTCTTATGGTATCTACCCATGTTGTAAGGTATTTTCTGATGATCTTGTGTTTTAAAAGTTCTCTTGACATTATTGCAACATCATATGCGCTTGTGTAATGATTCTCAGCATCAAGTCCATATGGATTTACAAAGTTTGTGTCAAGCATTCCAAGTTCTTTTGCTTTTTTGTTCATCATATAAACAAATTCTTGGACGCTTCCTGCAATGTGCTCTGCAAGTGCAACACACGCATCATTTGCTGAGGCAATTGCAATTGATTTTAAAAGCTCTTCAACTGTCATCTCTTCATTTTCCTTAAGATAAACTTGAGACCCTCCAAGGCTTGATGCGTTTTGACTTGCAACAACTCTGTCAGAAAGTTTTATCCTACCTTTTTCTATTGCTTCACATATCAAAATCATGGTCATTATCTTGGTTATCGATGCTGGGGAAAGTTTTTCATGTGAGTTCTTTTCGTAAAGAATCCTTCCTGTGTCAAAGTCAACAAGTATCGCTGATTTTGCTGAAATTTCTAAGGACGGTGTTTGGGTTTGAAGGGACTCACCAAATACCTTTTTACAGGCAATATGTGAATTTCCAAAGAGCATAAGAAATACTATCAAAAATGTTATGGCTTTTCTCACCTTGTCATCACCCCAATTCTTTAATTCTCCTACTTTTAAATTATCTGCACATTGAGCTTTGGTTATTCACTCATACATATTCTCAAAAATTTAGATGCATAATACTATTTGTAAAATCTTATTGCAGCGTGAATTAAACTGCATGGGGTGATGATAAATGAGATTTGTAAAAGCATTAATATTATTCATACTTTTGAGTTTGAGCGTGTATATCACAGCTGACTATCAACACCTTAAATTCAAATATGCTCTCTCTCCTATTATCCTTTCATACTATGGCTCTACAGGACCAGAGGTTATTGAAATCCAGAAAAGACTCAAACAGTGGGGATATTATGATGGGCCAATTGATGGTATTTATGGATATAAAACATATATGGCTGTAAGATACTTTCAGGCAAAAAATGGTCTTAAAGTAGATGGAATTGCAGGAAGCGAAACTCTCAGGGCACTTGGAATTGTCACAACAACACGTTCATCGTACAGTTCAGACCTCAACCTTCTTGCTCATCTTATCAGTGCAGAAGCACGGGGAGAACCTTACGTTGGACAAGTTGCAGTAGGAGCAGTGGTGCTGAATAGGGTAAGACATCCAAGTTTTCCAAACTCAATAGCAGGTGTGATCTATCAACCAGGTGCTTTTGAGTCTGTAGCAAACGGCCAGATAAACCTTCCCCCAACAGTATCAGCAATAAATGCTGCAAGGGATGCTCTCAACGGATGGGATCCTACAGGCGGTGCTCTTTACTTTTTCAATCCCGCAAAAACTACAAACAAATGGATTTGGAGCAGGCCAATTGTGGCTGTCATAGGTAATCATGTATTTGCAAGGTAAAGGAAGGTGAATCAATTTAAAGATGCAACTTCCTTTTAAATTGTACCCTCAACAGCCCATTGCAGGCGATAAGTTAATAGTAACCTATAATAATGGTATTTTGCTGGATGGTCTTGAGAAGGAGATTTATCTTAAATTTGGGTTTGGAGAGGAGTTTGCAGAAGGCAAAGTTTATGAAACTAAAATGATAAAAAAAAAATGGCGAATATATAGCAGTACTTCCTCTGCTCAAAAGTGGTATTTTGTTTGTAGCATTCAAAGATAGTTTTGGTAATATAGACGATAACAATGGAACCTTTTATAAGATAGGTATAAAATCAAAGGAATGAGAAGAAGCTTCTTCTCATTCCTTTTTGCAATCTTTACATATACCATAGAACTTGACTATGTGATTAACAACTTTAAATCCTTTTTCTTTTTCTATTTGAGCCTCTAAACTTTCAAGTAAATCATCTTCTGCCTCTTCCACTTTCCCGCACTTTATACATATTAGGTGATGATGATTGTGGGAATCTTCGCTATTTGAAAGTTCAAAACGTGAACATCCATCGTCAAGGTCAATTTT
This sequence comes from Caldicellulosiruptor acetigenus, assembly GCF_026914305.1. NCBI lineage: Bacteria > Bacillati > Bacillota > Caldicellulosiruptorales > Caldicellulosiruptoraceae > Caldicellulosiruptor > Caldicellulosiruptor acetigenus. The sequence continues at coordinate 1,187,129 of NZ_CP113866.1, read as the reverse complement.
GTTGAGAACCTTTAAATCGTTCAAAAGCATTATGGTCCTGTATACTGTTGCAAGTCCAATCTCTGGCATCTTCTCTTTTACTATCTTGTAAATCTCCTCAATGCTCAAATGTTTGTCTTGATTGTCAAGAATTGAATCCAATATTATTCTTCTTTGTGTCGTGAGTTTATAACCTTTCTGCTTAAGCTGATCTTTTATTTCTTCCAACTGATCTTTTTTCATTCTGAATATCACTGCTCCGCCATATCAATTTGTAATTTGCAATTTACTTATGATATACATTTTATTCTCTCAAAAGCTCAGATGTCAAGACTTCATTGAACAGCTCTTTTTGCAGCTTTTGCAATTTCCTGAACATTTGAACGCTTCAACCAAAGAAGCGTTACACCGCGGACATTTTCTGTTTGTAATGTCGACCTCATAACCACAAACAGGACATTTTACTTTCATTGCAAAAACACTCTCCTTTTTTGAACATGCAAAAGCTTAAAGCATTATATTTGCAAGAATTCCTCCCACCAAAATTGCTATCACAGCAGAAGAAATCCATACAAAAACTGAATATTTAAGCCCGTTTTCTTTTGTCATCATAGCAAAAGAAGTAATGCAAGGAACAAACAATGTTGTTGTTACAAGTGCAACAAACATCTGACCTTTTGTAGTTGGAATTGTCACAAGTCCTGCAGCACCATAGTCACGTCTTATTATGCTCAGGATAAACACCTCGGTTATTTGTTTTGGCAGCTTTAAAAATCCTGTAATAAGCGGCTGTGCAAAATTTTCTATAGCATGAAGAAAGTTTGTTGCATCCAAAAATCCAAGTACAAGTGTTGCTGCAACAAAGATTGGAAAAGCCTCTACCAAAAATCCTTTTGATTTATAATAGGTCTTTTTCAAAACATTGGAAGGCTGAGGAATTCTCAAAGTCGGAAGATCTATTAAAAGCGATGTTGATTCACCCTTTATAATTTTATTCAATATCCTGCCCACAAGCCCAAAGATAAATCCAATTATCAATATATAAGCAACAAGATACCAAAACCCGAGTCTTGAGATAAGGCCACTGATTATCCCAAGCTGAGCAGAGCATGGTATTGTGAGTCCCAGCAAAAACATTGTAATGAGCCTTTCTCTTTTTGACCCTAATATTCTTGTTGTCATTGTTGCCATTGTGACACAGCCAAAACCTAAAATTATAGGAATTATCGCTCTTCCATTTAAACCTATTTTATTGAACACTCTGTCAACAAGCGTTGCAATTCTGGGAAGATAACCACTGTCTTCTAATATACTCATAAAAAGGTGGAAGGCTACAACAAGGGGAAATAGCAATCCCAAAAAGATGATTGGAAACATAGAAAGTATTCCATAATTGCCAACAATAATCTTTTCTAAAAATGCATTTGAAACAAACTTTTCTACAATCCCTTTTATGAAGCCAAGGTAATACTCTCCCATTACTGTATTCATAGTAAAGTCAACCAGTCTTTGTGCAACAAGCACTCCCATAAAATAATACATAATATACAAAGTGGCAAATAAAATAGGAATTCCTGTGACAGGATTTATGAGAACTTGACTTAATTTGTTTTTAAACTCAAGCTTCTTGGTATCAAACTTGACAGTTTTATTGAATATCTCATCTACATAAGTGCGCCTCAAAGCGTATATTTTTTCTTGAAGTTCAGATACTGATGAACTGAATACATTTTCAGCTTCAACAAGGGTTTCACAAGAAAATTTCTTTCCTTCAGATTCTAAAATCTTTTCTAAATTAGCAGTGATTCTACCTTTTTTAAAAAGATTTTTATCTATAGCCTCTTTTAATTTGTCAATACCAAGTCCTTTGCTTGCCGATGTGGCTATCACTTCAACACCAAGGATTTCTTTTAGCTTTTCTATGTCAATTTTGATATTATTTTTCTCAACCTCGTCAACCATGTTAAGTACAACTATGACTTCTTTTTGGTAATCAATAAGCTGCTGTGTTAAAAATAAATCTCTGTCAAGATGCACACTGTCGACTACATTTATAATCTTCTGAGTACTTAGCACAATATCACGCGTTACAATCTCTTCATCATTGAAAGAAGAAATTCCATAAACGCCCGGTGTGTCGACAATAACATAATCCTTGTAAAAACCATAATTAACATCTACAGTTGTGCCGGGATAGTTTGAAACTTCTACATATCTTCCTGTCAGTTTATTGAAAATAACTGACTTCCCAACATTAGGATTCCCAACAAGTGCTATTACCTCTTTGTCATCTGGAATATTTAGCATCTCTTGTACACAGTGACAGTTCAAATGCATCAAGCCCCTTTCTACTTTTGAGTCTCGACTTCAATTTGCTTAGCAAGACCGTTTCCTATTGCAATCTCTTGGTGATTTTTCCTGAGAATAATAGGACCATTATTTATTTTAGCTACACATTTTACTTTGCTTCCTTCATTTATACCAAATCTCAAAGCATACACACGTGCGGTTTTGCTTTTTATGCTCTTTATTATAACTTCCTGGTCTTTTGAAATCATATCCAGCGTCAAAGCTGATCACCTCTCATGACATTTAACATAAAACTCTTTGGTTTTTTGAAAATAATTTGTAATTGATATTTTGTGTTAATTGAAAATCATTTTCAATTATATAATAACAGATTTTTCTTTCTGGGTCAAGAAGAATATTTGGAAACTGCATCTCTTTTATTTAAAACTAAAAAAAAGGGACCACTCCTCTTCTTTACGAGCAGTCCCTTTTGAATCTTTATCTTTTTTCTTTTTCTACCCTATATCTTTCCTTGCTTTTTCAAAATCTTTTCCATCTCGTCAACAAGCTGACCAAAGTATGTTAACAAGTTGTCAACTGGCTTTGTTGATGTCATATCAACACCTGCTTTTTTAAGAACATTGATTGGATAATCTGAACTTCCAGCTTTTAAGAACTCTATATATTTAGCAGTATCGCCTTTTTCAATATTCTTTACAACCTCATTTGCAGCAGCCATAGAAGTTGCATATTTGTAAACATAAAAGTTCATGTAAAAGTGTGGTATCCTTGCCCACCATAGTGTTGCAAGCTTATCAACTTCAAAGTTATCACCGTAATACTTCTTCATTAAACTACCCCAAATGTCACTCAATGTTTCTGCAGAAAGTGCTTCGCCTTTTTCAACTCTTTCATGAATTTCTTTCTCGAATTCAGCATACATAACCTGAGTATAAACAGTACCTCTTATATTTTCTACAAGAGTATTTAAAAGATAAAGTCTTTCATCATCACTTTTTGCTTTTTTAAGCAGATAATTTATCATGAGAAGCTCATTTGTAGTCGAAGCAACCTCAGCTGTGAAGATTGGCACATTAGAATTTATATACTTTTGTGTCTTGTTTGTATAGTATGAATTTATAGCATGCCCAAGCTCATGAGCAAGGGTTAATACCGAATCCATAGTGTTATTATAATTCATAAGGATATAAGGATGCGTATCATACGCTCCCCATTGATATCCACCTGTGTACTTGTTTTCGGTCTCAAATACGTCTATCCATCTATTGTTGAATGCAATGTTTAAAACCTTTAAATAATCATTCCCAAGGGGCTTTAAACCCTCTAAAATTAAATTCTTCGCCTGTTCATAATCAATGTTCATTTCATAATTTGCTACAAGCGGGACATACATATCATATATATGAACTTTGTCAAGATTAAGTACCTTCTTTCTGAGCTCTACATACTTATGCAAATACTTAATATTGTTATTGACTGCCTTGATGAGATTATCATAAACACTCCTTGGAATAAATTCTTGTGCTAAAGAAGCTTCTAATGCTGAATTATATTTTCTTGCCTTTGCAAAAAACACATTCTTCTTAACCTCAGCAGTCAATGTAGCTGCCAATGTATTTTTAACTTTGTCAAATGAGGAGTATATACCTTCAAATGCTCTTTTTCTGAAATCTCTGTCCTTGCTCTCAAGATACTTTCCATAGCTTGCCTCGGTAAGTTGAATCTCATTACCCTTGTCATCCTTAATCTTTGGGAATGTTAAATCTGCATACTTTAGCTGAGTGAATATATTGTATGGTGAGCCTGCAAAATCCTGAGCTAACGCTAATAATTCTTCACCCTCTGGGGATAGTGTATGAGGCTTTTGCTTTAGAACAGCATCCAGATACATTTTATAATCTGCAAAACTCTTATCTTGCATATAGGATTTTAAAGTTTTTTCAGGCAAACGCAAAAGTTCTGGCTGGATAAACGAAACCGCTGCCGAGACTTGCGCATACATTGTCTCAGATTTTGATCTCATTTCATTTGCCTTGTTATCAGCCTGATTTTCATCAGCCTTCATATGAGCATAAACGTAGACTTTATCTGCAATTCTCATCATTTCATCTCTTAACTTTAAACATTCAAGTAGCTTATTTTTGTCTGAAAGCTTACCCTTATAGTTTTGAAATTTAGGAATATAATAATTTAGAACCTTGTTTAGATCTTCATTCCATTTTTCTGGTGAACTATAGATGTCTTCAAGATTCCACTTGTACTTGTCAGGAATCTCACTTCTCTTTTTCACACCTTCAGAAGCAAAACCAATAACTGTCGTGACAATAAAAGAGAAGATGACAGCAAAGACTAAAAGTTTTCTTAAATGCACTCTCTTCATTTTGTTCGCGGCAACTGCCGCTTTCCCCCTTTCTTAAAATTGTATTCATGTGTACTTTTATACATTCAATTTGGTATAAATTATACATCATTACAACTATTTTTGCAATACTATTAAAGATAGTCTTCAATTAGCATTCAGAGTTTTGCTTACCCAATGAAAAATACTACTTGAGTTACAGTATCAACCGAATTTTGTGCCCTAAATGGTTTGAAAATTAAAGTTCATTGTAGTAATATTTAATTCAAAGCAAAAAATCGCAAATTTCTAACTCTGAATTTTTCACGAGGTGATGTAAAATGGCACACAAGACAATCTCAATAGAAAAGCTAATCTTCAACCCTTTTACTTTGATAGGAAATGAGTGGATGCTTATCACAGCAGGCAACATCAATTCCTTTAACACAATGACTGCAAGCTGGGGAAGCTTAGGCTACATGTGGGCAAGACCTATTGCATCTTGTGTCATAAGACCACAGAGATTCACAAGAAAGTTTGTTGAGGAAAACGAATTTTTCACATTATCATTTTTTAATGAGGAGTACAGATCAGCTCTTGAAATCTGCGGCAAATACTCTGGCAAAGATGTTAATAAGCCCGAGATGGCAAAGCTCACTCCCAAAGAAGATGAAGAGCTCAAAACAGTGTTTTTTGAACAGGCTAATCTCGTTTTGATTTGCAAAAAGATTTATTTTCAAGATATAATCCCTGAGAACTTTCTGGACAAAAGCATTGACAATTTTTACCCTGCAAAAGATTATCATAGAATGTTTATTGGGGAGATTGTCAAAGTGCTAAAGAAGGAGAGATAAACAATCCAACTGGAAAGTGCTTCGCTGCTGTTGTCAAAGAAGCATTTGAAAGGGCTACAAGGATTAAAGAAGAAAACAAGGACTGCCTGAACTGATGCTATCGGCATGCTATCGGCAGTCCTTTATTTCTGTCTTGAAAAAAGTAATTGCCTTGCCGCTTATATATACTCTTTGGTCGTCTGTTCTGAGTTTTAGCACTCCTTCTCTTTTGATCCCTGATAGACCATAAGTTGCATCTTTTGTTATTGTTTACTCTACTGTGGTGCTAATGAACAGCTAACAAAAGGGTTGTAATAAGAATCTTTAGTGATATAATATTCTTTGTAATCGATTTACTTAAATATTGAAAGGAAGGTTTTGACAAATGGCATATGATAACTTCAAATTGGCAATATACTGTCCTGCCGGATTTTTGAAAAATGTAGAGTTTGAAACACTTAAAAAAGATTTAGAGTTCTTCCAAAGATATTTAGACATCTCTAAGGTATATCTTGAAATGCACAGAGGTGCAGATACCATCCCAAGAGAAAAGATGCTCAGAATAAAAGAGTTTTTTGAAGAAAGAAATATCAAAACTTCTGGTGGTATTACTGCGACTGTGGTATTTGGAAATGAAGAACTTGATTATTATAGAATCTTAAACACTTTTTGTTACACAAACCAAAAGCATTTAGAAATGCTAAAAGAGATTGTGGAATACACATCTTCTTTATTTGATGAAATTATCTTAGACGACTTTTTCTTCACTGCCTGCACATGCCCATCTTGTATTGATGCAAAAGGAAATCTCAGCTGGAGCGAATTCAGATTAAATTTAATGACAGAGGTTTCAAGAGAGTATGTGATAAAACCTGCAAAAAGAGCCAATCCGAATGTAAAATTAATAATCAAATATCCAAATTGGATAGAGTCGTATCAAGAAACAGGTTACAACCCTCAAACTCAAGCGGAGATTTTTGACTATGTCTACACAGGTACAGAAACCCGCGACCCTGTACACACACAGCAGCATCTTCCAAGGTATGCAAGCTATTCACTTTTGAGATGGTTTGAAAATCTAAAGCCAGGCAAAAACTTTGGTGGATGGTTTGACTCTTTAGATTGCCTATACAACATTGGTAGCTATCTTGAACAAGCAAATTTAACTGTATTTGCAAAGGCAAAAGAGATAACCTTGTTTGACTTTTCACACCTGAGAAACTCTGTATTTGTCCCAGCACTTGGCTTTCTGCTTCAACATCTTGATGAGATTTGTAAATACATTGAAAATCCTATAGGAATTCCTGTTTATCATCCATTTAATTCATACGGTGAAGACCATATTTATGACTACTTGGGAATGGTTGGAATACCCTTTGAACTTACACCACATTTTCCCGAAAACAGTAATATTGTTTTTGTTACAGCTGACTGTGCAAATGACAAAGATATCCTGCAGAAGATTAAAAATCATCTCTTAGCTGGAAAAGACGTAATAATGACCTCTGGTTTTTTAAAAGCCATGCAAGGAAAAGGAATTGAAGATTTGACCTCTGTAAGAGTAACAGATAAAAAGGTTTTTACAAACTTCTTTGCAATCAAAACAGAAGTCTGTTCATTTTCAAAGTATGTATATGGCAATAAAGAAATACTAATTCCCATTTTAGAACACAGGACAAACGCATCATGGCAAGAGATTGTCGCAATCTCAGGTGAAAACAACTTCCCTATTCTGATGAAGGACTCTTATGGCAAAGGGACTATTTATACGTTGACTGTACCAGAAAACTACTCTGACATTTACAACTGGCCACCTGAGGTATTAACAGAGATTCGAAAGGTATTTATGAAAAATTTTGATTTTTACATCGAATCCGAGGAAAAGATAGCCATTTTTGCATACAGCAATGGAACTTTCATAATAGAGTCTTTCTTGCCTTACAGAACTAAGGTAAACCTACACATTAAGAACAAAAACAAAAAACTTATTGATCCTCTAAAGGCTTTTGAACTTAAAGTCTCTATGATATCAGAAAATGAAAATATCTATGAAATCAACTTAGAACCAACAAGTTTTAGAGTTTTGAAATTAGAAAACTAAATTTTCTTGAAATTTCTTGCGAAAGGAGAGTGCTTGTAAAATGAGCAGTGTTTTTGAGAATGAAGTAATAAAAGCAATTATTTTAATTATTAGCATCACAAAATTCAAAGGCTGCCATTTTGAATAGTTGACGTTTCTCAAATGGCAGCCTTGATTTTTATTTTTTCTCATCCTCTAAACAAGTCGAATCTATCAAGTGTTATTACATAAGGATGACTATAAACCTTTTTCAGATGTTCAAATGAATTTATCTTGCCATCAGTTGTAAATCCACCCCACCAAGGCATAAACCAAAGCCAATAAGTTTTTGTATTTTGCAAAACATCTGGGTCAGGGATTGGTCCGTTTTCTGTCAAAGCTATGGGTTTTTTAGCTTCTGTCAGCTCATAAACATAATCATACCAAAACGAAAGAGGACCATAGTTTTGGGGTGGGGCATAAAAATCAACCCCTGCAACATCATAGTAGTCTTTTTCTATTCTCCAATCAGGATGTGGTGCATTCCAAACCCATATAAGATTGTTTAGCTTAAAGCAATTAGTATACACATCATACAAAAGATAGTAAAGCCTTTTGTAGGCTTCAGACCCTTTTGCTCCCCACCAGAACCATCTGCCATCAGCTTCATGAAGAGGTCTGAAAATAACAGGCACATCTGCATCTGCCATGATTTTTAGCCACTTGCCAATTTCATATATGTCCTCCATCAGCAGCTTGTTTTCTTTAGTATTAGGACAAAGAGCAGCCTCTATGTCAAAATCGGTGTTTTTGGTATAAAAAGTCTTGTCGCTGCCTCCTGTTGGAGAGAACCAATGCCAGCAAAATGTCACAATTCCTCCAAACTCTTTGTGCCATTTAATTGCTTCTTCAACAGAACCCCTATTCATCATAACTTCAAACATTGCATCATATGTCATATTATCAGTAATGGTGTGTTTTGTATAGCCGAGAAAATCGAAGCCACGAAGAGCTGGCTTTTTGCCTGTTTGATATTCTAAATATGCAATTTCTGGTCCTACTGCTGTGTTTGTGTGCTGGCCAGCAACAATTGCCTTGCCATAAATTTCCGAAAAATATTCCATTAAGATTTTGCATTTATCGGAGGCATTTTTGTTTGCAAGCTCAAATGAAGGAATACCACCTTGAAAATCTGTTTTTTCAACTTCAATCCCATATACTTGAGCCATTCCCCATCCAGCATAAATTTTGATTTTTTTCTGACCGCTTTCTAAGAAAACCCTCCCAATCTTCACTTTTGAAACTTCACTTGATTCAGAATTCAATCTAACATCGCCATAACACAATCCATCTATATCCACAAGATAAACAGCCATTGCGTACTTTTCTATTTTGGATTTTAAATAAAGATTGTAATAACCACTTTTTTCTATTTCTATGCAAAACTCAATTTCAAACTTGTCTGATTCAGGCAAAGCACTATAAATATCTTCCCCGCTAATATGTTCTTTAATAATTTTTATTCCCTTTAACATTGCTTCTTTTATACTCTTGCTTATTTTCATACCTGCTCTATCATCCTTTCATAAAAATTCTTTCAACAATTTTTTCTTTTGATTTAGAAGCAGTATATCAAATACATCTTAAATTAGCATGCAGAAATTTTAAAAAATATTTTATATTCTTTAAAACATGTCACAAATCCTGTGTTCAAATTGTTTATAATATTAGAAAGCAAAAAACAAAGGGGGTTTTGGGTCGCTGGACTTCGAGCAGATTTATTCTAAATACTATCAAAAGGTGCTAAATTACCTGACATTCATGTTGAAGACTTCAAAAGAGGCAGAAGACATTGCGCAGGAAGTTTTCTACAAGCTCATTAAAAATCCCCCTCGCGAGGATAATATTCAAGGATGGCTTATTACTGTTGCAAAAAACCTTGCAATAAACTACTTAAAATCGCAAAAGAGAATTTCTATCGGAGAAAAGTATCTGCTCTGCTCTCAAACCCCACAAGATGAGATTGAAATACTTCAGGTCAAAATGACACTTGAAAAGCTGCCTGAGGAACAAAGAGACCTGCTAATTTTGAAATACTCTGGATATACATATGAAGAGATAGCAAAGATTATGAATATAAACCCGAATTCTGTCGGCACTATGATTGCAAGAGCTCAAAGAAAGTTCAGAAAAATCTATGAAGAGGGGGAAGGAGAGTGATATTTGATGTGCTATAGCGAAGGAAAGCTCCAAGAGCTCATTGATGGGGTACTTTCTAAAGAAGAAAGTTTGCAAGTCAAAAAACATCTTCTTGTGTGCAGAAAATGCAGAAAACTCTACAATGAACTGAAGAAAACAAATGAGTTTGTATCTATGAAAATCCAAAAAGTACTTAATTCAACCGCAAATAATAAAAAGGGAGGGTTATTGGGTATGCTTAATAAAAATAGAAAAGTTGTTCTTACAGCAACATTAGCAGTTATTTTTTTAGTCAGCATAATATTTACACCTTTTGGAAAGGCTTTGTCGGATGCCTTGAGGATTTTCAGAGCATCGTCTGTTGAGCCAATTGCAATTACTATTTCTGATCTTCAGGAAATTGAAAGCAAGCTGCAGCAGATTAACGCTAATTCTACAATTGATTTAAAACAGTTTGGAAAAATCCAATTCAAAAGTTCAGAAAATCACAGCATATATGTGGAATCATTAAACTCAGCTGAATTTGAATCTGCAAAGAATATCTTTAAAAAATACAATATAACCCCCGATGAAATAGCTTATCTTTGGCAAAAAGAAAATATCAAAAGCATGATGATAAATGAAAATCCAAATATAGAATTAGAATTCAGACTTGACATTGACAAAGTAAACCAGCTCTTAAAATCACTTGGATCTAAAACCCTGCTACCTCAAGCACTTGACCAAAAAGAGTTTGTGCTTACCATGGAAGGTGCACTTAATTTAATGTTCTACCCTGTAAAAAATTCTGAAGAGTCCAAAAAATCTACTGTATATATGATACCTTCATTAGAAATAGGAATTGTAAAAGTTCCAAAGTTAACAACCCCAGTTGAATTAGATAAGGTTAAAATATATGAAACAATAGCAAACTTACCATTTGTTCCAAACAATATAAGGTCTCAGCTTCTTTCAATCAAAGACCCTCTTTCAACACTCCCTATTCCTGTGAATAAAGATGAATACGATTATAAGAAAGTCAGTATTGCAGGCAATGACGGACTGATCGTTTACCATAAAAACAATCCTAATGATAGCACTATTGTATGGGTAGACGGCAATAATAGTGTAAAATATATTAAAGCAGAGTCTGCTTCTGAGCAAAAACTTCTTGAACTTGCAAATTTGCTAAAATAAATGGAAAATAAAAAAGGCAGGGATGATATTTGATATTGAAAACAGAAAACCTTACAAAAGAGTATTCATCTAAAAACGGGTGCTTTAATATAAACCTTGAAATAGAAAAACCTATGGTCTTTGGCCTTTTAGGGCCAAATGGTGCTGGCAAAAGCACACTTGTAAAAACCCTTGTGGGGCTTTTGAGACCCACAAGGGGAAAGGCTTTTTTGCTTGGAAAACCTTTTGATGATATTGTCATTAAATCAAAAATAGGCTATCTTCCTGAAAATTTTAAATACCCTGACTGGATGACAGCTTATGAAGTTATGGAATTCCACTGCCAGCTTTTAAAAATGAAAAACTACAAAAATGAGATTTATTCTCTACTTGAGAAGGTAGGAATAATTGAGCACAAAGACAAAAAGATAAGGTTGTTTAGCAAAGGAATGCAACAGAGGCTTGGACTTGCCGTCAGTATGCTAAATAGACCAGAGATAATATTCTTAGATGAGCCAACCTCTGCACTTGACCCAATTGGCAGAATTGATGTGAGAAATATAATAATCGAACTAAAAAACCAAGGAACAACAGTTTTTTTAAACTCACACCTTTTGTCTGAGGTCGAAAAGGTTTGCGACAAGGTTGCTATTATTAACAACGGCTATATTGTTGCAATGGGAACAATTGATGAGCTGACAAGAAAAGCTTTAAAGGTAACTTTTGTGTTAGATAAAGTGGACAGCAAATTATTTGAGATTATAAGTTTGAAAAATATAAATATCTTGAATCATTCGCAAACTACTTTAGAGTTAGAACTTTCGTCACATGAAGATGTACCCATCCTTGTTGAAGAATTTGTGAGAAGTGGTTATAAGATATATGAGGTTAAAAAATCACAAGAACTTGAAAATGTGTTCTTACAGGTTATAGGAGAGGGGTATTTTGATGTTGGCAATAATAAGATACTCTTTTAAAGAACTTTTGAGAAAGAAGATATTTTTGATTACAATTGTGATGTCTGTAGCTTTTTTGTTTCTATACAGTTGGGGGTTAAAAGAAATAGCAGAAAATCTAAAACAGCAAAAAGGCATGATGACATTTGCAATGCAGCAGGTTACTGTATTTTCATCGCTTGGTTTTTACTTTTCACACCTGATGGTTGCTTTTTTGGTTGTGTTTGCAACATCAGGGATAATTTCGTCTGAGATTGAAAATTACAATGTGCACACAATCATTGTTCGCCCAATTCCACGGTGGAAATATGTGTTGGCAAGGTACTCAGGTGCCTTGATTTTTATAAATTTATATTCAACTGCAATATTTTTTAGCATATATACTATTAACAAGACATTAGGATTTTCTATTGAGCACCCGATATCACAGGTAGTTTTGGGATGGCTTTTGTTTGAATTAATTGCTATTGTGCTTTTGACAGTTACAACATTCTTCAGCACATCGTTCTCAACCCTTGCAACTGGGATACTTGTTGTACTCCTGTTTGGATTTGCAATGATAGGAGGTTTTTTGGAGCAGATTGGCTATGCAATAGCAAATTCTTCAGATGCCTCAACAACACTTCAAACAATAGGTATTGTATCAAGCTTGATTTTGCCAACCGACAACATCTACCGCGAAATGGCAAACATTCTTTTTAAATCTAATTTGATTGACTTTTCAACCATAGACCCATTTGCAGGTATATCAAAAAATAGCGTCTACATGAAAATATATTGGTTTACTTATATTTTTATTTTGCTATTCTTGAGTGTTAAAAAGTTTGGAAAAAAGGATTTAACATAACAAAATGGGCTGCGAAAATCACCACACACGCAGCCCATTCTTATTTGCTTTTAAAGTTGTTTATTTAAATTTTTACTATTGCAACTTATTAGTTAACTTTGCCGCCACAATAAAAATATGTTTATATTTTTTGGCAATCTGTTCTAAAAATTTGTTATCATATTTGAGATAAAGACTATTGTCTGTAATTATTTCAACACTGCTATTATTCTTATCTTTTTTCCCTACAGCCACTAAAGATAAAACAAACGGTTGATCATTTTTAACTCTCGCTAAGGGAGTAATTATTATCGTTTTATCTTCCTTTTCCGACAATGCCGACATTTTTATAGGTTCAACTGTTGAAGTACCATTCTTATCAATAGTATATATTGAATACTTGCCATCTTTCAAATATAAAATTCCCACTTCAACCTCATTAGTATTTTCTATAATTGTTTCCCATATGTATGCCACCTATTTTTTTGCCATTGCCATATTCCTCAGTCCAAACAACTAAATATTTGGATTTTAGCTTATTAAGATAGATTTTAAAAAGCTTTTCATCTTCACATTTGAGCATATCATATAATAACTGCTCACGCTTAGACAAATTCTTTAACTCAAAAGGAAGTACCTCAGCATATTCTTTAAAACTCTTATTCCCAATTTTTAAAGATTTCAATGGTAGTAGGTCAATAAACAAAATAGTTACTAATGAAAATATAAAGATTAACAACACATAGTCAGTCAAATTCTATCTTCTTCATCGATGATGCCGGAAATCACTTAATTAAAAAACCTTTTTCTTTGCCTATCGATCAAGTAGGTTACGAATAATGCTTAGGTCAAGATTTTGCGTTGGCTCATCCAAAAGAAGAATCTCTGCACCTGTTGAAAGTGCGAATATGACAAGAAAATTTCTCTTGGTATGCTCATTTAGTTAACCATATGTAATGCATGGTATTAATATTAATATTTTCTTTTACAAAATAATCTTATAAAAGCTTTTTTAACAAATTTGCTAAATTTATATACACTCGGCATCACAAATACCATCATATAAATAAAGCTAAATATAATAACCCAAACAGCAGCCAGTATATACATTTTTATTAGACTTAATAACAAAAAACCACCCAAAAATAAGATATAAAATAATTCATATGGTAACTTCAAAAAGAGGCGGTTAAAGTATAGCAAAGGCGAGTTAAGCATTTTCAAATACTCCAAAACCATAAGCATATCTTTGTCATTTGGATATTCTTGCCAAGCAAGCTTAGCATGATTATACGCCTTTTTGAAGTTTCCTCTATTGACTTCATACAAAACTAATAACTTATATATACTGCCAATTTTGCCTGAAGATGCAAACAATTTTTTAATTGTCTTGTTAGCCTTTTCAAAATTTCTATTGTAAAGATTTACAAAAAATTCATTTTCTAAAATTAAATCATTTGTGGGTTCCAAAGACTTGGCATATTTTAAAATTTCTAAGCCCTTTTCAATAAAACCTGTTTCAATCAAAAGTCCGCTGTAACAAGCTAAGACTTCTACATAAACATTATCTATCTTTAAAGCTTGCAAATAACATCTCTCAGCCTGAGAATAATCTTTTTGATGGTGATATATCTGCCCTAAAACAGCCCATGCAACTTTATTATTAGAATCAATTCTCAGAGCTTCTTTAGCATAATCTTCTGCTTTTTTCAGATTATCAGATTCCAATTCTATAACTGAAAGTTGAATATATGCTTCTGCATTTAAAGGGTCTTCTTGTAAAATGTTTTGAATAACTTCACGTGCTTTTTCATAATTTCCACTTTCTAAATAATGCAAGACAAGGTCTCTCTGCACACCTCATAACCCCCCTGCTAATTTAGCAACTACTGCTCCTATAGCTAATCCTATGCCTACTTGTATTAAAATTCCCACGAACACAACAGCTGCCATTGGCTTGTAAAAACCATTTTTAACAGCATTATAATATACAATCTGTCTCTTTTCTAAGATTCTATAAAGAAGCAAATATAGTACATTAAATAATCTTACAATAATTTTCCTGTAAGATTTAATATCATTTTTTCTTTCATTCGTAATCTCATTTGATTTCTTTAACCGTTCTCTGATGTCAACAATTTTCTCTTTAGTCTTTCTCTCTCTTACTTCTGTAATTGTTTCATAAGTAATAACACAAGCTTCAGCAGCATAGAATAAAATAGCTAATAATATAAACACATTAATTATTTTCTTGCCAACACCCATTGTTTTTAAATTTCCAATACAAACAGCTGCTAAAGGAATAATGCCCGCAAGAATAGCCACCCACCAAAAGTTTTGAGACTTATAAATTCTTTTACTCTCATAATTTTCCAATATGGGTTCAAAAAGTTCCTGGTTCCCTTCCATCTCTTCTCACCACCTATATTTATAAATGTCTGCAGTATTTGTTAATAAACTTTGCAACATCATCAAACCTTCCATCTTCATTTGCGAAAGTAATATAGTTTTTCATGATTCGCAGCCATTCAATAGTAGAAGGTTTAACCTTTTCAATTGCTTTGAGCAAATCTCCAGTAGTTATTCCTCTTTCTTTCCCTCCGCTCAATATTTCATCTATAATCGCTTCCGCAGCAGTTTCTACTACATTTTCAATATCCGCTCCTGAGAAAAAAGAAGTCCTTTGCGCTAATAAATCGTAATTTATCTCACCATCCACAGGTCTTCCCATCAACTTTACTCTGAAAATTTCTCGTCGGGCTTCTAAATCAGGAGGTGGAACAAATATAAGTCTGTCAAATCTTCCTTGTCTTAACAAAGCCATGTCTAAATCCCATGGAGTATTAGTAGCACCAATAATAAGTATTCCTTCATTTTCAGATTTGAATCCATCCATCTGCAACAGTAATTCATCTGTGAGCACTCGGAAGGATTCTTGTCTTTGTTTTACTCTGCTATAACCAAATGTGTCAACTTCATCAAAGAAAAGTACACACGGTTTGTGAAAGCGAGCATACTCAAAAACTTCTTTTAAGTTTTTTTCGCTTTGTCCAAAATATGGATCAAGTATATCAGAAATGTTAACAGCTAAAAAAGGCAAATTACACTCACCTGCTAAAGCCCGTGCAAAAAATGTCTTACCACAGCCTGGTGGACCATAAAAGAGAATACCCCCACCTATCCTTTTCCTAAATTTCTGGAAAATAGATGGATTAAAAAGAGGTTTTATAATCCTTATAGTTAGTATGTTTTTTAACTCCTCATAGCCGCCAATATCACTAAAAGTAAACTTTTCTTCTCTTTCTTCAATAAATTTGTGTATTTCTCTTTTAGTTTTAAAAACTTGAAAGTCAATAACATTTTCTAAATGTTCATCATTACCATTTGCTTCTTCGACTTCTTCAAATTCCTCTTCTAATTCTTCCTTTTCAGCTTCTTCATACTCCTCTTCTTTTACAATTTCTTCATCCTCATCAAATTCACCATCTGCCTCAAATTCATGGTTTATTTCTATGCATTCCTTTTTGGGATTTGAATACTCTTCAATTTTCACCACCTTTTTGTCCTCTTGTATATCTGAAATTTTAGAATTCTCCTTTAAATCCGTTTGTGGAGCCTTCTCTTTTTTAACAACACTACTCATAGCAGCTACTATTAAAAGCTTAAGATCTTCCTCATTGCAATTTTTCAACGCTGCTATAAAATAATTCATGGCAGCAGTACTATTTCCATTTTCCGCGTATTCAAGCCCGAGCAAATAAAGTATTTCACTTTTATCAGGCATTTCTTGAAGCAATTTTTCAAGTACTCTTATCTTGCTCATATTTTTTATATTTTTTATATAAAGTTTGCCTAAATTATATACTATACCTAGCTAACATGTCAATATGAGGATTAAAAGCTATTATGAGAGATTGTGGAACAAAAAAGCTATATTACTGTCAGAAAGAAGATGTGTTTTAAAAAGTGCTTGGTTACAACTATTAGTTTTTCCATGACATCATTACTTAACAGCTTAAAAATAGATATTTGTTATCAGATGATAAATTTTTCAATCTCAAAATTTTTTATTATTTAACACTCTTGTAAATATCTTTTTGATATACTGGATTAGTCTATAGATATATGTAGATAAATAGCTCAAAATACTGATAAGTAGAACAAACACACTCCAAATAGTCAAAGCTGAATATTGTTTAAGTAAATAAAGTATTAAAGAAATTCCAACAAAAATAATATATAGTAGTTCTGAGGAAATTTTGCTGGCTAATCGATTTATAAAAAACAAAGGTGAATTAATCATTTTTAAGTATTCCATTATCTTCAATAAATTGTAATCTGTTGGTCTTTCTTTAAAAGCAAGTTTTGCATATTCATATGCTTTCTTGAAATTTGACCGATTGTATTCATATAAAATTAGTAACACATAAATATTCTCAATATCCATGGTAGATGAAAACAGCTTTCTGATACTTTCATTTGCTTTTTGATAATTCATTTGGTAAAGATTTACATAAAATTCATTTTGTAAAATAAGCGAATTTGTAGGTTCTAATGATTGGGCATATTTTAAAATATCTAACCCTTTTTCAACAAAGCCTGTCTCAATCAAAAGTTCACTGTAAGAAACTAATACTTCCACAAAGGCACTGTCTATTTTCAAAGCCTGTAAATAACATTTTTCTGCCTGAGAATATTCCTTTTTTAAATGATATATTTTGCCTAAAACAGCCCACACACCTTTATGATTAGCATCTATACTTAGCGCTTGCTTAGCATACTCCTCTGCTTTCTTTAAATTTTTTTCTCTAATTTCAATTAAAGCAAGGTTTAAATATAAACTAATATCATACGGATTTTCTTTTAGCAGGCCAAAAATCAAATCTTTTGCTTTTTCATAATCACCCTTGTCAATGTAAAACGATATTAAACTTCTATCTTCCATTATTTCATCCCCCAATTAAAAACCGCTAAAAATATTTGATATTGCATACAAGAAAGCTACTACTGAGAATTCAATAACCACTATACCTATTACCAAACCTATCATTGGTTTATATAGATTATTTTTAGAAATGTAATAGTATAGAATTTGTTTCCTTTCTATTCTTTTATACAGAAGAAGATATAAGACATCGAGTAATTTTTGCCCCAATCTAAACATACTCTTGTAAATTCCTGCTATTTCTCTTTCTTTTTTTCCTCTAAAATGCCTTTTCTGTACTCCTCAATAGTACTATAACCTCTTTCTTTATGTATCAATAATTTAGTAGTATAGTAATAAAAACCAAATTCAACTGCAAAAATCAAAATGGCAAGAACTAAAAACGTATTTATAACTCTTTTACTTAAACCAAGTGTTTTTAAATTAGAAATACATACAACAGTCAATGGAAGAAGACCTGCAAGTATTGCAACCCAGATAAATTTTCTTGAATCGTATATTCTTCTTTCTTTAAAGTTTTCCAATGAAGGTTCAAAAAGAAGGTTATTGTTTTCCATCCCCCAATTCCCCTCTCTTTAATTTTAAGTTCTCTTGCATTCACAATCACAACTATTATTTTATATAAATTTTAGTTATATTGTTATAATTATAACACAAAATAGTAATTGTTAGAAGCTCCACTTTGAAAAGCTGTGGTGTTTTTTAATTATGAATATATTTGAATTTAATCAAAAATTATCTTGATTGTTAAGAGTTTGTCAATCAAAATTTTGAATTTAATAAAAGAGACTTTTCAAAAGAGATTGGGTGTTCTAAAATAAATGTAGAGATAAAGAGAATACCATTTTTACTAAGTATCTTTAAATGTTTTTTTCTATTTCTTGAATCAGAATTAATTGTGATGAAATATATTGAGAATACAAAAGCAAAGATTGTAATAGGAAAACTTGTTGAAATTGGAATGGAATGCGAGATAGATACCATTGAGTGCTTGGAAAATCCCTCAGTAGCTAATGGCTCTTAGGTTAAAAATCAAAGGAAATTTGAGTATAACTTTTATTACAAAAGATTCTAATTTTGGTACAAAGGAGACGTGCTACAATGGAAGAGAAAATAGGGCTATACAGGCTGTGTTTTGAAAGTCTAAAAGTCTATCGAAACCTTCTTCATGATAGTGTTCTTGAAAAGCTGTATAATCTTATCTGCTATATTGACGATGGAAATCATGATTT
This sequence comes from Caldicellulosiruptor acetigenus, assembly GCF_026914305.1. Classification (NCBI taxonomy): domain Bacteria; kingdom Bacillati; phylum Bacillota; order Caldicellulosiruptorales; family Caldicellulosiruptoraceae; genus Caldicellulosiruptor; species Caldicellulosiruptor acetigenus. Next base: position 1,168,297 of record NZ_CP113866.1, on the reverse strand, counting down.
GAAAAAAGTTATAAATCTTTACAGCACAGTTTATTACAATCTTTTAGAAGCCGGGAAAAGGTGCAGTTTAAAAGAATACATTATTGCGAAAATTCTCTTTAGTGAAAATACTTTTACAAAATTAGCAGCAAAAAGTATTAACAATATAGCAATAGACGAAAGTCTTAAAAAAGCCACAGCTCATGATTTAGATTGTCTTGAGTTTATATCAAACTTTTCAGGAAAAGAGATAAGGGATTACTTAAAAGATTGTGCCACCTTATCAGACTTTTTAGCTGAAAGTTTTTTAGAGTTTAAAGTCACAAATACCATGTTGCACAACACCATTGATAATTCTACAAAAACCATCATTGAAAAATTTTTGAATATAACTCCTTGGAGCAGTTTAATTGAGGAGCTTATAGAATTCCACAAGCAAAATGGCTTTGGAATTTTCGCAAGGTACAAAGGTTTTTCATGGGACGGAAATAATCTTGTGGGTATTGAAAATTTAGACCCAATAAGACTTGATGACCTTGTAAATATTGAAAGGCAAAAGAAGATTGTTGTTGAAAATACTTTGGCGTTTTTAAATGGTAAGAAGGTCAACAATATTTTGCTCTATGGCAGCAGAGGGACTGGAAAGTCATCAACTGTAAAGGCTCTTTTGAACGAATTTTCTCACAGAGGTTTGAGAGTTGTTGAGGTGTTCAAAGACCAGCTTTACACTTTTCCAAAATTAATAAGAATCTTAAGAGATGTCCCGCTTAAGTTTATAATCTTTGTAGATGATTTGTCTTTTGAAGATATTGAGGAAAATTATACCAAACTAAAAGCCATATTAGAAGGATCTTTAGAAGCAATGCCTCAAAATGTTGTGATATATGCAACTTCAAACAGAAGACACCTGGTAAAAGAAAGGTTTAGCGACAGAAGCAGTTTTTCTGATGATGAAGTACACTGGCAGGACACTTTAGAAGAAAAACTTTCTCTTGCTGACAGATTCGGAATAATAGTCACATACCCATCCCCAACCCAGCAGGAATACCTTGCAATTGTTGAGGAGATTGCAAAGAAAAGAGGAATTGAGATTACAGAAGAGCTGCACAGGCTTGCACTGCAGTGGGAGATGAACTACAATGGCCGGTCACCTCGAACTGCAAAGCAGTTTGTAGACTGGTATGAGGCAAACCAGAAAATGAAAAAGGGCTAAGGCGGCACCAGATGTGTACTTAGCCCTTTTTGGTTTTTTTAATATCTTTCTACTTTTACAGCAATTTTAAATTTGATCTTTTGACAAAATCTTCAAAAGATAATATCTCTACTAAGTCCCCCTCTTTTATGTAGTCAACGTGCTTTTGATTTAGATAAAAATCTTTTGCTTTCTTAGTATATCCTGTTCCACTAATTACAATATAAGCTTTTTTATACCTTGGATTTTCTTTTAAAATTTTTACTAAAGTCATTATCTCATAAACTATTTTTTGCTCTGCAGTCCCACGTGTTTGCTGCCATTTAGCACTTATAATTATCTCATCATTTAAAACAAAATCAGCTTTATATTTATTCCCGAAGAGATCATTGCCAATTACAACCTGTTCTTTAAAAGCACCAGCGTAATTTTCTAATAACGCTTGTTTGATAAGTTTTTCATGAACTCTTCCCGTTCGAGTACCTCTACCACCTGGTGACACAATAACACCTTCTTTTCAATAATTAGTTATAATAACTTCTTTATGACCTGTCCTCTTTCCAGCACTTGAATTAATAAGCCTTTTTGTTTCTATTACCTCAAGGTTGTAACTTTTATAAAGTTCTCTTATAAATTCTGAATCTGAGTTGCTTATCATAACAAAACAACCCTTTTTGCTAAGATTATCACAAACATTTTTCAGCCTTACCTGCTCTTCTTTTGTAAAACCTGCAACTGTGTAGTCAGTAAAATTAGCTGTTTTGGACACAGGCATGTATGGAGGATCAAAATATACAAAATCAAACTCAGAAGCTTTCTTAACCGCTTCTTCAAAGTCTGCATGTAAAATTTCAACAGACTGCAGCATTTCTGAAAAGGCAAATATTTCTTCTCTACTTGGCAACTTAGGATTTTTATATCTTCCAAAAGGAACATTGAATTCGCCCTTTGAATTTACTCTGTAAAGCCCATTGTAACAGTGTCTGTTCAAATAAAGCAATAATACTGCTTTGAGTAAATTTTCATTTTCAATTGTATTCAGACTTTTTATCTTAATAGAATTGTAAAGTTCTCTTGCCTTATAGTAATCGTCTTCAGTGTTTTTAAAATCTAAATTTTTAATATAGTAAACTACCTCATCTGGACAATTTCTAATTGCAGTGTAGAGGTTTATGAGATCAAGATTAATATCTGAAACTACAGCACTCTTTAAAATTCCTTTATTATAAAGCTCTATTAAAAGTGCTCCGCCACCTAAGAATGGTTCAAAATATGTAGAAAAGTGGTTGGGCAGTTTTTTAAACAAACTTTTTATTATCTGTCTCTTGCCCCCTGCCCATTTTACAATTGGCGAAACCTTTTGTGGTAGAAAAGTTATTTGTGTTCTCATTGAAAATCTAACTCCACTGATTAAATTAGTTTTGATTTGATTATACCATACATTTGTTTGGTGTGCAAGTATTTATTTTCCTATTATTTTTTCACCTTACAAAATGTAAGAACGCTTGTAATAAAACAATTATTCAAAAATAAAATAAATTGAATTATCATAACTTTAAAATCTGAATGTTTTCACAAATTATAAAGCCACTTAAATAGATTCCACTTATTATTAATGTTATGTAATCTTCACTTTTTTCAAAATACAATTTAAAAATTTGATCCAATTCTCCCTCATCGATTTTTATCTTTTCGTAAGAAAACTCAAATTTGTAAACATTTCTACAAATAAAACTTAACTTTGGTTGTGATTTGGGATTGTAAGGCAATGTTTACATTTTAATAGTTATTCTTATTTTGGTAATATTGTAATATCCTCAATTATATCATCATGAAATGTTGGAAAGTAACCATAGTCGGATATAATAGCATCAGCTCCAATTAAGCGTTTTATTAATAACAACTCCTTAAGCTTCTCTAAAAATGATGATAGTAGTTTGCCTTTTGTTACTATTAATTATATATTGATAACAAATTTAACCAATTCTTCAATAGGTTTGATATTTATAATTTCACTTATTTTTTTGCCTCCACCTAAAATATCATTGTTTATCTCCAAAATCGATGCCAAAGATAATTTATTTTTCTCTTTATCGCAGTATCTATTTCTAACTTGTTCGTCTATAAATAAATCTTCTATTTCTCCATATAATATAAATACCCCTAGTTTCTTTAGATCATTTATTAATTGCATCAAGTTATAATAAATCTCTTTATCATTTTCAAAGCTTGATATATGTTTTGCTTTTTCAAATTCACCTGGATATTTTTGTTTTATCTTCTTTCTTAAAGCCTTTAGAGCTACAAATATATCCTTATTATCAGAAAAAAATTTTTCAATATCTTCAATATTTGATTTTTTAACAATCCGTCCATTTTCATCTCGTTTTTCATCACGAAGAAGATAATCAAAGTCAGCTAAAATAGCACATTTCAGACCCAACTTTTCCTTTATGAGTTCTAAATATCTAATAAAATTATTTTTTCCACCAGTCTCTATAACTGAAACATTATATAAATCTAATTGATAAGGCATAATTTCATCAGCTACAAATTTTACTAAATACATATCATATCCTTCACATAGTATAACTTTTTCAGCAAAAAAAAGCTCATTCTGATTATTATCAAGAAGTAAATGCTTATAGGATTCCAATTTAATTTCTCTTGCTCTCGTTGAATTACCAACTTTTGTTACTATATATATTGTGCTCTTCTTATCAGCTCCTTTTAAGAACTCAACATTATGTGTTGTCATAATAACTTGATTAAAAGGTTGTTCTTCATTTTGAGTATTATATAGAAATTCATTGATCTTTTTGTTAATAACTCTACAACCATGCGGATGCAAAAACAATTCCGGTTCTTCAATACAAAGTAAAGAAGATGTTTTATTGGTTGTATGTTTTGTATAAAATGCAAATAAATCAATAATTACAGCACTCTGAATTCCGCTTCCTTTCTGTGTTAACTCACTTTTAAAACCATCATCAACAAATATTTCTACATTCTTATACAAATCATCAATTGTATCATTACACATTTGAAAATTAACATCTGTTTCAGGAAAACCAATTACAAATATTTCATTCTGTATTTGACTTTTTATATTTTCAAATATAATATCACTCTTAATATTTAAGGCATTAATTATTTTTTTTAATTCATTATCAGAAGTCTTATCAATTAAATTTTTGAATAACTTTCCAGACCAACTATAATTATTTAACTTTAATTGTTCGTTGGGACTCCTAAACGAAGGCATAACAAAACTCTTAATTAAACTATTTTTAATAACTGGAAAGTAAGGATAAACATATAAAGAGGTTGTTCCTTGTTGAGAATGATCAAAAACAAAAAATAATAGTTTTTTACTCAAATTTTCACAATTTCTAATGGCAAAAAATAGAAAGGCATAATGCTGATAATTTTTAATTATTTGCTCCCATGTAAATTTCTTTTTTTCGAAATCCACTCCATTTCTATCTGAAAAATCATCATCTCTAAAAAATTCAGTTATTCTTTCCAGTTCATTAAAAGTGGGTTTATATGAAGATATATTAAATACATAGAAAACTCTTTCTTCATTTGCTTTTTCGAACTCAAAATTTTCACTTTCCGATTTTCTCAAATCACAATAAATCATCAATTTGCTTTCAAAATCATTCCTTTCTTTATCATAGTAAAAATCATCGATTCTAATGTTTTTGTAAACAGGGTTAGCTTCTCCCAACACCAAATCAATTGCTTTTATAATATTACTTTTTCCGGCATTGTTTCGTCCTATAATAATATTTTTTCCTTTCGAAAATTTGATTTCTAACTCTTTTAAACTTTTATAATTTTTTACCATCAAATAATTTAAGTACATTACTTTTGCCTCCTTCCATAAGATTTATAAACTTCTTCCCTTAATTATACGCAAATTCAAATAACTGATATTATTTTAGCAAATTATTTAAATCGAAATATATCGATTTTTGTCGAAATTATATAAATAAAGTTTAAAATAAAAAACCTATTCACTCCACCCCCTACACAACCACTCTTTTCTTTGTTCATTGTCCAAAATTCTTTTGCAACTCTCCCAGTCGACTTTTTCGACATGATCCTTATATTTTATATCAAATGGGTGTTCGGAATTTAGTATCTCGACCGTTTTGACTATTTCCATCCACTCATCCTTTATAATCTCTGGAAGTGATCCAATCATGTCATATGTAGCTTTTATTCTGCCAGACAAAACCGCATGAATCTTATCTTCAATAGAATCCTTGTATCTTAAGTTATACACATATACCTTGTCAAATTGCTGACCTATCCTCCTTATTCTTCCCTGGCGCTGTTCAAGTCTGATAGGGTTCCATGGAAGGTCGACATTTATAAGAGTGCCAAGTGTTTGCAAGTTCAAACCTTCTGCAGCTGCATCTGTTCCAATCATAAGTCTAATTTTCCCATCCAATACAAGTTCTTTTATTTCATCTCGTTCAACCTTTGAATAAACTCCATTTTTGAATATGCCAGATTTATCGCCACCTGCATAAATTGCTATCCTTTCATCTGGCAAAGATGAAGACAATTTTTGTGCAACAGTCCATGCTGTGTCAAAATACTCAGAAAAGATTATGCAGCCTCTTTCGAGCCATCCCATATTCTTTAAGATATGCAAAATCATATTTAGCTTTGGATCATTGTCCTTGTTAAATTCAAGCAGCTCTATTATTTCCTCTAAACAGAAAAGCTCATCCCTGCCTGTGATGTTAATCCTATCCGGCATTTCATCGTCTTCATCATCTTCTGAAAAGTCGTCTTTGACGATCGCCCTCTTTTCATAAATTGCCTTTGCAGTGTTCAAGCCCGCCTGCATGGAAGAACCCATCCTTCGCAAAAGAAGTGTTTTGTAAAATCCCTTAGCACCTGTTTTTTGCCTCAATAAATTTGTAAACTCCTCAGCATACTCATAAGCTTTTTTGAGCGGTGCAGAAAGTACAAGTCCTTCATCATCCCCTTCACCATAAAGTAGCACATCAATCTTTTTAAGGTAAGGCTCGCCTGTCTCTGGATCGATTGTATTTTCAAGCGTGGATCTCTTTCTCTTAACAATGTGCCTGATAAAAGGATTATACTTTTCCATGAAGTTTTCTTCTATCAACTCATCTACAATATCCTGCTGGGATGGCAAAAGAGCATCATAATCATCATACGAAACATACTCATCATCGCTCATACCAAGTGATCTTCTGAGTTTCCCAATTGTAAATGGATTTTCTTTTGAAGGAGGCAAAGGATTTCTTATCCATCCCCAGTAATAAGCCTTGCTTGAAATCTCCTTTTGTCCGCGTACTAAATCAATTGCTTCTAAATGTCTTTGATACCAAAGGCTGAACTCATTGCCTAAAACCTTTGGTGAGCCTTGTGCAAGTATGTATAAAAGGTCCCAACCTTCAACAGGATGCAGCTGAATCGGAGTTGCAGTTGCTAAAATCATTGTTTTTGTCCTTTGCGAAAGCTCAAGCAAAAACTTCATAAGGTTGTTGGGCTCTGGCTTTTCAGCAGGCTTATTTAGATTTTGGCGCCTTGCCCTGTGTGCCTCATCAACAATCACGCATTCATAATCAATTTCAAGCAGTGGTTTTGTAATATCTGAATTAGAAGTAATCAAACCCTGGGAAATTATTCCTATTCGCCTTGGACACTGCAATATTGGTGGAATCCCATTTGCCTGTGGCCTATACTCTTGCCCTGTTTCAACTATCCACTTTTTACCGTCCCACACAGCAGAAGGTATGTCAAACATTGTTTTGAGCTCATCCTGCCATTGCCACAAAAGTGTCTTTGGAACAATTATCAAAACAGGTTTGTCCCCGTAGAGTGCTGTTAGCTGAGCAATCATACCAAGCTGGGCAGTTTTGCCAAGCCCAACCTCATCTGCAAGAATGTATCTTGCCCCATCTTTGCAGTGCTCTTCAAACACCATTTTTACAAAATACTTCTGGTGATTCCAAAGCCCAAAACCTTCTCGGTAAACAGGTGCTTCTATCACGGGTGAAGCAGGGTCAGGCCATTTTTGCCACTCTTCAACGCTAACAACATTCTTTTCTGCCAGCCTTCCTATGTTTTCAATTATTAAATCACAAAGCTCACAGGCATAAGGACTATTCCAGAAAAAGTCAAACTCATTTTGCACCCACTCCACGCTCTCAATACTGTCATCTGCCCAAAGTATCTCATAGTTTCCTTTCCAGGCAGGTAGCGTTTCATTGACACTTCCAACAAATGCAATCTTTCCGCCATCTGATAGGGTGATGACACCAGCTTTGCCATGTACAAGTCCATACACATCATTTGGTACAACCCTTACCTGGAGTTTTCCGCATTTTAGAAGTTCATAGAGTTTTTTAAACCTATCTGGAAACTGTTCAGCCTTTAATTCAGGTTTTGATTTGAACCACTCTCTGACAAGCTTTTGTTTTGCAAGCTTTGCCACTAAAACGTCCTTGCTCTCAACCTCAGAGTTGCAAACAACCCTTGCAATTCCTTCTATGCTCTCAATTGCCTCACCTGCAATTTCTAAAATAGATGAGCTAAAATAGCCTGCAAGTCTATCATAGCTTTTAGCATTTCGCAGGTGTTTGTTCAAAAACCCCTCTGCAAGGTCAATATGACGCGATGAATATCTTTCAAGCATATTTTTAAAAAGGCAATACCCTGCATCCTTTTTGCAGGATACTGCCTTTTTTGACACCTCCTTCTTACTTAAAATTTACAACCTATCGTTTGCCACACGCTCAGCAAGATATGACGCTATTTTTGAGTCGTCTTGCCAATGCTCCATTCCGCTTATTTCTTCAAGCTTCGCAAGATATCTAAATATTATTTCTATCTTGCTTTTGTTGTTCCAGTACTTTGTGCCAAGTTTGGTTTTTAACATCTCATGTGAAAGAGCAACTGCCTCGGCAGTGTCATTTATTTCCTGGTCCTTTTTTATTGCACTATTTATAGCCAAAAGACACAAGCGCAAGATTGTTGTGCTAAATGCATGTTTTGTATCAACCAAATCTTGACCAAGCTCGCTTGCTGTCTTAAGTCTTGCCGAATTTGATTTCTTGACTGCAAAAAGTTCATCATAATCAGCAACACCAAGACTCCTTGCAGCATCTTGATATGCACCTATTCTTTTTTCGCCTCTTATTTCAAACTCTATGCCTCTTATATAAAACTTCTCATAGCTTTCCATCTTGCGCCAAATCTCATAAATGGTATCTTGATCAAACCCAAGGTATTTCAAACCTTCTGGTACTATGTAGCTGCTTGCATATTCGCGCATAGAATCCAAAAACTCTTTAATCTTTTGATTTGTAGCTTTAAGATTGCAGGATGTCAAAACGCGCAGTGCTGCATAGTAGCCTGATAGTTCCAAATCTGTTGGACTAAAATTAGGTTCTGCCTCATCCTTGTCAAGCTCGTACATCAGCTTTATCTGCCTCTCAACCTCTTCTTTGCCAAAAGGATATAACTCCTCAATAAATACAGGCTCAAGCTGAGTTCTATCAATCTTTTTTAAGACAACACACACAGTTGACTGTACAAAATTGCCCTCTGACATATTGTCCTCTCTCTCTGTTGCAACGCTCCATGCATTGACAGACAAAAGCCCAGATTCAAGCAAAATCTCTGTTAGGTCTGCAAAAACTTGTGAGTCTTGATGAGTAAACATTAGAACAAAATAGCCATTTTCAGGCATACTTGACACAATGTTTCTTAAAATTCCTGTAAAAGTTTCTTTGAACTGCTGTGCTTCACCTCTAACTGCCAATGCTCTTTTACTGTCTGTATACCACTCTGGAAAAACCTCTTTCAAAAACTTCTTATCCCATGCTAAGAAGAACTCTGACAGCTCATGGTAGTTTATAGCATCAGCATAAGGTGGATCTGTTATCCAAATGTGGCAAGGTAGATTTATATCGCGGGCATCGGATAACATCATAAAAACTTTATTTTCAGTAGTATCAAAAAGATTGTTAAGTCCAATAATAATATGCCCCTTTAAGTATAGAAATGACATAGTTGAATAATCATAAAGCGTATTTAAAGCCTGATTATAAAAGGTATCTATCACTTGTTCGTTCTTTCTAATCCATCTTGAAAGTTTAGAATTCCAATTACAGCACCTATTTACCCCCAACAACCCCACAATCTTCTCCTCTTTTGTCTTTGCTTCTTTGTCAATCAGCTCCATCAAAAGCCCATGTAAAAGTAACTGTCGTGGATTGAAAAGCTGGTGCCAATATGCCCAACCTCTTTCTCTGTACAATCTGCTTGTTTCTTCACCTTCTTCAATCATATCACTTGGAATATAACCTTTTTGCTGCCACTCATCAAATCTTTCTTTCAAAAGATCTATAACTTTCTTTTCCCTTTCCAAATCCTCATCATCCGGGGCTTTGTAGTATCTTTGCCCTTTTTCATCCTCATATCTTATGCAGTACAATCTTTCTTGAAAAACATCATCTTCTCTTGGTATAAATTCATGTTTTTCCCAGCGTCTTAGTCCCCAAATTGTTTTGCCACTTTCATCAACCTTATCTCCCCTAATTGACGAAATACTTGTCTCCATTTTACAATGTGGACAAATTAGATAACCATCCTTTACAGTCCCATTTTTGGCTGCTTGTTCGAGCTCTGATTGGCTGACATTCATTTTGATTTCTATATCAAACCCTTTTTTAGCTGGGTTTTCGTGCAATACTGCAATGGTCTTAGAATTTTTGCCAATTACTAAAGAGGGTATAAGAGGTACTTTGAACCCACACTCAGGGCAAATTGTTTCTGTGCAGTATAAATATGCATTTGCTCTATGCCCTTTTGAGTTGTGCTCAATCCCCCATTCCGTTACAATCTTGTCTGCCTGCTCAAATACTCTTTTTTGAAAATCTTTTAGCTTTTCAATCTCATCTTCGGGCAGACTCAAAAGATTCAAAGCTGCCCATGTAAGAAGCATTGCAATTGGATTTAGGTCTGATGCAAAAACACCAAACCCAAGCCTTGCTGCTTCAAATGGAATACTCCCTCCACCGCAAAAACAATCTCCAACTGTTGGAATCTGCCCAAATCTTTTTTTGCCAAGCTCTTCAACAAGGGCTTGATATGAATATGCGTTTGTTCCAAGATGCTCATTTATCTCATCCCAAGCGCTTTTGGGTAGATTTTCTACCTCTTCGGGACGCTTGCAATATCTTAGCTTCTGTTCATATGGCATCCTTTTAAATATTCTTTCTTGAAATTCTTCCCTCTCAGCTTTTTTTAAATCTTTTTTGTAGCTTATTTTCCCCTCATCTGCAACATCAAAATATTTTGCCTTTTCTTCTTCTGTTGCAAACTCATAAGCATCCTTTGCTGATATGCTGCTTTTTCTTCTTAGCTTCAATCCCTCTTCATCCATAGTCATAAGCTTAAGAAAAATTTTCATATCTTTTTTGGGGTCATCTGTTGCAGGCAAAAGAAGCCCCAAAAGTAGTGCGCGCACAAGCACAAGAGGTTTTCTGCCCCACCATTTTCCAAGACCTGTTAATGTCTGCCCTGCACCTGCTTTTCGCTCTTTAAATGCCTCCTTTGAAAGTTTTGAAACTGGAAATTGAACCTCTATTAAAGATTTCTCCATCTTTTTCCATCTCCTTAAGTCAAAAATTTTTTGTCAGTATTATTCTTCATATATAACTGTTTGTCCTTTGATACTTTCAAAGTCAAGCTGTTCAATCTGCTTTTGACTTACTGGATTATCAAGCAAGGCATATTTTAGTGCCATTCTCCAGCCTTTTCTGTCATTTACCTTGCCTGTTGCAGCATTTGTAACTCCGTACAACCACCATCTCTCTTCAGGTCGCAAACCTTGCCAGTTGACAATCGCAACAGGCACCTGCGAATCATCGGTGCAATCTTCCAGTGCCCAAAGCAAAACCACAAGTTCTTTTCCCAAAAGCCTGTGAACGGGGTTTTGCCCAACCTTCCACTTAGATTTCTTAAAACCCTCCTTTTCAAGCCTGAAATTGAACTCCTGTGCAACATACGGTGCAACCCTCTGCCACAACCATTTAGGAACAGCTACTTTGAGTTGGTTGCGAAGAGGGCTGCCCTCATTAATATCTTGTATATCTTTGTCTTTATCCCAGATAAATCTTTCGTATACCAATACTTTTTCATTTTTCCCTTGAGGAATAACTACCATAAAGTGATGCTGCGTCTCCTCTGGTACATAGCCAAAGCCAACTGATGCTACAGCATTTTTCTTTTTTGATTTACTCATCCTGTGTTATTGCCTCCTTGAAGTCCTGCAGAGCTTTCCCTTTCTGTTTTGCCCATTCTTCAAAATCTTTTGCTTCTTCAAATAAGAGCTCTGTAATAACTCCTATTACATTTTGAATACCTTCGTTATAAAAATCAGACTTAACTTTTTCAATAAGCGCAAACACTTCTTCAGGGTCTGTGCCTTGTGGTTTTTTGCAGGTTAGCACAATATAGTTGTCATCATCTTTATATACGTCAAGAGAGTAGCTAACAAGTTTCCCATTGCAATTTTTTAAAAGTTCAATCTCTCTTTTAAGTTCTTCTAAACCGTAAATTAGAATTTTCTTCTTATTTAAAAGTTTTAATCTTACATGTTTTGTATAATCAAGTTCAATTTGCTTAATTAATATATTTCCTGTAACATCTCTTTTCACAGGAATATTCTTTGTCTCTGAAAAAACGCCATCTTTTTCTGCAACTACAATAATAACCTTTGCATCATCCGGAATTACAATATCACCATTTTCAGCAATTTTCCCATCATAGCGCGGGTTTGTACCATCAGTTGTATATTTTACAGTAGCCTGTGGTGCTGTTCGTACTTTTATATGAGCTCTCCCTTCTTGGTCAGTAAACCTCACATTGTCATCAATTAAAATCGGGCACACGTATTTTACGACATCACCTTTTGGATGATACCCTGTGGAATCGATGCAAAGAAAATTAACTTTAGCAGCTTTTGTCCTGAACTCATTGACATTTGGCACAACCGGTGAGTTTTCGGTTACTTCCTTATCACCTTCTTCATAGTGTACAACATCACCAAACATTGGAATGAGTTTTAAAACTACTTCACCTGTGTCAAAGTCAGCAGACAGAAAATTGACCTTTACTGTTGTTTTGTCTTTTGCTGCCTCACCTCTTAAAACAAGCCCTGCACTTTCTTTCCACAAGCCTTTTGAAAGCATCTCGCGCTTTAAGTTTTCAAGAGCTTCTGGCGGATGCCAGAACCACCTTGCATCCCGCGCTGCTCTTTCAATAATCTCGTTCCAGCTCATTGATTCTCTTGTGAACAAAAGATTTTCTACCTTTTCGCGAAACTCGTCAATGTCATTTACTTCTATGTATTTTTTCCCAAGTAGGACTTTTTGTATGACAATCTCTCCATCTCGGTTGTTGCCAAGAAGAGCCCTAACTCCATCTAACCCTTTTGTACCTTGAGAATCACTATTTTCACCTGCTGGCAGATATTTTAAATCCTCAGGGATAAGTTCAGCAGTCTGCTTGGTATATGGCCTTTGTGGATAGTAAATCTTGTTGAAAGTCTCTCTTAATGCTGATAAAACTGAATTTCTCATCTTACTCTGCTCATTTTCTGCACGTTGATACTCTGTGTCTGTCTCTGGTACACCTTCTTTTCTGAGCTCACTTAGCACGTTTTCCCAACACATGTACTCTCTTATCTTTTCCAAAAGTGCATTATACATAGTGGTAGAGCCTGTCAAAAAGAGAAGTCTATTTTTGTAAGTTTGATTTTGCCAAAAACCAATCAGCGTAGGGTTAAGAGAACCTTTTGAGTCATAAGGCTTTGAAATTACCAATATTACACTATTCATATCCACATTGATTTTGGATATGTCATTTGGTAAAGCGATGATTTTCTGGTACACCTTTTGATAGCAGTTTAGGTTCCTCGGTGAGAAATACTCATAAAGAAGCCTCTCTAACACTGCCTCTGCTTCATCTAAGGTATACATGCTTTTGAACTTTCTTATACGCGCAATTACATTTTCCATTGGTGTGAGATATATTCTATCATTTGCATCTATTCTTGTGTGCAATGAATTTTGCTTAAATTCTTCAATTATGTTCGCAAGACTGCTTAAATCTTTGTTTGGAGAGCTCATATATGCAAAAAGCTCACTTGTTGTAAGACCTAATGGAGATTTTGTAATTTCAGACAGCGAAGACAGCAAAATCAGTTTTGCAACTTCACTTGCTAAGTTCGTATTGTATTTTTGGTCAATAGCCTTCGCAGTTGTAATGTGAGCTGTTGAATAAACATCATGCATGACAGCATTTTCTAAACTCTGTTTTATGTTTGTAATCTCTTCGCGTGTATTGTAATCGCTTAGGTCAAAGTCATACGGTTCAATGAGATACTTCTGCTTTGCAAGTTTCCCATCTTCACTGTAAAGATATCTTATGTAGTGCCTCATAAGACGAATAAGTCCTCGTGTTTGCTGGAAATTGACATTTTCTCTGAACCTGCTAACAAGCTCCATTATTGCTGGGTGAAATGGGTATGTTCTTTTTATCTCTGTGTAAATTCTCTCAGGCTCAACTGTGGTCTGCCCTTTTTTGTTGCCTTCTTCAATAACCTCTTTGTAGGCTTTTGCAATCTCTTCTACATCTGGATCATTTTCAGGGTCTTGAGGATACTCTTCAAAAAATCTTTTTCTCAAAATACAGTATACATCATTTGTGACCATATCAACCGGCTGGATAGAAGAGGCAACACGGGTTGCTTCTTTGTCAAGCTCAGTCGCTAAAGCACTTTGTAAAAGCTTCCCTCCTTGCTCATACGCTGCTTGAAGGTCTGCCACAACCACCATTACGTTTGAAAGCTCTTTTTTCTGGATTGCATTGAAAAGATTCGAAAGCCCAATTGAAACAACCTTTCCAAAGTTGCTCTCACCAACCGGGATACTCTGGACATACTCAAGATATAGCGGAAGCTCATCAAGCAATATCAAAAGCGGATCTCCTGCAAGAAGCTCAGTCCACTCTCTATCACCCGGTGCAAACATATGGTTCTGAAGGGCTTTATTCAAAACCTCCTGCTTGCCCAGTTGATTGGCAATCTCTACCCACGGAATAGAATTTGTCCACCGCCCAGTAAATACTGCAAGTCTTATTCTACCTGTGTACATATATGGATAATCATCACCTAAAACCTTTTTTCTGAGCTCTGGGTATTTTGCCAAAAGACCCAAGGCAATCATGTTATGGGTCTTGCCACCACCCATTGCTTGCCTTAAAACAATCATGCCTTGTTCATCGTCAATACCTTTAAACCTTTTAAAAGCAACATCAAATAGTCTTTTCATACCATTTGTTATATAAGTTTGTTCAAAAAACTTTTCTGGGTTGATCTTGTCAGAAAGAAGGTCTGAAATCTCTTGCACATCTTCTGAGCTTCTTGTTGTGAACACATCATCCCTGGGTTTACAAAGTTCGAAAAGGGTTTTCATGGGTGTTTACCTCCAGTGAATTTTGGTTTTTATTTATAATTTACTGCATTTATGTTGTAAATAAACTCTTTCTAACGACCATTTTCCCCTTGCTTTTCTTCACTAATAATTTTAAATTTTTCTTTAATTTCATTATATCAATCCTGCAGGAAATGACAAATACTTTCTTTGATATGTTGTGAATTCTACTCCCCAAACCTATAAACCTGATCTTTTATAAACTGCCACTCTGGTGTTATTAAAACATCACCAAAGTTTATTGAATACCAGGGATTGCCATCTTCGTTTGCTGGGTTTTTTAAGATGTGAATGTCTTGGGCTGGCAGGTTATGAATAGTGTTTAAAGTATTAAAAACCATTCAAAATTTTATTAAAACACTATTCTTTGTTAGGCTACATTCAGCCTAACCGGGTGTAACCCCACACCCTCTATCCCCTCCGCAAATGCTTCGGGGAATACTTTTCTTATAATGTTATATCCGCTGTTTACATCAGCATTTATTAATATTCCTTTGTTGCTTCTAAATAGCCCTCTTCTTATCCTGCGACTTGGATCATAATTTTCTTTGCCCACTTCTTCTCCATCTAAAAAACTGCATCCACTTGTATAGCTCTCTTCGGTAATTATTAGATTAATTCCCTCTTCTTCGCATTTGTACTTGAGCATCTCTATGAACTGATAATAAGGAATACTCACAAAATTTTGATTATTTACCTTCCCTAACTTTATCTCCTGTTTCCAGTTTGGATTATAACCAACTATAAGGGTGTCTATTTCGTGTTCTTTACACCATTTGACTACAAAACGGCTTACTTTGTGCATGTAATCCTTAATCTTGTTATTTCTCTTTAAAGTCAACTTCTCTATCCTTCTGCTACTGCCTCTGTTGCCTACATAACTCATCAATTCTGCCTTTTTCTTGTTGTAATACTGGTTTATCGACTTAATAACTTTGCCATTAATAACAATAGGCTTTATGCCTATGTTATTTACTAAAGTTACAAAGTTATTAAGTCCCAAATCTATACCTGCTATCCTCTTTGAAGGTTTTTTTGTTTCAGCTATCTCTTTTTCATAAACTATTTCAATAACATAAACACTTCCTTTTGGGATTACTCTCACTTCTTTTAATCTGTTTTCCACCCTTGTTTTGAGCTTTAAATCTGTTCTGGGAAAAGATAAATATCCATCTTTGATTTTGCACTGTTGATTAGTAAATACAGCTATACTCCTGCCATCTTTTTTCTTATACTTTGGCAATTTAGGCCTACCTAAGAATTTACTTTTATCTTTATTCCATTCTTCTATAGATCTAAAAAATGCTTTCCAATTTCTTTCAAGAAGTCTTAAGATTTGCTGTGATGTTTGGGCAGGCAAGTTTTTATAAACCTCATGTTCTTTTAACATTATATCAAGTTCTCTATATCTTATCCACCTGCCATTGTTTATAAATTCCTGTCTTACAATGTAGTTAGAATAATTATATAAGTTTTTTGCTGCAAAACATGTTTCATCACAATAATTCCACAATTCATGATTTCTATTTATTTGTATTCTCTCCACTCTCTTGACTATTATCTTCAAACACCCCGCTTTCTAATTTTGCTTTCATATTTGTATCACCCACAAAGTGAAGTAAACATATTTTATTAAAAAACTTTAATATGTTAAATACATTTATTATTTTCTAGCACCATATGACCATAGTTTTGCCTGATTGGATTATAAAATTTTTCTTTTCTTTTATAAATTACTTGCGTCCAATACTCGTCAAACTCATTTCCATAAATCGCCTTGCATCCATTTCTTAAAATCAGCTCTAAACCCATTTGTGAAGTTAAAATGAATTTTATCATATTGCCTGTTCTTATAAAGATACTCTGAATAGAGCCTTATGACAGCATCTGCACACTGCTGCAGATCTCTTGTGCTAACATCTATGTCAATTACTGCAACATATACGTCGTTTGGTTTTTCTTCACCATTATAGTACCTCACTTTTGTGCCATGGGGCTTGAATGGTAGATTCCTCAAGTATTCAGCAAAAGATCCTCTTGGAACTTCAACTCTTTCATACCCTTTTGGTACTTTTATTCCTTCGCCTATCGTTTTGCCATGGCTATTTATGAGACTTTCTTTGTAACTTTGTTCTGGTGTATTTGGCAGGGAAGAAATACCATTCTTCTTTTCTAACTTTGGTTTTTCTGCAATTTCAGTTTTTTTATTCAATTGGGATTGTTCAGATGTGCATCCAACCATTAAAGCAAAAATAAGGACAGCTGCTGCCCCTAACTGCATTATTTTCCTTAGCATAGGCATTGAATCAGCTCCTCATTTAAACAGCTTTTTCAAAAGAGTAAATATGCTAAAAGTTGTTTTATTGTATATTTTGTTGTACACGTACTTCTTGGGATTAGTCACCCAGCCATAACCACGTGGTGCTTTTAAACCCAAACTGTGCCTGATAAATCTCTTAACACTCGTCCTGGTAGCTATGCTTTTCCTTATACTTGGTTTTCTCATGCCAAATTTCATTTTAGCTACCCCCTCGCAATAATAAAAAATATTTTAGCCTTTTGCAGAAACGCTCAAGATGAGCGTTATCAAGCTTTATATAGAATCAAAAAAGTCTGGACCCCCTCCTCATAGTTGTAGTAAAATATGTGTATATAAAACAAATTTTCTACTATGAGGAGGGTCCAAAATGTTCAAAAACAAACCTAATCAGCTTTCATTTTTAGACTTGTATTCCCACATAAAGGCCTCGGCTCTTTACAAGCCTGAAAGCCTCTTGGGCTTGTTCAACAAATTCATCGACTTGTCCAACTACATACCTTCTTCTTTCTACAAAGCCTACTACAAATACTTCGGTAAGCATAGATACTTCTCTTTAGAATCTATGCTTCTTTGCTTTTTTGTCCAAAAAATCCTTAAACTCAATACCTTAACCCAACTTCGCGCTGTCTTGCTTAACTCATATGAACTTCGCTCATTTTGTAATCTACATGGCAATGTCCCTTCTATCTCTACTTTCTCTCGCTTCAGAAAAATATTTGCAAGCGAAATCCAAAAACTTTTCCAAAATATCTCTATCCATGCACACAATATCTCTATCCAACAATGCCCTGAACTTGCTTCAATCCTAGTCTTCGATACAACCGGTATTGTCCCAAAGGTTCGTGAAAACAACCCTAAATTCATTCAATCACTCTTGAAAAATACCTCAAAAGCTAACCCTGAGCTGTCTTCTGACAAAATCTACTCTCTTGTTTATTCTTCTTTGCCTAAAACTGCTAACGCTAATTCTAATATCCGCCTTATGTTCGTAAATGGCCATTTCTGCTGGGCTTTAAAATTTGCTGTCATTACCAACGCTCTCGGTATTCCTTTAGCTTTAGTTCCTCTGTTTGACTCTGATTCTCCTTCGTCAGACCCACTGCAACATAAAGCTATCTCTGACTCTAAAGCTTTAATTCCTTCACTCGAAACTCTATTCTCTTATCTACCTAAAAATTTCTCTACTTTCATCGCTGACAGTGCCTTGGATTCACACAACATCTACTCCACTTTAAAAAATTCTTTCAACTTCTCCAAAATTGTTATCCCTCTAAATACAAGAGCCTCTAAAAATACTACACCTACTTCAGACCCTAATATCGTTATATCTGAAGATGGTGTCCCAATCTGCAAAAAGTTCAATAAACCTTTTAAACCTGAAGGCAAATGTCAAGGCAAAAATCGCTCATTGCGCTTTAAATGGATTTGCCCTATGTCTTGTTACAAAGACGGCAAACGCATCTGCTCTTGCCCTCAGCCTTGTACTACCTCTAAATCGGGCAGAATGTTCTATACATACCCAGATAACTTTCGCTCTTTCCCAGGAATCAACAGAAATTCCCAAGAGTTTTTTGACCTCTACAAAAAACGTGTCGCTGTAGAGCAGACTATTTACCACCTAAAATCCTACATGGGCTCTGATACAACACAAACTCTTGATCATATTCCTATTTTCTCTGATTTCTTGCTCTCTGCTATTACTTATTCGCTCTTATTTATCCTTGCTCACAACATTAAACTCTATTGTTCTAAATTAACTATCAAAAAACTGAGCAAACTTAAAAAACTTATAGCTTAAAACTACAATTTTTCTTGAGTAATTAATCCACTAAAGTTAACCTACTAACTAAAGGTTTATGATTTTGTTTTTTATTTAACCTTCTAAAACTTAGAGTTTAGAAGGCTTAGGATGCTATTGTCTTTTTTGAACTTTTCAATCCTTGTCGTATATTTGCTCCTGAATACTTTTGTTATCATTGATAATATATGGTTTCAATCCTTCTCTTCTTTTTATATTTTAATTGTATTTCCTGTTTATACTGGCATCTTTTCCCTTCAATCACCACCTATTTTGCAAACGGCTAATAAAAAATATTTTTTTATTATTAGGACTCACTCTTTTTTTCAATCCTTCTGACAATCTCAAGCAAAAGACCTGTCTGGTCATTTTTGTCAACAAGTTTATATGTCCCATCCATGTTAAGCCTAAATTTCCAATAGCTTTGAATTGGTTTTCCATTAATTTTAACATCCCATATGTTGTAAAATGAAATCAAAGCCTCATTGTCGTTAAACTTTTCAAATACAGTTTTGTGTGTACATTCTATAGGAGTTTGAAAATTGTAAATCATATAAAGCCTCTTGATGCTTCCTGATTCTATAAAGTTCCATCCTGTTATCTCTGAAACTTTTAGTAAAAGGTTATATGCCTGTTGAAAATACCAGTTGTTAGAAGGCTTTGTTTGAACATATCTTGCTATTTTAACATTTTCCTTGCCAATGCTTTTCAAATATTCTTTAGCGTAGTCATAGATTTTTTCTGAAAACTGGTAATTCAAAAGAAGCTTCTTTGTCTTTTCACTTCCAAATATTCTTTCGATTGACTTTGAAAAATACTTCCCCTGTCCTGTAGGTATTGTAAGAAAAATACTCTTTATACTACCATCACTATTCAGAAGAATTTCACCCTTTGCAACTTCAAGCCCCCCTAAGGCCTCTGCAGCAAATTCACTATTCACAAAAGAAAAACCCGCAAAAGAATACACAACCCCAGCCATGACTTTATTTTTCTCATACTCTTTAAACACAATTTTATAGTCCACAAAAATCTTTTCAGAAAGCGGAGCTATCGAATAAAGTTTTGCTTTTCTCAGATAAACATTGAATGCTTCTTTGATAGCATCTCCAATATCTTTTCTGTTTACCCAAGGTGGCAGTTTAATCTCATATTTTAATGCACAAATTCCTATATTTTTATCTTTTACCTTCTCAATAAGTACTGCCGCTGAGTTTTCATATTTTGGCCAATCTCTATCAACACATACAAACCATTTATAAACACTGCTTGACACAGACTCTTGTCCGCTACCTAAGTTACTGAAGCCATATGAGTACTTTAATATTATCTTCCCTATCTCTTTATTTACTCCCCACCACGGCTTATCTTTATTAAAATCGACTGCTGGGACATACTTAATAAGTGTACCTGAGTCTGAGGAATAAGAATACAAATGAGATTTGCCGTTTTTTTCAAATATTTCAATATGGTAATCATTATTAAGAACTGTGTTGGCTAAGCTAAACTTTTTCCTTGTTTTATTTATGCTTTTCACAATAGTTTCAATATCTTTTTTGTCAGTAATATCTACTTTAGCTGGCAAGTCAATTTCTTTTTTGCTTCCAGCAATTTCGATTAAGGTAGGGATACTCTTTTCTATTTTTATCTTTTCAATATTTTGCGACCAACTTTTAACATCTTCTTGGGGCAAAAACAGACCAAATGCAAGATAAACAGTGGCAAATATTGCACAGGCTGTCGCCAAACAAATATAAATTTTCTTGAATTTATGAGTATCGCCTTTCTCTACTTTGTTTTCTGCTTCAGCTAATATCTTAATTCTATTTTTGAGCGAAGGGTGTGACTGAATCTTTTCTAAAGCGTTCGAAACATCAGCTTTTATGTAATTGATAGCATATAGAGTTTTTAAAGCATTTTCATAGACCTCTTTCTTTACCCCACTTTCCAAAACAAACAAATCAGCTTCTATTTCGGCAGTTCGGCTAATATAACTTGGTAAAAAGAGAAACTGAATTGCTCCTATCAATAAAATTGCCAATCTTATAAAATTTAACATTTTAGATTCTGAAACAAAATAGCCAGCTAAACTTTCAAGACCAAATACAAGTGCTAAATAATAAAGTATCGCAATAAGCCAACCAAATAGAATTTTCTGCACATGTTTTGCTTTTATATGACCTATCTCGTGAACCAAAACTGCATCAAGCTCATCTTCTTTTAGATTTTCCAAAGCATACGACGTTACTAAAAGCTGAGGCTTAAAAATGCCCGCCGCAAAAAGATTTGCAAATTTTTGTCCAAGTGTATCAAGCACAGTCACTCTGAGTGACTCAATACCAAACCTTTTTAAAGTATTTTTTATAATCTTCTCTTCACCCTCATTAAGTCTTCTTTTTGGATACTGCAAATTTAAAAATATTATATAAAACAAATAATTACCAATAAAAAAGGCAACAGGCAGAAAATAAATATATTTAATATTATCGCTTCTTAAACTTTTAACAATAGGCAAAAAAATTATACCCAGCATTACAACGTAACCTAAAAGTCCAGACACAAACTGACGAACCAAAAATAAACCTTTCACTTTCTGATTTAAAATTCTTGCTTGTACAGTTGTTGTCACAAATACTGCTACTATAAAAATTTCAAGTACATAAATTAGTAATATAAAGAAGTCTGCCAAGTAGTTGTGTCTTTTTGAATCCAAAATTCCAACTAAAAAGCCGCCTATTGCTCCCATTGCTAAGCTAATTATAAAAATTGCTCTTATTAAAAAAGTGTTCAATCTCGTTGCTTCTTTTTCTTTTTCCTCACTTTTTTCGTATCTGCTTATTATATACTTTTTCAGTGCAATCATAATTAAGATGTAAAATATAAGAAATGCCAAATTTGCTATGACAATTTTAATCCAAAACACAAAACTTCACCTCTCATTGTTTATAAACTAAGCTTGAATATTTATAACAATAACATTTTATAACAAAAAATCCTTCAAATCAACAACAATAGTTTTGCATTTCAGAAATAAAGAAAAAGAGCAAATAATAATTTTCAGAAGAAAAAGCCTAAATTAGACGGCAAATGTCCAAAAAAATCAAAAAATTTTAAAAAATTTGACTTTTTCTGACCTTGACAAAGTATTAATTTGTAATAATATTTAATATTGGAAGGTTGTATGGTCCTCCTTTAAGAAAGAAAGGAGGTGCAATAAAGTGGCAGCAAAAGAGACAGCAGCTCAGAAAACTCAAGACACAGCAGCTCCAAAAATTCAAGAGACAACTATTCTTCAAGATGCTGTGAAGCTCAAAGACCTATCTAAAGCTGCACCTGAACTTTTTGGTGTAAAGACAGGAGTTGAAGGGATAGACAAGCTATTTTACAAGCTTGAGTTTTCAAAAGAGCAGGGAAAACCTGTGATAAAACCACTCGGTGGGATTCCTGCGTACTCGGTCATAAACGTAAGTGGTGTTGCAGACACAGGTAAAAGCCTTTTTGCTGAACAGTTTGCTGTTGTGCAGGCAAATGAAGGAAATAATGTCCTGTATGTTACCGTTGAGACACCTGCTGAGTTTTTGTACTCATCATTATTATTTCGTGCAAATGCAATGAACATCGATAAATCTAAAGTGGAAGAAAACATCTATATACTTGACGTGACAAGAGATTTTAACATCCGTGGAAATACAAACAATTTTATAAAGACCATTGATAATGCCGCATCAAAGTTTAACATAAAAAATGTTGTCATTGACTCTATCACTGGCCTTTTTGAGTCTAAAGAAATCTACGCACGAGAAATTGTAAGGACAATTTATAACTTTTTGAAGTCAAAAAAACTTACCACTCTTATGATTTCACAAAAAAGAAGTGGGCAAGAACACCTGTCAGCAGAGGCTGCAGGTGGATATGCTGTAAGCCACATTGTAGATGGTACAATTGTATTTTCAAAACAGGTTATCATGAACAAGTTTGACAGCTCTACTTTCAAAAAACCAATCGGTGAGGTTATTCGTCTTTTGAGAGTTGATGGGTGTAGAATGTGCGGTCACGACTCAAAAACATATGTGTTTGAAATAGACCAAACAGGACTTATTAAAGTGCTGTACCCTCTTTCTACTCTCACCAACCAAAACTCTAGTGAAAAGGAATGAGATAAAAAACTGGTAAAACAAGGGAGGTGCAAGCCATGAAAAGGATTGAACTTTTAAAACAAGACATGGACAAGGTGATAAAAGAAATATTTATGATTGCTATAGACATCTTAGGTGGACCTAAAAAGCTTGTTGAGTACAAGAGGCTTACATGGCTTGCATCATTGATGGAAGCAATATTTGTGATTTATCTTCATAACGAAGAGAACCAATCAGCAGATGAAATTGCTGAGTTTTTAGGAATCAGCAGTCAAACAGCAAAGGCAATCTTGCAAAGCAAACCTGAATATGCAAAGATCAAGTTAGAAAGTGGTGAAAGCAGTGAAAAAACCCATATTGCAGGCGGTATAGCAAAGATTGCATACAAAAAATGGAAAGAAGAAAATGAAAAAGGCTCTATGTCGCATCAAGAGGCATAGAGCCAAAATTTTATATCCCGACATCAAACAAATCAGTAGACAAATATCTCTCCCCTGTGTCTGGAAGAAGAACAACAATCATCTTCTTTTTGTTTTCTTGCTTTTTTGCAACCTCTAAAGCACCATAGAGTGCTGCACCAGATGATATCCCAACCAAGATGCCTTCTTCTCTTGCCAAATACCTTGACATCTCATATGCATCTTCGGCTTTTACCTTGATTATTTGGTCATATATTTTTGTATTTAATACCTTTGGCACAAACCCTGCACCAATTCCCTGTATCTTGTGAGGACGAGGCTTTTCCCCTGACAAAACTGCAGAGTCAAAAGGTTCAACTGCAACAACCTTAACAGACGGCTTTTTCTCTTTCAAAACCTCACCAACTCCTGTGATTGTTCCACCTGTACCAACCCCAGCAACAAATATGTCAACATTACCATTTGTATCATTCCAAATCTCAAGTGCGGTTGTTTTTTTGTGAATTTCAGGGTTTGAAAGGTTTTCAAACTGCTGTGGCATAAATGCATTAGGAGTTGAATTATAAATCTCAAAAGCCTTTTCAATCGCACCTTTCATACCCTTTTCACCAGGTGTCAGAACAATTTCTGCTCCATATGCACGCAACAATTTTCTTCGCTCTATAGTCATTGTTTCTGGCATTGTCAGTATTAACTTATACCCTTTTACAGCGCACACCATGGCAAGAGCAATACCTGTATTGCCGCTTGTT
The DNA here is from genome assembly GCF_026914305.1 of Caldicellulosiruptor acetigenus. NCBI lineage: Bacteria > Bacillati > Bacillota > Caldicellulosiruptorales > Caldicellulosiruptoraceae > Caldicellulosiruptor > Caldicellulosiruptor acetigenus. Next base: position 1,144,148 of record NZ_CP113866.1, on the reverse strand, counting down.
GGCTCAATTATAACTGTGTCTTTGTTTATCAAGCCCCTCTTTTCAGCATCCTCAATCATAGCAAGACCAATTCTATCCTTTACACTTCCGCCGGGATTAAAATATTCTATCTTTGCAACTATTTCTGCATCATACTCTTTTGAAAGTTTATTTAATCTTACAAGTGGTGTTTTGCCAATAAGTTCTGTGATATTATTATAAATCATAAATATACCCCCAATTCCAGTCGAAATAGTATGTTTTTATTTTATTATAATCCTTTTTTATCCTTGCAGTCAAAAAAAATTAAAGAAAAGGTCTTACTGATTGTTAATTTTAGAAAGCTCTTCTCTTATTATTTCTCTTATTCTCTCTTCTGAAATAACTTCTGACTTTGTTGCAAGGTTCATCTTGTTTAAAATATTTTCAACCTGTTTTGCAATATAGTCGTTGAGCTCCTTTTTTTGCTCTTCGCCCTTCTCCATAATCTTATTTACCATTTCCTGTACTTCATTTTTGCTAATCTCACCTTTTTCGGCAAGCTCATTGACGAATTTTTCTACCTTTTCTTTTGAGATGGCAAAAACTCCAAGCCCAATGTTGATAATCTTTTCTAATAATTCTTTCATTTCTTACACCTCCATAAATATTATTTTTCTTTTCTGATAATCATAACAAGCATAATGATAATAAGAACAATCAATATTAATATACCCAATCTTAAAGCCCACAAATACCATGCTGATAAAATTGTTTTATACAAGGCTGGAGATAATAACCCTCCAACCGTCATACCTGCAATTATTATGCTAACTGAAAGAAGAATAACCGAAAGCGAAACCTTGTTTGCGAGTCTTTCCATTTGGTGCAGAATCTTGTCTATGTTTTTAATCTCGATATTAACTGTAAGTTCGTCCTCTTCAAGCTTTTCTAATATTGTCTCTGTCTTTTTGGGCAAAAACTCAAGTAAACTGAAGTAAGATGACAAGATGTTAAACAAATTAGCAATGCTGAGTTTGGAAAGCCTATTTTTGAACACAAGCCTGTTTACATAGGGCAAAATGGCCTCCAAAATATTTAACTCAACTTTCAAAAGAGCAATGTCATTCTCAAGAAGGCTGAGCGTCCTGCCAAACAAAACAAACTGCTGCGGAATTTTTAGCTTGTACTTAAACGTAAGCTTAAAAACATCATTGAACACATCTGCTACCTTAATAGAACTGATGGGCTGGTTTATATAGTGATTAACAATACTTTCAATATCATTGTAAAATTTGTTGGCATCAATGCCTTTTTGAATTATTCCAAGTTCTTTGAAAGCCTTTAATGTCCTTTTTTTGTCGTTAAGAACTATTCCCAAAAGCAAGTTAGAAAGATTTTCCCTGTCTTGTTTGGTAAGATAGCCCATCATTCCAAAGTCTACAAAGGCAATCTCGTGATTATCTGTAATTAAAATATTGCCTGGATGAGGGTCTGCATGAAATGTCCCAAGCTCAAATATCTGCGAAAGATACAGATTTACAAGTTTTTTGCCAAGCTTCACCCTCTCTATCAACGGAATTTTTTCAATTTCTATAGTGCCTAAGGTGCTTGCATCAACAAAACTTGTAACAAGAACCTCTTCAGAGCAAAGCTCATCATACACATCAGGAATAATAACTTCTTTTGTTGAAAGAGCTTTCCTGAGCTTTTTTATATTGTTTTGTTCAAACCTGAAATCTATCTCTTTTAAAAGCACATTTGCAACTTCGTTTACTATATCAGAAAAACTGACAATATTTTTCACTGGTGAGTACTTGTCCAGAATTGAACTAATTCTTTTTAATATCTCTATATCAGTTTTAACTTCATTATCAACATTAGGTCTTCTTATTTTCACAGCGACCTTTTTGCCATCTATATAACCTATGTGGACCTGGCCAATTGAAGCTGTTGCAATTGGCTCTTTTTCTATATACTCAAACTTATCAAAGATGCCATTTCGGACCAAAATACTTTTTGCCTCATCAAAAGAAAATGATTTTACGTTTTCCTGAAGATTTTTAAGCTCTGCTATAATGTCTTCTGGCACAAGGTCAGGTCTGTTAGCAAGAAGCTGACCCATCTTTATAAATGTTGTTCCAAGTTCCTCTAAAGCACTTTTGAGCCTCTGACCCCTGTTTGCCTTGTTATCAGAAAACCTTTTAAATTTTACAAGTGGTGTGCTGCTAAAGATATAGCCAAATCCGTGTTTTACAAAGACATTTATTATAGTCTTAAGCCTGTTTATCCTTTTTCTTTTTGTGTTTGGCAAACAAACTCACTCCATTAAAATCTTTTCTACTTCCTCGCAGGATGAAGCTTTTACTAACTTTTCAAAATCCTCTTCGTTCAAAATCTTAACACCAAGCTGCTGAGCTTTTGTAAATTTGCTACCAGGGTCCTGACCTACAATCACAGCTGTTGTCTTTTTAGATACACTTTCTGTCACTTTTGCCCCAAGACTTTCTAAAATCTCTTTTGCCTCATTTCTGCTATACTTTGACAGTGCCCCTGTCAAAACAAATGTGTAGCCTTTTAAAATATCCGATTTTGCTTTCTTTTCAGAAACTGTATTGACACCAGCTGCTTTTAATCTTTCTATTAGGTGTCTTGTCTGCTCCTGCCTGAAAAATGTCACAACGCTTTTAGCCATCTTTTCACCAAAGTCAGGAAGACTTAGAAGCTGATCTTCTGTTATAGTAAAAAGGTCATCTATAGACGATATATGCTCAGCAAGAGTTTTTGCAGCTTTTTGCCCAATGTGCCTGATACCAAGCGCGTATATGAGCCTGTCTAATGGTCTGTTTTTAGATGCCTGTATAGCTTTCAACAAATTATTTGTCGACTTTACGCCAAAACGCTCTAAATTTACCAAGTCTTCAAACTTCAAATAGTAAATATCTGCAGGAGTCTTTATAAGACCTCTTTCAAACAAGGTTTTTACAACCATTTCGCCCATGCCGGCGATGTCCATCGCATCGCGCGAAACAAAGTGCAAAATTAACCTGTAACTTTTAGCAGGGCATTCAACACCTGTGCACCTGTAAGCAACCTCATCTTCAAATTTTATAACATCAGCTCCGCAAACAGGACATTTTTTGGGCATCTCAAAAATTCTTTCTTGCCCCGTTCGTTTTGAAAACACAACCTCAACAACCTCAGGAATAATCTCTGCAGCTTTCTGCACTATCACAGTGTCGCCAATTCTAATGTCTTTTTGCCTTATATAGTCCATGTTATGAAGAGTTGCTCTTGAAACAACAGAACCTGAAATTCTAACAGGCTCTAAAATTGCTGTTGGTGTAAGAATACCTGTTCGTCCCACATTGACTTCAATATCCAAAAGCTTTGTCTCCTTTTTTTCAGGCGGGAATTTATAAGCAACAGCCCATCTTGGCGACTTTGCAGTCGCACCCGCAATATCTCTCAGTCTTAGCTGGTTCAGCTTTACAACAGCACCGTCTATCTCAAAAGGAAGCAAGTCCCTTTTTTCTTCAATCTTCTTTATAGCTTCAAATGCTTCTTTAATATCCCTGCAAACAACATAGTCAGGTGAAACTTTAAAACCAAGACGCTTTAAAAACTCAAGCGCTTCTGCATGTGTTTCAATCTCTTTTTCACACCATTGGACATTGAACACAAATATATCAAGCTTTCTTTGGGCTGTTATTTTTGGGTCAAGCTGACGAAGCGACCCCGCCGCTGCATTTCGTGGATTTGCAAAAAGAGGTTCTTCATTCTCTTCCCTTTCCTGGTTGAGCTTTATAAACTCATCCTTTGGCATGAACACCTCGCCGCGCACAACTATTGAGATGTCCTCTTTGAGCCTTAGCGGAATAGACCTTATAGTCTTTAAGTTTTCTGTCACATCCTCGCCTACATTCCCATCCCCACGGGTTGCACCTCGGACAAAAAGACCATTTTCATACTCAAGTGCAACAGAAAGCCCGTCAATCTTGTACTCAACAACATAGTCAAAATTAGATGTACCAAGAAGTTCCTTTAGTCTTCTGTCAAAATCGTAAAGTTCCCCTTCATTGAACACGTTTGAAAGTGAAAGAAGAGGCACACGATGTACAACCTCTTTAAAGCCCTCTTTTACCTTTCCACCAACCCTTTGAGTAGGAGAATCTGGAAACACATATTCAGGGTATTGCTTTTCAAGCTCAACAAGCTCACGATATAACATATCATATTCATAGTCGCTAATTTCTGGATTATCTTCAACATAGTATTTATAATCATGATAATTGATAAGATCAACAAGCTCTCTTATTCTCTTTTTTATAAACTCACTCATGCGCCTTTTTCACCCTCTTTGTTTACAATTTTAAAATTTAGGTTTAGTAAATGTTTGTAAAGCTGGTATTGATTTTGGATTTATATATTTTCAGATCATCTTTTTTCTTAAAGTCTTCAAAAAGGCTGTAAACGATATCCACAAACACCTTCTCGCTCTCATAATGACCAAGCTCTATTATGCTCATGGATAGCGACTTTGCCAACAAAATCCCGTGGTGACCAACTTCCCCTGTGATAAGACAGTCTGCACCTTTGAAATATGCATCCTTTATAAGATCCTTACCAGAACCACTGACAATGGCTATCTTCTTAAAAGCATCTTTTTGAATGCTTGCTTTTACAAAGTCAAGTCCAAGTTTTTGTTTTAGCTCTAAAATAAGTTCTCTTGCCAAAACCTCTCTTTCACCAATAACTCCTAAACTTTCATATGATATTTCATTTTCAAGCCGGTATATGTCATATGCAACCTCTTCATAAGGATGAGCTTTTAACATCGCTCTTATCACATTTTTAAGCTTATCTTCAGGTACTATGCTCTCAAGTCTCACCTCTTTAACCCTTTCAAGCTTACCTACCTCTCCCAAAAAAGGTTTTGCACCTTCTTGAGGTTTAAAACTTCCTTCACCTTCTGTGGCAAAAAAGCAGTGGCTGTATTTTCCAACAAAGCCCGCACCTTCATTTGCCATTGCCTCTAACACATTTTGAACATAGTCTACCGGCACATACACCACAACTTTAAAATACCCATTTTTTTGTTTGACGCTCAAACCTTCAATGTTTTTAAGACCTATGAGATTGGCAAGCCAGTGGTTTATACCGTATTTCGAGACATCTGCACTGGTGTGAGCAGAGTATATATTTATGCCGTTTTTGATAGCATCTATGATAATCCTTCCTTCTGGTGTGTCATCTTTTATGCTTTTGATTCCCTGAAAAATAAGGGGATGATGGGAAATTATAAGCTTTGCTCCAAGCTCTAATGCTTCTTTTATAACCTCTTCTGTTATATCAACACAGATTAAAACCGAATCTAATTTGTCTGAATAACTTCCAACCTGAAGACCACAGTTGTCCCATTCATATGAGAGCTTTTTGGGAAAATAGGTCTCTATAAACGAAATTATCTCCTGAACACTTACCACTTTTTCAATTCCTCCTCAATCATAATTAAAACCTTTTCTTCATATGAGGTATCTAAAAAGCTCTTCTTTTTCATCCCTATGATTTTCTTCATCTTTTCTTTCATTTTCAAAAGAAATTCGTAAGCTTCTTCTGTTCTGTCAAGAATGTGTCTTCCAATGTAAATATCTTTATCTGAAAAAGATATTTTTTCCGGCAAGTAGCTGGATTTTATAATAACATAAAACCTGTTTTTGTCTTTTATAACTTTTTCCTTTAATATATCAAACCCATTTTCAAAAAGCCATTTTCTTAAAAGCTCAACATCTTTCATTGGCTGCAATATCAAGGTGGTATTAAATATTCTGTCCTTTGCCCTGGATAAAATACTACAGATGTTTTCTGCTCCCATCCCTGCAATAACAGCTTCATCAACACTGCCCTCAATTGGGTCAAATCCGTTGCCAAGTAAAAACTCTATTTTATCATCCACATTTTCTTTTTTAGAAAGCTCTTTTGCTTTCAAAAGAGGTTGAAGATTGATGTCAACTGCAAAGACTCTATTTGCAATTTTTCTTTTGATAGCTTCTACCGCAACATATCCGTGGTCACATCCTATATCAGCAAGAGTATTGCACCTATCCAATAGATTTATGATTTCCTCAATTCGCTTTGAAATCACTAAAACCTTTCTCCCCAAAATCTATCTTTTTCTTTCTAATAACAATTATAATTTTTGTCAATAATAATATCAAACACTTTACTTAGCAGGAATAAAAGAAATGAAAAAGCCAAGTGATATTGAAAGAATAACAGAAACATTCCAAAACTATTTGAATCTTAGCAAGGAAGATAGTCAAAACAATCTCAAAACAACCATAGAAAATCAAAATACACCAATTTTTAAAAAATTAGAAGAAAAAAAGAGGTTGTGAGAAACTTACACAACCTCTTTGTTCTTTTCTTCACTTTTAACAAGCTCTTCAATGAAAAGCCTTGCTAAGAGGTAGCAAATGGTAGACTCTGCACCCTGGTTCTGGTTAATGCCATCCTCTTCTATACCGTCTCTACATCCTCCTGTTTTTTCATCATACAGAGGTTTTCTGTGAATATTTTCACCCAAAAACCACCTGAAAGCTTTGAGAGCTTTTTCTTTGTATTCTTTTTCTTCAGTGATTTTATAAGCCTCAGTATAGGCAATCACACAGTCACATGCATCAATTGGTTGTTCATCAAAATAAGGACGTTCTTTCCCTTTTTCATACCATCCTCTGTTCCCTATAACTCTCAAAAAGCCATTTTCAAATAAAATACCAGACAAGAAATCAAGAGCTTCTTTTGCAACCTTTAAATACTTTTCTTTTTCTGTAACAGCAAAAGCTCTAAACAAAGCATAGGGAATTATCGCATTGGCATATGTGAGCTTGTCTGAAAACCATTTCCAGTTTTCATCTGAGTGTTTGTGGTAAAAGTTTAAAAGTTTTTCAGAAAGAGCTTCTAAGTACATTTTTGCTTCACTTGAAAACTCTTTTATGTCGTGCAGTATTGAAAGTGCAATCACTGAATATGCAATGCTAATTGGATAGGTGAGATGCAAAACATTTCTGAGCGAGCGTTTTAACATCACATACGCAAGCTCTTTAATAGAGCTATCAAGTATCTCAGAGCTGTAAACATACGAAAGAGCAATCAAAGACCTTGCAAAACAGTCTTCTGTGCCTTTCTCGTCCAGAAACACCCTTGAATAATTCATAAAGTTTCTGAAAAAGCCATCCTCAGTGTAAGCATTGTATAAAAACGCCATGTATCTGTAAACAAGGTCAAGGTAAGATTTGTCTCCTGTCTTTTCATAAAGCCTCAAGGCAACAATCAGCGCTCTTGCATTGTCATCTGTGGTATATCCTTCTTTGTAGTTTGGGACTGAGAATTTAGCGTGCTGCAAAATTCCTGTTGAGTCTGTCATTCTAAAAAGATGTTTTGTGTTCAAAGAAGGAAGGGCAAGCCTTTTTGTTCCTCTTTTCATGCTATCACCCCTACCTTCTTATTTATCTCAACAACATCATAGAATATATCTATCATTCTCTTTGCAACATTGTGCCAGTACATTTCTTTGCCAATCTCCAATGTCTTTCTTTCAATCTCTTTCCTGAGACTTTCATCTTTCAAAAGCATCAATATACCATCTGCAATCGACTGTGCATCTTCAAACTCTACAAGAACACCTCTGCCACTTGATAGCATCTCCTGAGCGTAAGTATAAGGCGTCGAAACTATAGCCTTGCCAGAACCAATAGCATATGCGAGCGTACCTGATACTGCCTGCTCCCTCCCTATGTAAGGAGTCAGGTAAATGTCGCTCAGTCGCAAATACTCCATTATTTCTACTTTTGTTAGATATTTGTCAACAAACTGGACGTTGTTTTCTAACTTTAATTCTTTTACCATATTCATAAGTTTTTCTCTATACTCTTCGCCCTTTATTCTTTTGATATTTGGATGTGTTTGACCCAAAATTAAATACACAGCCTCTGGAAATTCTTTTCTTACCTTGTCCATTGCTTCAATCGCATACTCTAAACCCTTGCCAGGGCTAATAAGCCCAAACGTGGATATCACTTTTCTACCTTTTAATCCATACTTTTCTTTTAAAGTCTCTCTATCTTCAAGTTCCATATAAGGAACACCATGATGAACAATTTCAATCTTTTCTTCTTCTATGTCATACACTTCCATGAGAATATCCTTTGTTGTTTTTGCCATTGTGATGACCTTGAAACTTGCATCTGCCAACTTTTTCAGTATCTCAAATTGTTTTGCAGTTGGATTTTTCAAAACTGTGTGGAATGTTGTAATGATTGGTTTTTTGATAAGCTTCACAAATGGGATTATATAATCTCCATCCTCCCCGCCAAATATCCCATATTCATGCTCAATTACCACAACATCAATGTCAGACATATTAATAAGATTAGCTGCTTTTACATAATTTGAAAATTTATCTTGGTTAATATCATATATTACTCTATTGTCATAAATATGCTTGTCTTTGCTCAGAGCAATTATATAACAACGTCTTACATCATTATATTTTTCAATTGCATTTACCAAATCCTGTGTAAAAGTGGCAATACCACATTCTCTCGGAGGATATGTGCTTACAAACACTGGCTTTATAGCCATTCCAATCCCTCCTTTTCAAAAAATATTTAGCTTGTAGCTAAAATTATTTTTCCCACTGCCACTTTTACTTATACCTTACTTACGAAAACCGCTGGAAACCCACAGACGACATGAGACTTTGACTTTATACCCTGACTTGTTTTACTTTGACCTTCCTTGATTTTCATTATACCCATCTGTGAATACTTGTCAATTATTAAAAAAGCCTATTTCGGGCAATTTAAGACCAAAATCCACGATTATTTTTTAATTTTTTGAGAAAAACCAATTCTATCTTTAATTATCTCCTAAAATCTAATGTTTATTATAGAAATCTTTTGCAAAAAATTATTTTTAAAAATGTTGACAAAATGAAAAAAGAGGGTATAATAAATAAGTGATAGGGGTATATGGTATAGGGAGGGTTTGAAAGTGGATGAACTGAGCAAGGAAAAAGAGAATCTACTGCTGAGACTCAGAAAGATTGAAGGACAGATTAAGGGTATCCAGAAGATGATTGAGAATGACAAGTCTTGCAACGATGTTTTGACACAGATTGCAGCTGTAAAAGCTGCACTCAACAAGGTAGGAGCAATCATACTTGAAAAGTATTCAAAGTCATGCATTGCCGAGTACAAAAATACTGAAAATGAAAAAAGCATTGATGAGCTGATTGAAACCTTATTAAGGTTTATCAAATAAATAAAAAATGGGTATATATAAAAATTGAAAGGGGATGTGATAAAGATGGCAAATAATATTGTAACCCTGACAAGTGAAAACTTTGAAAGAGAGGTCTTGCAATCAGATATTCCTGTTGTTGTTGATTTCTGGGCAGCGTGGTGCGGACCTTGCAGAATGGTTGCACCTGTTATAGAAGAGCTTGCTCAGGAATATGCAGGGAAAGTAAAATTCGCAAAACTCAATGTTGACGATTATGGCGACATAGCATATGCATTTAGAATCATGAGCATTCCGACAATAATGCTCTTTAAAAATGGCAAGGCAGTTGACAAGATTATCGGTGCAAGACCTAAGAGCGACTTTGTAAACTTTATAAACAGAAATCTGTAATATCTTAATGCTACTTGAAAAAACTACCTGAAAAGGCGGCAGTGATAAAACTGCCGCCTTTTTGCATATATTTTAGAAAATCTCAATATACCAATGTTACCTCTGCCTTTATCTCAATTGTTCCAGGCTGAATTTGGGTTGATGTTGAAGAAGCCATAGCTTCTGCTTTGTAGTAGACTATAGGAGGATTGTTCACATAGCTATTTTCAGTAACAGATTTTGGCTTGCCAAGGCTTATGCCAAGCCCTTTTGCAATTGTTGATGCTTTTTGCTTTGCATTTTCAAGTGCTTTTGAGAGTGCCTGGTTGTAGTAAGACGATGAGTTTGAGACATCAAATGTAAGGCTACTGAATGTATTTACACCATTTTTGAATGCAGTATCAATCACCTTCCCAACAATAGAAAGATTTCTTACAGTTACAGTCAAATCAGTTGATGCATAAAAGCCCACTATCTTTGAAGTGCCGTCATCTTTGTTGTAAGAATATTTTGGATAAACATTTACTCTGAGTGTCTTTATATCCTTTGGGTCAATTCCAAGCTTTTTTACTGCATCAATGGTTTTGTTAATCTTTGCTGCAGTCTGAGAGTATGCAGCATCTGCACTTATATCTTCACTCACAACTCCAAATGTCAAAATGGCTATGTCAGGTTCTACATACACCGATGCCTGTCCTTTTACAGTAATCTCTGTTTTTGGCTGGACAGATGCAGATGAAGCATCCACCTTTCGCGCAAAAAATACCAAAAAAGTTGCCAGCAGCAGCAGCAAGCTTGCCAAACTCACAGCTACAATCTTTTTGTTTTTCATTTTCGATTAAATTCCCTCCCATAAAACAATTTTTTCTTGTTTTTCACTCTACCTTATATAACGCTTCACTTTCATAAATGTTGTGCTCCTTAGAAAATTTTTTAACCAAATAGCCTTTTGAACTGCATTGGAGTTATACCTTCTAATTTTTTGAACATGTAGCAAAAATAACTTGGATTTTTGAATCCAACCTCATAGCATACTTCTTTTATTTGAATCATCGGATTTTTTATCAAAAGTTCTTTTGCTTTTTGAATCCTAATTCTTATCAAGTATTCGTAGGGCGTTGTTTGAAAAGTCTTTTTAAAAACTGAGCAAAGATGCTGCGGTGAAAGACCAATCTGCTTAGAAAGTTCATCTAAGGTGATGTTTTTAAAATAATTCTCTTCAATATATTTCAAGATTGGAAGTAACTTTAAATAGTTGCTCTCAAAATTTCTCTCAATTTTATTTTGCAGATTTAATGCCATGTGAAGGATGAAGCTATAAATGAGCTGTGAACATTCAATCGACACTATATAATTGTAAAATGATGCTTTGTTTGAAATAGCTTCTAAGATGCCTTCCAAATATTGCTTGCTTGAGAGTTTAAATATTTCAAAAGGTTTTATTCCCATAGTTTTTAATATCATTTCAGAGGCAGGTCCATTGAAAGTAAGCCACACTGTTGACCACTCAGAAGATATTGCATAATATTCATGAGGCACACCTGGCCACAAGAAAAATGCAGTAAACTCATCAACAATGTATTCCTTCCCATCCACAATTAAAACTCCACTACCGTGTGCGGTATGAAGATAATGAAAATCCGGATGCCCATTCTTTCTGATAATATGCTCTTGACACTGATTGTAACCCACACTCTTGAGATAAATAGGAAGTCCTTTTTCCAAAGAAGTGTTGACTATAAAACATGTCTTCATACTGCTGTCTTTCCCCTCTTAAAAGTCTTTAATCTACATTTTTCCTAAAATAACTTCTCAGCCCAGTGCAACAAATATAGAACCTGCGGCAATTAGCAACACTCCAATTGCTGTGTAAAATGAAACCTTCTCGCCAAGAAAAATGGCAGCAAGTACAATTGCAAACACAACCGAAAGCCTGTCGATTGGCGCAACCTGCTGAACCTTCCCATTCTTGAGAGCCAAAAAATAGAAAAGCCATGATAGAGCTCCTGCAACGCCACTTAAGACAATAAACAAAATAGCCTTTTTATCAGCTAAAACATCTGAAACCTTGCTCAGTCTCCCCTGAAATGCAACTACAATGATTAAAAAAGTAGCCATAATCACAGCTCTTATAGCTGTTGCAACGTTTGTATCAATGCCTTTTAGACCAATCTTTCCAAATATTGCAACAAGAGATGCAAACAGAGCTGATAAAAGTCCGAATATTAGCCACAAATAGTTCATTATATGAATCCCTCCGTTTTCATCAGATGTATAGTTAATTACATTTTAGCCAATAATCAAAATGATAGCAATTAAAAAATTTTAAAACAGAGGGAGAGGTATTGAGGTCAAATGAAAGGGTCAATTGATATTTTATCTCAGATTTCACAGCTCAAAGAGGTTGACTATAAGACTACTTTGATGATAACCTCGCTGATTGAAGTTTTGGTTGACAAAGGTATTATCGCACGAAAAGAAGTTTTTGAAAAATCTATATTTTTGGATAGACTTATAGAAAGCGAAGCACAAAGGAGGATTGAGAAGAGCACATAAAAGTTGTGCTCTTTTTCAATTTTTGTGGTATTATTTATATATATCGCACTTTTTTAGAAAGGGGAAATGAAGGCTTGAAAGGAACTGTTGTTTTAACCTGGCTTGAAACAATTGGAAATATATGGGGAGATGATGTTAAAAAGTATGCACGGCAAGGTATGGGACTTGACGAATCGGTGATAATTTCACCCACAGATGATATTGACGATGAGCTTGTTCACAGGATGATTGAAAAGGCGTGCGAAAAGGCAAATATTCTTCCATCGCAGATGTGGAGAGAGATTGGAAAAAACAACATAAGAACCTTTAGTAAATGGTTCCCTTCATATTTTCAAAGACTGTCTCTCAAAGGCTTTTTGGAATATATGGACGATGTTCACAGCCAGCTTACCCGAATGATAAAAGGTGCAAAGCCTCCGCGAATAATCTTTGAAGAGATATCACCAAACGAAGCCTACATAACGTATGTATCCAAAAGAGGATTTTACGATTATTTTCTTGGTCTTCTTGAAGGAAGCGCTGAATTTTTCAATGAAAAGCTTGATTTTGAAGAGCTTGAAAGATTTAAAGATGAAGAAGGATTTTATCATTTAAAAATTAGAATTAGATTTGAAAAGACAAATCGAAAGGTTAAAAAAGCTTATTTTAATATAATAGCGGGTTTAGGTTTTATAAGGTCTTTGGAGTTTAAGATTTCTATATTCTCATCAATCGCAGTTATAGTTTTAAGTTTTATATTCGAGTCAAACAAAACTGAATATGCCAGCCATCTTCTTACGGCAGGCCTCACTTTTATAACCACATTCTTTGCTGCGTTTTTCATCTTAAGACCTTTAAAGCCTATTTATGATGAGTTAAATTCTCTTAAGAACTTGGATTTTAGTGGCTCACTGATTATAAAGACAAATGACAAATTAGAAAACTTTGCAAAAATGTTAGCAACCACAAAATCTTCTGTTAAAAAAGATTTGCTTTTGCTCAAGGGTGGAAGTGACGAGATATACAATTTCTCAAAGAACATAAAAGAGATTGCTGACAAGATGAAAAGTCTTTCTGATTCAGTATCTGGCATTGTAAACGATGTTGCTCAGGGTGCAGTACATCAGGCAGAAGAGATTGAAAAGGCTATAACAACTCTGAATGAAAATATTGAAAATCTAAAATCAATTGTGTCACAGCAAACTCAAACAAAAGATATTTTGACAGACGTCAATCAAATACTTAACAATTCTGGAAAAGACATAAGTGAAGCTGCAAAGGATATAAACATAATTAGCACAGAGTTTTCTGAGATAGTTCAAAAAGGTAGTAAGCTTTCTGAAGAGGCAAATGAGGTTATGAAGATAACATCAACAGTTGCAGAAATTTCAAACCAGATTAACATGCTTGCACTCAATGCCTCAATTGAAGCTGCAAGGGCTGGAAATGTTGGTGTTGGATTTGCAGTTGTTGCAGATGAGATAAGAAAACTTGCAGACAGCACAATGTCATTTGCAAAGACAATTAATAAGAATCTCAAGACCTTTGTTGAGGAAATTGAAACTCTTTCAACCACTTTAACTCAGCAGTTTGAAAAACTTACAAAGAGCGAGTCTACTTTAAATGACGTTGTGAATAGAAACAACCAAAACATTGAAAGAATATCAAATGTGGTTGAGACTTTGATTGTGCAAATTGAATCTCTTTCGCAGGAAGCTGAAAGGATTTCAAGCGTATTTGAAACAATCACATCTCTTTCGGCAATATCACAAGAAAACTCTGCATCTGCGCAGGAGATGGCAGCTTCAATTTCTATGTATGCAGAGAGTATAAAAGATCTTTTGAGCAAGGTTGCTGACCTTGAAAACCTCTCAAATGTATTTAAAGAAGAGCTTTCGAAATACCGATTATAAAAATTAAGGGGAGGGTTTTGAAAATGTGCAAAACTTTTATAGCTGCAATTTTAGTTGACAACAGGCTACACGATGCACCAAAACTTCAGGAGATTTTGACAAAGCACGGATGTCTTATCAAAACAAGACTTGGAATTCATGAGGCAGGTGAGAGCTGTTCAAACCAGGGACTTATCATCCTTCACATGCAAGCAACAGAGGATGAAATAAAAGCATTTGAAAACGATGTGAAACAGCTTGAGCATGTGAAACTTCAGTATATGAATCTTGAATGCTAAATGTTTTTAAATGAAATTAGCTGAGGGGATTTTGTTATGGCAATTTATAATGTTCAGGATTTTATTGCGCAGAAATTTTCCCAGATAGCGCAAAGAATATCAAGCAAAACTAACCTGCCCCAAAATTTTAAAGATATATTTGTGCAGAGCTTTGAAAATGCCGTTCAAACAACCAATGTAGAAACTGATACACCAATTTTGAGCACACAGACAAAAGCTGCAGATATTATTTTGAACAAAAGACTTGGCAGCTACAACCTGCAAAGCTCAAGCTATTCTTTTGAGCCTTCGACCGACAAATTTAATCTTAGCAAAGACGATATAATATCAATCGCAACACAAAAGGCAAAACAATATGGAGTTTTGCCAAGCCTTGTCTTGAGCGTAATTGAAGCAGAATCAGGTTTTCGTCAAGATACAGTCTCTAAGGCTGGCGCAATTGGTCTTATGCAGCTTATGCCCCAAACCGCAAAATCTCTTGGTGTAAATCCATATGACCCTATTGAAAACTTAGACGGTGGTATAAGATACTTGAAGGAAAAGATTGAAGAGTTTGGTGGAAACATTGAACTTGCACTGGCAGCCTACAATGCAGGACCAGCAAATGTTTTAAAGTTTGGTGGAATTCCACCGTTTGATGAGACCATTAATTATGTTCAAAAGGTACTTTTGAACTCTCAAAAATATAGAGAATATGACTAAAAACACTGACAAAATTTATTGAATTATATGAAAGATTTTGCTAAAATTTATTTGTACTTTCTTAATTCTAAGGGACTATGAACTTATGCACAGAGGTTGAGAACCCCTCGGTGGGATTCGCTTACTGTAAGACTTTTAGTCTTGCATAGTTAGACGCCGAAATAATGGTGTGCATAAGGGAGTCAACCAATCAAGAATTAGAAAGTATTCCCCGAAGCGTTTGCAAGAGGGGATAGAGGGTGTGGGGTTACACCCAGTTAGGCTGAATATAGCCTAATAAAGAATAGTGTTTAATAAAATTTTGAATTGCTTTTAATAGCTTAAGCACTATTCATAACCTGATGTATAATCCCCCTCATAAGTTGCACACATTAATAGAAAGAGGGGGAGATTTAAAGATGGTCAGAACAAGAAAGCTGTATAATCGCCAAAGAAGTAGGTACAGCATGCTCAAAGCAAAAAAGAATATGCTGTGTATGCTTGGGACATACCTTACAGGGCTTTTTAAGGGTATGATGATTGGAATGATAATTGGAAAAAAACTTAGAAAAGATTAAAAGGTTTTAAAAATTTTTTAGCGCCACCTTGTAAAATGGCTCAAAAGAAAGCGGGGTGGCGCTTTTATTTTGCGCAATTCTAAATTGATTTTTGACACAAAGTATTCTATACTGTTTATTTGTAAAAAACAAAAGATTTTCATAGGGGGCAAAAAAGAAAAATGCGACTTGGAATAGTTGGACTTCCAAATGTAGGAAAGAGTACTCTGTTTAATGCAATAACAAAAGCGGGTGCAGAAGCTGCCAACTACCCGTTTTGTACAATTGAACCCAACGTGGGAGTTGTTGCAGTGCCTGATGAAAGACTCGATGTACTTGCAAAGATATACAATCCTGAAAAGGTGACACCTGCTTTTATTGAATTTGTCGACATTGCAGGGCTTGTAAAAGGTGCAAGCAAAGGTGAAGGCCTTGGCAATAAGTTTTTGTCTCATATAAGAGAGGTTGACGCAATTGTTCATGTTGTTCGCTGTTTCGACGACACCGATATAGTCCATGTGGAAGGAAGTGTAAACCCAAGAAGAGACATTGAAACAATCAATTTAGAGCTGATATTTGCTGACATGGAAGTGCTGGAAAGAAGGCTTGACAAGACAAGAAAACTTGCAAAAAACAGCAAAGAAGCAGCACATGAACTTGAAATCATGGAAAAGATTTATTCTACACTGGAAAGTGGCAAAATGGCAAGAACGCTCAAATTCGATGATGAAGACGATTTGAAGTTTGTAAACTCGCTCAATCTTCTTACATTCAAACCTACCATCTATGCAGCTAACATCTCTGAAAAGGATATTGGAAAAGAAAATGAATATGTAAAAGTAGTAAAGGAAATTGCAGCAGAAGAAGGGTCAGAAGTAATTGTCATCTGCGCTAAAATCGAAGAGGAAATTGCTGCACTGCCAGATGAAGAAAAGAAAGAATTCTTAAAAGAGCTTGGCATTGAAAAATCGGGACTTGACAATCTAATCCAGGCAGGATACAGGCTTTTAGGACTAATTTCGTTTTTGACAGCGGGAGAAAAAGAAGTAAGAGCATGGACAATCAAAAAAGGAACAAAAGCACCTCAGGCGGCTGGCAAAATCCACAGCGATTTTGAAAAAGGATTTATAAGGGCTGAAGTTGTGCCGTTTGAAGTGCTGGTAGAGTGTGGCGGGTTTGCCCAGGCAAAAGAAAAAGGACTTGTCAGGTCAGAAGGAAAAGATTACGTCATGCAAGATGGCGATGTGGTCATTTTCAGGTTTAATGTGTAAAGATTTCAACTCTTCAAAATTCAAAAATAAATGGGATGTGCAGCTGATGGATTTTGTGCACATCCCCTTTTTTATCTTTTCATTCACTTAGCTTTTTGATATCTTCAAACTCAAGTTTTACTTTTTTTATGTCTTTATAAGAGCTTATTTTTAATCTCATTTCGGGAACATCGTTAACCTTTCTCACTTCTCTTTCCATCTCTATTCTTTGCATCTTTACAAATCTTATACCAATTGTTGATGTCCAGCGAAAAATTGCAGAGGCTACATCCTCAAAGTTTTGAGCTTTTGTTATAACCCCAATCTTGTAAGCAGGCCGACCTTTTTTCATGAAAATTGGAGTAAAATAGACATCCAAAGCACCGCTTTGCATTATTTTCTCAAGCGCAAGCGAAAGATGCTCACCCGTCATATCATCAATGTTTGCAAATATCTCAAAATAATCACCGTCAGAGTTCAGTTTTTTTTTCCAGCTATAGCTCTTACAACATTGGGAATAGGAAGTTCTTTTGTCCCTGCACCATACCCAATCTTTTCGATGGTCATGCTCGGCATTTGTGAAAAGGAGCTTGCAACTGCTGCTGCAATCCCAATGCCCGTTGGGGTTATAAGCTCAGATTCAATATCCTTTGTGGAAAGTGGAATGCCATTTTGCCTTGCTATCTCCAAAACAGCTGGTGCTGGCACGGGAATAATACCGTGCATCGATTTTGTAAAACCTCTGCCGTCACAAAGAGGCGAAAAGATTATTTTTTCAGGCTTTAAATAGTCTATACAAAGAGAAAATGCAACAATATCCACTATTGAGTCATCTGCTCCAACCTCGTGGAAAGAAATTTCTTCTGGGTTCTTGCTGTGCACTTTAGCCTCTGCCAAGGCTATTTTCTCAAATATCTTTATTGACATTTCTTTTACAGCCTCTGGCAAAGAGCTCTCTAAAAGCATCTTTTTTATGTCTTTAAAAGTTCTGTGATGATGGGTGCTATCGCTGTGATGTTCATGGTCATGTGAATGAGTATTTACTATAAACCTTTTTGCCTTAATACCATTTACAAATTTCTCTTCAACCGAAAGCTCTACATCAAGCTTTAAAAGTGAAATATTTGATTTTATATACTCAAAATCAACTCCACAGTCAATCAGCGATGCAACAAGCATATCACCCGCAAGGCCCGAGATTGCATCAAAATAGAGAATCATAAAAACTTTTCCTCCTCTTTTCTTCCTTCTTTACAAGTTCTGATTTGCAAGCGAATTTATCATATGGGCAACAATGGCCGCACCAAATCCGTTGTCAATGTTGACAACACAAACACCGTTTGCACACGAGTTTAGCATGGTAAGAAGGGCTGAAAGCCCCTTAAAATTTGCGCCATAACCAACAGATGTTGGAACAGCAATAACAGGCTTTGAAACAAGCCCGGCAACAACTGACGCAAGTGCACCTTCCATACCGGCAACTGCAACAACTGCGTTGGCTGACTGAATATCATCAAGGTGGGCAAACAGCCTGTGGATTCCTGCAACACCAACATCGTACATCCTCTTTACATTGTTCCCCAAAATCTCCAAAACTATAGCCGCTTCTTCCGCCACCTTCAAATCGGCAGTTCCAGCAGACACAACCGCAACGTGTCCTTTTGGATTTTTGATAATCTCAACCCTCTTTGCACAGATAATTCTACCTGTTTCATAATATACCACATCATCTTTTAGATGTTCTCTCAAGTATTCATACTGCTCTCTGCTTGCCCTTGTCCCAATAATGTTTATTTCTCCTCTTTCAATCATCCTCTCAAAAATCTTTAAAACCTGCTCTTTTGTCTTCCCTTCACAAAAGATGACCTCAGACATGCCCTGTCTGAGCTTGCGGTGATGGTCAATCTTCGCAAAGTCAATGTCTTCAAACGGCATCTTGGCAAAAGCCTTCAATGCCTCGTCAACCGAAATTTTGCCGTTTCTGACATCCTCAAGTATTTTTCTTACATCCATATTGTACCTTCTTCCTTTCGTGTCAAATCAGTTCATGCTTCCTGTTCTGTAGCCGGAAAGGTCAAGCGTCACATACTTAAATCCCAAGGCTTTCAAAGCGTTTGTAACTTCATCAATCAGTTTAAGGTCGAAAAACCTTGAAATCTCATCCCTTGCAACCTCAATTCGAGCAGTGCTACCGTGATGTCTTACTCTCACCTGTGAAAATCCTTTTTGAACCAAAAAATCTTCCGCCTTTTCTATCATTTGAAGTTTTTCCAATGTAATTTCATCACCATATGGAATTCTTGTAACCAAACATGCAGCAGATGGTTTTTGATATGTAGAAAGCCCAAATTCTTTCGACAAATACCTTATCTCCTCTTTTGTAAGTCCTGCTTCAAACAGGGGGCTTTTGATACCTTCTTCCTGAAGAGCTTTTCTGCCGGGCCTGAAATCCTGAAGGTCATCTATATTTGAACCTTCAACTATCTCGTTTAGATTTAACTCCTCTTTTAATACTTTTAATCTCTTTATCAAATCTTTCTTGCAATAATAGCATCTAAGCCTATCATTTTTCATAAAATCCTCATTTGAAAAAACGTCTCTCTCTATAACAATCAGCCTTGCTCCAATGTCTTTTGCAAGCTTTGCTGCATCTTCTTTTTCCCTTTGCGGGCTCAAAACTGAACTTGAAAATACTCCAATGGCTTTTTCCCCCAGAACATCAAACGAAACCTTTAACAAAAATGTAGAGTCAACTCCCCCCGAAAATGCAACAAGTACGCTTTCATATCCTTTTATAATTTCTTTTAGCCTTTCAAGTTTTTGATATACAATTTTTTTATCGACCAACGTTTTAATCCCCGCCTTTTTTAATTACTCATTTACAAGTTTTATTGCAAACCATCCTTCAAAGATTGCTCCAGGTTCTAAGTAATAAAACTTGTTATGAAGATATCCTTCATGCTCGCCCATCCAAGGCTCAACACATACAAAGTCAAAATCTTTTAAAGACCAAACTACTATGTTTTTGAAATTCTCATCTTTCAAAAGCACTATTTTTTTGTCCCTGTCAAGAGTAATTTCAACTTCGCTACTTCCTACATCCAAAAAGTCAAGATTGACCTCAGGTTTTGAAAAATCAATCTCTTTGAAATCCTGAAGGTCAATAAACCTTTTTTCAACATCGTCAAAACACTTTTCACATTCAAGCTTGAGAGTAAACTCGTCTTTATTGCATAAAAAATAAGGGTGAAATCCTGCATAAAAAGGCATTATACTGTTATCCTCATTTTTAACAATCATCTTCACTTCAAACATTTCATCGCTTAGCAGATATTGCATCAAAAGCTCAAAGTCGTACGGATAAAACCTTTTTGTAAACTCGCTGCTTAAAAGCCTTAAGACTATACCATTTTTATCTGGCATATCAATGTAACCTGCTATGTTGAAACTGCTGTCTCTTGCAAACCCATGATTTTTCATCTCAAACTCTTGACCTTTGAAAAAAATCTTGCCGTCCACAACTCTGCCACATATCGGGAACAAAACTGGTATTCCACCTCTTATGTTTTTTGTTCTGTCAAAAAGTGTCGCCTCATTCAAATAAAGAATCTCTTTGCCTGAAAGATTGAGTAAAACAACAATTGCACCCCGCTCGGGTGCAACTGTAAAATATGAATTTTTTGTCTTTGAATATATCTTAACAAGCTCCAAACCATTTTCAAATGATTTTTCAACAAATTCCAAAACAGCTTTCCTCCCCTATTCAAAACTTCTGACTACTCAACATGAACCGAATAGTTTGGTGCTTCTTTTGTAATATAGATGTCATGCGGATGGCTTTCTCTGACACCAGCCTGGGTAACCTTGACAAACTTTGCCTTTTGTTGAAGCTCTTTTATAGTCCTTGCACCGCAATAGCCCATACCAGACTTTAAACCACCAATGAGCTGGAAAACAGTGTCTTCAAGCGGACCTTTATATGGAACTCTACCCTCAACCCCTTCAGGAACAAGCTTTGAAGCATCTTCCTGGAAATATCTATCTTTACTTCCTGCTTTCATTGCAGAAAGCGAACCCATACCCCTGTAAACCTTAAACCTTCTTCCCTGGTAAATCTCACACTCTCCAGGGCTCTCTTCACATCCTGCAAAAAGACTTCCTATCATGACAACATCAGCACCAGCTGCCAGCGCTTTTGTTATGTCCCCCGAATACCTAATTCCACCATCAGCAATGACAGGAATGCCATATTCTTTTGCAACCTCAGCAACATCCATTATGGCAGTTATCTGCGGCACACCAATACCTGCAACAACTCTTGTTGTGCAGATAGACCCAGGCCCAATTCCAACCTTCACACAGTCTGCTCCAGCCTCAATCAAATCACGGGCAGCCTCAGCCGTTGCAATATTGCCCGCAACAACCTGAATGTGTGGATACCTTGACTTTATTCTCTTTACCGTTTCAATTACACCTTTTGAATGTCCGTGAGCTGTGTCAACAACAATCACATCAACCTGAGCTTTAACAAGAGCGTCAACACGCTCATCTGTGTCTCTCGACACACCTACAGCAGCAGCACAAAGTAGCCTTCCTTTGCTGTCCTTTGCCGCATTTGGGTACTTTACTGCCTTTTCAATGTCTTTTATGGTGATAAGACCTTTTAGATTTCCTTCATCATCAACAATAGGAAGCTTTTCTATCTTGTGTTTTTTCATGATCTCCTTTGCTTCTTCTAAGGTGATGCCTTCCTTTGCAGTGATAAGGTTACTTGATGTCATAACCTCTTTGATTGGCTTTGAATAGTCTGTCTCAAATCGAATATCCCTGTTTGTGATGATGCCAACAAGCTTGCCATTTACTGTTATCGGAACACCTGAAATGCGATACTTTGCCATGAGCTCCATCGCTTCATATATCTTGTTGTCGGGGGACAAATAAAACGGGTCAACTATTACACCATGTTCAGACCTTTTTACCTTGTCTACCTCGCTTGCCTGCTCTTCCACTGTCATGTTCTTGTGGATAACACCAATTCCACCCTCACGGGCAATGGCAATTGCCATGCGCGACTCGGTAACAGTGTCCATACCAGCTGACATAAGAGGAATGTTGAGTTTTATCGTCTTCGTAAGATAAGTTGACACATCCACATCCTTTGGCAAAACTTCGCTGTATTGAGGTACAAGCAAAACATCATCAAATGTCAGTGCTTCTTTGATTATTTTGTCTTCAAATGCCATCCCAATCTCAATCTCCTTTAGAAAAATTTTTATCTATAAATTTGGTAAGGCTTTTTCTGGAAGAACTTGTTTATTGCCTGAACTATCTCTTCGTTCGGCTCAAACAAGATTCTTGTTTTTTTGCCTTCTACATTGGCAACAATAGCATACACATTCTCATCGCCACTGTTTGACGTGCAGTCAAATGACTGGACAATACTCTTGTCGTTCTTTTGAGCGTTGAACATACTTGAGTCTTTTGAAGAAATAAAATAGTCAATCTTTCGGATATCCAAAGACACAACCCTGCTTCGCTTTCTCTGAGCAATTATCTTGTCTATGTCAAGATAGTGGTTTGTTACAGCATATTCATACTCAATGTTGTAGTTTCTCGAAAGATAAATTGCACCCCATATAGCCAAAACTAAAAGAACAGGACCTAAGGTGTTTATGATTGGTATAAAGAATGTTATAAGTCCAACCAACACCCCGCCGATAATAATCAGTACTTGTTTTACCTTTTCACCAGAGGTCTTTTTTCTAACAATCAACTGTTCATGGAAAACATCATTCATAACTTACAATCAACCCTCCGAATTACTCAAATTTTTGTAAAACAACAAATCTATTATAAAGATAAATTTTTATTGCCATTAGCGGTTTTTAGCCTCGATCTATTTTACTACTCCTGCGCGGCTGAGTGGCCATACCCTGAAGACTACCTTGCCTATAATATCGTCTCTTGGAACATACTTGTGTTCCCAGAACCGGCTGTCGTGAGAGTCGTTCCTGTTATCACCCATCATGAAATAGTGTCCAGGCGGAACTTTATATGGTCCAAAACTTCCTACCATGGGTTCTTTCAGATAATTTTCTTTATAAACTTTACCGTTGATGTACAAAACACCATCTTTGATTTCTATAGTATCGCCTGGAAGACCTATGACTCTCTTGACGTACAAAGTCTTTTTATCATCAGGATACTTAAAAACAACAATGTCTCCTCTTTTGACATCTTCTATATGAAGGACATAACCAAGCCTATATACAAAGAGCTTATCATTTAGCTGAATTGTATTGAGCATCGAGCCGGTTGGGACAATCACAAGTGAAAAGACATAAGTGCGCAGGATAAGAGCAATAAGCACTGCACCGCCAATCCATAAAATCCACTCAACTGCTTCTTTTACCACTTTGTTTTGAAGTTTGAGCGTTTGTTGCTGTTCCATCATCAATATTCGTCTCCTTCTTTTTTAAGTTAAAAAATAGAAGCTTAAATATAAGTTTAATTGAATTTATCTGCCAAGTCAATATCAAGAAATTCATTAGTCTTTCAGCTCAACCACTGTTACACCCTGCTCACCTTCACCATATGTTCCGTCTCTGAATGATTTTACATGCGGATGTCGTCTCAAAAAATTCCTTATCGCTTGGCGCAAAACCCCCGTACCTTTCCCATGGATTATTGTCACCTGTTTTAGTCCCGCTGTGTATGCATCATCCAAGTACTTGTCAACCTCTAAAATGGCATCGTCGCTTGTCTTGCCCCTTACATCAATGGACATGTCAATACTTTTTTGATTGACTTCAACCGCTTTTTTAGAAGAAACCAGGTTTTTGGTAGCTGTTTCTTCCTCTATTTCAAAAACGTCTGATATGTTCACAGAAAGTTTCATAATGCCAATTCTAACTGTAAGATTTCCTTTAGAGTCAGGCAGTGACTCAACAAACCCTTCTGCATCAAAACTTTTGACATATACCTTTTGCCCAAGCCGAAGGTTTTCAGGTAGCTTTGACTGCAGTTTTTCCTCTTTTTGTGATGCCTGCTCTATGCTCTTTACAAGGTTTTCATACTCTCTCTTCTTCTCCTCAAGCTGTTTTAACATCTCTTTTTCCTTTAAAGCTTCTGCAATCTTCCTAAGTTCTTTGAATAGCTTTTCAACCTCATCTTCAACCCTTTGCACAAACTCACGTGCTTCTCTCGAGGCTCTTTCTTTTATCCTTTGCTTTTCTGCTTCAAATCTTCTTCTTTCTTCTTCCAAGGTTTTCTTTAAGTTCTCTGCCTCAATCTTTAGCTTATTTGCATTTTCCAGGGTCTCTTCCAGTTCTTTTCGTTTTCTTTCCATCTCGTTTATAATGTCAGTCAGCTCCAGCGTCTTTTTAGACATATAGCTTTTGGCAAGCTCTACTATCTCTTCTTTCAAACCCAGATTGGAAGATATATAAAGCGCATTGCTCATACCGGGAATTCCAATCAAAAGCCTGTATGTTGGTTTTAAAGTATTGATATCAAACTCACAAGAAGCGTTTTCAAACCTCTCTTCCTGCTGAGCGAATGTTTTAAGCTCTCCATAGTGTGTTGTAGCAACAACTTTAGAGCCTTTTTTAAAGAGAAA
Organism: Caldicellulosiruptor acetigenus; assembly: GCF_026914305.1. NCBI lineage: Bacteria > Bacillati > Bacillota > Caldicellulosiruptorales > Caldicellulosiruptoraceae > Caldicellulosiruptor > Caldicellulosiruptor acetigenus. The sequence goes on along the minus strand of NZ_CP113866.1, from coordinate 1,119,683 downwards.
CTTTAAAATTGCTTTTGCAAGCGCAGCGCCTTCTTCGGGGTCTGTGCCAGAACCAATCTCGTCCAAAAGAACAAGTGTTGAGCTGTCTGCATTTTGTGTTATCTCAATTATATTTTTCATATGTGCTGAAAAAGTTGAAAGGCTCTGAATTATGCTCTGCTCATCGCCAATATCTGCAAATATCTTTGAAAATACACACACCTCAGACCCTTCATCTGCCGGAAGAAACATTCCACTTTGAGCAAGAAGACAGAAAAGCCCAATGGTCTTTAACGTCACAGTCTTGCCACCTGTGTTTGGCCCTGTAATGACAAGAACGTCAAATTCTTTTCCCAAATGCACATCAATTGGCACAACCTTTTCTTTTTCAATTAGCGGATGCCTTGCTTTTTTGAGATTAATATATCCTGCTGTGTTGAGGATTGGCTTTGAAGCCCGAAATTGATGTGCCCACTGCGCTTTGGTAAATAGAATATCAAGTTCAGAAAGACTCTCGAAATTTTGTTTTATCTCATTATAGCTATCTGAAATAAGCTGAGAAAGCTCCTGCAATATTCTCTCAATCTCTTCTTTCTCTTCTGACCTTGCAACCCTTATCTGGTTTGAAATTTCAACACACACAAACGGCTCAACAAAAAGTGTTGCACCTGTTGCAGACTGGTCGTGAATAATACCCTTGATGCTGTCTTTGTGTTCAGCCTTCACAGGAAGCAAAAGCTTATCGCCTCTAACTGTTATAATCGGCTCTTGCAAAAACCTCTGGATTTTAGGATCTCTTATCATTTTGTTCAGTTCATCTCTTATCCTTGCCTCAAGCCGTCTTATCCTATCTCTTATCTCTTTTAGCCTTGGCGATGCAGTGTCTAAAATCTCCTCAGGTGTCAAAAACGTCTGGTCAATACGGGCTATAATCTCTTTCAGATTAAAAAGCCTCTCTCGAATAGTTTTTAGATAGCTACTATCTGCATTTGCAAGATATGACCTTACTTCTTGTGAAAGCTTTAATACCTTCTCTACTTCTAATATTTCGTGTGGTGTCAAAATTGCCTGTGCTTTTGCCTTTTTCAAAATCAATAAAATATCAGAAAACTCTAATGCGGGTGGTCTTCCATATTTTAGTATATAGATAAAACACTCTTCAACCTTGTCAAGTTCTTTTTGGATAAAATCTTTATCGCTTGAGGGCACAAGGTTTTGAAAGTACCTTTTTGCAGGTTCAGAATGTGCCGCAGTCATTAGCATTTCTAATATTCTGTCATATTCTAAAGCTCTGAAGGTCTTTTGATTCAAGCTTGCATTACCCCTTCTTGTTCAGTTTTTAAATCGCAGCAAAAGTGCTTCTTTTGTTTTATTATAGCACATAAGACTTTCTTTCATAAAGAAAAAAGGACAACAACATAGTCGTCCTTAGTTTTTATCTTTGTGTCATCCATATAATACTATCCCTTTCTCCTCAATACTTTTATAAAATGGCAATATCTCTTTTAGTTTTTCAAATCTTCTAAAGGGAAAATCTATAATCGAAAATACTTTTAAAGTCTTATATCCAAACTCGGTTGCAATGGCATCTAAGCTATCTTCATACTTTTTTAATTGATCCTCATCTAAATCTACTAAAACTGCTATATCAACATCAGACTCTAAATCGTACTTTCCTGTAGCGTATGAACCAAACAAAATCACTTTTATTAGCTTATCACCATAAATTTTCTTCAGCTCCTGGGTAATTTGTTCTAAATCTTGACGCAAATGAATGTCTTTAAATCTTGTTTTTTGTTCCATATAATAAACACCTCTAAACATTTATTTTCTTATTTGTCCGCTGCCATAGATGATATATTTTATTGTTGTGAGCTCTTTTAACCCCATAGGACCTCTTGCATGAAGTTTTTGAGTTGAGATTCCAATCTCTGCTCCAAACCCAAATTCAAAGCCGTCTGTGAACCTTGTTGATGCGTTCACATACACGGCCGCAGCATCTACATAGTCCAAGAACTTTTGAGCGTTGAAGTAGTCCTTAGTTACAATAGCTTCTGAATGTTTTGAGCCATATTTGTTAATATGTTCAATTGCATCATCAATGCTGCTAACTACCTTAACACCCATTATCAAATCTAAATACTCTGTATACCAGTCATCTTCAGTGGCTTCTTTTATCTCAATTCCATTTTTACTGCAAATCTCAACTGCTGTGGGGCATCCTCTTATCTCAACGTTTCTTTCCATCAACTCTTTTATAATCATCGGCAAGAACTGCTCTGCAATGTTTTTGTGTACAAGAAGCTTTTCAGCAGCATTGCAAACACCCGGTCTTTGAGTCTTTGCATTTATCACAATTCTTTTTGCCATCTCAAAATCAGCGCTTTCATCAACAAAAACGTGACAGTTTCCAACACCAGTCTCTATCACAGGAACTGTTGCGTTCTGCACAACAGTTTTTATAAGGTTTGCACCACCGCGTGGAATCAAAAGGTCCAAATACTCATTCAATTTCATCATGGCAACAGCAGTCTCACGTGATGTGTCCTCAACAATCTCTATACTACCTTCCTCAATCCCAGCTTCAAGTAAACCTTCTTTCATTACCTTTACAAATGCAATATTTGAGTTTATCGCTTCAGACCCGCCTCGCAAAAGAACACTGTTTCCAGCTTTTAAACACAAAATGGCTGCATCAACAGTAACATTTGGTCTTGCCTCATAGATTATTCCTATTGCACCAATCGGCACTCTCTTTTGACCAATCACAAGCCCGTTGGGACGCTTCCACATAGAAATAACTTCGCCAACCGGGTCAGGAAGTTTTATAACATCCTCAATTCCCTTGCAAATTTGCTTTATCCTATCTTCTGTGAGTTTTAACCTGTCCAAAAGTGCTCCTTTGATGCCTTTAGAAACAGCATTTTCCATATCTTTTTGGTTTTCTTGCAAAATAAAATCCATCTTCTCTAATATCTTTTGAGATATGCATGAAAGTGCCCTATTCTTTTCATTTTCAGAAAGGTTCATGAGCTTTTTTGACGCTTCTTTAACCTTTTTTGCTTTTTCAATCAAATCGCTCATCTTTATTTCCGCCCCCTTTGCATTTATCTTGAAACGGTGTTTTTACTAACAAACAAAGTTCCTATCTCCTTGCCCTCTAAAATCTCTTTTACAATTGACGGATTTTCACCGTTTGCAATGACCATAGGAATCCCATGTTGCATTGCAATCTTAGCAGCTTCTATTTTGGTCTGCATACCGCCTGTTGAGTTGACAGTACCTGCACCACCTGCAATACTTTCTATATATGAGTCAATCTCAAAAACCTCTTTTATAAGCTGTGCATTTTTATCAAGTCTGGGGTCACATGAGTAAAGCCCGTCTATGTCAGAAAGAATTATCAAAAGGTCAGCATCAATTATTGTCGCAACATAAGCAGACAGAGTATCGTTGTCGCCAAACTCAAGCTCTTCAATCGCAACAACGTCGTTTTCGTTCACAATTGGAATTGCACCATATTTAAACAGGTATTCAAATGTGTTCTTAACATTCAGCATCTTCTTCTCTTCATCGACAACATCCTTGGTAAGAAGCACCTGGGCAACCACAACTCCGTATTCACCAAAAAGCTTTTCGTAAATCTGCATTAAAATTCCCTGGCCAATTGCCGCGAGCGCCTGTTTTTCTTGAGTTGTTTTGTGATTTTTGGTAAGCCCAAGCCTGCCCAAACCTGATGCAACAGCACCAGATGTGACAAGCACAACGTCCCTTCCTTCATTTTTTATGTCAGAAAGAACTCTTGCAAGTTTTTCTAAGCGCGAAAGATTTAGCTTACCTGTGGGATATGTTACAGTGCTTGTTCCAACCTTTACAACAACCTTTTTTACATTTCCAAAGTCTCGCATTTTCCACTTTCTACTCCTTTTCTATGGTAAAATCTTTCAAGCTATTGTTAAAAATGATTTTATACTTTGAATTCTCGTCAACCACGTAAAGCTGGGTTTGGGTTACAATATCAATATTTATTCTGTTTAGAAGCTCTTCTTGTATGATGGAAGCAATATTTGATATAAACTTCTTCGGGTCGTTTTCATCAAGGCTTTTGATGTATATTGGAAGTTTGCCTTGTTGTGGTTTGTAAATTTCAACGTTTATGACACCTGGTGATACAGGGATGTCTGTTGGATATAAAAGTTTTACGTTATAAAGTACTTCCATAATGCCCTTCCCCCTGATAAAATTTAAGATATGAGCTGTTTATATTTATTCTACCAAATAAAATGTTACCGTTCAAAGATTTTTCTAAAAATTCAGTATTGAAAGGAATGAAGATAGAATGCGAACATTCATTGGTATTGACTTTCCAAAAAGCTTAAAAGAGCAGATTGTTGAAGTGCAAAGCTTTTTAAAGTCAATCAGCAAAAAAGGCAGATGGAAGTACATTGACAACTTTCATTTAACCCTCAAATTCTTGGGTGAGATTGAATATGAAAAGGTGGAAAAAATCAGACAGGCGCTTGAAAAGATTCTAAAAGATTTTTCCCGTTTTTCATTGAAAATCTCATCGTGCGGATATTTTAAAGGGCATGGAAACTTGAGAGTTGTGTATCTAAAACCAGATGGCAATCTTGAAAAACTTAATACCCTTTTTTCTCTTGTTGAGGATGCAATGGCAGAGCTTGGATTTGAAAGAGAAAAAAGAGAGTACACACCCCATATAACAATTGCCCAGGATGTTGTATTAAATGAACCTTTTGAGAGTTTTCAAAAGTATGTTGAAAGCTTTTCTTTTGATGAAATTCCTGTTGAAAAGGTCATTCTTTTTTTGAGCGAGGAGATAGATAGAAAAAGAGTCTATACACCTATATTTGATATTGAGCTTGAATAAATAAATATTTCTTAAATTTTATAGGAAGGGATGAAAAATTGTGCCACAGCTCAGTTCAAAGCAGGGTTTAAAAGTTCTTCTTTCAAGTATTTCCTTGTTTATTTTGGCAAATGCTTTTATGGGAATTGGCGGTGGGATAAACGACACAATATTTAACAACTACATTGCTGCAACATACAAGATATCCCCCATGGCAAGAGGAGTTCTGGAGTTTCCGCGCGAAACCCCTGGTTTTTTAATTATCTTTCTTATTGGTTTTTTATACTTTCTTGGCGATCTGAGGGTAAGCATTATTGCTACTTTTTTATGCTCATTTTCTTTAATTGGTCTTGGATTTCTTGCCCCAAGCTTTCTACTTTTGATTGTTTGGACAGCCATATACAATACAGGCACACATCTTAATATGGTTCTGACCTCAAGTATTGGAATGGAGCTTTCAAAAGAGGATGAGTATGGTAAAACTTTAGGACTCATTGGTTCTGTTGCAACAGCGGCATCTATAATTGGATATTTCATAGTAATGGTGGGTTTTAAGTTTTTAAATTTTTCTTTTCAAACTGCGTATGTTGTTGCTGCTGTGATGTATCTTTTTGCAGCCCTGTTTCTTGTGCCAATAAAACTTCCAAAAAAGACACAGCACAAGGGATTTAAGTTTGTAATAAAAAAGGATTACTGGCTTTACTATGTGCTTTCAATCTTCTTTGGCGCAAGAAAGCAAATATTTATCACCTTTGCACCCTGGGTTTTGATTAAGATCTTCAAACAGCCTGTTGCGAATTTTGCACTTGTGGGAATCATCTGTTCATTTTTGGGAATTGGTTTTAGAAACATAATCGGCAGGCTCATTGACAAGCTTGGCGAAAAGAAGATACTCACATTTGATGCGGTAGTAATTTTTCTTATATGTCTTGGATATGCTGCAACTGAGAATATAAAGATAAAATGGCTTGCGCTTGCCATTGCCTATGGGTGTTACATCATTGACAACTTGATGTTTGCAACATCAATGGCAAGGTCAACATACATAAAGAAGATAATAAAACATCCTGATGATCTGACTCCTACTCTTTCAACAGGCACAAGCATGGACCATGCAGTTTCAATGAGCCTTCCAATGCTATCTGGTTTTCTGTGGAACAAACTTGGGTATGAGTACGTATTTGTCTTAGCAGCAGCTTTTGCGTTGGGGAATTTGTATTTTGTGAGGAAAATAAAGATTGAAAGCTAATTTTGATTTAACTTTATAAGTGTGATTTTAAGCAAAATTTAATTTATAATTTTTTTAGAAGAGCTATCATTGGGCATTGAGGTGGGATTTGGAAAATTGATAGAAATTTGTATCTTCTATGGCATAAGGATTACAATGTATTTTGACGACCATAACCCTCCTCTAATGAGAATTAATCCTTTAGTTTAAGTTCTTTGGGGTGATTAATATATGATGGAATATTACCCTGAGGTTGTGCAGGTTATTCCTACCGAGGATTACAAGGTGTATATATACTTTGATGATGGCAGCATAAAACTTTTTGATGCTTCTACCCTGCTTGAAAAGGGTGAATTTCAAAGACTCAAAGATAAAAAATTCTTTATGGAAAGATGCACTGTTCTAAATGGAACACTTGCGTGGGATGTAAGTGGAAACTACGATGAGACAACCTGCCTTGACTTAGACCCACTTGTTCTGTATGAAACTTGCCCTGAGGTGGAGGAGCCTACATGGCTTTTTGAAAAGATTGAAAATGAATTTAGGCAAAAGACAAACAAAGAAGGGGCTTTTTAAGCCCCTCTTATTCTTTCCTGTCAAACCCGGATGGAAACTGGGTCTGTTTGTACTGGGAATAGTCTTTCAACGCCTCTTTTTTGTACCGCATGCTTTTTATAGTCTTTTTTATCTCATAAAATTTTGCTCGAATTAGAATATTATTCTTTTCGTCTATGTCCTTTATAACCTGCAGTTTTTGCAAAATAGATGATGTGAGGCTTTTGAGCAAAATACCCGTTTCTTTGTCAATATCTGTTATCTCATCAAAACTTTTTATTCCTTTTTGTTTTTTGATGCGTTCAAACTCCTCTAAAAATTCGCTGTCTATTCTATTTATTCTCTCAATCAAATCCCCTTTTTCATCAACAATCTTAGAAAGTTCATCAAAGTTGTCATTTAAAATATACTCCTGTTGCAAAGTGGTAAGAGTCAAAAACCTATCCACAAGCTTTTCCTTTTCTTCGAGAAGACTTACAAGCTTATTATACATAAACCCCAGCCCTTTTTATTTATTCTTCTGCTGTCTTGCAATCTTTATTGCCTCTGCCCAGGTGTTTCGCAAATCCTGCACAATCTCAAGTGCCTCTTCCAAATACTTTTTGTCTTTTTTGAGATTTGCTTGAATGAGCCATCGGTAAACAAAATCATAAAGGCTCATTAAATTTTTAGATATTTCATAGCTCATATCAAGTGTTGACATGAGCTCTGTGATGATATTCTCTGCCTTGATAATATTCTCATTTGCTTTGTCAAGCTTTTTTTCATCAATTGCCTGCATTGCAAGTTTTATAAATCTTATGCATCCATCATAAAGCATCAAAGTGAGTTCCTCTGGTGGCTTTGTCATTATTACTTCTTCTTGATATCTTGCAGCTGCGTCCATAAAATCTTCCTGGTTATCTAAACTGTACAAAAGTGTACAGTTTAGATAGCTGGGGTATTTGTAGTCCGCCATTCAAACTTTCCCAGCCCCAGCAGGCGGTATTTGGGAAAGCCATAGCCCCTGTCCCAAGAAACAGGAACTTACGCCCTTTTTAGCCGGGTCTCCCCACTTGTCCTGAAACCAGAAGCAGTTTCAGGACAGAGAGGTCTCTTAAAACCCTCTCAGGAGAGAGTGGAGTTACCACCGCTACCCTGAGAACTCGCCAGAGATTACAGGATAATTTCCTGTGACTATCCTCGCTTGTTCCATCCAGAGACTCGGATAGCCTCCCTGGCTCACTCCCAGAGCTTTGTAAAATCTTTATCGCCCAGTCTATCTCCCTGAGCTGTCTTTTACTAACGTTCGGGTTCTTGACCGTCTTTTTCACGTGTTCCTTCAGTTCTTCCAAACTGTTTACATCAAGACTACTGAGGTGCTCCATGTAGTTGTGCGGTATCCTTTCTTTTAATCCAAGACCTCTTCTTGCTATCACATACGCTGCCGCTACATCCTTGCTTACCATGAACTGCGGCGCGTACTTCAGCATACCTATTATCGAAGTATAAGCCGGGTCTGCTTCTATAACCTCTATTCCTTCCCGCTTTGCCAAAAGTTTTACCTTCTCTAAAAGTGACCTGTACCCAAAATAGTGCCTTATACGTCTTGATTTTCTACCTGAAAAGTCTCCTCTCCTGCCCCTGTCCTTTATGTCCAAATTCTCGATTACTATGGCTTTTTGTTTCTCCTTTGCCATTGCTACTATCATGTGAGCGTACTGCCACCTGTAATACTCCCTCTTGTCAAAGTTTCCGCTCTCAAGCTCCGGCATTGGTATCTCACCGTAGCTCAGAAATTGTCCACTGCTGTCTGTTTCTACCCATGCCAGGTGTTTGGGATATGCGTTCGTATCTATCCCTATAACTCCGTTTGCTCTTGTTATCTTGACTTTCGGGAAAACCTCTTCAACGGTAAAATAAGCATATATCTTGCTGTTTTTGAGCTTCAATTCAACAGAATAGGGCTCTCCTGAGGTGGCAATCGCCTGCAGAAGTTGATTCCTGTCTGTGTACGTTCCACCTTTCACTTCCCATCCAGGCCGTATAATTGCATATACATACTCCCTTTCATCTACGTTTATTCTGAGTTTTGTGCTGTTTCCGTCTATCTCAATCCTTGTGTTGAGATTCCCTTTCTTGCTCCTGTCTCCCCTTGAGTACAGATTCCCTTTCCTCTTCTCCTGCCACTCAAGCTGAAGTTTCCTGTACGCCCTGCCGTTTATATGCCTCTTTTGAAGCTTTTCAAACAGCGTTCTTCCACCAAAGATTACCTTTTTGGGATTTTCTCCCTTCTGTTCGCAAGATTTTTTAACACTTTGCGACTTCATTATCGCATCATCAACGTATCGGGAGTTCAGGTTGAAAATCCCCTGAAGCTGTCTTTTGAGTTCATTTCTCTTATGTCCTTCTAAAAGCCTTTTGTATGCATATCTCATACAAGCCGACCATTTTCTCATAAGGTTTAATACTTTCTGCTTATCCTCGCTGCTGTCAAAAATCAGCTTAGCCTGGATGGTTAGCATGTCTTTAACACCTCTTATAGCACGTAGCTCTTTAACATTCTTTATAGTTAATAACATTCATTGTCATCCGACTAAAATTATATCATTTTTTACTACTAATTTCAACTGTTTTGACCTCCTCAACAAACAAATTTTCTACTATTGCACCCTTTCAATTATTTTGCGCTAAACTGCTGGGAAAGCCATGAACTTTGGGTGTTCATCTGCGCAATCAATCTCTCAAGCTGGGTAAACTGACGATAATACCTATCTTCAATTTTCTGAAGTCTTTCCTGTTCTGCATTCATCTGGTCTATAATACTCCTCAGCTGTTTTCCTATCGAACTGTTGGGATCATAAGAACTTGTAAAATATGGTTTGCCTGCTTTGTCATAAATCTTTTTGAGAGTATCATTAGCAATATTGTAAAAACGCTGTAAAATTCCATCATCTTCAATGGTGTTTGTATCGCTACCACTTGATGTAAAAAGCTTTACAAATGCATCAAAATTATTTGAAATTGCCTGTCTTAACTTGCTTTCATCTTTTATATAAATCTTTCCTTCTTTGCTTTCAAAGTAGCTATACGTTTCTATACCCGCTTCTGAAATTGTATCTAAATTAGAAGGAAGCCCTGGAACTGCTTTGTATAGGTAATAACGCAAATTGTTCAAAAAACCTGATAAAATTGAGTCACCATATAAAAGCCCTTTTTTAGCAGCTTCTTCCCATTTTTGAATGTCAGTATCTTTCATTTGAGACTTTTGTTCTTCTGTCAGCGGCAGATAATCTCTGTTTCTCTTTTCTGTGATTTTGCTGTATATCTTGCTAACAAGTTCATTGTATTTGTTTATAAGCTCTTTGATGTTGTTTACAATAGCATCAACATCTTTTGAGATGGAAAATGATTTATAATCATATGTGTTTGTTTGAGCATTATAAGTCGTTTTATTCAGAGTAATACTCATACCATATACATTAATTGTATTTGTAGCTGAAGAAGGTACTTGTGACTCATTGCCAAAACTATCCTTGATATAAGCTTTTGCATCTGTACCAGTCCCACTTGCTATTACAGTATTATTGTTATTTAAATCTTTTACAGTAAAGCTAACACTGCTGCCAGTTTTTTGAGAAGTTATCACAAGCTTATTTAAAGTTGAGTCATAATAGGCTTTTAAGCTACCATCAGTACTGAACGCTGAATTTATTGCCTTCGCTAAATTAGCACCAAAAGTTGCTACAGAATCCCCTGGATTCCAAGTAAGCTCTACTGTCTTTGTAACAGTTGAACCATCAACTGTCAAATCAATCTGAAGCTTCACGTTGTTTTGAGCATCTCTTGTGATCACTGTCAGATCATTTACAACAGCATTCGCTTGGGTTGCAAGCTGCTCAACCTTTATTTGATAATTTCCTTCAAAAGTATTGGCTGTTCCTGTAACAGATACATACCCTGCATCTACTGCTTCACCAGCAGTTTTATATTTTACAAAGTTACTGGAAAGTTTGAGGTTGAACACATAATCTTTAAAGCTTGATATGGCACTTGCCATATCCATATAATCCTGTCTTTGCCATTCAAGAAGCTGCTTTTGTTGATAGAGTTTATTATACTTTGTCTTTTCAACACTCATTAAACCTTGAATAATTGAATCTGTGTCAAGTCCGCTTGCAAGCCCACCAATTCTTGTGTAATATTTGTATGCATCGTAGGGATTTGTGTAACTTGTAGAGCTTGTTGAATTAACATTCATCTTTTATCACCACCTATCTTCTCTCATCCACAAAAATGCCTGCAAGCTCCCACAGCTTTGCAATTATATCTAAAATCTTCTCTGGTGGTATTTCTCTTATAAGCTCATTTGTTTCTTTGTCATACACCTTTACAACAATCTCATGTGTCTCTTTGTGAATAGAAAACTCAAGTCTTGTGTATTTTGCTTCAAATGCTTTGTTTGCCTGGTTTATCATCTTTATGAGTGTATCTTCATCAAGTTCCTTCTTGTCATCCTTCTCTGTAAATTTATCATTAACTCCTTCTTTATTTATACCCTTTTCGTCTTGCCAACTAACCTCTACATTTTCAGGTCTTGTTCTGCTTTCTTGAATTCTTGATACTGCATTCGATATATCAATGGTTTTGACTCCAATGCCATCAACAACCATTATCGTTTCCCTCTCTTTTTGGTGTTTCTCTATATATTATCGGTTGGGAAAAGGGAAAAATTTAATGAATGCTTTTTTTGCACTCTTTGGTTCATATTAGGTTGAAATGTCAGTCCCATGTTTCTCATTGCGTAAGAGACTATCTCCCTTAAGTAAGGTCACAAAAATCTTACACTTTGAATTTCCAAAAATTTCTGAAAGTCTTCATTTGTAAATACCCTGTTATTATTGAGACATTTTCCCCTATAGATTAATTTAATTTCAAAGATTTTAGAATCCTCATAATTCCCTTCTAACTTCATATCAACATACATATATCCTTCATTTTCGCTGATAACCTTACCCCAACTTTTCACTTCCAAATGAAATGGTATCTCCCCTAATTTAACATTAGCAAAACTTTCAGTTCTCCTTACATTCATTTCTACTAATTCTGTACTAATTAATTGGATAGGATGATAAACAATATCTTCCCATTTAAGCATTTTCAATCAAGCACTCCTTAATAATTTTTTGAACACTTTAATATAAATAAAAACCTGCGTTTATTTCGCAGGTTTCAAATACATTTTCATTTATATTATCCAATTTTTCTTGAAAAGTAAATTCTAACTTTGTAACTTCATTCAAATCTAAGTCCTTACCAACATTAACTCTTTCCAATAGCCTATTTTTTACACTCTTAAAAATTTCATATAACCAATCAATTATTTCATATGAATCGTTATTTTCCATTGCATCTTCTAAATAGAACATGTAATAATCAATAATAGCATCAAAATTTTCTACATACTTTCCATATCTCTTAACAACTTCAATTAAATCATTTAAATATTGCTTTCCTTTTTCTTCAAACCACTCATCAAACATTTCTTTTTCTCTAATGTCAATTTCCGAATTTTCAAAAATAAATAAAAGTGACTTGAGATATAAAGCCAAAAAAGAAACCAATTTTAAATATTTTTTATCAATACTTTCAAACAAGATTTCCATTTTATTCTTGATATATTCAATACTAACACAATTTTTCATTATAATCACCTGCTCTGCTTTCACACTAATTAGGAAAACTTATTGCTATTTAATTATATGCATAACAAAAGCGTTAGTCAATAGTCGCCTATTAATATTATCGAAAAGTGCATAATTAAATATTTTTCAGCCTTAATAATAATTTTTAAAACCTATACTTAGTGGAATATAAAACTTATATATATATGTATTATACCCCAGAAAATAACGTCTAAACTACCTCATTCTTTTATATTTGAGTAATTTAATAGATTTTCTGGCTGTAACTTTAATAAAATTGTATTATTAATTGCTAAATTAAAGCACCTCGGAAATATAATAAGCAGAAAATATATTTTCTTTAAAACAGCCTCTATTTAGTCTTAACCTTAAATACTTTCTTCATCTGCAACTCATATACTTCATTGATAAGTTCTTCATTGCTAAAAAATGAATGTTGACCAGTTGTTTGAGGAAAATACCTAAAAATAAGACTCTCTTCTAATGCACGCTGATCTACTTGTACCCATTTCCCCATCAAATGATTGATAGCTATGTTGTGATAACTCAATAAATATCGTCCAATTATAAGTGCTCTGTGACATTGTGCAGGATCAAATTCACTACACATCAAAGCTATTGTTTCTCTTTCCGCAAGATCAAGTAAAGTTTCTATACCTTCTTTAAACTCCATTGACTGGATTATTATATTGTAGTTCCAATAACCCTCGGGAGTATAATAAGAAGGGTTTTCTGGCTTTCCGCCAAGGAGATTCCCAAGAAATAAGTAGCCAATATTAGCCTGTTTTAAAGCTTTTTCTAAATTTTCTTTCCTATACTCTGGAACGAATCTTGAAAAAGGGTTTGTTCTTACATCTACAAGTACTGAAATTTTGAAACTTTTAAGTATGTCTAAAAAATCAACAAATCTTGTTGATGAATAGCCAATGGAATATATTGGCTTCACAAAAGCGCCTCCTAACTGTGCCTAAATATTTTAAAAATTCAAAGTTGTCCTATCTGTCAAAAAATGATAAATTCTCATAGTGATTAGACTGTGATTTTTTTGCCTTGTTATAAAGCTCAATAAATAATTTTTCATACGTTTTATTACTTATTTTCTTTTCACTTTGTAAAAGTTTTAACCTTTTTATTGGTATCTGTTTTAAAATAGCATCTCGAAGGTCATGCCTCAATTTTATCTCAGCTAAAAATCTGTCGCCTTGTTCATTTAATATCCTTACCATCTCCTTCTCAATACCTTCAGCTTCTTCCAATTCGTCAAGACAAATATAAACAGGAATATCGACCTTTTTGAGGTATTCAACCATAACTGCTTTGACTTGCGACCAAGGCAACTTCCCTGCATTTGTTCCCAGTTTGGGAAATGCTATAGATTTTATATTCCACTCTTTGTAATGCTGAACAAAATACTCAAGTCCCATCTTAATCCACTCGATTTTTGAAGGATATCTCCAGTGATATTTTGTTGGAAAATTAACAATTTTAGTTCCATCTTTTGCAATATACAAATATGGTTCACCAATTTTGACCCTATTATTTTTGCACCTAACAACGTAATCTTCGTACATCTCTGGATATCTCAACTTGAATTCTAAGGCTATACCTGCTCCCATAACACCCATGCAATTGACTGTATTTACCATTGCATCAGTATTTGCGTTGAAAACAGTACCAGGAAATAATATAATATTCTCTATTCTTTCCATTGATTTCAAACTCATAGTATTATTCTCCTTTTCTAACAATTATACTTTTCATAATTTTATTATCTACCATATAGTTTATTACTTCAACATCTTCTTTTTGAATATTATAATATGTTTGCTTCAATAATATTTTTTCAAAAGAAATAATTTTACTCTCTTCTAAATCAGGATATTTCCTTTCGTCATTTGAAGTATACAGCCAAGCGCTGTGTTTACTAAACAAAAGACTTACATCCACAATCATTATCTCGAATAGAACATCAACACCCTTCATACATGAATTTAAATTAATTTTGACATCTTTTATTTTAAATCTATCTAAAAACTCCTCTACACAAACAATGTTGTTCATCAATACTTCTACTTTTTCCACATAAGAAAAATCTCCTTTTATATTGTACAAATCCACGTATAAAAACATTCCATCAGTAATTGAAATATTGGTTGATTTTTCAATTCTAAAATTGTCAAAAGGGAGAACATATCCTCTCTTATCGAGAAACCTTACCTCAATTTTATAATCTTCATGATGTCTCCAGGAATATAGTTCCAATTTTATTGAACTAATTCTCCTTTGTTTATTAAAATAAACATCAATGTTGTAATCTAAAATAAAATTTACCATTTTTTCTTCTGAATAATAATTCCTACTTTTGTCCGAAAAATAATTTATGTCTACACAAAACTTTTTATTCATACCAAACAAATTACATGCTCTTTTAAAATCTGCTTTAGTTCGAAAAATCACTTTCTTCAAATATTTCAATGATACAGGTTTAGTACTTAATAATTCAGAATTCCTCCTGTTGACTATTTTATTCCTTTCAAAAGGTTCAATATATCTTTCATGAAATATCAAATCCCATTCCATTGATTTAAAAAAAGCATATGTAGAACCAATCTGGGTGTACTTAATACTTGTTGCGTTACCATTTGAAAATTCTGTGGTGTCAAGTAAAATCAATTCATCATCAAATAACAAACACACAGGAATAGGCATATGAGCTTTACCAATGTAAGCTGGAAGTTTTATACCCTCATTTTCAAAAAGAGTCGGTGTATTAGGTCTAAAATAAAATCTAACCTTGTTTTTTACATCATCAGGTGCAATACTTAATACATCATGATCTGCTCCATCTGTAAATTGTAATCCTTTCTTTACACAATCCACTCTGCTATACAAGAAACCCTCTTTAAAAATAGATTCTAAGTTAGTAAAATCAGTATAATGATAAATTCCGAAGTTTTTGTATTTCTGCCTTAGCTGCTCAATAAAGGTTTTAAACATAAAATATGCTGGTTTATAGCCTTTTTTCTTCGGATAAAAATATCTTCTCTTAAATCTTTTTGAAATAAATAACTTCCTTGAAAAAATGATCGAGTACTTTTTTTGCATCCACTTGTTAATTATTTTTAATTTCTTACTGGGGAGCTTAACTGATTGAAAATATATCTCAAAACTTTTCATGCTGAAATTAAAAACCCCATCGTTCACAAATTTCACAGTTATCAAGAAGTCGCCCGCATTCTCTTTAAATGATTGTATTTTCCCACATCCAAAGTTTTTATTCTTAACTTCTAAGCCTATAAAAATATTATTGAAATACTTAAACCTTTTAAAAATTTCATAAAATTCTTTGGCAGATATTTCTTTAACAATCTCATCCACTTTTATTTTCCTCCCAAACGCTCTTTATCTCCTTTATCAAAATGCAATATACACCACGATGTCGATGTAGTTTTTCTTAGGATTTTAAGCAGGTTTGCTAGGTATACAGTCTTGTGTTCAATGGTTTTTGAAAATGATTGAATAAATTTTACTACAACATCTTCTGTGAAATCAGAGTCATAATAGCTGCAAAGCCCAACAAGAAGAAGTTTAACTGTTGCCAAATGAGTACAAAGGAACATGTAGCTTTCAAAGGGTGTATCACAGTCAAATGGAAAGAGGTTTTTAAATACATGATTTACTGCATAGTTTTCAAATATATACTGATGTTCATTGAAAAACGGCACAAAATAGTATTTTTATGCTTTTTTCATAGTTTTGGAGAATTTGACTATTATCTGCATTCTATTTTATGCAAAGTCCCTGTAAAATCTTTGCAAAAAAAGTTTAAAAGCTTTTGGTTAATAAATCTACCAATATATGGTAAAATTTAAACAAAAACTTAATCTATTGTTAATTCTTCACCATTTTTAAACCACTTTATCAAAGATTTTTCTTTAGCTTTATCACCAATATAAAAGCCTATAAAAACTCCATATTTGTAGCAAAATTTATTTTTATTATTTATGGTTGATTTAGTATACTGTTTTAACTTATATATATCCTTTTCAATCTCTAGAACATGCGATAAATTCACTTTTTTTACTTCAATTATAAACAAATTAAATTTATTCACTCTTCTCTTGTGAACAATTATATCTGGATATACACTTACTTCATTGCGGCAATTATTACAATTGAACTTTTTACTGTTATTCCCACTGTATTTGATACAAATATTTTCAATTATTTTCCGTCCACTTTCATGTTCTTCGTCACCG
This sequence comes from Caldicellulosiruptor acetigenus, assembly GCF_026914305.1. NCBI lineage: Bacteria > Bacillati > Bacillota > Caldicellulosiruptorales > Caldicellulosiruptoraceae > Caldicellulosiruptor > Caldicellulosiruptor acetigenus. The sequence continues at coordinate 1,103,108 of NZ_CP113866.1, read as the reverse complement.
TTATATTCACAATCTACGTCGAACCACTGACCAAACAACCACTCAATGTATACAGCAAGACGATGTGAAATTGCTCTTTCGTGTAATCCTTTTTTCAATAAATATAAATCCCGTTCAAGAAGTGTGTCAATCGCTTTATCTAAATATATTTTTAACAATTTAGGGTGATCTGTAAAGAGATTAAAAATAACTTCCAGCATTGTGTTACTATCTTCCATACCTATTATTCACCTTTCCCTGTAACCTTTTTCGTTTATACTACTTACATCAATTCAATAAATTTTACTAATGAACGCCACCTTCTTCGTTTATTTTTAAATCATTGCATCAAATATAGCAAAAAGAAACTTTTTCTTCTGGAAACTTTTAATTTCACAAAATAATTACATGTTGTAAATTTTGCAAGACCCTAAAATGGTGGATTTTAAAAACTCAGTCTCACATAACTCATAAGTAATTTCTTCAATCTTTTGTGTGGATACTCCATTTACCACCATCTCTCTAAATAGCTAATAAAAGCACTTGTTCACTTCGCTGATAACGTTCAAAAAGGTCGCAAGTCAAATTTACCATTACGAAGTCTCGGTACTTTCAAATCAAAGTTCCTACCCTGGTAATTAAATTCACAGAAATAATAACCGTTACGATAATCTTGTCTTTCCTATGTCCTCTCGTAAGATTCAGCCTTAATTTGTTCAGTAGCAAGAAATGCTAAAATTTGATTAAGTATTAATTCTAAAAACTTGCCTAATTTTTCGTCTTTTGTTCTTGTTTCAAAAGGGTAATGCAAAATTTCAGAATTTAGTTGGTATTGAGCAACTCCCCATTTTTCCTGTTAGATTTGATTTTTGGTCCTTTTTAATTTCTATTTTAACCAGAGGGTGCGGGAGTAGCTCAATCCCTTTTTACATAATTATATAGACTCAACTCAAATGAAATTACTGTCTAGTAAATTAAAAAAAACAATTCATTTTTAAGCCTACAAGTTATTTTATGTCAACTAAACCGTGTATCAAATCACCTGCATACTGAGAATATTTAATTATGCTTTCATACAATATCTTATTTTTTAAATAAAAACTCTTTAGAAATTCTTTTGGTTCTAAAAAGCTGTCATCCATATTGTTTATAATATAGTTTTCCTTTATCATCAACTCTTCAACTAATGTATACGCCAACTCTTTTTCCAATAACTCATTCTCAATATCAGTTAATAAATCAGAAAAATAATTAGCCATATGAAATTTTTCTTCTCGAATAACCTTTTCAAAAAACTGATTACATATACTAATACCAATTTCCCCAATTAACTTTAACTCCGACAATTGATTTTTAACTTCATTTAACAATTTAATGTAAATTTCTTTATTAATGAGATATTCATGTGATATAGTATTCATATATTTTTCAATGTTAATCGTTTTATAACAATACTCCTCTATTACTGTACCTAGTCTCATTACTATTGTTCCTTCTATTTTAGCCCCTCTTTCTGAAACATTAATAACCCTTATTTTTTCTTGGTCTTTTTCGATTTCATTTTCAAACCATTTTAAAAAGCCAAAATATATTTTGTTTGTCGCGACTTTTCTCCCATCGTTGCTCTCTACCCATAAAAGCTCATCTTCTCTTATTTCATTCTTTTCGCCTTCATGCAAAGAAATATTAGAATATACCTTATTGTCTGTAAAAGCAAAGTCCTGACCAACCAAGATTATAGGATTAGCACCTATAACCCTTGCAAATTCATAGGCAAAACAAGAAACAGAACCTCCACCTTTAAAGAGTTTGTATTCATAACCCATTTCAGCAAGCAATTTGTTCACACACGAATCAGCAGTTGTTAGCATCAATATTTTTTTACCATTATGATTTTTTAATATGTTAAAATTTATCCCCATTCCATAAACTAACATAATATTTGAGTAATTAATTCCCTTAAAAAAATTATAATTTTTTTCACTATAATCCACCGAAACTACAAAATCAGGTATAACACCCACTTGCAATAATCTCTTTAATACTCTGCCGACAGCAATTAAAATAGCTTTACCTTTTGCTTTTTTCAATTCATTAATATTATTGTCAAGTGAAGGACCAGCACCTATAATAATAGCAGGTATGTCTTTAAAATAATTTTCCAATTTATTCCCTAAGCTACTTTCTGGAATAAATATAAGGTTAGCAAGCATATTTTTCTTTATGACATGTGATGAATAAAAGATAGTTTTAATTTCTGTTTCTTTTATAATTCTAAACTCATCCAACCTATTTTTTATTCTTTCTATATATGCGCCAAAACATTCTTTATAAAATGGATGAACAAGATTTTTCAATCTTAAACTTAATTCCCAAGGTATAACCTCTTCGATTATATTTATTAACTTTTCACTTCCATTGTCAATAATAAGAAATACTCTATCATCTGTTAAAATATCTTCAAAACTTTCACTACAAAAAACTTCATTTAATAACTCATATGAAGGTTCAATTATAATTAAAATACTATCTTCTGATAATGATTTTAAAATTCTCCTAATAAAATTTCCAGTACCAAAACCAATAAAAACAATGATATCGTTCGATTTCAATTGATTTATTTCGATGCTATCTACATTCTTTTCATATTCAGTTAATTCACGCATCAAATTTAACGTTTTCTCTTTCAAATACCCTTGGTTCATCTTAAATATTATGTTAAACCGTTCTCTAAGAATTTGTACATTCTTTTTGAATATTTCCTCCAACTTGTCATTCTCCTTTTTAATAACAAGGTTTATTTTTTATTTCTTTTAGACTCTCCTGTAAAATAGGCAGGGAATACTCAATAGCTTTCTTAATTCCTTTGTACAATTTCTCACCTTTCTCAACAACATCAACATTAGCTTTTTCTGGTATCTCATAATTTATTTCATGATTTAAAACCTCATAGCTAATTGTAAGTAAAAGATCATCCACTAGACTTCCTGCTTTAAATTTATCATTTAAAAAATTATCTATACTTTCTAATTTTTCCAATATAGACTTATCATATCCCATCAATAGTCTCTTGTTTAATTCCAATGCTTCATTAACTTTTTCCAATATTTCACTTAAATCTTTGCTAATATTCTCCAATTCTTTTATAATTCCAATTCTTGTATGGTTGTCCACTACTTTAAACCTCTTCTCTAGCTCTTCTTTTTTCTTTCCTTCAATTGAAGTAGCTTGAGCAAAATAGGAATCTATTACTTCGCTCAATTTCATTGGAATTGTCCCTTTAATGTTAGCTCCGCCTTCTGTTGCATTTATGTACAGTCTGCCACTGTTATCATAGATTATTCTTCTTTCAAACCATCTTAAAAAATTATATAATGAATAATCAGTTACTACTTTATCTCCCATAATTCCATCCACATATAATAAGTTGGGATTACCTTCTATTCTTATTTCATTTAATCTATCATGTGCTCCAATGGCATGAATTAACCCATTAGTATATGCCAAATCTTGACCTACAAAAATTATAGGAGAACAATTAAAAATTCTAGTAGCTATATCAAATGCAAAACAGGAAACTGAACCTCCTCCTCCTACAAATCCAGTGTCTATACCATACTTCATAAACAAGTTATATGTAAAATGATCACTATTAATCATTATTTTAAATTTTCCTTTATGCTGTTCCAAAATACGATAGTGGGTCCGTGGGCTATAGAGTAGTGGAATATCTGAATAATCAACATTCTCAAACAGTTTATAATTCTTCTCACTGCCATCAATAGTAACTACAAAATCAGGTTTGACACCGTGTTCTATAAGTATTTTTAAAGTTCTTCCCCCTGTTAAGATTATGGCTTTGTCATTGATTTGTTTCAAAAGATGTATGTTCTTATTTAAAGATGGCCCAGCTGAAACTATTACTGCTGGTAATGAAATAAAAGAATCTTTAAAATTATTTATCCATGAACTCTCTAATAAATATCGCAAGTTTTTCAGAATATTTTCTTGCCACATCTTGTCAAAATATAATATTGTGTTTACAGTCAATTTATTATCTACTAATAAATCTCTTATGATTTTTAAAACAATTGTTGATTCTTCTTTTGAAAATTTATCATAATTTGGGGATAAAATGAATTTGGTCTTTTCCGTTTTTGTCCAATCTAAATATATATCTAACATATTCTCTAATGTTTCTGCATCTTCATCAAAAATCCAAATTATAACTCTTTCGTCTTCAAGAATATCTGTAATATCTATTAATTCAATTATCTTGATAAAAATATCTAAATAAGGCTCAATTATTATCAATCTTCCATCTTCATATATATAATTTAATAACTCTCTTACCAAATAAATATTCCCTATTCCGAAAAGAATATTAATTCCTTCTCTTCTTAAATCTTGTGCATTAACCAATTTTTTTGCCTCTTCTACTGGCTTATACTTGCTACTCAAATAATACTCTTTTGAACCCATATTAACCTTTAGAATTATATTGCTATCTTTTGCAACTTCACTTCTTACTTCAATATTTTCCTTTATCCTGTTTGCTGTATTTAACTTATCCAACTTCTCATAAATATACTTAAAACGTCTTTTAATAACCTCCAAATTCCTTGCAAAAATATTTCTCTTCATAGTTGGACTTCTCTCCTGTTTTACTTAATTTCAAGCATATCTTTTTATAATCCTGCAAATAAGTTCTATTTCTTTTTCTTCCAAACTAACTGAACTGGGCAAATTAACGCCATGTGAAGCTAAATATTCCGTATTACCCATCTCGCTTTTTTTACAATTTCTGAAGTTTCTCATCAGATGAATAGGCTGAAAAAACGGCCTGCTTTCAATTTCATGTTTTTTGAGTTCATCTATTAGTTCATCTCTTGTAATACCAAAATTTTCTGTAACAACAATAGAATAAAGCCAATAAGAATTTTCCACTTCTTCAGTATCAAACGGAGTTATAATTCCTTTTATATCTTTCAAGTATAAATTGTATATCTCTGCATTCCTTCTTTTAGCTCTTAAAAATTCTTCTATTTTTTCTAACTGGGCTAAACCAAAAGCTGCAAGCAAATTAGGCAGTCTATAATTGTAACCTATTTCATTGTGAACAAATCCATTATTACTTAACATTGTCTTTGCTTGGGAAGAAAGATACCTAACATATTCAGCCAAATCGTCTCGGTTAGTAACAATCATTCCTCCATTCCCTGTTGTAATGAGCTTATTACCATTAAAACTAAAACAACCAAATTCTCCGAATGTCCCTACATATCTCCCTTTAAACTTTGACCCTAAAGCCTCAGTTGCATCCTCTATAATAAACAAATTATACTTCTCAGCAATTTTTTTTAATTTCTCCATATCAGCTGCATAACCGTATAAATGAACAGGAATTATAGCTTTGGTTTTAGGAGTTATCATCTCTTCTACTTTCTCTACATCTAAAACAAAAGTATCCTTTCTTACATCAACAAAAACAGGCTCAGCTCCAACATACTTCACTGCATTAGCAGTAGCTATGAATGTAAGTGACGGTATTATGACCTCATCTTCTTCTCTTATGTTTAAAGCTCTCAATGCTAAATGCAATGCTGCAGTACCACTGCTTACTGCAATCGCATGCTTTACTCCTAAAAATTCTTTAAACTTATCCTCAAATCTTTTAATGAATTCTCCATATGTAGATATCCATCTTTTTTCTATACATTCTGAAATATACTTTATTTCATTTCCAGCTATTGCAGGTTCGCACAATGGAATCATTTTTATCTTACCCTCTCAAAAATTATATATTTCCCATTTATACAAATTATAATTGTCCCTAAACCAATTTACAGTCTCAATCAAACCATCTTTTAAATCGTACTGTGGATACCATCCTAACTTGCTTTTAGCCTTACTATTATCGCAGCACAGTCTCATTACCTCACTTTTATCTGGTCTAATCCGTTTTTCATCAACTACCACTTCAACTTCAACACCAATTACTTCACTAATCAAGTGAATTAGATTTTTTATGCTAATCTCTTTACCAGAGCCGATATTATACACTTCACCTTTGCCCCCGTCATACTCTGCTGCTTTTATAAAACCCCTTACCGTGTCCTTTACATAATTAAAATCCCTTATGGTTTGGATATTACCTACTCTTATATTCTTCACTCCACCTAAAATCTGAGTTATAACCGTAGGAATAATAGCTCTTGCAGATTGCCTTGGTCCATAAGTATTAAATGGACGAACAATGGTAGCATTTAGATCATACGAGTTAACAAAACTTTCTACTGCTTTATCAGCTGCAATCTTTGAAGCCGAATAAGGAGACTGTGCCTGTAGAGGATGATTTTCGTCTATTGGAACATACAAAGCTGTTCCATATACCTCACTAGTTGAAGTGTGAATAAGTTTTTGAACAGTATTCTCCATACACGCTTCTAAAACATTTAAAGTTCCTTCCACATTTGTTTTGTAAAAAGCCATAGGAGTTTGATAAGAATAAGGTATGGAAATCAAAGCAGCTAAGTGAAAAACTACGTCTTTCCCCTTCACTGCTTTTTTCACAGAATCATAATCTCTAATATCTCCTACATAAATTTCTATCTCTCTTATAATCTCCCTATCTAAAGTCTCAATCCAACCCCATCTATTTAACGAGTTGTAATGAACAAAAGCCGAAACATTCGCGCCTAATCTTACTAATTCTTCTACTAAATGACTTCCAATAAAACCAGCTGCTCCTGTAACAAGAACTTTCTTATTACTTAAATTCACTTCTCTATCTCATCCTTTCTCACTTTCTTAACAATTTTCTCTAATTATTTTTGCAGGTATACCTGCCACAATTACATTATCAGGAACATCCTTAGTTACCACAGCTCCAGCCCCCACTATTACATTGCTTCCTATTTTTACATTCTCAATTACTACACTACCCACCCCAATATGTGTGTGGTCTCCTATAATTACACCGCCAGCTAATGAGGCATTTGGAGCTATATGACTATTAAATCCAATATAACAATCATGTTCTATAATTGCTCCTGTATTGATAATACAATTCTCTTTTATAACACTCCCTGCATTAATTATGGAACCAGCCATAACACATGTTCCTTCACCAATTTCTGCATAATCTGAAACAATTGCCTTTTCATGAACCAAGATAGGAATTTCATACCCTATTTTTTTTAGATAAAAAAACATTTTACCTCTTTTTTCAATCCGTTTTATGCCGTCAAAACTTACAAAAGCATTTGTAGCTATTTTCTTTCTAAAAATTTCTTCTAATATCTCATCAGTCCCAATTATAGGAATATCATATATCGGTCTTTTTTTTAAATCATTGTCGATTATTCCTATCACATTAAATTCTGCTCTACTCCGTATTATATCAATAATTACTTTAGCATGTCCTCCCCCACCAACCAAAACAATACTTTTCAACTTTATCACCAACTTTTTTACTATTCCGTATAACTAAATTCTGGTAATCTTGATAAATACATTATTCTATTATTTTTTAATCAATACTATTTCAGCTTCCATTTTAAAATCTTTCTCTTACAAGCATAAATGCTTCAGCATAGTCAACACCACATGAAGCTCCTCTATATCTTGCTAACGCCCTTATATTTTCTATGCTTCTAGGCAAAGGTGTTTCTTGAATTTCTGAACGATATAACTTCATAATTTCTATTTTCTGTTCAATAAAGTCGGTTATATCACTAAATACATTAGGTATAAAAATATTTTCTGGAAAACTAGGTGCTATTTCGGTTTCAGAAATACATTCATACATGAGTATTTTCTTTATAAATGGATACCTAAAACTTTTGGTACAACTTATCAAAGCTTTTGCAGCAACCTGGTGGTCAGTATGTATATCCGACCTATTGTTCATATAAATAATCTCAGGTTTTACCTCGTTTATAACTTGTGATATAGATTTCATTAAAGTACTAAAATCAATTGCATGTAACTTTGTAGTATTGAATTCAAGTTCATGCACCGCTTCAAATCCATAAATGTTGGAAACTGCCTTAATTTGATTTTTTCTTTCTTTAATAAACTCTTTACAGAAACCTGTGGATTCGTCTGGTTTTGTTATTATCATCCAAAATAACTGATCTCCTTGTTTTCTATGTTTTAATAATGTGCCTCCACATCCCAATGTTTCATCGTCAGGATGAACAGATACAACTAAAACTTTCATTATTATCACCCCTTAAATTTATCTTTATTAGTAAACAATTTGCTTGTTCAATAATTTTGAATCTACAGGTGTATTTAATATTATATCTACTATTCTTTTAGAACTGTATCCGTCACCATATGGATTAGAACAATTCTTGCATATGTTGATAAACTCTTTATCATTTATTGCCTTATTTATAGCTTCCTTTATCTTCTCTTTATCATGAGGCACAAAAATTATATTCTCGGAATGTTGTCTTTGTTTTTGTCTATTGCCAATATTAACAACTGGTATCTTCAAAAAAGGTGCTTCCAAGATTCCCGAACTTGAATTACCTACCAAGACAGAAGTTTTTCTTTGCAAATTAACAAATATATCCCGTGGCAAAGTTTTGAAAGCTTTTATAAATTCATATCTTCTTTCAAATTCATTTATAACTTTTATCATTTCATATGAACCTGCATCTGAATTAGGATATATTACTACTGTATAATAGCCCAATTCGCTAATCGCTTCTAAAGTTATTCTCATCTGTTCTCCCGCCTGATCAACCTCAGAACTTAATGGATGTTGAATTAATAATATAAATGGAGTATTTTCATTCAAATTTGTCCCTAATTTTTCATTTATATAATCAAACGACAGATCAGGTTGTTTTCTTATAGAATCCAGTGCAGGATTTCCTACTACATGAACTCTCCATGGTTCTTCACCCATCTTTAAAATTCTTTCCCCATTTTCTAATGTAGCAGGAAAATGTAAATGTGCTAATTTAGTTACTGCATGTCTTACAGAATCATCTATATTTCCAACTACCCTATCTCCTCCACAAATATGTGCCACTGGTACATTTAAATAAGTTCCCACAATAGCTGTTGCAATACTCTCTTCCCTATCTCCCAAAACTAAAAGCCAATCTGGCTTTTCTCTAATTACAATATCTGTAAGTCCCATAATTTGAATACCAACAGATTTACACCTTCCTGATAAAAAATCAGAAGACAAAAGACTTTCTAACTTAATTATCTCATACCCATCATCTTCTATCATCTTGTATGTATACCCATGCATAGGAGATAAATGCGCTCCCGTCACAACCACTTTTAAACAAACATTCTTTCTTATGGAGAATTCTTCTAAAACTGGTTGCAAGATAAAATATTCAGATCTGATTCCAGTAACTGCTAATATCTTTTTCATTGTAAATCATTCCCTTGCTAACATTTATATTATATATTATTTCCTAATATCGTTTAATCACATAATCATAGTTGATAAAGTTAATAAACTTATAACACTTTATAACCATAATTTCTACTTTATTCTTGTAAAAGGTTACTTTCATGAATAATTAAATCATTATAAAATCTAAACATGTAGTTACTATAAATAACCTTCTTGGGAACATATTCTTTATTATAAAAGAAACACTCTATAGCCTTAAACCAATTATCAGAAGAAGCAAATGATAAAGAAATTCCACCTGCCATTCTAGGATTTATCTCAATAAAATTCAACTTATCCTTATCTTTAAAACATTGTATATTTATAATTCCAATAGGCTTCAGCTTAGAAACAATAAATTTAGTATACTCTATTATTTGTTCATCGTATACTGTAACACTCTTGGTAGATACACCCGATTCAGTTTCAATTCTTTTTCTTGGAATAATATATATAGGATTTGATCCTAAATCACATAATACATCAATTGTATATTCTTCACCTTTAACTAATTCTTGAGAAATATATCCATTCATATCAAAATCCTCTGGTAAAACATTTTTGTAGTAAATCCCTTTACTGCCCCTGCCAAATCTGGGTTTAATTAAATCATAATCACTTTTTAAAGAAGTTTTCGGTGTGGGTATACCATTTTCTTCAAAAAAATATATGTTTTCCACTTATCTACACAAATTTCTATTACTTCTTTATCTGATATAACAACATTTGTATTGTATTTCTTTTTAAAATATTCCTTTCGCTTACTCCATTCAAGTAACCCTTCATCAACAGTACAAAATACTAAATCAACTTTTTCTTTGCTAATTATCTCTTCTATTACCTCAAAGCATCTTTTATCAGAATATTTAGGAACAATATATGGCTTTAATACCTTGTAAAGACCAAAGGATTTGTTAGTAATATCGATACCTATAAGTTGCCAATTCAACTCATTATAATACTTTAATTGAGATCCAAAAACCATACTACCTATACCTTCAACTAAAACTTTCATAGTAGTTACCTCACATAAATTTTTATAATTGAATAGTGCGTAATATTGGAATTAAATTTTAATTTTTATTTTCAATTTACTTTGCCTCACAAACTTCCAAAAGTAGGGCCATCATATTAGGCAATAACATAAAATTACACTTATTCTTTGAGAGGAACTCCACCCATTCTGCCTTAATAATTCCATTTAGGTTTATCTCCTAAAATTAAATTTACTGCCTCATAAAGATTATTAGCTATATAATCTGGACACACTCTATAAATTTTATCAGAACCTCCTAAACCGGTTTTTACAAGTATAGTTTTCATATTACAATTGATACCTGTTTGTATATCAATTGTACTGTCTCCTATTATATATGACTTAGACAAATCAATATTATATTTCTGTCGTGCCATTTCAATCATTCCTATATCTGGTTTTCGACAATTACACCTAATTTTAAATTCAGTATTCTCTCCAGGATAACCTTTATCAGGATGATGGGGACATACAAATATGTCATCTAAATAGGCCCCTTTTTCTTCTAACAATTTTCTTAATCTATCATTGATTCTCCATAATTCCTCTAGACTACACAAATTTTTTGCTACAACGGGTTGATTAGAAACAACTATACATAAATATTCACTTTCATTTATCATTTTAATAGCCTCAGCAGCATTTTTTTCTAATTCTAAATCCTCAGGCCTACTTATCAATCCTTTATAGACATTAATTGTCCCATCTCTATCCAAAAATATGCATTTATTCTTCTCCATTAAAATCACCCTATTTTATCAAAATCAATAAAAGTATCCTTTTCTATATCACATACAGCTCTTTTGCCCAAAATATATTCAAGCATAGTTGGAGGTAATCCCTTTTCGGGTCTCTTAAAATCTACCATATCAGCTTCTATTCTTTCACCCTTCTTAATTGTTCTCTTAGCTACTATACTTTTTCTAGAAAAGAATTTATTTTCTTTTTCACTTTCAAGACATCTTTTTATACCATCTCCCAATGCCATTTCTACATTTCTTATACTTTTTATAAAAGCTTTTAATTCATCGGGAGTAAGAGAAAATCTATGGTCTGGTCCTTTCAAGTTTTTGTCTAATGTAAAATGCTTCTCTATAATTACTGCTCCCATTGCAACAGCAGCTATAGCAACTTCTATACCTGTAGTGTGGTCTGAATATCCTACAGGAAGCTTGAATGCATTTTTCAAAGTTAACATAGCTGTTAAATTTACATCTCCATAATCTGTCGGATAACTTGAAGTACAGTGTAATAATGCAATATTGCCATTTCCACATTTCTTTATTGTATTCACTGCCATTTCAACTTCACCTAAGTTTGCCATGCCCGTTGATATTATTACAGGTTTATTAAATCTAGCAATATATTTTAATAAAGGTAAATTTGTCAAATCTCCTGAACTTACCTTATATAAGGGCACATCGAGTTTTTCAAGCAAATCTACACTTTCAAAATCAAATGGAGTTGATATAAATATTATTCCTTTTTCATCACAATACCGCTTTAATATCTTATAATCATCATAAGATAACTCTAATTTCTTAAGCATTTCAAACTGTGTACCATACCATGTTAAACTTTCCTGATAGGGAGCTTTAGGAGCATCCTTGGTTACAAGGTTTTCTGACTTGAAAGTTTGAAATTTTATTGCATCAGCTCCCGCTTCAAAAGCTACATCTATAAGTTTTTTCGCAATATTTATGTCTCCATTATGGTTTACTCCTGCTTCTGCTATAATAAAGCACTTACTTTTATCAAAATAATTGTTCATATGCTTTCTCTCTCCTTTTTTATCAAAAACTCAGCAAAATTAAAATCCATCATATCATCAATGTCGATAGAAGAATATCTATCCATTATATACCCTATAGTCTCTTCTAAAAACCATGTTTTCCTTTCAAGCAATATTTCTCTTTCTGCTACATATATAGCACCATTTAACCGAAATATTGTTGGTAAATCTTGTCTTCTATAGAAGTTAGTATTGGTTTTTATAAAATCTATAAGTCTGTTGTTTTCATCCATAACCTTCATCCAATAAGGATTAACCTCACTCTCACACACACTTACTAAAGCCGGAGCTTGCTTTTCTTTTATCATCTCAAGAGCTTCGTCAATGTGATACACTCTCCTCAATGGTGATGTACATTGCAGACACATAACATATTTGGGCTTATAATTTTCTTTCTCTTCTAACCATTTTATAGCATGCAATATTGGTTCAATCCCCGGTGTATCATCCTGTGCCAATTCCTTAGGTCTCAGAAACGGCACTTCAGCACCATATTTTAAACTAACTTCTGCAATCTGTTCATCATCTGTTGAAACTATAACCCTATCAATATATTTACTTTTACATGCTTCCTCAATGGTATAACTAATGAGAGGTTTTCCTGCTAACAACTTGATGTTTTTATTTTTTATCCCTTTTGAACCTCCTCGAGCTGGAATAATGGCTACAATCTCTTCATTCTCTATCACTTTTTTCACCTACTTTATTACTTTTAAAGTCTTCATTTATTTTATAATAATCTTCTACTTGACCTATGTCTACCCAATATTCATTAATTTCATAATATCCAACTCTTTTGCCTCCTAATATGCATCTTTTGATTAAATCAGTTATTTCAAAATATTCATCAAAAGGTATAAAATCAATCACATTTGGATTTAAACAGTAGATACCAGCGTTAATTAAGTAATTAATAATTGGCTTCTCAACTATATCTATAATTTCTTTATCCTTACTTTCTACTACACCATAAGGAATTTGATATTGAAAATTCTTCACACCTACTGTTATATCAAAGCCTTGTTCTAAATGATAATTTAACATTCTTTCAAAATTGAGTGTAGTATATACATCACCATTAACAACATAAAAAGGTCCATCGATAAGCTCCTTTGCCAATCTTATACTCCCAGCTGTCCCCAATGGTTTTGTCTCTTTTATATAATCAATTTTAACTCCATGCAAATATCCATTCTGGAAATAATTTTCAATTATTTCCGACTTATAATTAACCGAGATTATAAATCTATAAAATCCATATTGCTTAAAACTATTAATAATATGATGGAGAAGAGGTTCATTACCAACTTTTAGCATGGGTTTAGGAATTTCTTTTGTCAATTCTCTCAGTCTTGTTCCTTTCCCACCTGCTAAAATAAACACTATATTTTCTTTTCCTTTTGGAATCAATATTTCTTCAATTGAAATTAGGTCTACAACTCGAGACTCTTCATCAACAATAGGGATTTGCTTTACAGCTTTTTTTATAAATAATTCTTTTAATTCCTCATTATTCAACTCCTTAGAGGCAATAACAGGATTATAGTGGACAATATCCTCTATCTTATCTTCTAACTTGTAACCTTTCAATAATGCCCTTCTAATATCACCGTCTGTCAAAGTCCCTATTAATTTTTCATTTTCATCTATTACTAATAAAATACCCTTTCCTGTATCATTTAATATCTTCAATGCTTCGATTATTTTTATGCCTCTATCTACTGAGATATTTTTTACCTTTACATTCATTCTTGATAACCTCACATATTTTTAAGTAAAGTTAAGGTGAATTATAGCAATTTAATAATTTCGTCTAGATGCATTGGTATAGTTCCCTCAATTTTGGCTCCTCTTAAAGATGTATTAATAAAAGTTATATGCTTGTTATTTTCTATCTTTCTTTCTATCCCTCTTCTAAATATATTTAAACTATGATTTGTATAAATTTTTTCACCTAAATAATTTGTTGTTTCTATTAAATTATTATAATTGTGAATCACAGAACCTTCAAAAGCATGTACTTTATTGCCAGTAAATGCCAAATCCAATCCTACAAATATTATAGGATTACATCCAAATTTAATTGCTACTTCAACCGCTAATGTAGAAACCGAACCTCCCACTTCTAATGTTTCTAATGAATTTCCTTTAGCATATTCTTCAGCTAAATTAAAATTTTTTTGGAATGCAAGGTATTTAGTACTACTCCATTCATTTATAACTCCTTTATACGCAGTTGAAAGAGCTACAAGTGGAATATTGAATTTGCTACTTATATTGGTTAAATGTTCTTGCACAATTGGAAATGGATCACTTACCGCAATGTAATCTGGAATTATTCCATTCTGTAGTAGATTTTTTGAAACCCTTGAAACTGCAATTACTATTATATCACTTCTTAATTTTCTAATTTTTTCAATATTTTCTTCTAATGATGGTCCAGCGGCAATTATTATTGCAGGCACATTCCTATAGCAATTAAAAAGTTCATTAATGGGTTTATCATAAGTCAAAATATTGCTTTCAAAATTATCTTTGAGAATATTATAATTTTCATTATTATTAAAAGTTGAATCTAATATTTTAAATTCTAATAGCAGATCTCTTATGTTTTTCATCTTTGGTGGTATAGATCTGATTAAAGGTTCGTGATAAATTATCTTGTAATTATCTATCGGTATCCTATTTAATATGTTTTGCAAACACCTATTAAAGACCTCTATATTTTCAATCAAGAAAAAATGTACTCTCTCATCTTCCAAAATAGAAGCAATTTTTATTGTTTTCAAAGCATTTAAGAAAATTTCATTATTAAACTCGAATACAAAAACATTTTTCACAAATTCATATTTTAGAAGTTCTACCACATGATAACCTAATCCAAATCCAAATACAATATAATATTCGATATCATTAATAATATTTTGTCCTATAAATTTTTCTGCTTCTTTTCGAGGGTTATAATTGCTATGGATATAATAAAAATTACTCCCATCATAATATTTCAAAGTTAAGTCTCCGTTTTTTGCTTTTTCAACAGTAACACTATTCATCACACTTTCATTCTTACCTATTTTCATTATTAAATTGTAAATCTCTTTATATGCATTTTTTAAATATTGTAAATTGCAGTCGCACAATGTCATCTTCCTATTTCACCTTCATTTGATTTAATAGCATCAAAACTTATCTTTTAGCTCATACTCCAGTATATCTGCAATTAAAACCATATCTCTATTTTCTATTGCTTTTAAAAGTTCTTGTAATGTCTCTATATCTTCTTCTTCCTTATTTTCATTATAATACGTGATTAGTATATCAATCAATTCTATTAAAGCTGAGTATGCTTTTCCCTCATTCTGAGTACGAAAACATTCAACAACTTGATCTATCTTATCTTTAATGATTGCTTTAATTTCTTTCATAATTCATTATTCCTTTCCTTTTCTTTAGATTTCAATACTACTTAGCAACATAACAACATTATGTTAAAAAATAGGCTGATACTTTATTTAAAAAAGTATCAGCCTATCTCTCCTTTCCTAAGCAAACTCATCGCTAACTATCTGAGTAACTGCAAAACAGCCTGTGGAAGTTGATTTGCTTGTGCAAGCATAGCTGTCGCAGCCTGATTCAAAATGTTAAGTTTTGTGAAATTCATCATTTCTTTTGCCATATCGACATCTCTAATTCTTGACTCTGCTGCTTGCAAGTTTTCAGCTGCATTATCCAAGTTTGCAATTGTATGTTCAAGTCTGTTCTGCAATGCTCCCATTTTAGAGCGTGATTTAGATACTGATACAATAGCTTGATTAATTGCAGAAATAGAAATTTGAGCTTTAGAATAGGTACTGATGGTTAAAGCTATACTTACCCCCGAAGCAACCTTGTATTTCAATAAAGTAATCTGATCTTCACCTAATGAACTTGCCTTTTGTTTTCTCCAACTTAGTGTTATAACCTGACTCTTGTTAGCTCCCACTTGAATATTAGCTGTAAAATCAGCTTTAAGAATATCTTGTTCATTAAACTGAGTATTATTTGCAATTCTTTCAATTTCCGATATTAATTGTTGAAATTCATCATCTAAAGCTTTTCTATCAACTGTTACGTTCGTATCATTTGCTGCTTGGACTGCCAATTCTCTCATTCTTTGTAAAATAGAATGCACTTCGTTTAAAGCACCCTCAGCTGTTTGAATCATTGAAATACCATCTTGAGCATTTCTCGAAGCCTGTTGCAAACCTCTAATTTGAGCTCTCATCTTTTCTGAAATTGAGAGACCTGCTGCATCATCGCCTGCTCTGTTGATTCTCAAACCTGATGAAAGTTTTTCAACTGATTTAGCCAACTGAGTATTGTTAATTCCCATCTGTCTGTAAGTGTTCATAGCCATAATGTTATTATTAATACGCATCTTAACAACATCCTCCCTGAATTTAATTTTTTGGCTTCACGTCCCTGTGAAGCTTTGTTTTGTTTTCAATATATATATCGGTGAAATAGTTTTTGTAGTTTAGCTCAAATTCAAAAAAATTTCTAATTACTCTGCTACAACATTTAGTAAGATCTCTTCAATAAAAGCATTTTCATCAAGCTTTGATGCCAGTCTGAATAATAACTTGCCAGATTTGGGCCATTGCCTATGCTGTTTTTTTTGTTCGTGATATTGTCGAAATCTTTGATAAATAAACGGTAAGATATCGTCTTTTAATGAAAGATGTCTTCCTATGTCATTTATATGATTTCTATTCTTATTATTTCTATTCTTCGTGACTAAAATTAATTCTATATATCTTTTATCATCTTCCCATTTCCCGTTAGCATTCAGACATTCTTTAACCTTCTCTGCCTCTTCATCCTGAACAAAACCCACTCGTCGCAAAATTTCATCGAAATTTCGTTTTGTCGCAGAGTTAAACGAACATTCATTCAATTTTCCTTCAACAATAAATAACTGCACCTTTTGATTTGAGAAGATAGGATGGTCGCGCATATCTAATTCTTTCCTACCTGGAAATCTAACAGCTAAAAGGTCGACTTCGGTCTCTTGTACCGCATTCCTTTCGTTATGCACGATAAAGTTTTGTATTGTAAAACAACCGTTTAATCTGAAAAAACCAATAAACAATATCGCCTAATGAAATATTTGCTCCCACCAGAAACACCACCTCATTTTTTATTCTTTGATACATTTATTACCCACAAAATTTACAAAATAACACTCTTAATTACCTTCTCCCAAACAAATACATAAACACAAAAGCAGGAATCTTTATTATTGGAACTTTTGCTGAAACTTCGGCCTTTTCATAATCTTCTGCTCTCTTTGTAATAAGCATTGCTGAGATTATATCTTTTTCTTTTTGGCACATCTCCACAATTGCATCACTCTCAGGAAGTGTGCTATCCTCTCTAAATTTTACCTCAATCAGGCTTTTCCCATTTGGAAACTCAACAACTATATCAATCTCTTTTTGATTATCAGTTGATTTTCTAAAATAACCTATCTTTGCATTTGCTTCGCTGTAAAAGTTATATACATGCTTAAAAATGGCTGTTTCAACTGTAATTCCAAGTTCTTTGCTGTCGGTGAAGAGATTGTCTATCATCAAAACTGCATTTCTAATAGCAGGATCAGATATATATATTTTTGGTTTTGCTTTCAAAATCTTTTTGCATTTTATAAAGTATGCTTTAAATTTTTAGCCCAAAAATATAAAGTATACTTTATATTTTTAAGCTAATTTTTTAAAGTATACTTTAAATTTTTGAGTCTATCCTTATAAAATTATCCCACCAAAAATAAAAAGGCAGGTCTTGTTCCTGCCTTTAGTGGTCCTCTAACATTTTTAAATTTTACAATTTCATCCTTGCTCATCAGACAAAATCTCTTTTAAATCTTTAATTTTGTTGAGTCTCTCTCTTCCATGCAACGCTTCAACATTTTCGCTCTTTACTTCTTGAAGCAGCTCATATCGTAAAACCTTGACATTTTTTGGAGCTTCAATGCCAAGTTTTACACAGTCCTTTTCTATGCTTATGACTTTTATGATTATATCCTCTCCAATTAAAATCTGGTCGCCAACTTTGCGCGAAAGAACAAGCATCTTTTATATACCTCATTTCTGCACATTTGAATTTGAATTTTCAAAGAGGTAATATCTCAGAGGATACCTTTCATCATCTAAAAGATATTGCATTCCCTTTCTCTTGTTCACATTTATAATAATTGGAGCTTTGAGATTTACTCTTGTTTGCTTTACATCTTCTGGAATTACAACAATGCAAAAAACTGCAACATTTTGAGGAGAGTCTATTTCTAATTTACTTACAACTTCATCTGGCAAATCAAATTCATAGTCTGGTTTTATTTCAAAAGGATTGATTATTACAAAAGCAATATCTTTGTCTTCAATTGACTGAAGCCAATAAAATGGACTTTCGTCTTCTTTTATGATGACAAATTTTTTTAAATTCTCAAACGCAGGAATACCTTCTTCAAAGAATATTATGTTTTCTTCGCTTACTTCAAGCTCGCCAAAAACTCTTGATTTTACAACTGATTTTTGAACTACCATCTTAAATCTCCTCTTCTTTTACTTTATAGATTTATTGTTTAAAGCTTCACATAGTTTATAATCTCACTAAGGACTTTCTTTATATCATCAATGCCGTTAATTAAAATATCATAGACTTTTGCCAATTCTATCTTTGAATACTCATGCACAATTATATTTCGAAAAGAAATCATTTTTTTAAAAACTGAAGCCAAACTTTCCGAAATAACCTTTTCTTTTGATAATATCTCAGGAATCTCTCCATAATAACCTGGTGTTTCAAAACCTTCATCTGCTATTATATGATTTCCTATATCTATTAGATTTTGAATTATCAAAAAAAGATTATGAATAACTATGTCCTGAGCATCTTGATCTTTTTTAAATTCTTCCAAGCTCATATTTTGAAATCTTTTTATTCTATTTAAGCTGAACCATATCCTATCTATTTTCTCACTGACCAATTCTTTCTTTACCATCAGCTGATATCCTTTCCTTTATATACATCATCTTGATTTTCATAATATTCAGCCAATCTTGATAATAATAAAAACTCATTTTTTTGAAATTTACTAACTTATTATGGTCTTTTTCGACCAATAAGATGCCTTCCGAAATTACTTCATGCCTCAATAGAGGTGAGGCATGATTCAAAATTACTAAATCAACTTCTTTTTTTAATATATCAGAAATATTTGACATATGTTTAATTTGAAAATCTAATACTTTTTTTGAATCATTTGCTATCTCTTCGTTAACATACACAGCAATGTCTACATCACTATTCTCGCGCTCTTTCCCTTTTGCATATGAACCAAACAAATATGCAAATATGACATTATCCTCTTTCTCAAAATACTCCTTTAAGATTTTTACAATCTTATCTTTTTCCATCATACCCTCACATCAACCTTACCCATCTCGAAATCTATATAAACCTTGCCACCTTCAAAATATATTTCTGGGCGGCTTTTGGGGATTATATCAACGTTGTAGTCATAGGTTGGGAAAGCCTCTTCTATGCAGATGTCAATTATAGGCTCCCCACCATCTTCAATTCTGGCAAGCCTGTTGCCATTTTCAGCTGTCTTTTCTATATACCTTAAAACCTGCTCATAACCTCTTTGTGCAGAACTTCGCACAAGGTAATCTGTTGAGCCAAGGTTTACCTCTTCCCAGCATCTGTCCTGGTTTATTTTAACCTTTACATGTTCCTGGGAAAGTTTTACCTTTACAAACTCCTGGTGAATCTGAATCCTTGCAATTTGCATCTTTAGCACTTCCTCAAGCTTTTCTGCCAAATGCTATTTAAAATCTTAGAAAATCCAAAAGTGTTGGTGGCAGAATCTGGGCACCTGTCTGAAGCGCTGCCCTGTAAACATTTTCTGCGGTTTTGAGCTGCATTATAATCTCTGCCATGTCAACATCCTCGTTGTTCGAAAGCAATGTGGTAAAGTTCACATTGTCATCACTCAGCCTATTTTTTATAAGCTCAAGCCTGTTCTGAAGCGCTCCAACATCACCACGTTGTGCAACTACGTTGTCGATGTGCCTATCAATGTCGCTTAAAAGTGAGTTTACTGTATTTACATCTCCGCTTTCCAGTGCATTTATCAGATTATCTAAAACTTTAAATAGATTTCCTTTGTTTTCATCCGCTTCGCCCTGGATGTAAAAAATCTGGTTGGCTGTTTTGTTAATACCAATATAGTTTGCTTTCATAAGCTCAAACTGAATGATATTATTGCCAGTCGACAAATCAATCGGATACCCGCCAGATGAAGTAAAACCACCAGTATCTGAAAAAGAACCATCTGAATTCAGTGGTGCTGTGTCTGTTTTAAACCCAGAGAAGATATATCTTCCTGCATAGTTTGTATTTCCCACCTGAATTATATGCTGTTTTATCTGAGCAACCTCTTTTGCAATCTGAGCCATGTCCTCTTTTGTGTTTGTTCCGTTTGCACCTCTTACTGCAAGCTCTCTTACCCGCTGAAGACTTTCATTGATATCCGCAAGAGCACTTTCTGTTGTGTCAACCCAGGATGTTGCATCGTCTACATTTTTTTGAAGCTGTTCTATTTCAGAGACATCAGTTCTGAGCCTTAGCGACCTTGCGGTTATAACAGGATCATCTGATGGGTAGCGAATTTTCTTACCTGTTGCCATTTTATACTGAATGTCATCTAATCTGCTAAGGTTTTTATTCAGATTTATCAAAAAGTTATTGACCATCATATTGTTTGTAATTCTCACAGCACATTCACCTCACAAACTCCTCATTTAGCAAAAGCCTCTTATCTTCCAACAAGTCCAAGTCTGTTGACTATTACATCCAGCATCTCGTCAAAAGCATTAATCATTCTGGCTGATGCCTGAAAACCATGCTGGTATTTAATCAGGTTTGTCATCTCTTCATCTATGGAAACACCTGATACTGCCTGGCGTCTGTTATCAAGCTGGGTGACCATAACCTTTTGGTTCTCTGCAAAGTTTTTTGCCCCCTGGGAGTCAACTCCAAGGTTTGAAATCAAAGACTTTAGAAAATCTTCAAACTTTCCTTCTTTGAAAATTGAGGTGTCGTTTCTTAGCTTTAGCATATCAACAACAAGGTCATTTCCACCTGGAAGATTGTTTACATCGTAAGTTGTTGCAATGTTGTTAAGGTCGTTCATAATGGCATCAGAGACCTTTATATACCTTGCATAGAAAAATGTCTGACCAACAGGCGGCTCGAAAAAGTATATGCCTCTATTTTGTCCGTTGAGTGACCAGCCCTGTGTGTGAAGTTCATTGAATTTCTCGATAAGCTTTTGTGCAAATTCATTGAGCCTGTTCAAATAATAAGGAATACCTGTAAAGCTATTTTTATTTGGAACATCAACACCCGCCTGGCTGTCCTCATCCAGACCGCCAACGCCATCGCGCATATCCAATAGCCCTTTTAGCTCACCAGACTTTATATTCAAAACCTGCCCTGTGTCCTTCCACATAACAACAAAAAGTCCTGGGACGTCGTAAAGATTTTGCTGTGAACGTGGGTCATCAGTGTCAAATTGTGTTGGAAGACCATTTGAGTCAAATCCACTTTTTCTCATAATTTTTGATTTATCCGTCTCAAGCTCATAGACTGTAAAGTGATTTACAAGTGTCTCTCCTCCAGCTATCTGCACAATGAACCTGCCATCTTTGTCTTCATAAGCAGTTGTATCAACAATTTTTGAGAGCTTGTCAACAAGAAGATTTCGCTGGTCGCGAAGGTCGTTTGCCTTTTCGCCTCGAAGCTCTAAAATAAATATCTGCTGGTTTAAATCTGCTATTTGGAATGCTATGCTGTTTATCTCCAAAATCTTATCATATACCTGGTCATTTAGCTCGCTCTGCAAATCTTCAAGCTGTTTGTACATCTTATGTATCGCATCAGTGAGAGCTGAAGCTCTCTGGCGAACAAGCGCACGCACTGTTAAGCTTTCTGGATTTTTCGAAAGCTCCTGCAAACTTGAGAAAAACTGGTCTATAACAGCAGATAAGCCCGTATCACTCGGTTCATTGAATATGGCTTCAATAAAATTCAGGTTATCAGCTTTTATTTCATACTCTCCCTGGCGTGAATATTCGTTTCGGTATTGCATATCCAAAAACATGTCTCTTATCTGCTGAAGGCTTTGCACATCAGCACCCATCCCAACTTGAAACTTTGGACTGTAAAAACCAACCTTGCTGGATGGCGGATTTGACTTTACATTTAAAACCTGCCTTGTATATCCCGGTGTTGAAGCATTGGCAACGTTGTGCGATGTCACCTCTAACCCTTTTCTGTTTACAAATATACCTGTTCTTGCAATCTCAAGCCCGTAAAACGACATTCTATTTCAACCCCTTTTTCCTACAGCTTAACATCAAAAAGGTTTTTCTTTTGGTAGCTTCCTTGCCCATCCTTTTGATATGTAGTGGTGTCTGAAAAATACGATGAAATTACATTTGTCATAAAATCTATATACTCAAGCGCACTTGAAACTAAAGAAGCGTTAAGGTCATTTGCTTTTTTTAACTTGAAAATAATCTCACCAAGTTTTTCTTTCAAATCATTTATCTTCTGCCATTCATCTGGTGTGACGATGAATGCAAGGTCGTTAAGATTTGAAATAGCCTTATTTTTTTCTTTTACTAAGGCATCTAAAATTTTCTGTCTTTCTTCTTCAAGCTTGCTAATTGTTTCTGCTTCTTTTTTCTCCTGATTTAAAATTTCAATTATCCCTGAAAGATTGTTCTCCACAATGTATTTTGTTTTTTCATTGCTGAGGTTCAAGACCCTTTCAAATACCTTATATTCTTCTTCTAAAAGCTCAATTATTCTTTCTACATAGTTCATCTCAATGCTTCCTTCCTAAAATTCTAATTTGCTATTAAAATCCTTAATGCTTACAAATAAACATTAAGGCTGCTATTGATTTAAAAGCAGCCAGAAAATTTACTCACTCTTTTTTGAAGCTTTGTACTCTCTTATTAGCTTTTCAACAACATCTCTGCCAGATACGTTGTATGTGCCAGAGTCAATCTTCTTTTTTATTTCATTTACCTTCTCCTCACGAATATCGGGTGTGAGCTTAATTGCATTCAAAACTGCCTGAAAATCTCTTGCTTCGCTTGATATTTCAACCTTATCAGCAGAAGCTTTCTCCTGCTTCTTTTCTACTCTGCTTACCTTTGCTGTTTGGCTGTAAATCTGAAATATCCTCATTCTATCTTCTATCCTCATTTTCCATCCCTGCCCTGCATCTAAAAAGCTTTTCCTACAGTTATTATCGTGAGAAAATTCAAAAAAGTTTAATTAATTTTTTACTTGCTATCATCTTCTTTTAAGTCCTTCGAAAGATACCTGTAGCCCGCCTCTTTTCTTTTAGCAAACTCTTCGTTTTTCTTTTTCGACTCTTGAAGTTTTTTATCATCAAGATAGCTCAAAAACCTTGTTCCAACTTCTTTCTTGCACTCATCACAAAGCCTTCCTGTTTTAATTGCTTTTCCGCATCTTTCACACTCTAAAATAATATTGCTCTCACCGACAATCTCAAGCCTTTCTTCCTTTAAGAACCTCAAAATCTTTTCTGGTGACACGCCTGTTGCGTTTGACACTTCTGGCAAGGTTGCACCAGGATGGTCATAAAGATATTCTTTCACCTTTTTGAAATCCTCTTCTTCCTCTTTTCTGCACTGAGGGCAGATAGGACTTCCGTCATAAAGATAAATCTTCCCACATCTTCTGCAGTTTCTGACATCCATCATTTAAAACCCCCTTTTAAAATTTTAAATTGGCACTTTACTTTGTAAGCTTTGTTATCGCAAGAACAGAGACAAAAACGCACTTTGCCCCATTTTCAAGCAAAACTTTTGAACACTCATTTGCTGTTGCACCTGTTGTGAAGATGTCGTCAACAAGAATGACTCTTTTGTCTTTTATAATATTTTCATACCCTTTTTTAAGCTCAATTTTACCCTTTATCTCTTTTTGTCTTTCTTGTCGTGAGAGGTTATAAAAAGGTTTTGTAAAACCTACTCTTGCAAGAAGGTCAACGGTTGGAATTTTAAGTATCTTTCCAATATTTTTTGCAAGCAAAGAGGAATGGTTAAAACCCCTTTGCAGAAACCTTTCATAGCTTGTTGGAACAAAGGTTATTATATCGGCATTTATATTGGCTTCAATAATCTTTTTAGCCATAAGCCTTGAGAAGGTTATTGCATTTTGATAAAAACCTCTGTATTTGAAAAGATGAACGCCTCTACGAACTACCCCTTCATAGTAGAATACTGGAAAGACTCTTTCAAATACAAAGTTTTCTCTCAAGCAAGAAGGACAAAACGGCAAAGTAGTATCACCAATAGGTATTCCGCATTTTTGACACGTGTTGCCTGTAATAAACCTTATATTTTTCTTGCAATCATCACACGGGCTTTTTCCAAGCCTGCCGCAAAATGCACACCTCGGAGGGAAGAAAAATTCAATTATTTTTTCCATTGAAGTTTTTAAAAATTGAACAGGGAATTTTATTTATATTAAATCACAAAAGGGAAAAAAATTCTATATAAAAATAAAAGACACGCTTTCTCAATCACAGCGTGTCAAACAAACTCCCTTTTTATCCTCTCCAAAGCTCTTTTTTCAATCCTTGATACATGCACCTGGGAGATGTTTAGCTCTTTTGCAATTTCAGATTGTGTTTTGTTTTTGAAGTAGCGCATAAATATTATGTAGCGTTCCCGTCCTTTTAATTTCTTAAGCCCTTCTTTTAGTGCCATCAAATCCAAAAGTTTTGTTGAATAATCCTCTTCATCAGATGCAATGTCCATCAGTGTGATAGGTTTTCCCTCTTCCTGATTTACAACCTCATTGAGTGATGCAACCTCTGAAGATGCATCCATGCAAAGCAAAATCTCATCGCTGGAAAGTCCTGTCAGCTGGGAAATCTCTGAGATTGTGGGTTCTCTTCCATTGCTTGATACAAACTGGTTTCTCAGTTTTTTTATTTTACTCTGATTTTCTTTTATCTTTCGTGAAACCTTTATCTTGCCATCATCACGCAGATATCTTTTTATCTCACCAATTATCATAGGAACAGCATATGTTGAAAACCTGACATTAAACGACGGGTCAAACCTGTCAACAGCTTTAATAAGCCCTATGCAACCTATCTGGAACAAATCCTCAAGCTCTACTCCTTTTGCAGCAAACTTTTTTACAACACTCCACACAAGCGCAAGATTGCTTTCTATTAGCTGCTGGCGTGCAAGTTTATCGCCGTTTTTAGCCTTACTTATCAATTCCTCCTGGGAAGCCTTGCTCAATTTCTACTCCCTCGCTCTTTCGTTTTTTAATAGCTTTAAACATCCTGACGCATGTACCCTTACCAACCTCTGATGTAACCTCAAGCTTATCCATGAATGTTTCCATCACAGTAAATCCCATACCAGAGCGTTCCTGGTCAGGTTTTGTTGTAAAGAGTGGTTGCCGAGCAAGCTCAACATCTTCAATTCCTTTCCCAAAGTCAATTACTTCAATCTCAACAACATAATTTTCATAAATCTTTCCTTTTATTATTATTTCCCCAATTTTATCCTCATATGCATGAATTATTGAATTTGTTACAGCTTCAGATACAGCAGTTTTTATTTCAGTAACCTCATCTAAAGTAGGATCCAGCTGAGCAACAAACGCAGCAACAGCAACCCTTGCAAATGCCTCGTTTTGAGCTTTTGACGGGATTTTCAGTTCCATATAATTTAAAACCTTCATTGTTAAAAATTCACACCCTTTCAATTCTTTTAGTTTAACTCAATGCCTCTTCAATAGTTGTATATTTCTTTATCAGCTTTTCTATTCCACAAGTTGAAAGAAGCTTGTTGATATAGTTCGAGTTGCAAACCAGGACAAGTTCCTTGGCAAACGCTTTTGCCGTTCTGAACCGGCCTACAAGAAAGCCAACACCTGATGAGTCCATAAACGAAAGTTCTGAAATGTCTATCACAACTTTTTGAACTTCTGGACTTACAATTTTCATATCAAATCTGAGTCTGTATCTGTCTGCATTGTACTGGTCAAGCTCACCTTTTATCTTTAAAATCAATATTCCTTCCATCATAATTGCTTCAAAATCCATTTTATTGCACCTCGATTTGAAAGTTATATTATTTCTAATTCTATATTACCCCAAAAAACCCTTCAGTATTTTATGTAATATTTTGTCGAAATAGAATATTTTGTTTTTAAGTAGAAAACAAAAAACCCTCAACAGCTTATTTGCTGCTGAGGGCATCATATTCTTTTTTGGAGCGGGTGATGGGAATCGAACCCACGCTGCCAGCTTGGAAGGCTGGTGTTCTACCATTGAACTACACCCGCTCGTTTTTTCCCCTTGCACATTGAATATTATAATACCTTATCTTGATGTTGTCAATAGGTATTTGGGCGGGAAAAATCAGAAAGATGTAAGAGTTTTGAGAATCTCATACCACACAGCTACACTTTCGCGCACAAAACCGTAGTATTCTTCATGCAAATATTGTTTTACATATACACCTGAAAAAGAAGCATTCATTTTTAATTTTTTAGCAATCAAACTTGCCCTTCTTAAATGAAACATGTTTGAAACAATAATAGCGCTTTTGAAACCTTTCTTGTTCATAATCCTTTTTGAATACAGCAAATTTTCATATGTAGAAAAAGATTTGTCTTCCTTTAAAATGAGCTCAGGCAAAACTCCCCTTTCCACAAGATACCTCTTCCCCGCCTCAGCTTCAGAAATATTTTCGCCCGGCCCTTTTGCGCCACAGACAATTATGTATCTTGCATAGCCTTTTTTATAAAGTTCAAAAGCTCTGTTAAGTCTTTCCCGAAAAAACGGACTTGGAAAATCACCATAAACTGCACAGCCTAAAACAATTATACAGTCTGATTTTTTAGGTTTTGAAAAAATGCCAAAAATAATTATTGATGCTTCTGTAACTGCAAATATCAAAATTACAGTAGCCAAAGTGCAAATTGAAATTTTCAAAAACTTTCTCATTTAAAGTACTCCCCGTTACATTCTTCAAATTTTCCTTTATGTTCAATTGCAGCCTTCATTTGATATTTGCATTTTACAAAATATATGTTATAATACATACTGCAAAAAGTAAATAGCTAACTGGTGGGGATATAGCTCAGTTGGTTAGAGCGCTTGCTTGACATGCAAGAGGTCATAGGTTCGAGTCCTATTATCCCCACCATTTATTTTTGTCAGTAAACCACATCCACAAGGTAAAGCCCCCAGGGTGGCAATGTTTTTCCTGCCTTGGTTCTGTCTTTGCTCTCTATTACAAGCGGAATATCCATTGGTTTTAATTTTCCTGCTCCCACGTCCAAGATTGTCCCTGCGATAATCCTTGCCATGTTGTAAAGAAAGCCATTGGCTGTTATATATATTGCAATGCACTCATTTTCAAAGGTCAAATATGCATTGTATACACGCCTTATGGTTGTCTTTGCTTCAGAATCAGCAGAACAAAAACTTTTAAAGTCATATTCCCCTATAAAGTATTCACATGCTCTTTGCATGGCGTCAACATCAAGCTCGTATGGATAATAATACGCATAGTTTCTCAAAAGCGCGGGACGACTTTTTTTGTTATATATAAGATACTTGTAAGTCTTCTGCTTTGCACTGTAGCGTGCAGAAAAATCTAAAGGTACCTCAACTGCGTCTTTTACAGATATATCGCCAGGCAGCACAGAATTTAAAGCAAGAGGAAACTTGTCTGTTGGAATTTTGCTGTTTGTTTTGAAATTGGCTTTTTGATTTAAAGCATGAACACCTCTGTCTGTTCTTCCAGAACCAATTAAGTTTACCTCTTCGCCTGTCAACTTCTTTATAGCCTCTTCAATTGTTCCCTGAATGGTTTTCTTATTGGGCTGTTTTTGCCATCCAAAATATCCTGTGCCATCATATTCTATGGTCAAGAGAATGTTTCTCAAGTTTTTCACCTCACAACAATCGCAAGTATGATTAAAATCCCACATACAACAAACGAAATATAGTCAGGAATTCCAAACTCAAGTTTTTTGAGTTTTGTACGTCCTTCTGAGCCTCTATAGCAGCGTGCTTCCATTGCAATTGCAAGTTCATCTGCTCTTTTGAAAGCTGAAATAAAAAGTGGAATCAAAAGCGGCAAAAGCGACTTTGCTTTTTTTATCAATCCCCCTGTTTCAAAGTCCGCACCCCTTGACATTTGAGCCTTCATAATCTTGTCTGCCTCTTCATAGATGGTTGGTATAAACCTTAAGGCAATTGACATCATCATAGAGATTTCATGAACTGGAAATTTCACCTTTTTTAGAGGTTTTAATAACACTTCCAGAGCATCTGTTATTTCAATCGGCGATGTTGTGAGAGTAAGAAGGCTTGTTGCAAAAACAAGTAGCAAAAGCCGAATCACCAAAAAGATTGAAAGTACAATTCCTCTGTCGGTTATAACAAGCCCTAATATCTTGAGCACTGGTTTTCCCTGTGTCATAAAAAGATTAAAAATTACTGTTATAAGGATTAATACAAATACCGGTTTTGTTCCGCGCAAAAGTATGAGTGGGTTTACCTTTGAGAGCAAAAGCCATAGAACTATTAGGGCAAACAAAAATATATATCCATAAAAGTTATTTACCACAAATATTGAGATACAAAAAAAGAATAGCACTATTATCTTTGTTCTCGGGTCAAGCCTGTGAACAAAAGAGTCTTTTTTGATATATTGACCAATTACAAAATCAACCATCAGAATCCATCACCTTCTTCTGCAAATGGCAAGTGTAGGTTTTTTACAATCATATCAGCAACCTTTTCAATACTATATTCAAACCTGTCAATCTTAAAACCCTTAAGTTTTAACCTGTGCTGAAGGCAAAGTATGTCAGGTGGCAAAAGTCCGCTTTTTTCAAGAAGTTCTACATTCTCAAAAGCCTGATATTTTGGCCCGTCAAAATGGATTTTGCCTTTGCTTAGAATAATAACCCTCTCACAAAGCATTGCAACATCTTCTAAGCTGTGGGAGATTAAAATTATTGTCTTTTTTGCTTCTTTGTGAAGTCTTTCTATGATATTAAAAATTCTTTTTCGACCACGCATATCAAGCCCGGCTGTTGGCTCATCAAGAATTATACACTGCGGGTCCATTGCAAGTATCCCTGCTATTGCAACCCTTCGTTTCTGCCCACCAGAAAGCTCAAACGGCGACTTTTCTAGCAGTTGCTGGGGTATTTCTAAAAGCTCGCATACCTCTTTTACTCTTCTTTTTACTTCATCTTCAGAAAATCCAAGGTTTTGAGGACCAAACGCTATGTCTTTGTAAACTGTCTCTTCAAACAGCTGATATTCAGGGTATTGAAACACAAGTCCTACTCTTTTTCGAATTTCTTTTACTCTTTTTTTATCCTTTGTATTTATCCCATCAACAACAACATCACCTATCTGCGGCACCAAAAGCCCGTTCATTAACTGAACCAAAGTAGATTTGCCTGAACCAGTTTTACCGATAATCCCAATAAACTCTCCCTTTGTTATCGAAAGGTTGATATTTTCAAGCGCCTTTTTTTCAAATGGTGTTTTGTAGCCATATATGAACTCTACATTTCTCATTTCAATGAACATAAAAATCTCTCCATTTCGTCAACCGACCAGATTTCCTTATCAATCTTTACGCCTCTTTTTTTAAGCTCAATTGAGAGCTTCAAAATTTGTGGCATGTCAAAGCCCATCTCATAAAACCAATCAAGCTTTAAAAGCTCAAGCGAAGGGCCGTCAAACTTTATACGTCCTTTATCCAGCACAATGCTTCTTTGGCTCAAGAGCATCTCGTCGATATTGTGCGTAACCAAAACAATGGTCTTTTTCTCTTCTTTGTTTAATCTTTCTATGGTAGAGATTACCTCTTTCCTTCCTTTGGGGTCAAGCATAGAGGTTGGCTCATCCAATATGATGCACTCTGGCTTCATCGCCAGAACACCAGCAATTGCAACCCTCTGTTTTTGCCCACCAGACAGTTTGTACGTGGCATGGTTTTTATATTCCATCATCTCAACAGCCAAAAGTGCGCTGTCAACAGCTTTTCTTATCTTTTCTCTCGGCATTCCTAAGTTTTCAGGTCCAAATGCAACATCTTCTTCCACAATTGAAGCAACAAGCTGGTTGTCAGGGTTTTGAAATATATACCCGCACTTTCTTCTGATATCCCAGATTTTTTCTGTATCTTTTGTGTTCATACCATCTACAATCACATCGCCTTTTTCTGGAATTAAAAGGCCGTTTATTAGTTTTGCAAGGGTTGATTTGCCAGAACCATTCAGTCCCAATATCGCAACAAATTCTCCTCTTCCTATCTTAAGGTTTATATCAATCAAGGCTGGTGTTTTTGTTCCATCAGAACTTACATACGAAAAACTGACATTTTTAAACTCTATAAAAACGCTCATTTTACTTTTCTCCTTTTTGCCAAACTATATTTTATTATAGCAAAGATTTTGGGATTTAAATATACATGTATTTTTGAAGTATCCCTGCATACATCGAACAAATTAACGAAAAAGAGGGTATAATATATATTGGAAGGGGGGATTTGAAATGTTTTCTCCCAGGTGTGACATCTATTTTGATTACAACCTGATAAATTTAAAAGAATTCAACCTGCCAGTTGAACTTGAGAATGTTGAGGCAGAAGAGTTTTCAAAAATTGAGGAGACACCAAAGAAAATCAGTCGGCTTTTGAAAGAAACCGAAAATCCGGAGGCTCCTGTAAACTGAAGGGTAGCACGGTAGGAAGGCGAAAATATAAAAAGGGGATGTTTTTTGCATCCCCTTAAATTTATTTGTCTTTTAGACTTTCAGAGATTTCTTTCAAGAAATCTTCAAGCTTGTCTTTCCCTTCATCTATCTTTGTGATTATTGCGCTTCCAATGACAATACCATCTGCAAGGTCTTTGAACTTCTGAACATCTTCTTTACCCTTTATACCAAACCCAACTGCCAAAGGTGTTGGGGTAACAGTTTTCAGTTCTCTCAAGAAAGTAAAAATCCTGTCCTCAATCTGCCCTTTAAAACCTGTCACGCCTTTTCTTGAAACACAGTACAAAAAACCTTTAGACTGCTTACCTATCATCTTGGCTCTCTCAAGAGAAGATATAGATACAAGGTCAATATAAGTAACACCAAACTTTTCAGCTGCTTCTTTGAACTCAAAGCTCTCCTCGAACGAAACATCGGGGATTATAACGCCATCTACACCGCAAGCTTTGCTACTTTCAAAAAACCTATCAATTCCCCTTTTGTAAACTGTGTTTGCATACAGCATTAGCACAACCGGCTTATCTTTTTTAAACTTTTCAATGCTTTCAAAAAGGTGGCTCAATTTAACACCTTCACTAAGAGCTTTTATAGAAGCTTTTTGAATAATTTCACCATCTGCAATAGGGTCAGAAAAAGGAAAACCAATCTCTAAAATGTCTACATATGAATATACAAGCTTTATAAACCCAAGTGTCTCTTCAAAAGAGGGATACCCAAACGTTACATAGCCTATGAAAGCTTTTTTTCCCTCTTTTTTTAGCCTTTCAAATCTTTCATCTATTAAATTCATAGCTCATCATCCTTCCAAAGCTCAAGTACTGTATTTATATCCTTATCACCTCTTCCAGAAAGGTTCACAACAATAATGTCACTGCTCTTGAAAAGTCCCATCTTCGCCCTTTTAATAACCTCTGCAAGTGCATGGCTGCTCTCTAAAGCCGGAATTATCCCTTCAAGCCTTGTGAGCAGCAAAAATGCATCCACAGCTTCTTTATCAGTAGCCCCCACATACTCAACCCTTCCTGTTTCTTTCAAATACGCATGTTCAGGTCCAACACCCGGGTAGTCAAGCCCTGCTGAGATTGAATGAGTGTTTTGAATTTGCCCTTCCTCATCCTGTAAAATATATGTCTTTGCACCATGCAAGATTCCAACAGACCCACTGCATAGCGTTGCAGCCGTTTTGCCTGTATGTATTCCCTCTCCTGCACCCTCAACACCAATAAGCTTTACCTCATGATCTTCCAAAAACGCTGAGAAGATACCAATTGCGTTAGAACCACCACCCACACACGCAAAGACATAGTCTGGAAGTCTTCCTTCTAAGCTTTTTATCTGCTCTTTTGTCTCTTTCCCAATCACACTTTGAAAGTATTTTACAATTGTTGGGAACGGATGAGGTCCTGCAGCTGTACCAAAAAGATAAAAGGTGTATTCAAACGTCTCGCTCCAGTCACGCATTGCCTCGTTTATTGCGTCTTTCAATGTCTTGCTTCCCTTGTTAACTACTCTTACCTTGCTGCCAAGCATTTTCATCCTTTGCACGTTATGAAACTGCCTTTTTGCATCTTCTTCACCCATAAATATCTCGCATTCCATCCCAAAAAGAGCAGCAACGGTGGCTGTTGCAACACCATGCTGACCTGCTCCTGTCTCGGCAATAAGTCTTTTTTTGCCCATATGCTTTGCCAAAAGTGCCTGGCCTATGCAGTTGTTTATTTTATGGGCACCGGTGTGGTTTATGTCTTCTCTTTTGAGATATATTTTAACTCCAAGATGCTCGCTCAAGTTTTTGGCAAAGTAAAGTGGCGATGGTCTTCCAACATAGTTTTTGAGATAGTACTCATACTCTTGATTGAATTTTTCGTCTTTCACAAGCTTGCAAAACTCTTCTTCTATCTCTAAAAGAGCTGGCATAAGAGTTTCTGGTGCATACATTCCACCAAACCTTCCAAAATACCTATCCATTTTTTGTTTCACCAACCTTGTATTTATTTACCTTATCAATAATCTTTTTCATCTTTGCAAAATCTTTAAAACCATCTGTCTCAATTCCTGAGCTGATATCTATACCAACTGGATTTAGATTTAGGTATTTATCTACATTCTCAGGCGTTATCCCACCTGCAATGATGTAAGCAAAGTCTGCAAATTTTGTAACCTCTGTTATATCTATGCTGCTTCCTTTTGGCCTGTCAAGAAGCACAAAGTCAGCTATTTCTGTATAGCGTTTAGCTCTCTTTATATCTTCTGCTGTCTCAACTTCAATAGCCTTTATTACCTTAAATCCAAGGTCTTTCAAATGCTTTATATACTCATAATCTTCTTTGCCGTGCAGCTGCACAAAGTCAAGTTGAAGATAAGTTGCTATTTCTATAACCTCTGATATGTTCTGGTCTTTGAAAACTCCCACTGATTTTATTGAAGGACTTTTTGCTAAAACAATATCTTTTGCAAGGTCTTTTTCAACCTTTCTTGGACTAGGAGCAAATATTAAGCCTATCATATCAGGCTGAAGTTTATTGCACATCTCAATATCAATAAGCCTCTTTAGCCCGCAAAACTTTACTATCATATCCTATCACCAATTATTTCAAGCGGATTTTGCGATTTCATAAAAGATGTCCCTATCAAACATCCATCAACACCAAGCGAAAGTATATAGTCAAAATCCTCTCTTGTCTTAATTCCACTTTCGCTTATCACAGCAACTTCTTTTGGAATATACTTCAAAAGCCTTTCTGTCTTTGTTATGTCGATGGACAAATCATCCAGGTTTCTGTTATTGATTCCTATGAGTTTTGCACCACACTTCAAAGCTTTTTCAATTTCATATTCATTTTCAACCTCAACAAGCGGCACTATGTCAAGAATTTCCAAAATTTTGATGAATACTGTAAGCTGTTTTTCTGATAAAGCTTTTGTGATAAGCAAAGCTGCGTCTGCACCTATCATCT
Source organism: Caldicellulosiruptor acetigenus (assembly GCF_026914305.1). Taxonomy (NCBI): domain Bacteria; kingdom Bacillati; phylum Bacillota; order Caldicellulosiruptorales; family Caldicellulosiruptoraceae; genus Caldicellulosiruptor; species Caldicellulosiruptor acetigenus. The sequence goes on along the minus strand of NZ_CP113866.1, from coordinate 1,068,992 downwards.
TTGTCTGGTAAAGCTGCCAGATATCAATGATAAAGTCTTTTCTTAGCACTGGCAGAGATACCACTTTTTTTACTTCCATCAAATCTTGTTCCGAACCCTTGAAAAAAAACCTTTCTGTCAAAACTGATATGGCAAAAAACCCTAAATCTTCATACATCTTTGCTATTGCTTTTGCATTGGCATCCTCTGATATTACACCCTCCGAAGGTGATGCCCTTTTTATTTCACCAATTATACAGAATTTATCTTTTTTGAATATTCTTTTGAACTTGTTTTCTAAATAGCCACCTTTAATCTTCTCAACTGCGAGTTTTTTCATCTTCTCAACAGGTATAAGATTTTTGCACCTTTCAACTTCTTCCTTTTTATAACTTAAAATACGCTCAAGCACACTCATTTTCAATTACACTCCCGATTTATAAAACTGCTGAAGCTCTTTGAGCTTAAAATAAGCTTCTCTGCTCTCGATTGCTTTTGAGGAAAGCTTAATTCCTTCTTCAACATCTTTTGCAACCTCACAAATGTAAAGTGCAAATCCACAATTTAAAACAACAGCCCAAAAATAAGGCGACTTTTCTCCCTCAAGCACACTTATCAAAATCCTTGCGTTTTCTTCAGGCGAAAAGCCTTTGATTGAGCTTGTATCAAATTCAATTCCATAGTCTTTTGGGTCAATATAATATTCTCTGATATTCTTGTCTTGTATCTCAAGCACCCTTGTCTTTTTAGAAATGGAAATCTCGTCAAGCCCGTCAAGACTATGTATGACAGCGGTTTTTTTTCTTTTGCCTCTTAGCACAGAAGCCACTTTCTCCTGCGCATCAAAGCTGAATGTCCCAACCACCTGGTATTTTAGTGGTACAGGGTTCAAAAGCGGACCTAAGATGTTAAAAACTGTTCTGATACCAAGCGCTCTTCTTAAATTTGCAACCTTTTTCATGGCAGGATGATACAGCGGTGCAAACAAAAACGCAAAGTTCAGCTCCTCAAGCCCTTTCAAAACTTTATCTTCCCCAGCTTGGATATCAATCCCAAGCTTTTCTAAGATATCAGCTGATCCTGAATTGCTTGTAATGCTTCTGTTACCGTGTTTTGCTACTTTTACGTCAAAACAGCTAAGGACAATAGCTGCAGCCGTTGAGATGTTAAATGTGCCTTTTCCATCGCCACCTGTTCCACATGTATCAATTGTTCTTTGATGGTCAAAGTTAAGTTTTTTTGCCCTGTCATAAAAGGCATCAACAAATGCCGAAATCTCTTTTTCTGTTTCGCCCTTTGTTTTTAGCGCCGCCAAAAATGCACCAAACTTTATCTCATCAAGTTCTCCTTCCAAGATGTTGTCAAGAAGATTTTTTACCTGGTCATATTCCAAATCCTTTTTGTTTGTGACAGCTTCAAGCACATCGATGAGCATCTTTTTCCACCCCATCATAGCATATTTCTAAAAAGTTTTGAATAATAGTCTCGCCATCAGGAGTCAGGATTGACTCAGGATGAAATTGAATTCCATAGACTCTCAAGCTATCGTTTACCAGGGACATGACCTCATCATCTTCACTCACAGCAGCTACTTCAAGTTGTTTCAAAGACGCAGATTTCTCAACCACAAGTGAATGATACCTTCCTGCAAAAAATCTCTCTGGCACACCTTTAAAAAGTCTGCTTCTTTTTCCACTTTCAAGCAGGTCGACCCTCGATCTCATTCCATGGTAAATTGTTTTTGCATGAATTACTCGTGCTCCAAAACATTCTCCAATCACCTGATGACCAAGGCACACACCCAAGATTGGAATACTACCCGCAAATGTATTTACAACCTCTAAGCTCACACCCGCATCTTTTGGACTGCCCGGACCTGGAGAAATTATAATACCGGCTGGATTTAATTTTTTTATTGTATCCACTGTCACTTTGTCGTTTCTGAACACAATAACCTGTGTCTTGCTTGCAATCATCTGGTAAAGATTGAATGTAAAAGAGTCATAGTTATCTATTAACAATATCATTTTCATCCACCTCCATTATCCTCAAAAACGCTCTGAGCTTGGTCAAACACTCTTGATATTCATTCTCGGGCACTGACAAATTCACAATTCCCGCACCGCTTTGAAGTCTGAAGATGCTTTCCTTTTTGTCCTTTACAGCCATTCTTATAGCTATGGCAAGGTCAAACTGGTCTTTGTAGATATATCCGATTGCTCCTCCGTAAAGGTCTCTTCTCTGCCTTTCGTACTTTTCAATCAGTTGCATAGCTCTTATCTTTGGTGCGCCGGTCAGCGTCCCGGCCGGGAAAACAGATAGTATCGCTTTTGTGAGGCTCTTTTCTTCAAGTTCACCTGTAACAACTGAATATATATGAATGAGATTATAAAGCCTTTTTATTCTCAAGTACTCTTCTACTTTTACAGTTCCGGGTTTTGAAATCCTGCCAAGGTCATTTCGCGCAAGGTCAACAAGCATGACATGTTCACTTATCTCTTTCTTGTCTTTTAATATCTCTATCTTTTTCTGGGCAATATCATCGCCTTCGTTTATCCTGTATGTTCCTGCAATTGGAAATGTTTTTATTGTGTTTCCCTTTTTCTTTATAAGAGTCTCTGGCGAAAAACAAATTATTTGGCTTTCTTCATTGTTTATCACAATGCTGTACTCTGAAGGATTTCTCTCTTTCATTGTGTAAAAAAGATGGCTGGTTATGATATTGCTTTTGACCAATATTATTTGAGACAGAACAATCTGAAAAATCTCACCATTTCTGATATCCTCTTTTGCCTGCTTGACTGTGCTGATAAAGTACTCTTTTGGAGTTGAAAAGACCACATTGCTTTTTACATCAAACAAAGTTCTTTGATACTTCTTTAAATTTATTTCAGCAGCTTTTTCAAATTCTTTGCTCACCAAAAGAGTTTTCTTGCCTGTAAGTTTGTCAACAAGCACATTTTTTCTGTAAACATTTAAAACTATATAAGGACTGTCAGTTAAATATATGTCTTCTAACAGATTTACCGCATGGTAGTTAAACTGACAGGTGATATAAGCATTCTTTTGAATTAAGACTTCCAATATACTATCAAGCATTGCAGGAACATCGCCATAGAAAACCTCTTTAGCCCCTTCAAAATCAATCTCAATCCTGTCACGGTAAACTGTGACGCACAAAAGCCTATCAAGGCAAAATGCTGCCATCTGGGAATTTTCAAAGAAAAAGAAATCCCCTTCCATTGAATCAAAATCTATATTTGATAGGTCAATTGAATCGTTTGAATATTCTTCAAAGAAAGGTATATTGATCCCAATATCATGATAACAAAAAAGCCCCGATGAGCTATCGGGGCGCACGTTTGCCACCTTTTCCATTTTACAGCTCATCTCCTCTCATCTCTTCTATTCTCTTCTCATCTAAAGCTTCTTCCAAGCTTAAAAAATATGCTCTTCCTAAACTCTCTAAAGCTGTTCTTATTTTTAAGTATATCAGAAAACTTCTCATCTGACAATACCAAATTTCTAAATTACAATCAGCTCCTTTGACGACTTTGTCAAAATCTCACATCCACCACTTTTTACAACAACTATATCTTCTATCCTCACACCTCCAAAATCCTCAATATAAATGCCCGGTTCAATTGTTACAACCATATTTTCTTCTAAGACCATTTCAGACTTTGGTGAAAGTCTTGGAAGCTCGTGAATTTCAAGTCCAACACCATGTCCCAATGAGTGTCCAAACTTTTCCATATAGCCAAAAGAGCCTATATAGTCGCGAGCAATTTTGTCAACTTCGTTTGCTTTTAAACCTTCTTTTATAAACTCTTCTGCCTTTTGCTGAGCTTCCTTTACTATATGGTATATCTTTACCATCTGATTTTCCACTTTCCCTACAAATACCGTCCTTGTCATATCAGACATGTAGCCGTCAAAGTTGCATCCAAAGTCTATTGTAACAGTATCGCCAGATTCAATCTTTTTGTCTGTTGCAACACCGTGTGGCAAAGAACTTCTTTTGCCGGAAGCAACTATAGGTTCAAATGAAAAGCCTTTTGCACCGTTTTTCAGTATAAAGTAGTTGAGCTCTGCAACAATCGCATTTTCTGAAATACCCGGCTTTATGAACTTTAAAATGTGTTCAAAGGCTCTGTCAGCAATCTCAACAGCTTTTTTTATTTTCTCTATCTCTTCATCGTCTTTCACAGCTCTTATCTCATCCAAAGAAAATGAAAGTGCACATACCCTGTCTTCAAGCTTTTCTTTCATCTCACTCACAAACGAAAAGGACAGATGATACCCTTCAACAAAAAGCTTTGAAATGTTATGAGATACCATCAAGTCTTTTATAGTATCATAGAGTTTTCCTTTATAGTCAACAACCTCAAATTCAGTTGCTTCTTTCTTTGCTTGCTCGGTATACCTAAAGTCTGTCAGAAGATACTTTGCTCCCTCTCTTGTAATAAGCAGGAAACTTTCATCGCCTTTGAAATTGCTAAGGTATCTGACGTTTTCTTTTTTGGACACAAAAACTGCTTCAATGCTCTCATCTCTTTTGAACACTTTTTCAATTCTTGTGCTCACCATTGCCAAAGCTTTACTCCTTTCTAAAATATAGAATAACAACTGCAGCATTAATTTAGTCTAAAATTTCTTTCAAAGCATAAAGTGCTATTATATAGCTTTTGATACCAAAACCTGAGATTTGACCTGTACAAGCAGGAACGATCACACTTTTGCGTCTGAACTCTTCTCTTGCATGAATGTTGGAAATGTGCACTTCAATAGTAGGAATGTTTACAGCTTTTATCGCATCATGGATTGCATAGCTATAGTGAGTATAAGCACCTGGGTTTATTATAATAGCATCAACCTTTTCAAAATATGCACTGTGGATTTTATCTATTATTTCTCCTTCATGGTTAGATTGAAAAAACTCAACTTCAAATCCAAGTTCCTGTGCTTTTTGTGAAATAGATTTGAGAACATCCTCATACGATACGCTGCCATATATATTTTTTTCTCTTATTCCAAGAAGATTAAGATTTGGGCCGTTTATGACCAAGACCTTTTTCATGGTAAGTACTCACATCCTCTTTTCTAAAGTCTCTTGATAAATCTTTTTCAGAACAAGAGCATCCTCTGCCATATAGTCTTTTGATTCACAGATTATCACAGGTTCAAGTTTTAGCTTGCAAAGAACCTCTGCCAATGGTTCAAAGTCAGGCTCAAACTGTTTGTCTTCATAGTTCCAGTGTTTTTTCTCACCCTGTGATGTGTATTCTATCCTGCTAAAATGGCTGTGAAAGCATTTCATCCTCTCATATCCAAGCTGGTCAATAAATTTCTTGAGCAGATTTTCAAAATCCTCTTCTGTCTTCAAGCTGCCGCCTTCGAAAGCATTTATGTGCCCAAAATCAATGGTTGGAAGCAGCATCTCGTCCATTTTGCAAATCTCTATTATCTCATCGCTACTGCCAAGATTGTTTTTCTTGCCCATTGTCTCCGGGCACAAAAAAATCCCATCTGCATGCATCTCTTTTACCACGTTTACAACTTCCAATATTGCCTTTTTGGCTGTTTCAAAAGCCAATCTTCTATCTACCTTTGCGCACGAACCCGGGTGAAATACAATTCTTTGCGCTTTCATCTCCTTTGCAACTTCTACACATTCATAGATGTACTCTTTTGACTTTTGCAGCTTTTCTTCTTCCTGGCTTCCAAAGTTTATATAGTAAGGTGCGTGGATGGAGACAAGTATATTATACTTTTGCGCTTCCTGACCAATCTGTCTTGCCTTTTCTTTTGAAATGTTCACACCTTTGTTGCACTGGTACTCATAAGCAGAAAGACCTATTGATTTTAACCACTTTGGCGCATCAACGCTTGATTTATAACCGGCATCGTAAAAACTCTGAGAGTTTCCTGCAGGACCAAATCTTATCATCTTTTACTCTCCTTTGCTAAGTGAATTGAGATTATCTTTTCTGCTGCAAGCTCTGGGGTGAGTATGTCTGTGTTTATTTCAAAATCGCAGTTTTTATAAAATGGCATTCTCATGTTCAAAAGCCTGATGATGTTGCCAAGCTTATCACCACTTTTCAAAAGAGGTCTTGTATCATCGTCTTTTAGCCTTTTGAGAATACTTTCGGCAGAGGCATACAAAAAATATATTACACCGTTTTCTCTCAAAAGCTTTACATTTTCGGGATTCAAAACAACTCCCCCGCCTGTTGAGATAACAACATTTTCAAGCTTTGAAACTCTCTCAATTACCTTTGTTTCGACCTCTCTGAATTTTTTCTCACCATGCACTTCAAATATCTTGTCAATTGTCATACCAAACTCTTTTATTACTTCCGAGTCCGTGTCAATAAGCTCTATATCGAGTTTTTCGGCAATCAATTTTCCTATGGTTGTCTTGCCACTTCCCATAAAACCTGTGAGTACAATATTTTTCATCCGATACCCTTTCCTTTTTCGCTTAAGTTTTTGTGTGAAAGTTTGTATCTATTATATCATAAATTTTTGCCATTGAAAAAATAAAAGACCATTCTCATGAATGGCCTTTTTGGTTATTAACTTTAATTTTACTGTCCCTGAGTTTTCACAATGTCAATGCAGTTTATAAAATCTTTCAACATTGCCCATCCAAGCAAACCTTTTTCGGTCTTTATCATGTACCAATCGTACATCTTATTGTTCTTCTTTGATTGGTCCTTAAACCAGTTCGAAGAATCGCATTGTACTATCTCTATCTTTTCACCCTTTTTTGTGGTTGTGAGCTTAGTTTTCTGTTCCCTGTACGAATATAACACAAAAGGTTTTTTAACATATGCAAACACCCCAACATAGTAAAGCTCTTGAGGAGAAAGTTTTAAGGTTCGCGCTCCAAGTGCAGTTTGCTCCAAAACGTATCTTTCTTTTTTTACCCAAAAATCCATATTCCTTTCAACAATGACCTCTTTATTTCCATCGATGATTGGTTTTGAATCAGTATTCAGAAGCTCTCTTAAAGTTTTCCCATTGTATTCTAATATAACATACTTTTCGACTTTATTTGATTTGTAATGAAACAAGATTTCTTTGTATCCATCACTGCTGTCTATATCCACAATCTCAGTTCCAATTATCTGCAAAATGTTTTCTTTTGGTTGATAAAGGCTACTGTTTACACTCAGCACATACTTTTTCTGGTTCTTATCAAGCCAAATGCTTACTGTATCTACCTGGGCATCTGAGTTCAAATCAATCTGCTGCTGGAAAACCAATTCTCTCTGGTTATTCTGTTTGGCTGACTTTAACCCTTTTTGAATTGCAGCTGACACCTTGTTTAGGCTTTGTGCACTTGCTGCCATAAACAAGCTTTCGATAATAAGGGCTATTATTAATGATATCATAAGTAATATCAGAGCTTTTGTTATTATTCTTTTGAGCATTCTTACTCATCCTTTACATAATATCTGTCCTTCTAATTATAATCATACTCCATCAAAAAAGGAGTATCAATACTGATAAGCAAATTTACAAGATTTTTTAATATTTTTGTAATCCAAATCACTTTGAACTTTTTTGCAATCAATAGCGTTTAATTTATAGCAGGAGTGATAGGTAGTGGATGAAAAAAGGTTAATAGAAGAGGCAAAGAAAGGAAATAAAGAAGCCCTGCACACGCTCATTGAAAATAACTTAAATATTCTCTCAGGTTTTGTGACGAAGATGACTCAAGATTATCATTTTGCCCAGGACGTTGTGCAGGAAACTCTTTTAAGAGCTATCATGAACATAGATAAGTTCTCACCAGATGCAAAGTTTTCAACATGGCTTATAAAAATCTCTATAAACGTATATAAAGACTTTTTAAGAAAAATTAAAAGATATACCTACTTGGATGACTCATACAAAGATTATGTGCAGGACGTAGAACATGCTGCCATATCAAACAGTGAATACAAGGACATCTGTAGTGCTATTTTGTCGCTTGACTATAAATTCAGGGCTGTTTTTATTCTAAAACATTTTTATGGATATAAATACAAAGAAATTGCCAAAATTTTAAACTGTCCTGTCGGGACAGTAAGGTCAAGGCTCCATTTTGCCATAAAGTTTCTGATAAAAGAGCTTGAAAAGAAAGGAGTGCTGGAAAGTGAAAGCAAAAAAGAATGAGAAAATTCAAGATTTAATTATTGATAAATACTATGAAGAATTAGAAAATGAAGCTTTAGAAAAATTAGATTTTAATGGTGCTTTGCTTGAAAAGCTAAAACTTTTAAAAAACAAACTTGAACCTATGAATGAATCTCCTTTGGTAAAGATAGATATCCAGAAGGTTATCGAAGATGGAATGAGAGCAAAAGCCAAAAAGCAGGAAAAGGTTAATTTTCTATTATTCTTGCTTTTGAGCTTCCTTGTCTTTACCACTTATGTTTTGCTAATTAACATCAATGGTTTTGGATTTTTTGTAAGGCTTCAGATACTTTTCGGAACGCTGATGCCATGGATTTTGATTCCTGCAGCATTGATATTCTCAAAAGGAAAGGTGTGAGAACATGAAGATTAATAAAACATTTATATTTTTTCTCATCACTGCTACCGTTTGCCTGGTTTTTTTACTTTTTTTGGTCCAGAAGTTTTCCAATGAGAAAATACCACTTGGTCTTTTGATAATTTTGTTCATCCTTTTGATGGCTCAGGCTTTATATATATTCTTCGATGCTAAAAGCAAGGGCGAAAAATACTATTTTCTCTGGGGGCTATTTGGACTTTTAAACTTCCCCAGTAGTCTCATAATATATCTTCTTATTACAAGAGTAATTTTAAAAGATAAAAACAGAACAACTTACTGAAAAGGAGTGTTTTGGAATGTTCGGAAATATGAATATGGAAGAAATGCTAAAATTGCTTGCGCCTGTAATTGTTCTGCAGTTTGCTCTTATGATTTTCTGTCTTATTAAGTTGAAAAACGATAAAGTAAAATATCTTCCAAAATGGGCATGGGCACTAATAATAATTATTTTCAATTTTGTGGGGCCTATAGTTTACTTGTTACTTGGAAGAGAGCGTGATTAGTTTGCTGAAAGTGATAAATCTTCACAAAAGCTTTGGAAAGGTAAAAGCTTTAAAAGGCATATCATTTGAAGTAAAACCTGCTACTGTTCATGGTTTTCTTGGACCAAATGGAGCAGGTAAGACAACCACAATGAAAATTCTCTCTGGACTAATTAGTTTTGATGAAGGGACAATCTTATTTGACAATCTTAATTTTAAGACAAACAAAAAAGATATAGTGAAACAAATTGGATTCCTTCCTCAAAACCCTGTATTCTATGGTTATCTCACACCAGTTGAGTATTTAAGCTTAATAGGACAAATTTGCAATTTTGAAAGTAGAACTATTAAAAAGAGGACTGAAGAAGTCCTTGAAATTGTAAAACTTTCAAACGTTTCTAAAAGAAAAATCTCAACTTTTTCGGGCGGAATGCTTCAAAGACTTGGAATAGCTGTCGCAATATTTAATAAACCAAAACTATTGCTTCTTGATGAACCAACCGCTTCTTTAGACCCAGAAGGAAGAGCTGAAGTGTTAGAACATATAAGATCCTTGAAAGAAGAAGGAATTACCGTATTTTTTTCTACACACATATTAAATGATGTTGAGAGAATATGCGACCACGTCACTATATTACATGAAGGCAAAGTAATTGTCAGTGACAGTTTAGAAAACCTCCAAAAACGATACATTCAACCTGTTTTTTGTGTTGAGTTTGAAAGTATCCCCGACAAGTTGGAAGAAAAATTGTCTCAGTTTCCTTATATTCGAAAAATCGATATTGACAACTTTGGGAAAGTCTCAATTTATGTTAACAATGTTGAAATAGCAAAAAAAGAGTTAATAAAGGTATTGGCACAGATAGATAAGCCCATTTTATCCTTTTATTTAAAAAAGCCTTCACTGGAAGACATATTCATAAAGGTGGTAGATAAAAATGACGACATTTAAAGCATATCTTAAAAAAGAATTCATTGAAGGGATAAGACAGTACAAATACATTGCTCTTGCAACAGGCATAATATTGTTCTCTATCTTAGATCCAGTAATGTTAAAGCTTCTTCCTTCTTTTGTTGGCAATAAGATTCCTGCCAATTTAATACACCAGCTATTTGAGTTTAAGCCTAAAGATGCATTGGCAAATTATATCAAAGATCTTTTTCAGATTGGTACGCTATTTGTAATATTCACTGCTGCTGGGAGTATAAATGAAGAGATTTATTCCCAAAAAATAGTTTTTCCTTTTTCAAAAGGTGCTAATAAATCCCAAATTGTACTGGCAAAGTATTTACATTTTGCAATTGCAATTTGCTTTCTCTTGTTTGTAGGTTTATTCTTCAACCAATATTACGCCAATCTTCTTTTTGAAGGACAAAAAATTGCTGTCTCTGACATAGTTTCTGTTTATTTTCTTTTGTGTATTTACTACCTGTTTGTGATTTCACTTACATTATTTTTTAGCAGCTTTACAAAGAAAAATATCTCAGCCGGAATTTTGGCATGTACACTTGCATATTCTACTGCTCTACTCTCTCAGTTTGAAAAACTTAAAAAGTTCAGTCCATATAATTTGGTTTTGCTTACAAGTAATTTTGGCTTACAAGATGCAAAAACAACGCTGGTTTTTACCCTTCTGCTAGCTTTCTTATTTTTGGTAACAACCATTATCCGATTTAATAGCTTAGAAGTAAATTGAATTCTCATTTTCAGAAATTTTTTAGTTAATGCCATAAGTATTAAAATGTTGTGTTGAATAAACAAAATACGCTAAAATCTTTTTTATGTGGTTATTGTAAAAAATTTAACATTCGAATATAAAAATAAAAAATCCGGCAGCCACCTACTTTCCCGTGCCGTCTCCAGCACAGTATCATCGGCGTTGCGAGGCTTAACTTCCGTGTTCGGAATGGGAACGGGTGTTTCCCTCGCTCTTTCGCCACCGGATTTGTTTCCTGTATTCATTTTTTTCAGCAGCCTCGCAAGTGAATAGGGAGAAAGCTTCTCTTTCGGTCAAGCTCCTCGGGCCATTAGTACCGCCTTGCTCAACGCCTCACAGCGCTTACACATGCGGCCTATCTACCTGGTAGTCTTCCAGGACCCTTACCACCTCATCGGTGTGGGGTATCTCATCTTGGGGTGGGCTTCACGCTTAGATGCTTTCAGCGTTTATCCCATCCGGACTTGGCTTCCCAGCCGTGCACTTGGCAGTGCAACTGGTAAACCAGCGGTCCGTCCAACCCGGTCCTCTCGTACTAGGGTCAGCTCCCCTCAAATACCCTGCGCCCGCGGCGGATAAGGACCGAACTGTCTCACGACGTTCTGAACCCAGCTCACGTACCGCTTTAATGGGCGAACAGCCCAACCCTTGGGACCTACTTCAGCCCCAGGATGCGATGAGCCGACATCGAGGTGCCAAACCTCCCCGTCGATGTGGACTCTCGGGGGAGATCAGCCTGTTATC